>JBFXAM010000039.1:0-38114 GCA_050184295.1 Phycisphaerae bacterium | reverse complement strand
CAATGCGGGTCAGGTGGCCTGCGCGGGGTTCTTTATTGCCAACCCCAGCGGTGTTCCGCAGCGCGCCTACATCCTCACGCCGCCGGAGTGCCGCGGATTCCCGCGCGGCGACGCCAATTGCGACGGCATCGTCAACAACTTCGACATCGACGCGTTCGTCCTCGCGCTGACCAGCGCCGACCAATACGGCGACGCGCACCCGAACTGCAACTGGCTCTGCAACCTCGACATCAACCGCGACGGCTACGTCAACAACTTCGACATCGATCCATTCGTGGAGCTCCTCATCGCGCAGCCGTAGGGAACGGGGAACAACTGCGGAACGAGGACGAAGGGACCGAAAAGCAGAGACGAACGGACCGACCGGCGCGGTCGAAGGGCGCTGATCGGCAGCCCGTGCGTGGGCGCGGGCGTCGCCGCTGGACCGACGCAGGGAATTGCGTGCCCGGTCGGAACGCCATGTACGAAACCCGCCGCAGCGGGCCTCCGGTTGAGTCGGCGGGGCGCGGCCCCGTGCGGTCGAGCTGCCCCGGGGCCCGTCCCCGCGACGCAAAGCTCACGGACTCGCATCTGAGCCGGATTCGGCGGCTCCCGACCGATCTCGGGTTGCCGGCGATATGGGAGAAAGTCGTGGAACATCAAGGCGTTCGACCGAACATCCTTCCGCGGATTGGTGGGGGAATGCTGGTTGCGGCGGTCCTGGCGACGACTGCGTCGGCGCAGTTCATCTCGGGACTCTCGGACAGCCGCTTGGCGCGGTCGGACCGACTGGTCGTGACCGGGGGTGGCTTCGGCGCCGCGCAGGGCGGTTCGCAATTGCGGGTCGGCGGTGTGCCCGCGGTGATTACGTACTGGTCGGACCAGAAGATCCGTGCGCACGTGCCCGAGACCGCGCCGCTCGGCGTGACGACCGTTCAGGTGATCGCGAGTTCGCCCAGCAACGAGGCGCCGGTCGAAGTTACCGCCCGCAGTTCGATCGGCGCGCATGTTCGGTGGCGGATTCGCACGGATCATTTTTATGGAATGGCACGGCCGGCGATTGGGCCGGATGGCTCGATCTACGTCACGGGCGCCGCCGGGCCGCTCTATGGGATTGCGCCGAACGGCGCGGTGAAGTGGGTTATTCCGTTTGGCGGTGGTGTGCGACCCGCGACGGTCGGATCGGACGGCACCGTCTATTTCTGTGGGGCGGGTGCGTCCGTCACGGCGGCATCGCCGGATGGTGAGATTCTCTGGCAATACAACACACCGCCGAACGCGGGGCCGATGTTCGTGGGGCCCAACGTCGGTCCCGACGGCAAGGTCTACGCGGTGACCGAGGAGGAACCCTCGCTCGGCACCGATCACGGCGCGTTCGCCCTGCACCCGGACGGCACGCTCGCGTGGAGCCACAGCGGCGGCTACAACTTCCGCGCCGCGCCGCTGGGTTGGGAGATCGCGTTCGGCAACGGGCAGCTCTACTTCGCCACGGGACAGGGTGGGCCTCTCACGGGCAACTCCGGCGTGCATGCGCTGGACATGGCGACCGGCCACGAGAACTGGCTGCGCGTCGGCACCAGCAAGGTGCAGACCGACGCCGCCAGCAACGTCTACTGGCTGGGTGCGATCAACAACAACTACATCGGCTCGTATGAGGCGGACGGCGACGCGCGCTGGATCGTGTCCTACAACACGTTCTGGGGTCAGCCCGGTGGATTTGTGGTCTCGCCGAGCGGGGTCTCGTTCTACGGCACAAGCACCGGTGCCCGCTTCGCGTCGCTCGCGCCGGACGGCTCGGTGCGTTGGACGCTGTCGCCGGGCTTCACGATCCATCCGTATGGAGCCACACCCGACAACCAGGCGTGCTTCGTCGTTGCATACGAGCACAGCCCCGCGAACCTCAAGTTCCAACTGCGCCGTGCCAGCGACGGCGGCATCATCTGGCAGGAACCGGTGCCCGTCGAGGACGGCGTCTGGATGTCGCCGAGTTGGGAAGGCGCGTTTTCGCCGGATGGTCGCACGTTTTACATCATGGGCACCGGCAACAACTACATCGATGATCCTTACTGCTATCTCTACGCGTTCGACGTCGGCGGAGCGCCGCGGCCGGGCGACCTGAACTGCGACGGCGTGGTCAACAACTTCGACATCGATCCATTCGTGCTCGCGCTCGCCGACCCGGCCGGTTACGCGGCCGCCTATCCGGCGTGTACCCGGAGTGCCGCTGACGCAAACGCCGACGGGCTGGTCAACAACTTCGACATCGATCCATTCGTGGAGCTCCTCATCGCGCAGCCATGAGAAGCGGGGACCAGCGAGTGCGGAACGGACTCTGAGGAGAGCAAAGGGACATCGCGGACGGGGCAAACGCGAGAAGGCGGGCGACCGGATCAGAGCCGTGGGCGCGAGCCCGCGATTCCGCCGGTCGCCCGGCGTCCGCGCGGATGATCCATTCGCCGCCGGGAACACGGTACGACGGATCCGTTCACGGCGTGGAAGGCGGTGCCACGGTTCCCGTGTCCGGTTCCCGTTGCCTGTTCCCCTGCTCGCGGCTTACGTCCCCTCTTCGGAACTCGCGAGATACTGCTCCTGATCCGCGGTCAGCTTGTCGATCTTGATTGCCATGGTGGCGAGCTTGAGGGCGGCGACGCGCTCCTCAATCTCTTTGGGCACGTCGTGCACGCCCACCGCGAGGTGGTTCGCCTTGCGGACGAACTCGGCGGCGAGCGCCTGCGTCGAGAAGCTCATGTCCATCACGCTCGCCGGGTGGCCGGTGGCGGCGGCGAGGTTGACGAGGCGGCCTTCGGCGAGCAGGTAGATGCGGTTGCCGGTCTTGAGCTGATACTCATCCACGTTGACCCGCACGTCCTTGACGACTTTCTTCGACAGCTTCTTCAGCGTCGGGATGTCGATCTCGACGTCGAAGTGCCCGCTGTTACAGACCACTGCGCCGTCCCGCATCTTGCTGAAGTGCTCGCCGCGCAGCACGTGCTTGTTGCCAGTGACCGTAACGAACACTTCGCCGAACGCGGCGGCATCGCTCATCGGGCGGACGTCGAAGCCGTCCATGACCGCTTCGAGCGCCTTGAGGGGGTCGATCTCGGTGACGGTGACGATGCCGCCGGCGCCGCGCGCCCGCATCGACACGCCGCGCCCGCACCAGCCATAGCCGGCGACGACGACGCGCTTGCCCGCGAGGAGCACGTCGGTGGCGCGGACGACGCCGTCGAGCGTGCTCTGCCCGGTGCCGTAGCGGTTGTCGAACATGTGCTTGGTGTCGGCGTCGTTGACCGCGACGACCGGGAATTTGAGCTTGCCCTGGGTGTGCATGGCGCGGAGGCGGATGACGCCGGTCGTGGTCTCTTCCATGCTGGCGATGATGTTGTCGCCGTCGGCGGAGCGCTTGCCGTGGAGCAGGTTCACGAGGTCTGCGCCATCGTCCATCGTGATGTGCGGCTCGGTGTCGATGACCGCATTGAGGTGGTCATAGAACACCTGCACGCTCTCGCCGCGTCGCGCATACACCGGCACGCCGAAGTCCTTGACCAGGCTGGCGGCCACGTCGTCCTGCGTGCTGAGCGGATTGGAGGCGCAGAGCGACGGGTTGGCGCCGCCGGCGGTCAGCGTGCGCATGAGGTTCGCGGTTTCGCTGGTGACGTGCATGCAACACGCCATCCGCACGCCCTTCAGCGGCTTGCGCTTCTCGAATTCCTCGCGGATCTTCGCGAGCACGGGCATGTCGCGGTCGGCCCAGAGAATGCGCTTCTTGCCCGCCGACGCGAGTCCGAGGTTGGTGACATCCGACGCTTTCTTGGCCATTCCGATCAAACTCCTGCCGGTGGTTGCTGGTTCGCTTCGAGGTCGGACCGCGCCGCAACGGGTCGCATGGCGCGGCCGGCGCCGCGCAAGGCGGGGGAGAATAGCGGCAGAACCGGGCGGCGACAACCGGACGCGGACGCCGCCGCCGTGCACACCGTCGAACGTCGCGACACGCGAACGCTTCATGCGGGCTGCCGGGGTCGCCAGCGATCGAATGTCGTTTCCGCGGCGCGGTGGTTGGTCGAGTCACTGCGTACCGTGGTGGCGTACGCGTTCGCACGCGGGCATCCTGGTGCACGGTCTCGAAAGAACGACCGTGGGATCGTGAAGCGAGCCGCGGCCTTCAGGCCGTGCGGAACCGCCGCGCGACGTGACGGTCGCGGCTCCGACCCGTCGCGACTTCAATCAGTCACTGGGTCAGAGACGCGGTGTTCTCGGCGCGCCGGTTCCCGGACCTGGCGCTGCCGCTGCGCGAGGGTCGGATCTGGCCGGCGCGGCGCCCGCGCCGGATCTTGGGGGCGGTGACGTTCGCGCGGGGACGGCCGGGGCTGGTGGGACGGGAGGATTCCCCTCCGCCTTCTTGCTCACACCGTACGGTGAATTCGACGATTGAGGGTTGAGAGGTTGCGCGCTCCCTGCGCGAGGTGGATCATGCCGGATTATCAGGACGTGGTTTTTCAGTGGGCGAGTCACCAGTCGGGGCTGACCGGCGCGGTCGTGTTCGCGCTGGGGCTGCTCTACGGCTTTCAGGGCTTTCGGTTCTTTACGTTCCTGCTGGGCGTGACGTGTGCCTTCGTCGGGCTACTCGCGGGCGCGTGGGCGTCCAACGTGTTCGCGCTCAACGCGACGGTGGCGGCCCCGAGCGTCGCGGTCGCGCTCGGACTTGCCGCGCTCCGCTGGCCGCGCTTCGGCATGTACGTGGCATGCACGGCGACCTGGGCGCTGATGGCACGGTTCTTCGCCGAGCAGATCGGTTTTCGGCCGATGGCGGCGTTGGCGCTCGGATTGACGGGCGGCGGTTTCGGGCTGATGTTCGCGCGGATGTGCTATCGTTCGATGACCGTCATCCTCACCACCACCCAGGGCGCGGCGCTGCTCGTGCTCGGGTTCGTGATCCTCAGTAGTGCGGTTGCACCGTCGATCGGCGACACGTTCCGTGATTGGGCCAGCAGCTGGTCGCTGCTCACGCCGGTGATGCTCGGCATGGCGTTCACAATGACATACTCCTACCAGAAGATGCAGCAGCAGGGTGACATTTTGACCGGTCGGTGAGCGGCCGGGCGGGTGCGGCGGCGGCGCGCGTTGGCGCATAGCCTGCCGTGAGGCGCACACGCGCACGGTTCCGGGAAAAGCCGCCGGAAGCCAAGGTCGGGTTGACTTGTCGTCCGGATTGGCTACATTGCTCATACGGGATTGCCGGGTTCGCGCCCGGCCCCGAAAAGGCAGGACACGGATGATGCGGACGCGTTCCGCGACATAAGAGGTTCGCGCGGCAGGCCACCGCTGAGCGGGATGGGGCCTGGGGCGAGCATCGTCCGCATAGTCCACCGGAGAGTCTCACCCCCGTATGCACTCCCTCACCCCGCTTTGCACTGCCGCCGAATCGCGACCATGAAGGTGCGATTCTGATGATTACTGTGCGGCTGCCCGACGGAAAATCGGTTCCCGTTGCTGAAGGCACCACCCTCGCGGACGCGCTCCGCCAGGCGGATGCGCGCGTTGGTCGCGAGACGGTCGCGGCGCGCGTCGCCGACCGGATCGTCGATCTCGCCACGCCGCTGTACGGCGACGCCGAAACGCCGGTGCAGCCGCTGACCGCCAGCGACCCGGACGGGCTGTACGTCACGCGGCACAGCTGTGCGCACGTGATGGCGGAGGCGATCTGCGCGCTGTGGCCGGGGACGAAGCTGGTCTACGGTCCGCCCGTGGACGACGGGTTCTATTACGACATCGACTGCGAGCACCACCTCACGCCGGACGACTTCGCCAAGATCGAAGCGAAGATGGCGGAGATCGTCGCGGCGAACCGGCCGTTCACGCGCTACGAGCTGCCCCGCGCCGACGCGCTGACGAAGCTCCAGGCGGAAGGCAATCCATATAAGGTCGACAACGCCGAGCGCGCCGAAGGCGACATGCTCAGCTTCTATGTCAGCGGTCCGCGCGACAGCGGCTGCTTCGAGGACTTGTGCCGCGGGCCGCACGTGCCGACGACGGGGCGCGTCGGGGCGTACAAGGTGATGCAGGTCGCGGGCGCGTACTGGCACGGCGACGTCAGCCAGAAGATGCTCCAGCGCGTGTACGGTACGGCGTGGCCGAGCAAGAAGGAGCTGCAAGCGCATCTCCAGCGGCTGGAGGAAGCGAAGAAGCGCGACCATCGGCGGATTGGGCCGGAACTCGGCTTGTTTGCGACGGACGCGCTGGTCGGGACGGGTCTCATTCTCTGGAAGCCGCGCGGCGCGACGGTGCGTTTCGCGCTCGAGAGCTTTATCCGCGAGGAGCTGGTGCGGCGCGGCTACCAGCCGGTGTACACGCCGCACGTCGGGCGTCTCGATCTGTACCGCACGAGCGGGCACTTTCCGTACTACCGCGACTCGCAATACCCACCGCTGTACGAGAACGACACGGCGCGGATTCTGAACGAGCTGTGGATCGCGGCGCACGAGCGCGGCGCCGCGGCGAGTGCGAGCGCCGAGGAGCGGCGGCTGCTGGAGGAGCTGCGGATCGAGAATCCGAAGCTCTGGCAGCAATTCGTCGGCGACGCGAGCCAGCCGGCGTCGCGCCGGTATCAGCTCGAAAGCGATGCGGACCGGCACAACCTGGCGCTGGTGCGCGAGCAGTTGCAGCAACAGGACGGCTATCTGCTGAAGCCGATGAACTGCCCGCACCACATCCGCATCTTCGCGTCGGAGCCCGCGAGCTATCGCGACCTGCCGGTGCGGCTGGCGGAGTTCGGCACGGTGTATCGCTATGAACAGTCCGGCGAGGTCGGCGGGCTGACGCGCGTGCGCGGCCTGACGCAGGACGACGCC
The DNA here is from genome assembly GCA_050184295.1 of Phycisphaerae bacterium. Taxonomy (GTDB): domain Bacteria; phylum Planctomycetota; class Phycisphaerae; order UBA1845; family Fen-1342; genus JBFXAM01. The sequence goes on along the minus strand of JBFXAM010000039.1, from coordinate 31,287 downwards.
CACATTTTCTGCACGCCGGATCAGCTCCAAGCGGAGTTGGCCGGCTGCGTGGAGATGACCAAGCTCGTGCTGAACCTGGTGGGGCTCAGCGATTACCGCGTCCGGGCGAGCTTGCGCGACGACAGCGACAAGTATGTCGGGTCGCGCGAGAACTGGGAGAAAGCCGAGGCGGCCATTCTCGATGTGGTGAAGTCGTCGGGCATGGACTGGTTCGTGGGCCGCGGCGAGGCCGCGTTCTACGGTCCGAAGATCGACTTCCTGGTGAAGGACGCGATCGGTCGCGAGTGGCAGTTGGGCACGGTGCAGTGCGACTATAACCTGCCCGAGCGCTTCGACCTGAAGTACATCGGGGACGATAACCGCGAGCACCGGCCGGTGATGGTGCACCGCGCGCCGCTCGGTTCGCTGGAGCGCTTCATCGGCATCCTGATCGAGCACTTCGCGGGCGCGTTTCCGGCGTGGCTCGCGCCGGTGCAGGCGACCGTCTGCACGATCAGCGACAAGGCGTCGGAATATGCCCGCCGTGTTCACGCGGCGTGCCGTGAGGCCGGCCTGCGGGTCGAATTGGATGAGGGCAACGACCGGATCGGCGCGAAAATACGCCGCGCCACGCTGATGAAGTCGCCTTATATCCTCGTGGTCGGCGAGCAGGAGGCGGCGCAGGAGCTGGTCAACGTGCGGACGCGCGAGGGCCAGCAGCTGGGGTCAATGCCGGCGGCGCAGTTCATCGCGGCGTGCAGCGACGAAGTCCGCACGCGCGGCGTTCAGCGACCGCTGGCGGGGGCGGGTGGATGAGCCGCGACGACCGCGCGTCGGCGTCGTACGCGCCGTCGCGCAGCAGGTCGCAGCGCGCGAGGCGCGAGAACGGGGCCGCATGGTGCGCTCCGTCGCGGCCTAGCGCGCGGAGGTACGCAGGTCGGCACACGGCCTGCGTCGAGAGTGAAAGGCAGGTGAGCACATCTCGGCCAACCTTCGAATGAACGAGCAGATCCGCATCTCTCCGGTGCGCGTGATCGGGCCGAACTCGGAACAGATCGGCGTGATTCCCACGCACGAGGCATTGCGCATGGCGCAGGACCAGGGACTCGACCTGGTCGAGGTGCAGCCGAACGTCCGACCCCCGGTGTGCCGGGTCATGGACTATGGCAAGTTCAAGTACCACCAGAAAAAGACGCAGCGCAAGCACCACGAGCAGCAGCTCAAGGAGGTGCGGCTGCGGCCGAAGACCGACACGCACGATCTCGAGATCAAGACCAAGCGCGCCGCGCAGTTTCTCGAGGAAGGGGACAAGGTGCAGTTCACGGTCGTGTTCAAAGGCCGCGAGCGCGCCCACCGCGAGATCGGCGCGGACATGTGCAACAAGATCGTGTTGCAGCTCGGTGAACTTGCCAAGGTCGAGCGCCCGCCGCTGATGGATGGGCGCAGCATGGTGATGATCCTCGCGCCCGGGAAGGCCGTGCAGGACAAGTCCGCCGCTGCCGCCAAAGCCTCGCAGCAGAGCGAGGTGGGCAAAGCGGCGCGCCAGGACGGAGCGCCCGCGCGAGCGGCATCGGCTCCCGCGGCGTCGAAGCCGGCGGCGGCTGCGGTCCCGGCGCCGGCGTCGGCGGACGCGTCCGAGAGCACCGCGCCGGGGAGCGCGGTCGCGCCGGCCACGACCGAATCGTCGCCCAAATCCAGCATCGTCGCATGAGCACGGCGCCGACCGCGCTGGGGTTCGTCGGGCTGGGGATCATGGGTGCGGCGATGGCGCGCCACCTGCTCCAGGCCGGGCATCGGCTGTTTGTCCACACGCGGACACGCGCGAAGGGCGAGTCCCTGCTCGCCGCGGGGGCGACCTGGTGCGAATCGCCGGAGGAAGTCGCGCGGTCGTGCGCGACGCTGCTGCTCTGCGTGACGGACACGCCGGACGTCGAGCGCGTGCTGTTTGGGCCGCGCGGGGCGGCGGAGTCGCTGCGGGCCGAAGCGGTTGTCGTGGACCTGAGCACGATCGCGCCGGCCGCGGCGCGGGATTTCGCGGGTCGGCTCCTCGGTCGCGGAGTTGCAATGCTGGATGCGCCGGTGACGGGCGGCGATGTGGGGGCGCGCAACGCGACGTTGACGATCATGGTTGGCGGGCCAGCGGACGCATTCGAGCGCTCCCGCCCGATCCTCGAGCGGCTGGGCAAGAAAGTCGTCCACGTGGGTCCGAGCGGTGCGGGTCAGACGCTCAAGGCGTGTAATCAGATTCTGTGCGCGCTGAACATCGTCGGCGTGGCCGAGGCCTTGCAGCTCGCGGAACGTAGCGGGCTGGATGCGAACGTGTTGATCGAGACGCTGAGCACCGGCGCCGGCGGGTCGTGGGCGTTGGAGAATCTGGGGCGGCGGATCGCGCTCGGCGACCTGGCTCCGGGTTTCATGATTAAGTTGCAGCAAAAAGACCTGCGGATCGTGCAGTCGGCGGCGGATGCGCTGCACCTGCCGCTCCCGGGGACGGCGCTGGCGCAACAGCTCTTTCGGGCGGTCGAAGCAGAGCCCGGCGGAGGCGAGCTGGGAACCCAGGCGCTGATCCGGGCGATCGAGAAGCTGGGGCGGTGACGGTCGGGCTCGTCCGGCCCGCCTCGTCGCCGTTGTCCAATGTGAATGTGAGCCGAATGGTCACGTCCCGCGAAGCGAATAATCTGACCGCTGCAACCGCGCACGCCCCGTAATAATCCGCTGCTGCTTGCATCATCCAAGAAAGTTGACGTGCAGCGCTTGCCGCTGCGCTGTTGCCTTATATGATACACAATGCGTAGGGCGTTCTTTCCGCATTCGCGCGAAGGATCACGGCGTGTTCAAGCCCAGCGTGCGCATCAAGAGTCGTTTGTGGGACCGCTTGACCCGTGAGCTGCCCGCTCACTCGGTCGTCATCACCAAGTTTCGCGAGTTCCTCCGCCGGCGCGGCAGCGCGAACCTGATCCACGATTTCGACATTCCGGGCTTTGGCCGCAGCGGCCGCGCGTTTCAAGCCACTTCCGATGTGCGCCTGGAGATGATCGTGCGCCGCGCGCGCGTCACCGGTCGGGCGATCATCACGATCGTGGGCTTGCACGTTCTTCGTGACGGTCGCTGGGTCGAAGTGCTCCCCGTCAGTCCGAGCGGCGTGCGAGCGGGGCCGCACGAAGCGTGACCGCGGCTCCCGCAATGCTGGCCCGCGTTGATCCTCCGGTCGCGCGCGACGGTTCTCGGCGCGCGGAACGACGGTTCGATCGCGACGCGTGCGCGCCAGCGATGACGGCGCGGCGCGGCGCGACGCGTCTGCGCATTGCCGCCGACGAGCACGCGTCCGGCCAGTGAGCGCAGAAAAAATGGGCGGTTTCTTACTCGCCCAACAGGTCGGACAACGGACGTCCGAGGGCGTGGGCGATTCGATTCAGCGTCTGCACGCGCGTGTTGGCGGGCCTGTTGATGATCCGGCTGATGACGGAAGGGCTGACGTCCATCCGCCGCGCAAGCTCCATCTGCGAGACGCCGGTTTCCATCAGCAGCTTCTTCAAACGCACGCTGACGCGCTGCGGATCGGCGACATGGTCTGTTCCATCGTCGGCCTCGTCGCGATCCGCAAAGGCCTGCGGGCGAATGTCGTGTCCCGACTTGCCGCGATAACGCCGGATGAGCTGCTCGGTCCGCTCGTCGGGTAGGCGTTCGATCGCGCCGGCCTGCGCGTTGTGGATGAACTCGCTCGCGAACGCCGCCCACGCCTTTCCGAACGACTCACTCATCTGGTCGAGCAATTTGAAGGCGTCCGCGGACGGCGCGCCGCGATGACTCGGCTTGCCGTTTGGCTTGGACATGGCGAAGCTCCTTCTCGTCAGGCCGACCGGCAAGCGGTCGGGGGGAGTCAGACATTAGCTTGAAAGTCATCATTGTCAAGTCCGCCCCCCGGGTGATCCGTGCTGCGATACACTATAGCGCCAACCGCTTCATTGTCAATTACGCGCGAACGTGCGGACGCGAAGACCACCGCTGACACGCTGATTATCGGCCATATTGCGTCTAAGTCAAGCGCCGGGCCCAGCGTCTTGTGGAATTATGTCAATCCCCGCGCCGCATGAGCGCGAATACCGGATTGACTTTGCGGCTATCGTGCGAATCGCGAAGAAACTCCAGCGCCGTCCAAGAATCCGCCGCCGGTCCGTTGGCGAGTAGTGGGTCAGTTTCGTGAAAAAAATTGAATTTGGAAGGGTGGTAGGGGCGTCTCGCGCGTGTCTGTCGCATGAGCGGGCGAGACGCCCGTACCACCCGGATCAAACGGACCCACTACCCGTAGGCGGGGGGCGCTTGCCACCACCGCGCGTTCGCGCCATAACTCGGTCGCGCCGCCCATCGTCCGACCGCCGTGCGGTTACGACGCGGGCCCGGGGCGGCGGGAGGAGGCGGCCTGGCATGCGCACCTGCTACTTCGACTGCTTTTCCGGTGCTGCGGGCGACATGATTCTGGCGGCCCTGGTCGATGCGGGCTGTCCGATCGACGACCTGCGCGCCGTCGTGGCGCGGCTGAACCTGGCGGGCGTCGAGCTGCATGCGGAGAGGGTCAAGCGGCACGGCATCGCGGCGACGCTCGTTCGCGTTGCGATTGGCACGGGTGCGCCGCGGCAACACCGACATCTGTCGCACATTCTGAAGATCATCGCGGCGGCGGAGCTTCCGGCGCCGGTGGCAGCGAACGCGAGCGCGGTTTTTCGGCGGCTCGCGGAGGCCGAGGCGGCGGTGCATGCGACGACCGTGGAGAAGGTGCACTTTCACGAGGTCGGCGCGGATGATGCGATCGTCGACATCGTGGGCGCCGCGGCGGCGCTGCATCTGCTGGGTGTGGAACGCGTCGTCTGCTCGCCGATCCCGACCGGAAGCGGCTCGGTGATGTGCGAGCACGGGCTGATGCCGGTCCCGGCGCCGGCGACGGCGAAGCTGCTGGTCGGGGCGGCGATCGCCGCCTGCGACGAACCCGGCGAGCTGACGACACCGACCGGGGCGGCGATTCTGACGACGCTGGCGGCGGGGTTTGGCGGCGTGCCGGCGATGCAGTTGACCGCGACCGGCTGCGGCGCGGGGACCCGCGAAGGCAAAACCCGCGCGAACATCTTGCGCGTGCTGATCGGAGATTCGTCGGCGGCGGAAACACCCGAACACGACGTGGTTTGCGTGCTGGAAGCCCAGGTCGACGACCTCAGCCCGCAAACGCTCGCGTACGCGTGCGAGCAAGTCCTGCACGCCGGTGCGCTCGACGTGTTCACCGTGCCGATCGTCATGAAGAAGGGACGCGCCGGACAACTTGTCACCGTGCTGTGTGCGCCCGGCGATCGCGAGCGCATCGAAGCCGTTCTGTTCCGCGAGACGAGCACGTTCGGCGTGCGGCGACACGAGGCGCTGCGGAGCAAGCTGCGACGCGAACACGTCGCGGTGGCGACGGAGTTCGGGCCGATTCGCGTGAAGGTCGGTCGCCTGCGAGGCGACCTTCTACAGGCGACGCCGGAGTACGAGGACTGTGCCGCGGCGGCGCGGCGCAGCGGCGTGGCGCTGCGGCACGTGCAGGGCGCGGCGATGAAGGCATGGATGCAATCGAATGATGCTTAGCCTGATGCTGGCGAGCGCGGCGTGGTGGGGCGGTCTGGCCGCGGTCGGCGGCGCGGTGGGCGCGCTCGCGTTCGAGCGTTGGCGGCGGGCGCGCCGTCCGAGCGCGAGCGACGTGCTGCGCGAGCAGCGCGCCCGCATTCGCGATCAGCGCGGGTTGCAGCGCACGCTGGAGGAACTGCTGGCGAACGTCGAGCGCGTGGCGGAGCGCGTCGAGCGCGACACCGAGTCGCGGATTGCACAGCTCGAAGCGCTGCTGCGGAGCGCGGATGAGCGGCTCCGGCGCGCGAGTGCGGAACCGCCGCCGTCCGCGGCGGCGGCGCCGATCGCGGACGGCGAAGCGCGCGCCGGGAGCTTGCGGGCGCGCGTGGCGGCAGCGCGCGCCCGGCGACCGGCGCTGAGTATCGTTCGCCCCGCGATCGGGGAGGTGGGTGCCGCCACGAGCACGACGGCGCGCCGGCAGAGCGTGCTGGCGGCGGGGGCGGGCGCCGCGCCGGCGATCGCGGAGCTACTGGGCGCCGGGATGACCACGGAAAGCGTGGCGGAGCGGCTGGATGCGCCGATCGGCGAGGTGGAGTTGTTCGCGGCGTTGCGCGCATACGCGCCGGAGAGCAACGAGGTCGAAGCCGCGGTGCGCGTGGCCTGAACGGCACGCGATCCAGGACGTGTGGCGCGACGCGCGGGCGCGGCGGCGGTCAACACATCTTCCAATGTTCGGCGGCGGGGTCAGGGTGACGGCACAACGAGCATCAGCGTTGCGCCCGTGACGAGCGGAACCCAGACGTTGTCATTGACCTCGTAGCGCCCGAGGCGCAGCGGGAGCGCCTCGGCGACCGTGCTGACGGTTGCGCCGACGAGTGCCGGAACCGGGCGGCCCTGGAACACGATCCACGCGATGAGCAGCGCCGAGAGGAAGAACGCGGCGCTGCCCTCGAGCGACTTGCCCCGGAAACGGATGCTTCCGAACCGCATGCCGACCAGCGACGCAAGCGAGTCGGAGATGGAGAGGATGTAGAGCACGGTGAGCGCGATGGGCTTGGGGAAGAGCCCGATCGCCAGAAACGACGCCAGGAAAACGAACGTGGCTCCGGTGACGCCGCGGTGCTCGAATCGGCGGAGCATGAAACCGAGGATGCGATCGAAGAGCCGGCCGAAGGCGGGTGTGTTCTGGCGCAGGACTTCGATGGCGCCCATCGCGAGCAGGAGAATGAGCAGCAGCGTGAGAACGAGTTCGCGCGGGAGGAAGAGGTACGCGGTGGGAATGAGCGCGGACGCGAGGTGGATCGTCTTCCGCGCGATCTCTTGGCGATACGCCATGCGCAAGCGGCTCCGTCCTGAGCGCGTTGGGGGCCGCGGCCGGCGAGCGGTCGGGCGGTTTGGGAAGATCATAGCGGTGGGTTGCTAAGGTGTCGTGGGAGGGCCGGTTAAGCGAACCATGGAGCGCGAAGCGGGAGCGGTTCCGGCATTGCGTTCGGCCCGACGGCGTGTGCGTCAGCGCGTCGCGGCGACCGGTGGCATTGCCGGCTCGCGGTCAGCATCGGGGAAAGTCCTCATAGGCTTGTGAGCGCCGTCGAGCAAGGATATAAGAGTTCGCGTTTGAACGTTCCGCGAACCGCCGTTTAACACGAAGACGTTCTGTGCAACGTCTCGGCGCCGTGCGAGGGTTCAAAACAAGGAGTCTGCTCAATGTTTCGTCGCAGTTTGGTGAAGTTCGTTGGTGTTGCGGTTCCGGTTACGGTTCTCGCGATCGCCGGCTGGACGACCGTGTCGGTCGCGCAGGAGCACAAGGCGGACGAGAAGAAGCCCGCCGCGACCGCCAAGAAGGACGTCGTCGACACGATCGCGGGATCGGCGGACCACAAGACGCTGGCGAAACTCATCAAGGCCGGCGGCCTCGAAGAGACGCTGAAGGGCAAGGGTCCGTTCACGGTCTTCGGTCCGACCGACGCCGCGTTCGACAAGCTCGGCAAGGACAAGGTTGCCGATTGGATGAAACCGGAGAACAAGAGCAAGCTGGCCGACATCCTGAAGAACCACGTGGTTGCGGGTAACGTCAAGGCGGCCGAAGTCACGAAGATGACCAGCGCCAAGATGGTCGGCGGCGGCGAATTTCCGATCGTGTCCAAGGACGGCAAAGTGATGATCGGCGGCGCGACCGTCACCAAGACCGACATCGAAGCCGGCAACGGCACCATCCACGTCATCGACGGCGTGCTGATGGCGGCGCCCAAGGCGGAGCCGAAGCACGAAGAGAAGAAGCCCGGCGGACACTAAGCCGCGCGCTCAGCGCGCCCGGCGTGGAGTGAAGCGCCGAGCGTAATTCTCGTGCAAATGTGCAGCACATGAACACGAAACGGGCGCGTCCGAAGGGGCGCGCCCGTTTTGCATTGGCGGCGAGCGACAAACACCTCCGCGTTTTCCCCGGTGCGAAGTCTTCCAATCCGCTGCCTCCGCCGGCGTCGGGGCGCGTGCGCCCCGTCCGCGTCGCGCGGCGCGGCACACCACTCCTGCGTGTTTCGTGGCGATGGCGAGCGGTGTAAAATGGGCAATCGGGGTCAGTACGGGTCAAGTCGGGAGGTGCAGGTCATGCGCGCCAGGGCACTGATCTTTCTCACGGCGGCAGCGCAGGGTTTTCTCCTTGGTTGGCCGGTGTCATCGTGGGCACAGCACTATGAGATTACGGACCTGGGGCTGTTGCCGGGTCGGCGCCTGACTGAGGCGTTCGCGATCAATGCTCGTTACCAGGTCGTTGGCCTCGCCGATGCGCCCGCTGTGGCGTTTCGCTGGGACAGCGGGGAAATGGTAGATCTCGGAACGCTCGGCGGCACCTCGGCCGTGGCGTTCGGGATCAACAACCGGGGTGAAGTCGTCGGTGGGTCGACGCTGCCAGGAAACGCCGCGATACGAGGGTTCGTCTGGCGCGACGGTTTGTACCGCGACGTGGGGACGCTGGGCGGCGCCAACAGCATTGCGTACGCGATCAACCAGCGTGGTCTAGTGCTCGGGTTGGCGGAAACGTCCGCGGGCGGCGTTCGTACGTTTCTGTGGCAAGAGCGCGGCGGAATGGTCGACCTGGGCCCGCTGTCGCTGGGAGGCGATCCGGAAGACACGCGACCGCAAGCGCTGAACAACGCCGGGGCCATCGTGGGCGAAGCGGAAACTCATAACGGCGAACAGCATGCATTCCTCTGGCAGCGCGGCGTGATGACCGACCTCGGCACACTCGGGGGCTCCTGGAGCGTCGCAAGGGACATCAACGACGCGGGCGTAGTGGTCGGGTTCGCGACGGCGGCGGACACGCTCGACTACTCCGCCGTTCGCTGGACGCACGGGCAGGTCGAGTCCCTGGGCACGCTGGGGCGCTGGAGCCAGGCGCGCGCAGTCAACAACCGTGGCGACGTCGTGGGCGCTGCGCGCGCCCTCGACGGCACTACCCACGCGATTCTCTGGCGCGACGGCGTTCTAATCAGCCTGAACGACCTCATCCCGCCGGAAAGTGGCTGGTGGCTGGCGTACGCCAACGACATCAACGATCCCGGAGCGATCGTCGGCGTCGGCAGGATCAAGGGCCAAGTACGGGCGTTCCTGCTGACACCGATCCACACATCGGCACAGCCTGCTCCCTGAATTCGCGGCGCGTAGCGCGTTTCATGCCCGCCGCCGCGCGGCAGGTGCGGGAAGATCGTCGGATCCTATTGCGGCGTGTCGGCGTCGGACGCGTGCATCGGCGTGCGACTGCCGAGAACCGTCAATGGCCGGCCTGGCGGAGCGCCGGGCGGGTCCGAAGGATTTGGCGTGGCTGGCAGGTGCTTCCACCGCCGGCGGGTTTCGAAAGCGGCAATGTCGGCAATCGTGGTGGATTGCAGAAATGCGACGATCCCGGCGCGGTGTCCGGTCCAGAACTGGTGCGCGGGGCACGCGCGTTCGTCGGAACAGGGGGCGACGCCGAGCATGCAGCGCGGCTGAACGATGAGGTCGTCAAGGGCGACGCAGAGGTCGAAGAGGGTAATCGACTGCGCGGCGCGCGCGAGCACGACGCCGCCGCCGACGCCGCGCTGGGTGGTGACGATGCCTCGTCGGGCGAGGGTGTTGATGATTTTTGCGAGGTAGGCGCTGGGGATGTCGCAGTCGTCGGCGATGTCCTTGATGAGGACCGAGGTTCCGCCGGCGGCGGCGATTCGCCCGAGAGCGGTGGCTGCGTATCCGACGCCTTGGCTGAGCATTCTTGTACCTCGACCTCGCGCTGCGATGTACTGTATCTCATGATTATCAATTCATCAATAGTGTTTTTCGGAAAGGAAAGATCGTTTCAATAACGTCTGATAACTCAAAAAGCGCGCGTTGGACGCTAGAATTTAGCCGGTTATTCTGAGCGCCCGACCCTTGACACTGACTCATTCCGCCGCCATTATTAGTCCGATTGACGATGTAGAGATCATGTTATCGTCTTATTCTGACGCAGCGAGACGAACGTTGTGCCGGCGAACCAGGCTGACGCAGCGGCCGAGCCCGCGGCATTGGGAGCACGAGACATGTCCGTGATGCTGGAGCAGGATGCGCGCGTCGCAGGTCGTCCGAGCCCCGAGCCGTGGGGCGAGAGCGGTCCGCGCGGGATCGAGTCCTTTCGATACGACGACGCGATCTCGCGCGCATTTCTGATCGCGACGCTGCTGTGGGGGCTGGTGGCGACGCTCGTGGGGCTGGTGGTCGCGCTCGAACTGGTAATCCCCGATCTGAGCGCCGGCCTGTCGATCCTGAGTTTCGGACGGCTGCGCCCGTTGCACACCAACGCGGCGATCTTCGCGTTCGCCGGTAACGCGTTCTTCTGCGCGATCTACTACTCGACGCAGCGGCTCTGCAAGGCGCGGATGTTCAGCAGTCTGCTGAGCTGGTTTCACTTCTGGGGCTGGCAGGCGATCATCGTCGGCGCCGCCGTCACGCTGCCGCTGGGGATCACCTCGTCCAAGGAGTACGCGGAGCTCGAGTGGCCGATCGACATCGCGATCGCCGTGGTGTGGGTCGGCTTCGCGGTGAACTTCTTCGGGACGCTGGCGAAGCGGCGCGAGCGGCACCTGTACGTGGCGTTGTGGTTCTACATCGCGACGATCATCACGGTCGCGATCCTGCACATCTTCAACAGCCTGGCGGTGCCCGCGAGCCTGTGGAAAAGCTACTCGCTCTACGCGGGTGTTCAGGACGCGTTCATGCAGTGGTGGTACGGGCACAACGCGGTCGCGTTCTTCCTCACGACGCCGTTCCTCGGGCTGATGTATTACTTCTTGCCGAAGGCGGCGGATCGGCCGGTGTTCAGCTACCGGCTGAGCATCGTGCACTTCTGGAGCCTGGTGTTCATCTATATCTGGGCGGGGCCGCACCACCTGCATTACACGGCGCTGCCGGAGTGGGCCAGCACGCTGGGCATGCTGTTCAGCCTGATGCTGTGGATGCCGAGCTGGGGCGGCATGATCAACGGGCTGCTCACGCTGCGCGGGGCGTGGCACAAGGTGGCGGCGGACCCGGTGCTGAAGTTCTTCGTGGTGGGCGTCACGTTCTACGGCATGTCGACGTTCGAAGGCCCGATGCTGAGCGTCAAGAGCGTGAACGCGCTGAGCCACTACACGGACTGGACCATCGCACACGTACACGCGGGAGCACTCGGGTGGAACGGGTTCATGACGTTCGGCATGATCTACTGGCTGCTGCCGCGGCTGTTTCAGACGAAGCTGTACAGCGAGAAGCTGGCGACGCAGCACTTCTGGCTGGGGACGATCGGCATTCTGCTCTACATCATTCCGATCTACGTGGCGGGGCTGACGCAGGGGCTCATGTGGCGGGCGCTGAATGACCAGGGCCAGCTCATGTACCCCGACTTCATCGAGACGGTGCGGGCGCTGCTCCCGATGTACTGGATCCGCGTGCTCGGCGGGGCGCTGTACGTCAGCGGGATCGTGCTGCTGGGCTACAACTTCGTGATGACGTGGCGGACGCGGCCGGCGGCGTACGCGGAGCCGGAGCACCAGGCGCACGCGCTGGCACGGGGATACGTGGACCCGCCGCGGCCGGCGTCGCGGGTGCGCGGCTCGGTCGTGCACGCGGCGCACAAGCTCGACATCTGGAGCCAGGCGGCGTGGCACCGGCGCTGGGAGCGGCTGCCTCTACGGTTCACGGTCTGGGTGACGATCGCCGTCGCGGTGGCGTCGCTCTTTGAGATCATCCCGACATTCCTGATTCGCTCCAACGTGCCGACGATCGCGAGCGTGCAGCCGTATACGCCGCTCGAGCTCGCGGGGCGCGACGTGTACGTCGCGAACGGCTGCTACAACTGTCACTCGCAGATGATCCGGCCGATGCTGGCGGAGACGAAGCGTTTCGGGGAGTACAGCAAGCCCGGCGAGTTCGTCTACGACCATCCGTTTCAGTGGGGGAGCCGGCGGATCGGGCCGGACCTGGCGCGGGAAGGCGGGCGGCAGAGCTCGGTGTGGCACGCGCTGCACTTTCAGAATCCGCGGCAGATCACGGATCGTTCGACGATGCCGGCGTATCCGGAGCTGCTGTCGACGAAACTCGACTTCGACGCGATCCCCGCGAAGCTCCGCGCGATGCGCGCCCTGGGCGTGCCATATGACAACGCGACGTTGCGCGACGCGATCACGCTGGCGAAGGCCCAGGCGAAGCAGATTTCCGACGACATCGTCACGAACCAGGGGCCGAAGGGGCTGGAGGACAAGGAGGTGACGGCGCTGATCGCGTACTTGCAGCGCATCGGCACGGATCTCTACGCGCCGCCGCCGGGGCCGGGCGGTGTCGCGAGCGCGGCGTCCGCGGAAGGGGCGCAGCCATGAGTCTGACCGACGTGATGAGCGGTCTGAAGCTGGTGTCGTTCGCGCAGATCGCGCTGGTGATTTTCTTCGCCGTTTTTGTGGCGATCGTGGTGTGGGTGATGCTGCGGCCGAAGCGGGAGATCGAGCGTGCGGCGCGGCTGCCGTTGGAGCGTGACGACGCGGCGCTGATGTCGAACGGCGGCGCGCGTGGCGCGCGTCCGGAAGGTGACGGTGCGGCGCGTCGCTGGGAATTGCGCGCGGGAGCTGAGGCCTCGGGAATCGGCGAGCAAGGGAGCGGTCGATGAGCGGTTTGCCGCAAGATGTGGTGCTGGACCACAACTACGACGGGATTCAGGAATACGACAATCCGACCCCGGGCTGGTGGTGGCTGATTTTCCACGCGACGACGGTGTTCAGCATCGTGTACTTCCTGTTCTTCACGTTCAGTCCGGACGCGTGGACGCTCGCCGACGAGCATCAGGCGGCGGTCGCGGCGAATCTGAGACTGCAATTCGGCGAGATCGGCGAACTGCAGCCGGACGCGGCGACGATCCTGAAATACTCGCGGGACGAGAAGTGGCTGACGGTGGGCAAGACGGTCTTTGCGGGTCGCTGCGTCGGGTGTCATGCGACGAACGGGCAAGGGATGATCGGACCGAACCTCACGGACGATCACTGGAAGAATGTAAAGAAGGTCGAGGACATCGCGACGGTGATCACGAACGGGGCGGCAGGGAACGCGATGCCGGCGTGGAAGACGCAACTGCACCCGAACGAGATCGTGCTGACGGCGTCGTACATCGCGTCGCTCCGCGGCAAGAACCTGCCAGGACCGCGCGGGCCGGAAGGCGACGCCATTCCGCCTTGGAGCGCGGCGGGTGCGCCGAGCGGTGCGGCGCCGGGGACGGCGATCGAGCCGGCAGCGGCAACGGAGCCGGCGACAAAACCGACGCCGTAGGCGCCGCCTCGCGGGATTGCGGGAGCGGGGATGCTGTGAAATGAGCACGCGGGAGTCATCCACGATCGAGTCGGCGCGCGTCGCGTGCGGCGCGGCGCCCGCCGGCGCAGCGGCCCGCAGCCTGCCCCTGCTTCAGCCGGAAGACCAGGTGTTGGCGACGCTGAATGCGGACGGGACGCGGCGGTGGCTGAAGCCGCGCGTCTCGCGTGGGCGGTTTCTGACGGCGCGGCGGTGGACGGCGTACGGTCTGATCGCGTTGTTTACGGTGTTGCCGCACATTCCGATTAACGGCAAGCCGGCGATGTTCCTGGACGTGGCGCACCGGCAGTTTACGGTGTTCGGGGCGACGTTTCTGCCGACGGACACGAAGCTGCTGGCGTTGCTGATGCTCAGCGCATTTGTGGCGATATTTCTGCTGACGGCGCTGCTGGGGCGCGTGTGGTGCGGGTGGGCGTGTCCGCAGACGGTTTACCTGGAGTTCCTATACCGTCCGCTGGAGCGCTGGCTGGAGGGCACGGCGGGTCGCGGCGGGCGACCGGTCCGCTCCCCGTCGGCGGGGTCGCGGGTGGTGATGTACGGCGCGTATCTACTGATCTCGATGTTCCTGGCGCACACGTTCCTGGCGTATTTCGTGGGTGTCGATGCGCTGGCGGAGTGGGTGCGGCGGAGCCCGCTGGAGCATCCCGCGTCATTCGCCGTCATGGCCGTCACCACGGCGCTGATGATGTTCAACTTCTGCTATTTCCGCGAGCAGACGTGCCTGGTGGCGTGTCCGTACGGGCGGTTTCAGTCCGTGCTGCTCGATCGCGACTCGATGATCATCAGCTACGACACGCGACGCGGCGAGCCGCGCCGGAAACTCAGCGCGGCCGGTCGCGCCGGTGACCGCGGCGCGCGGGCCGGCGCAGACGCGCCGACGGCCGATTCAAGCGCGGCCGCCCCCGACGGCGACTGCATCGACTGTCATCTGTGCGTCGCAACGTGTCCGACCGGGATCGACATCCGCAAGGGGTTGCAGCTCGAATGCGTCGGCTGCGCGCAGTGCATCGACGCGTGCAACGCGGTGATGGAAAAGATCGACCGGCCGCGCGGGCTGATTCGCTACACGTCGGAGGCGCGGGTGGCGGGGGAGCAGGGGCGCGTCGTGCGCGGGCGCGTCCTGTTCTACGCGCTGGGATTGCTGGTCGCGGGAACGCTGCTGACATACTTCCTCTCGACGCGCGCGTCGGCGGATGTCGCGGTGCTCCGCGGGCAGGGGCTGCCTTTCAACGTACTGCCGAGCGGCGAGGTCGCGAGCGCGGTGCGTATCAAGATCACGAACCGCGGCGAGCGGGCGGCGGCGTACACGGTGAGGCTGGCGGGTGCGTCGCCGGCGGTGCTGGCGACGGAGACGCCGTTGCCGGTGACGCTGAAGCCCGGCGAATCGCAAACGGTGAACGCGATCATCACGGCGCCGCGGGGGATGTTTGATGACGGGCACGCGTCTGTCGTGCTGCACATCACGGACGGCGAGAGCTTTAAGACGAGCGTGAAACACGGGCTGCTGGGGCCGGCGGACGACGACGACGATCACGACCACGATGAGCAGCATTGAACTGCCGGGGAGCACTGCGTCATGTCGAGCGAGCGGGCATTTGTGGGCGGTTCGGGCGCGGCCGGCAGCGCACCGCCGGCGCGAGACGGCGCAGCCGGGCGCGCGTGGGTGTGGCCGGCGATTGTGGTCGGGATGCTGGCGGCGCACGCCGCGTTGTGTGCGATCACGATCGTCGCGGCGACCAGCGATCCGAGTTGGGCGGTCGAGCCGGATTACTACCAGAAAGCCCTGAACTGGGACGAGCACGCAGCCGCGATGCGCGCGGGCGCGGCGCTCGGTTGGACGGTCGAGATCGACGTGGCCAGCATGGCCAGCGTTCGCGGGTCGCGTGCCGTGCGTTGTCGTTTGTCCGACCGCGACGCGAAGCCGGTCGACGGCGCGACGCTGCGCGCGACGGTGTTTCACCATGCGCGGGGCGCGGACCGCACGACGCTCGCGTTCGCTCCGGCCGGCCGCGGCGAGTATGAGGCGTCGGCAGCGCTGCGGAAGGCGGGGACCTGGGAGTTCCGCATCGAGGCGGAGCGTGGCGAGGAGCGCTATCGCGCGCTGCAATTGGTGCAGGTCGCGCCGGCGACCGGAGTCGCGCCGTGACCGCGGTCATCCTCACGGTGTTTGTCGCGAGCCTGCTGGGTAACCTGCACTGCGGCGGAATGTGCGGCCCGTTTGTGGCCCTCGCCGTGGGCGGCGTGGCGCGGTCGACGAGCGGGTCGTTCGCGTTGCAAGCCGCGTATCACGGCGGGCGCTTGATCACGTATGTACTGCTCGGTGCCGCGTGCGGGCTGGTCGGGAGCCTGGTCGATCTCGGCGGCGCCTTGGCGGGCGTGCAGCGCGTCGCGGCCGGGCTCGCCGGCGCGACGATGGCTGTGATCGGGCTGTTCGCGATTCTGCGCTACAGCGGGGTGAGCCGTGGCTGCGTACGAGCGCCGGCGTGGATGCAGGCGACGCTTGCGGCGCTGCATCGCGCCGCCGCCGTTCTGCCGCCGGTTTGGCGTGCGCTCGCGGTCGGGCTCCTGACGACGCTGCTGCCGTGCGGCTGGCTCTATGCATTTGCGGTGACGGCGGCAGGGACGGGCAGCGCGTGGGCGGGGGCGTTGACGCTGGCGGCGTTCTGGGCCGGCACGCTGCCGGTGCTTGTAGCAATCGGCGTCGGTGCGCAGCGCTGCCTGGGCTCGTTCGGGCGGCGCGTGCCGCTGGTCATGGCGCTGGCGATCATGGTGGTCGGCGTGTTCACGGTGATCCATCGCGCGCAGCTCTCCCCGACCGCGCTGGCGGCGGCGATCGGTCCCGCGCCGCACTCGATCCGCGAGGCCGCGGCGCACGCGCGCGCCCGAAGCGGCGACGAACCCGCGTGCTGCGAAGGCGGGGAGTGAAATGGCCGACGCGGTCGCGACGCCGAATGCGGCTCGGGAACCGCCGGTCTCGCGCGGGGGCGCGGCGGTGCGCGAGACAACTTGTACGCACTGCGGTCTCGCGGTTCCGGCGGGGCTCCGGGTCGCGGGGGCGCCCGAGCAGTTCTGCTGCGACGGATGCCGCGCGGTGTACGCCGTGATCCACGGCTGCGGACTCGCGCGGTACTACCGGTTGCGCGAGGCGTCGCAGCGCGAACGAAGCGCGGCACGCACGACCGGCCGCGCGTTCGGCGAATACGACGACGCGGTTTTTCAGCGGCTGCACGTGGAGACATTGCCCGATGGGCTGAGTTCGACCGAGCTGTTTCTGGAAGGCGTGCACTGCGGGGCGTGCGTGTGGCTGGTGGAGAAACTGCCGGTCGTGTGCTCGACCGTGGTTGCAGCGCGGCTCGACCTGCGCCGGGCGGTGGTGCGGGTGGTGTGGGATCCGCGGCGCGGGCGGCTCTCGCAAATCGCGCGGGCGCTCGACTCGCTCGGCTATCCGCCGCACCCGGCGCGCAACGCCGACACCCGCGCGCTGCGCCAGCAGGAGGACCGCCGGCTGTTGACGCGGATCGCGGTCGCGGGAGCGCTGGCGGGCAACGTGATGATGCTTGCGTTCGCGCTCTACGGCGGCTTTCTGGCTTCGATCGAGACGCAGTTCGAGGTGTTCTTTCGCTGGCTGAGCATGCTGCTCGGCGTGATCGCGCTGGCGTGGCCGGGGAGCGTCTTTTTCCGCGGCGCCTGGGCGGCGGTCCGGACGCGGGCTTCGCATCTCGATCTGCCGATCGCGATCGGATTGCTCGCCGGCGGCGTCGCCGGCGTGACGAACACCGTGCTGGGGCGCGGCGAGATTTACTTTGACTCGCTGACCGTGCTGGTCTTTCTGCTGCTCATCGGGCGCTGGATCCAGCGCCGTCAGCAGCGCTGGGCCTCGGACGCGATCGAGTCGCTCTATGCGCTGACGCCGAGCTTCGCGCGGCGGATCGACGCGGGCGGCGTGGCGCGCGAGGTGCCGATCGAAGCGATCGCAGCCGGCGACCGGGTCGTCGTGCGGGCGGGGGAGACGGTGCCGACGGACGGGGTGGTCGAGAGCGGCACGAGCGCGGTGAATCAGTCATTGCTGACAGGCGAGTCACGGGCGGTGGACGTCGGACCCGGGTCGCGCGTCTGCGCGGGCGCGATCAACGCGCAGGCGGAGATGGTTGTTTGTGTGGAAGCGTCCGGCGAGCAGACGCGCATCGCGAGATTGATGCAACTGGTCGAGCGCAGCGCGCGGCAGCCGGCGCCGATCGTGCGGCTGGCGGACCGCGTCGCGGCGTACTTCACGGTGGCGATGCTCCTGCTGGCGGCCGCGACGCTTCTAGGTTGGTTGTGGCTTTCGCCGGCGCGTGCGTGGGACCACGCGACCGCGCTGCTGATCGTCACCTGCCCGTGCGCGCTGGGACTCGCGACGCCCCTGACGCTCACGGTCGCAATCGGCCGGGCGGCGCGGCGGCGAATCCTGGTCAAGGGCGGCGAGACGCTCCAGACGCTGTCGCGCAGCGGGACAATCCTGCTCGACAAGACCGGAACCCTGACGCAGGGGCGAACCGCGCTGCTGTCGTGGACCGGCGAAGCCGAGGCGAAATCACTCCTCGCGGCCGTCGAACTCCACTCGTCGCATCCGATCGCGCGAGCCGTGGTCGCGGCGATCGGCGTCGTTGACCGCGCCGAGCATGTCGTGCAGCACGCCGGCGGCGGGATCGAGGGCCTCGTGCGTGGTCGCCGGGTGCTGGCCGGCTCGCCCCGGTTCATGCACGCAAACGGCCCCGCGCAGCCGGATTGGTGCGCCGCCGCGACCGAGGCGGCGCTGGCGCGGGGACACACGGCGGTGCTCGCGGCGGTCGATGACAAGATCGTCGCTCTCGCGAGCTTTGGCGATCCGGTGCGCGAGGACGCGGCGGAGGCGGTTGCGGCGCTGCGAAAGCTCGGTTGGCGCGTGGGCATACTCTCCGGCGACGATCCGCGCGTCGTGCGGCAGGTGGCGGCGCGGCTGTCGATCGACGCCGGCGACGCGCACGGCGACGTGACGCCGGAACAGAAGCTCGCGACGGTGGAGCGCGCGCGACGGCATGGGCCCGTGATCATGGTGGGGGACGGGGTGAACGATGCGGCGGCGCTGGCGAGCGCGACGATCGGCATCGCGGTGCATGGCGGGGCGGAGGCGAGCCTGGCGGCGGCGGACGTTTATCTCGATCGCCCGGGCCTCGCGCCGCTGGTGGAGCTGGTGGAGGCGGGCCGACGGACGTTTGCCGCGATCCGGCGCGGAATGGGCGTGTCGATCGCTTACAACGCGGTGGCCGCGGGGCTGGCGATGGGCGGCGTGCTGAGTCCGCTGATCGCGGCTGTGCTGATGCCGCTGAGCTCGTTTACGCTCGTGTCGCTGGCGTTTGCGGCGCGGACGTTCGAGGACGAGCGATGAGTGTGATCTACATCGTGCTGCCCCTGGCGTTGGTGTTGGGCGCGGTGGCGCTCAGTGCGTTCTTCTGGGCGACGCACGACGGGCAGTTTGACGACCTCGACGGAGCGGCGATTCGGCCGCTCGATGATGACGACGCATGAGGGCGCGGCGGCGCGCGGTCGGCCTGTCCGCACGGAAGCGGGGTACGCGCGATTCCGCCGCCCTTCCGGGCGGGCGAGTTGCGGCGCCCCGGTTCAAGGAGTTCGGTCGCTACGCGGCCCGCACCCGTCGCTGCATTCGTTGGCCCCACTGGGGCCGCCGAGCGGCGTTGGGGCCGGCGCTTTGTCGGGTCAGGGGGCGACGAGCCGCAGGTCGCCGTAGAGCGACGCATCTTTTCCGCCGCTGATACCGTCGGCCCACTCGATCGCGCCCTTGAAGCCTTCGCCGTCGTCGTCGTTCGCCGCGTAAGCAAAGCCGAGCGTGCTTCCTGTCTCCAGCGGAATGGTGGGCATGGCGCTGCTGGGAATGAACGCTTCGTAGCGCGTGTGCGCGCCATCGCGGACGATCGCCGCCGCCGCACCGGGGATCGCTCCGGTCTGTCCACCGGCGCCGGCGACCCACCCCCACACAACCGCGCCCGCAACGGTCTGTGCGATGCCGAACTCGTGCACGTCGCCGTCGGTGCTGCTGAACACGGGTCGCGGCGTGAGCGCGATCTGCACGCAGTCGCCGCGCCAGATGCTGTTGCCGGCATGCGGTTGTGCGAAGACGGCGTCGTGGACGTCGAACGCCAGCGTCAGTCCGTCGAGCCCGTGACGGACCGCGCAGCGAACCACGTCTTCGGGCCCCCGCGCTTCGGTGAATTCCTCGGGGCGCCAATCGGAGAGATCGCCGTCGATCTTCACCACGCTTGCGGAGTCGACGCGGCGCGCCTGCTGCACCGGCACAATGGCTGCGGAAATGGAGCGGCTCTGCCCGCGCGGACCCGTGAGCGTCAGGGTCGCGTCGCGGGCGGCGGCGGGCGGCGTGACGTCGAAGCGGACTTGCAAGATTTGCTCGGCGTCGGCGGCCCGCCACTCGCGCTCGCGCTCGACGACGGTCCATCCGTCCGGGCCGGTCAGCGCTACCGGCGCTTCGCGCGCGAGGCCGGCCACGGCGCGAAGCATCGCCTGCACGCGGCCCGCGCCGCCGCGCGGAATGCGCAGCCGATCGACGCCGATACTGAGCACGAAGCGCTGCGGATCGACAACGGTCGCGACGGTCTCGCTGTAGAGCACGCGGCCGCCGTAGGTGAATCGCAGCAAGGCGTAAGAGTCGGGCGCGGCGCCGCCGGTCAACGGACAATCGAGCTCGACGGATTCGCCCGGCGGGATGGTGACTTCGCGCCGCCACGTGGGCGTGTGCCGCCATAGCGTCATCGGGCTGAGCCAGGCAGCCTCGCCGCGGATGGGGCCGGCGGTGTAGTTGCGCAGTCGGGCCCGGAGCGGGCCGGCGCCGGCGACCACGCCGGACACCGCCGTGAGCCCGACGTCGGGCGTTGCGGCGACGCTCGGACCGTCGGCGATCCAGAGCGCGGCGCTGACCCGGCGGCCGTCGGCGGTCGATGCGAGAATCTGCACCATCGACTCGCGCGTGGGCTGATCGCCGCGGCGGCTGAGCGTCAGCTTCGCTTCGCGGAATTCGCCGGGGGCGAGCGTGAAGTCGGCGGCGTCGAGCTGCGCGTCGATTGCGCTCGCCGCGGTGAGGCTGGCGCGAACGTCCGCGGATCGGCGGCGGTCGTTGTTGACGAAGCGCACGACGACTTCGCCGGCGCCGTCGGCGAGCGCGATGCGACGCGCGGCGGGTGCGATTGCCAGGACGCCGTTGCCGACATTGGCTTCACCGAGGTTTTCAAGCCAGTAGGCGCTGGGCGAGATGAGTTCGACCGCGGGGTCGAGCGTGGGGGCGTCGGCGGCGCGATCGGCGGGTTTGACGGCGAAGACGATCGTTGCATAGTCGTTGGGCGGCATGGCGAACTCGACCCAACCGTCCTTGACGGCGAGCTCGTCGCCTTCTTCTTCGAGCAGATTTGCACGCCAGGCGCGGTCGGCGGCGCGGTGGACGCGGAGGCGCGCGGCAGTCCGGCGTCCGGAGCTGTTCCAGACCCGCGCGACGACCTTCTCAACGGGCGGCGGGTCACGCGGATCGGGAAGTACCCAGTCGGCTTCGGGAAAACCAGCGGGCTTCAGTGCCATCAGCAGCAGGTCGGGCGGTTCGATCTCGACGAATGCGACGCGGTCCTGCTGAGTGACGCGAATGCTCTCGCCCGCGCCGCTCCAGGGCGTGACGAACTCGGGGTGATGCAACGCCTGCGCGTGGCGCGAGAGGCCGGCTTCGCGCAGATCGCCGGCGAAGGGCAGCAGGCTGTAGCGAAACGAGTGCGATCCGTGCATGAGCTCGAGCACGCTGCCGTCAGGATGGCGTCGCGGCGGGCCGTCGATCCAGACGCCGGCGGGCCAGCTCGGGCAACTTCGCAGGAGATTCAGCGCGAGCACGCCGTCCTCGCGCGCGTGCACACTCACGGAGCCGTGATTCACGAGGACGACGCCGACGTCTTGCGGGAGCTGGCGGCGCGCGATCTGTGCATCAGCCAGCTCAACGCGGATGCGGGCGTTTCCGGCGAGATCCTCGACAACGCGGTCGAGGACTTCGCCGGGTGCGACGATGAGCTGCGGGAGGCCTGCATCGGGCTCAATCCAGCGCAAGCGGTCGAGCGGGCCCGGGGGCAGTGCGCCAAGCAGGTCCGTGTCGGCGGCCGTGCCGAGAAACACGCGAAAGTCGGGCGCGTTGCTGTCGAGCGCGAGGTCGCTGTAGCGGCGCTGGTCGAGGCGCGTGATCGTGCTGGTGACGCCGGACTTCACAAACGCCTCGGCAAGGCGGTTGGCGGCGCGCCGGGTGTCCGGCGTGGCGTGACAGCCGATGACGATCTCGGCGACGCCGAGCACGCGGGCATGGCGGAGTCGATCGCCCTCGAACGCTTCGAGGCGGCACAGGGCGCCGACTCCGGCCCACTGCCAGCACGATTGGTCGAGCGTCCAGGGATCGACGGCGGCATCGACGTCGCGCGCGAACGGACGTGCGAGCAGCGCGCCCGCGGTCTGGAACACCGGCCGCAGCGGCAGGGATCTGAGCGGGAACTCGACGCGCACGAGCTTGCTGCGGCCGCGCCACTCCAGGATGTCGGTCTGAAAGTCGATCCGTGGCGGGTCGTCGCGCAGCATGATCGTCTGACGCTTGCGGAAGTCGGGATCGTCGGACTCGAGCGTGACGGTCCCGGCGGCCGCCACCGCGGGTGCGACTACCCACGCGCCGGCGGTCGCGCCGCTGCGGCGCTTGCCGGTGGGGGCGAGATGCCAGGGGCCTTCGCCGTGCCCGGGAAGTGTTTCGTACTCGTCGTACACGACGAGGTCGTTGGCGGGGGCGCGGAGCAGTTCGCGGCCCGTGCGTTTGTCCATGATGCTGGTGATGCAGCCGCCGCGTGGAAGATCGATCAGCACGCGGAGCGACTTGCTTTCGAGCAGGATCTGGTCGCGTGTGGAACGTTGGAGAATCGTCGGATCGGCGGGCGGCGGGGGTTTGACCTTCTCGCAGCCGACGACGATCGGGGCGGGCAGCGCCGCGGACGCGGTCGTGTGCCAGCGGAGTTCGCGGTCGTGCTCCGACCAGCGTTTGATGCGCGACGCGAGAAACGCGACTGCGCGGTCGCGGACGACGGTCGCGAGTTCCAGCGCGTCGCGGTACGCGTACATCACGTCGAGATAGACCTGGTCGGACATCGAGCCGGTCACGGCGTCGTGGTGGGCGTTGAAGAGCAACTGCCGCCAGGCGCGGTCAAGCGCCGCGGACGGATACGCGGCGCCTTCGAGCGCGGCGAGCGTGGCGAAGATCTCGGCGTCGCGGAGCGCCGTCTCGCAGGCGCGCTGCGCGAGCTTGAGGTCGGCGAACGAGACCGCACAGCCGGTGTAGATCGGATTCATGTCGCGCGTGATCACCGGCGGGACGAAGCCTCGGTCCATGATCTCGCCCCGGACAGCGTTGAAGAAGTCCTCCGGCGTGCTGATGACGGCGCGCGGCGAGACGTAGGTCTGGTTCCAGCGGCGCGTCACCTCGCCGAGGTTCTCGAGCGGACGGATGAAGTCCATGTGCATCGGCAGCAGCACGTTCCGCGTCAGCGCGGGCCGCTTCAGGTCCTCGAACATGGCGGCGACGAGACGTTCCTGCTCGGCGGCGTCGTCGGGCGCGCGGTTTGCGCCGGCCGCGAGCTTTTCGTAGGCGTAGCCGTAGTGGCCGGCCATGTAGTGGGTCATGACGCCGTGGCCGTCGGGGGCCATCCAGATGAACTCGGAGGGGAAGTTGACCTGGTCGCGCGGGGCGCCCCACTGGTGAAACGGTCCGCGGGCGAACGCGCCGCCGGTGTGGCCGGTCCGGGCCATCAGACTGGGAAAGGAGGGGTCGTGGCCAAAGACGTCACACTGCCAGAATTCGGCCCCGTCGCCGCCAAGCACGTCGCGTTGAAAGCGCGTGCCATAGATCGCATTGCGGGCGGCGGCTTCGGCGGAGATGAGCGTCGTGGACAGCTCGTTGTAGGTTCCGCCGACGATCGCGACGCGCCCGTCGGCGACGCGTTGGCGCAGCTCGGCGACTTCCTGGGGAGCGGCTTCGATGAAGGTCTTGAGATACGGGAGCTGGTGAAACGCGACCCGGTAATCGGAGTCTTCGCGGCAGAGCCGCAGGTTTTCGCGCACGAGCGTGATTCCGGGGCCGACGTGGCTTGCGAGGCGGAAGCCGGTTTCGGCGTAATGGGCCTGGGTGTTCCACCACACGGGGTCGAAGTGGAAACCGGTGATGAAGTGCAGGGTCCAGTCGGCCTCGGGGACCGGCAGCGCAAGCGATGTTTCGCTCACGCGGTCGCCGGCGACGACCCTGACCCGGACGGGCAGCGGGTCGGCGCCTTGCCACAACGGCACCAGCAGCGCGAGCTGCTCATCGCGGACATTTTTCTGTGGTTGCGCCTCGGCGAGCGTCTCACCGCGCTCGTTCAGCACGACGACGCGCGCGTCCGGCGCGAGCGGCGCGCGCAGCGTCGCATGCAGCACGGCGCGCGGGCAGTCGGCGCCGGCGCGCAGCAGCGACGTGGGCCGGAGTTCGAGCGGGAAGGGCGCGTCGTTCGGCGGCGTGAGCAGCAGGACGACAGCCAACAGGCACGCGTGGGTCATCGGGGCAGCCTCGCGAAATTGACGCGCAGAGGATACGGTGAACGCGCGATCGCGAGCAACCGCGCGGCCGGTGCGTGTGCCCGGCGGCGGCGGCGCGACGGACTCGCCGAAAAGAGGGTCTCCGCATGGAGCCGCACGCCGCACTCGCGTTGTTTGTGTTGTTCGCGGAGCCCGAATTTCCGAAGGTCGACGTTGCCGAGCTGGCACGGGTCGACGGTGCGATCGAAGCGCGCAGTGTCGCCGAGCTGAGCGCGGCGCTGCAACCGGGGCGCGTGCTTGTTTGGCGACACGGTTCGGGGTTTCCCGATGAGTTGTGGGAGCCGCTGGTGCGGTTTCTCGATGCCGGCGGATCGATGCTCTATGTCGGCGGGCAACCGTTCCTGCATCGTGTCACGGGCGAGCCGGGGCGACGGACGGTGGAGCCGCCGACCGTCACGTTGCTTCGGGCGCTGCGATTGAACCAGGTGTATCGAGTGCCGGTGCGCGGCGCGCGGATGGCGCCGGCGCGGATGCCCGGCGGGGGGCATTACGTCTCGGGCGCGGACGACACGGAGGGCCGCGTGGGCGGACGAGCTGCGCCGCGGGTGTTCGAGCGCCCGCTTTCCGAAGATCGACGCGTCGCTTTCCTCGAGCCGCGGTTCTGTGACACGAAGGATTTTTCCGACGAAGACGGGTCGCCGGGGGCGCGCGACGCGGTGTTGCGGCCGCTCGCGCATGTGTTCGACGACAGCGCCGATTCGGCCGGTGGCGGTCGCGCGAGCAACGATCGGATGAACGTGTTTGCAACCGCCTCCGCGGCGGTCGCGATCGATCGGTTGCGTGGGCGGTGGTCCGGCGGGCGCTGGGTGTTCTGGCTGCTGAGCGAGCCGCCGACGGAGGGCGAGCTGCGCGCGCTGCTCGCCGAGGCGGCGCGACCGGCGGTCGACTTTCGCGCCGATCCGACGTTCGGCTGCTTTCACGCGGGCGAGCAGCCGTCGGTCACGCTGCGCCTGCATCGCCCGCGGGCGCGCGACGCGCGTGACTTTTGCGTGCGCATTCGCGTGACGCGCGACGGCGAGCGCATTCATGCACTCGACGGCGTGGCGCTTCGCGCGACCGAGCACGGCGACGCGCGGATCGCGCTGCCGATCGATTCGCGGCCGGGCTTGTATCGCGTGCGGGCGTGGGCTGACGACCTGCCTGTCGCCGAAACCGGGTTCTGGGTGTTCGACGACGCGCTCTTTCGCTCCGGCGACGCGCTGACGTTCGACGAGTCGACGCTGCTGCGCAACGGAGTTCCGGAGCCGGTCGTCGGCACGACGGTGATGTCGGCGACCGTCCATCGCGACTTTCTCTTCGAGCCCAACGCCGCCGTCTGGGACGACACGTTCGCCGAATTGCGGGCGGCGAAAATCAACCTCGTGCGCACCGGCGTGTGGTCGGGCTATCGCAAGATCATGCTTGATCCGGGCGTGGTCGACGAGGCGTGGCTGCGAGCGCTCGAAGCGTATTACCTGACGGCGCGAAGGCACGGCATCCCCGTCGTATTCACGTTCTTCGCGTTTCTGCCGGAGACGTTCGGCGGCCAGAATCCCTACTTCGACGCGCGGGCGCGCGAGGCGCAGCGCGCGTATGTCTCGGCGGTGGCGCGGCGTTTCGCCGACGCGCGCGAGATGCTCTGGGACCTGATCAACGAACCGTCGTTTTCGTCGCCGAAGCAGTTGTGGCTGTGTCGTCCGAACGGCGACGACGCGGAGCGGCGAGCCTTTGAAGCGTGGCTTGCGGCGCGTTTTGCGCGCGCGGCGGGCGGCGACGCCGCGCAAGTCGCAGGCGGCGATCCAGCGCCGCCGCGGGACTGGCGCGACGTGGTGCGGCGGCGCTGGCGGCTGACGGCGGATGAGCCGATCGGGTTGCCCGCGCTCGACGATTTCAACGATCGCGCCGTGTTCGGGGCGAACCGGCCGTATCGGGCGGCCGACTATGTGCTGTTCGCGCAAGAGTCGTTCGGCGACTGGGCCCGCGAGATGCGTGCGGCGATTCGAGCCGCCGGATCGCGAGCGACGATCACCGTGGGTCAGGACGAAGGCGGCGCGCTGCTGCGGCCGGGCCCGCTGTTTCATCACGAGTCGATCGACTACACGTCGATGCACACCTGGTGGTTCAACGACGCGCTGCTGTGGGACGCGTTGATGGCCAAGGCGCCGCGTAAGCCGCTGTTGATCAGCGAGACGGGTGTCATGCAGCGCGAATTGCTGAGCGGCGAGGCGCACCGCACGCCGGACGACGCGGCCCGGTTGCTGTCGCGCAAGATCGGCTACGCGTTTGCCGGCCGGGCGTTCGGCGTCGTGCAGTGGTGCTATGACGTGAACCCGTACATGGCGTCGGACAACGAAGTGGCGATCGGGCTGCGGCGCGTCGACGGCAGCTACAAGCCGGAGCACCGCGTGCTTCGCAACTTCGCCGCATTCGTCGCGTGTCACCGCGAAAAGTTCGTCCAGCCGCGCCCCGCGGAGGTCGTGCTGATTAGTCCGTCGTGGGAGGTGTTCTCGCCGCGCGATCATGCGACGACGGCGACACGACGGGCGGTCGACGTGCTGGTGCGCGAGCTTGGCGTATCGGTGCAGATGGTCGCGGAGCCGCGCGTCGAACTCGACCTGGGCGACCCGCGCGCGATCATCCTGCCTGCCAATCGAGGTGTTTCGGAGGCGACGTGGCGGGCGCTCAAAGCGCGCGTCGCGGCGGGTGCGACGCTCCTGTGCGATGGCTGGTTTGAGTGCGACGAAGCGGCGACGCCGGCGGCGCGCATCGGGTCGCACCGACGACCGCTGGCGCTTGCTGAGCCGCTTACGTTTTGGAGCGGTGGTGCGGGTCTCGCTACCGGCGGCGCCGGGATCGCGAAGTCCGGTGAGACCGAACGCGCCGCAGCGCAGCAATCGCGCATCGCGCGATTTTCCGCCGCGATCGCGGAGTCGTGTTTTGCAGCCACGACCCGGGGCGCGTCGCGCGCCGACAGTTCCAGCGCGGCGGCGCAGCCGCGGCGCGAGACGCTCGGCGAGGGAACGATCTGGCATCATCCGCTCCCGCTCGAATGGAGCGACGCGACCGACGCGCTGCGTGCGTTCTACGCCGACGGGCTGTCGCTCGTCGACATTCAAGCGGACGAGGCGTGCGCGGCGGCGGCGCGGCAGGGTGTGACGCTGTGTAAGCTGCGGTTCCGCGATGCGGTGTTGATCGTCGCAGTGAACGAGTCGTCGCTGGATGCGACGATCGAGGTGAACCAGCGCGGCGCGACGTTATCCGTACCCGCCGGAGAAGCACGGCTGGCGTGGCTATCCGCGGACGAGGCGTCGATTGTGGACGCGTCGCCGACCGGGTTTTGACGGCACATCCGCCGCCGATTCGTCGGTGGGTTTCCATCGTGAAGTGAGATTCTCATGTGTCATCGGCGAGCACGGAACCGGCGGCCCGCGCGTTCGACGCGGACCGCGATGACTTGCCTGATCGCGGCCATCGTCGTCCGTTGCGGAGTTCCCGCGGCGGTGTCGGCTGAGCTCGACGGAGAAACGCGCGAGCGCGCGCTGCTTCTTGCGTCGGTGCGCGAGATTGCCGCCCCCGGCGTGCCCGGACCGCTCGTCGTGTACGGCGCGGATGCGTTTCCTGTCGTGGCGGGGCGCGCCGGGCGCGAACTGGCCGCGGCGGTCGTCGCCGCCGGGCGGATCGAGCGCGGCCGGGTCGTCGCGTTCGGGCACACGGGCTATAGCGACGTCGACGTAGTGAAGGTTGCGGACACGGGGGCGCTGCTGGCGCGCAGCGTGAGTTGGGCGGCGGGCCGGATCGACGACGCATCCGCCGGCGGTCGCGCCGCCGCGGGCGGAGAGCGCGCCGCGGGTAACGCGAAGCGCGTGCTCGTCGTCTCCGAAAGCTGGCGACAGACCGTCGAAGGCCTGCGGTCGTCGCACGGCCTGAACGCGGATGTGCGGCTTTTCGAGCGCGGCGCGCTGACCGAGGAGCTGTCGCGCGCCGACGTGCTCTGCGTCTCGCAAGGCGATCTCGCACGGCTCGACATCCGCGAGATCGTGAAGTTCGCGCGCGGCGGCGGCGGTCTCGTCGTCTGCGGGCTCGGTTGGGGATGGCTTCAGCTCAACCCCGGGCGCGAGATCTCGCAACATCCGTGCAATCAGCTGCTGCGCCATGCCGGCATCCTCTACGCTGACGGCACGCTCGACCGCACCGGGAAACTGGGGTTCGCAACGGAATATGCCGGTGACATCACCTTGCTCCACGCCGCCCGCGCCCTCGATTTCATCACGGCGAATTCGAGCGGCACGCGCGCGGCCAAGGCGCCGGAGCGCGCGCAGGCAGCCTGGACCGCGACCGCCGCGGTGCGCACGCTGCCCAGCGACGACGAGCAGTTCCGCCCGCGGCTGCGCGGGCTGCTCGCGGCCCACGAAGGCGCTCTGGCGCCGACCGCGCAGCAGCCGTTCCGCGCCACGGATGCGCTCCCGCGGCTGCTGCTGACGCTGCAACTAGAGGAACTGCGCGATGCACCGCCGGAACGGGTGCGGGCGCATCCCGCGGCGGCGGAGTTTCCCGGCGCGGTGCCGGACGACGCGCCGCGCGTCACGCGCGAAGTCGTGATCGACCCGTGCGTCGGCGGCTGGCACAGCACCGGCTTGTATGCCGCCGCGGGTGAAATCGTCCGCGTGCACGCGCGCGGGGCGTCGCCCGGCGAGTGGCGCCTGCGGATCGGCGCGCACACGGATCGGCTGTGGGACAAGGACGCGTGGAAGCGCGCACCGGAAGTCGCGTCTGCCTTCCCGCTCGATTCCGATGGAGCGAAGCCGCTGGAGTGCGCTTCCGCGTTCGGCGGGCTCATCTATGTCGACGTGGGCGCGCCGTCGGTCGCGTCCGAGCGCGGCGCGGCGCGGCCCGCCGACGCCGTCACCGTCACAGTGCGGATCGAGCACGCGATCGAAGCGCCGTATTTCGTGCGTGGCGAGACATCGATCGACGAATGGCGGTCGGCGATTCGCAGGCGACCGGCGCCGTGGGCGGAGTTGGCGACGGCGAAGATCATTCTCACGGTTCCGGCGCGCGTCGTGCGCGAGATCGACGATCCCGAACCGCTGCTGCGATTCTGGGACGAGGTGCTCGATGCGCACGCCACGCTCGCGGCCCAGCCGCTCCATCGCCCGCGACCCGAGCGGATCGTCACCGACGTGCAGATCAGCGCCGGCTACATGCACGCCGGGTATCCGATCATGACGCACCTCGACGTCGAGCAACACATCGTCGACGTGGAGCGGCTGCGGCGCGGCGACGCGTGGGGATTCTTCCACGAACTCGGCCACAATTTTCAGCACGGCGACTGGACGTTTGATGGCACGGGCGAAGTGACGTGCAATCTGTTCACGCTGCACGCGCTCGAGACGGTCTGTGCGCTGCCCGCTGGTACTCGCGGTCACGCCGCGGTCGACAAGCCGCCGAGCGTTGCCGCCCACCTGAACGCGGGCGCGCCGTTCGGAAAGTGGAAGTCCGATCCGTTTCTCGCGTTGCAGTTCTATATTCAGCTTCGCGACGCTTTCGGGTGGGATGTGTTCCGCCGCGTATTCGCGGAGTATCGCGAACTGCCCGCGACGGAGCGGCCGCGCGGCGACGACGCGAAGCGCGACCAGTGGCTGGTGCGCTTCAGCCGGGCGGTGGGGCGGAATCTCGGCCCGTTCTTCCAGGCGTGGGGCGTGCCGACATCGGATGCGGCCCGGGCCTCGATCGCGGACCTGCCCGAGTGGATGCCCGACGGCTTTCCACCGACGCCGTGACGCGCGCGGGTCGCGGTGGGCGGTGCCGTGCGTCTCGCGTGGATGCGGCGGGCGGTGCGGCGCGGAGGAACGGGATGCGAAGGACGCTGGAGATTGCAGTCGACTCGCTCGCGGACGCACGGGCGGCGGAACGAGCGGGCGCGGACCGGTTGGAGCTATGCGGGGCGCTGGAGCTCGGCGGGGTAACGCCAACGATCGGGCTGCTGCGGCGCGTGACCCACACCGTTGCGATTCCCGTGGTCGCGATGCTGCGGGTGCGCGGCGGCAATTTCAACTACGACAATGCGGAGTTGGAGACGATGCTTGCGGACCTCGACGCATTGGCCGGCGAGTGTGTCGCCGGGGTCGTCTTCGGCGCGCTCGATGCCCCGGGAAACGTGGACGTGCGCTGCTGTACGGCAGTGGCAGAGCGATGGCGCGCGGCGCGCCCGACGGGCCAGCTCGTGTTTCACCGCGCTTTCGATCGCGTGCGTGATCCGTTCGCGGCGCTGGAGCAGGTCATCGCGCTGGGGTTTACGCGCGTGCTCACTTCGGGTCAGGCGGCGTCCGCAGCGGAGCCCGTCGGCGTCGAGCGATTGGCCCGGCTGATCGAGCGGGCTGGCAATCGGATCGAGATTCTTCCCGGCGGCGGCATACGGCCGGAAAACGTCGCGGCGCTCGTCCGCGCGACGGGATGTACCCAGGTTCATAGTGCGTGTCGCACACCCGGAGAGAA
Organism: Phycisphaerae bacterium; assembly: GCA_050184295.1. Taxonomy (GTDB): domain Bacteria; phylum Planctomycetota; class Phycisphaerae; order UBA1845; family Fen-1342; genus JBFXAM01. The sequence continues at coordinate 726 of JBFXAM010000039.1, read as the reverse complement.
CCGTATCGACGAGCGCGCGGTCGCACAGCTGCGCGCCACGCTCGACGCAGCCGCCGGGTAGCCGCAGTCCGCCAGCCCGACCGAACGCGCGCTACGGCTCCAGCGCGTCCCGCACGCCGCGGAGTTCGTCCGGGCCGGTGAAGGTGACGATGCCGTCGTCGGTCACGAGCTGCACGACGAACTCGCGTTTCGGCTTGGGCAGCTTGCCTTCCTGCGAAAGGACGCGGACCGAAAGCACGCCGTCCTTGTGCTCGGCGACGAAACGCGAGAGCCGGAACTGCCCGTCGCGATAGGCGTAGCCGTCGCCGGCGTCCTCGTAAAGCGTGCCGGCGGCGGAGCCGTTCTCATCGAGATGGACGAGTACGGTGAGCGGTGCGAGCGAATACTCGGCGGTGGATTGCATGGGGCCGGCGAGCGGCACGATCGCGCCCGGGCGAATCTTGAGAAGCGGCTGGTGAATGTCTCGACTCTCGCGCTCGTCCGCCAGCGTCACGGGCGCCCACGCGGGATTCAGCGTGAGCGCCGGGCGCACGCCGTCCGGCGACATGCTCGGCACGACGAGAATGTCGCCGCCGAGCAGAAATGCGTCGTCCTGCCCGCGCAGGGCCGGATCCTTCGGGTCGAGGAAAAACACCGGGCGCACGACCGGCATGCCGTTCTGCGACGCCTCGTGAAACCGCGTGTAGATGTAAGGCAGCAGGCGATAGCGCCGCTGAGCGCCGTGCG
>JBFXAM010000038.1:0-39406 GCA_050184295.1 Phycisphaerae bacterium | reverse complement strand
CGCCGCCGGTGACAGCGTTCAGAAGTGTATGCGGGTCCGCGCGACACCGCCTGGCCGGCGACCCCAACAGGGCCCGCAGCCCCGCCGGCGGCGCTCCCGCGGCGGACCGCGCAACGCGCGCCTAGCGCGAGTGATACTTCGTCAGGCGATACGGACGGTCGGCCAACCACATCAGGTTCCAGTCGTCCGTCATCTGCCGGCCGTCGTATTCCATGATCTGCACGGTGCGGCGGTGGTTCTCGTCGGCGGTGGTCGCGACGCCGGCGCAACCCGCCAGCAGCGTCAGGCCGGTCAGCGCCCCGATCAGGATGAGTGCACGCATGGAGCATTCCTGTGAAGTTCGGCTCAACTCGGACCGGCGTAGTTTCGGCTCATGGTCGCCGGGTGTCAACGGGGTGTCTCTGCCAGCGCCGCCCGAAACGCGGCGGCGAGCGCTTCGTCCGGCGTCGCGATCCGAATCCGCCGGCGGGTTCCGTCCACATGCTCGATTTCGACGCGGATCGCGTTCGCGGGCAGCAGGCCGGCGACGCGCTCGGCCCACTCCACCGCCACCACACCCGCCCCATCGCTGCGTAAGTCGTCCCACCCGATCGCCGCGAGGTCGTCCGCGCCCGCCAGGCGATACGCGTCCACGTGATAGAGCGTGAGCCGCCCACGATACTCGCGCACCAGCACAAACGTCGGGCTGACCACCGGCTCGTCCGGGGGCACGTCCAACCCGTGCGCGAGCCCCTTGGCGAACTGCGTCTTGCCGGCCCCTAGCGCTCCATCGAGCGCGATCACTTCGCCGCCGAGGAGCAGCCGCCCGAGCGCCGCCGCCACCGCCTGGGTGTCGGCGGGGCCGGTGGACTCGAACTCCCACGCGCTCATCTGAAGTGCTCCCAGCCGCGCGCCTCAACCACCCGCCGGGCGCCGTCGGCATGGCGCATCCACAGGCCCGGTTCCGCCACGATCCGCCCGATCGCCAGCAGGCCGAGTTCGTTCAGCGCGCGGTCGGGAACATCCGCGGGTAGCACACAGAGCAGCTCGAAGTCCTCCCCGTCGTACAGCGCGTGTTCGAGCGCCGCCACGCCGTCCTGGGCCGCGAGCCGCTCGGCGTCCGCGTGGATTGCAAGCCGGACGTCGCGCTCGTCGAGCACGGCGCCGCATCGCGAGGCCTCGCAGACGCGCGACAGGTCGATCGCGACGCCGTCGCTCACGTCGATCTGCGCATGCACGCGGACGCGCCGCGCGATCGCGAGCGCCTGCTCGACGCGCGGCTCGAAGGTCATGTGCCGCCCGAGGATCGAGCCGCCGACGCGCCCGGTGATGAAAATCCGGTCGCCAGGCTGTGCTCCGTCGCGTCGAACGGGCGCCAGGTCCGCACACGCCCGCGCGGCGACGGTGAAGCTGATCACCGTCGGCTGCCGCCAGCTGTTCGTGTCGCCGCCGACGATCGCACATCCCCATCGCGCCGCAAAGTCCACAGCGCCGCCGACCAGTTCCAGCGCGTCGTCGGCGGTCATGTTCTCGCACAAGACGAGGTTGCAGAGCGCCGAGACGGGGCGTACGGCCATCGCCGCGCAATCGCTCAGGCTGACGGCGATCGCCTTGCGACCGATATCCCGCCATGCGTGCTGGCGTGAGTCGAAGTCGATGCCGTCCATCAGCGTGTCCGTGGTCCAGAGGAGTGCGGAGTCCGTCCCCTCGATCGCCGCCATGTCGTCGCCAAAGGGCACACCCGCTGATTCGGTCGCGGCGGAGCTGCCGGAGCCGGGCGGCGCGGCGCTCGCTGCCAACCGGGCGGCGATCCGGCGCACCAGCGCGCGCTCGCCGCGCTCGGGTTCTGCGGCGGTGTCGCGCTGGGGCAGGACAGGGTTCACGGAGGTTCCAGTCGTCGGAATTTGTCGCCCACCTTCGCCGGATCCTGGCGCCCGAGGTCGCGGGCGACTGCGAACGCGTTGCCGCATCCGCTTGCCGGAGGCTATACTAACCATAGGGTTAGGATGTTCAATCAATCCGTTCCACGGGTAGGATACAACATGCCGCGAGTCGTCTGGCTGTTTCGCGCGCGAGCGCTCATCTCGCTCTGCGCCCTGTTCACGCTCACGATCGCCGCGCTCGCCGACAGCGACAAGCGCGTGCGCATCATCCGCATGAACGGCACGTTCGTCGAAGGCGCCTGCACCGAGGTCGCCGGCGGCTACGAGGTCGTCGACAAGAACGGCCGCAAGCACTTCATCCCCCGCAACGACGTGCGGAGCCGGACCGAGCTCACCGTCCCCGGCGACGCCAACCGCACCAGCACGAGCGGCGCGCCGCCGAAGTCCGCCAAGGGCGACGCGCCCCCCGCCGAAGGCGCGGTCACGGACGACGACATCGCCAAGCTCATCGGGGACGCGGACGCGGACCTCGATCGCGAAATCGACGTCAGCAGCGACGTGCTGCCCGAGCTGCCCATCAACGAAATCTCCGTGCAGGAGATGGAGCGCATCTCCGGCCGCAACGCCAAGCGCCTCGCCACGCCGCACTTCATCCTCGTCTACACGTCGGAGTCCACGGTCGCGCGGCGGCTCGCGTCGCGGCTCGAAGTGATCTACCGCTGGGTCTATCGCTACATGGAGCTGCTCGGCCTGCCGCCGAAGCGGCCGGACTACAAGCTCGAAATCTACTTCTTCGGCACGTATCAGGAGTATGAGAGCTACGGCGCCACGCTCGGGTTCGCGACCTCCGGCGCGCTCGGCTTTTACACGCGCGACAACAATCGCTCCGCGTTCTTCGACATGAACACCGATCCGGGCGTCGTCCGGCTTCAGGAGCAGCTCAAGCAGCCCGGCGTCGATTGGCGCACGCGCCGCCGCATTGAGAACAGCGTCGCGCGCCGCATGAACTACCTGAACCTGACGGTCGTGCAGCACGAGGCCGCCCACCACATTCACTTCAACATGGGCGTGTACAATCCGCGCGCCGACCTGCAGCGCTGGCTCACGGAAGGCCTCGCGCAGATGTTCGAGGCCCCGCCCGGCGAGGCCGGCGGCAGCTTCGGCGCCGTGAACCACTTTCGGCTGAACGAATTCCGCCAGCTCTATGGCAAGGATCCGAAGCGGCTGGGCGACCTGCGCCGCTTTCTCGTAGACGACAGCCTCTGGCGCGGCGGGCAGAGCTATTCGCTCGGCTGGGCGCTGCACCAGTACCTGCTCAAGAAGCACCGGGACAAGTACGCGACCTACATGCGGAAGGTCGCCGCCCGCGAGGATGCGCTGGTCTTCGGCACCGAGTTCGAAGTCAAGGACGGCATCGACATCACCGCCAAGCAGCAGGAGTTCGAGGACATCTTCGGCGAAGTCGACGAGAAGTGGATCGAGAAGTTCATGAACTACGTGAACGACCTGCAGCTCAAGCTGTCGGTGTTGCCGGACTAGATTCCGGCGCGGTGCGACCCGGGAGTCGCGCGGGCCCGTCGCAGGCAGCGGCGGGCCCGCTGCGTTTGCTCATTCCGGCCACTCGCCGTGAAACACCTCGGTCGCCGGACCGGTCATGAACACGTGATTCGATCGCTCGTTCCACTCGATCCTCAACTCGCCCCCCGGAAGCCGCGCCGTGACGGCGCGCGCGCTGAGCCGCTTCAGCACGCCCGCGACGCACACGGCTGATGCGCCGGTGCCGCAGGCCTGCGTCGGGCCGGTGCCGCGCTCCCACGTGATCATCCGCAGATGGTCCGGTCGCTCCACCTGCACGAAGTGCGCGTTGATTCGCTGGGGAAAGCATGGGTGCCGCTCGATCTGCGGCCCCCACTCGCTCAGCGGTACGTCGGCCACGTCGGGCACAAATACGACGGCGTGCGGATTGCCCATGGACACGCAGGTCGCGTGCAGCGTCCGCCGGCCGATCGCCAGCGGCAGGTCGATGACGTGTTCGCCGTCGGCATCGACGGGAATTTCGCGCGCCGCCAGGATCGGCGCGCCCATGTCAACGCGCGCCCGCGTGACACGCCCGTCTTCGAGCGAAAGCTCCAGCGTCAGCACACCACGATCCGTCGCCACGCGCAGCGGGTTCCGCCGCGCCCGCCCGTGCTCATACGCATACTTCGCCACGCAACGCACGCCGTTGCCGCACATCTGCGAGCGCGATCCGTCGGCGTTGAACATGATCATGCGGACGTCGGCGTCGGCGCCGTCGGGCGGCGCGATGCAGATGAGCCCGTCGCTTCCCACACCGCGATGCCGATCGCTGACCGCGCGCGCGAGCGCCGGAGGATCGGCGATGTGCTGGTCGAAGAGATCGACGTAGACGTAGTCGTTGCCAAGCCCGTGCATCTTCGTGAATCGGATCGCCACCGTACGAACTCCCCGACCTGGACGAACACTCCGGCAATTCACCCGCAACCCGCTCCACCGACGGACGGCAGCGACGGATTGGGCCGCTTCGCGGTTGATCATAGCCGCCGGGCTCAATCCGCGTCGTCGTCGTCGACCTGGTGCGGCCTGTCGACACGCGGCGCCCGGCTCCGTCGCGGGGCGCGGGCGCCGGCCGTCTGTCGTGGGTCAGAACTGGTGCATCATGGGTGGGGCCGGATGCCTGCCCAACGCTTCTTGTTGATGCGAACAGCGTGACTGACGACACGGGTGCAATGCCTCGTGAAGACCGCCACGTACTGGAGCCGCGACATTCACGTCGCGCGGCGGATCCGCGCGGCCTGAAGGCCGCGGCTCGGTCCGTGATCTGATCGTTCTTCTTCGAGGCACGGTACTACCGCCCCGTCAGCGCCCGCCAGACTGACACGCGCCGATCACTTCCGGTCAGCGCCGTGTCCGCGCGCGCCTCGTCCATCCACTCCGGAAACGGCGGCACCACGGCCAGCCGCGCGGGGTTCAGCTCGGGCGCGTAAGCATCGATCGCAACCGCGGCCAGCATGTAGCCGTGATTCTGCAAGACGGCCTGCTCGCCGGGAGTGAACGAATTGAGGTCGGTGCGGATGCGCGCGATCCGGCGTGCGACGAGCGTCGCGGAGTATCCCGGGTAGCGCGTCGCGCCCGCCGTTGTTCCGCCGGCGAGGTGCGGACAGTCCGCCAGGTAAGTCGCGACGCGGCTGGCGACGCTCCAATACGCTCCGCGCCGCGCGCCCGGCGCGCCCGCCGGCAGCTCGAACGCCGACATCAACCAGCGCGTCCGCAGCGCGATGGCCTGGCTCTGCATGATGTTCGGATAGCGTTGTATCCGCTGGAATACGCAGCGCGTCCCCGCGAATCCCAACGGCGCGCCGCCGTTGGAAACGAGCAGCCGGCCGTGATCCTTCCACACCGGCTCGAGCCCGAGATTGTCATAGACGCCGCCGTCCGTCAGCCAGATTCGCCGGCCGGACATCCACGCTTGCTGATAGGGCTGAAACACGGGCGGGAAACAGGACGACACCGCCGTGGCGGTCGCGACGGTCGTCTCTCCGGGCGGACGATACGCCGCCCGGTAGCTCCCGATTCGATCGCGCCGAAACGTCCAGCCGACGCCGTGGCGCATGTCCGTCGCGCAAAACACGAACCGCGGCTCGTCCGGCAGGTCGGCGAGCCGGCCGGCATTCAGTGCCCGATATCGCGCCGCCAGCAGCCGCGCACCCACGGAGGTCTGCCCGATCGCCTGCGACGCCCAGCCGAGCAGGATTGCCGTCGTGCGAATGTTCCGTGCACAGAACGCCGCGACGGGTCGCGCGACGTGCTGGTCCCATTCCGCAAGCGTCGCGCCTTGTCGCCGCCAGTGCGCCGCCGTCGCCGCCAGCCGCGCCGCCAGGATGCTCCCGCCGGACACGCTGCTGATGGTGTGCACCTGGGCGAGCGCGCCGATCTCGCACAACCGGCGCAGCGCCCCGAGATGAAACAACGCGGCGCGATAGCCGCCGCCCGAGAGACACAGGCCGATATCGTTGTTCGCGGATCGCGACTCGCGCAGCGCGCGGGTCGCCAGCACCGGACGGTCGTCGGCGCCCGGCGCCAGGTACTGCGACGCGTCGGACGGGCGCGGCGACGATCGATCTGGAACGGAGGCGCCGATCATGTTCCTGCTCCCGTGTGAACCTTTGAGCGTTCGCAGGGCGACGAAATGTGGGGTGCAGCATAGCCCAATCGCGGATGGGATCAATCCGGCCTTGCCCCGGCGGCGCGGTCGCGATTGAGAGCGATGTCATGCGTGGCAAACGCCCCGCGCGATCACAAGCGCGCGAGTTCGCGCGGCCGTCGCACGCGCGGCCGCGTGGAAATCCGTCCGGGCTGCCGCGTGCGCGGCACAGAGCGCGTGGCGAATTCGTCCCAGAGCGTCTAACCTACGCGGCGCGCCGCCGACCAGCGGTCGCGGTGCAGCGGCGCACGCGCCGGGGTCTGAACGGCGGAGAAACCGCGCCCGCCCCCACCGGACAATGGAGCATTCGTCGCTCATGCACAACCCAAATCCCAGCACGCGGGCGCTGCGGACGGCAATCCCCTACATCCGGGCGTACGAGGGCCGCACCTTCGTGGTCAAGCTCGGCGGCAGCCTGTGCAACCCCGGACCCACGCTCGACAACGTGGTCGAACAGCTCTCCCTGCTCGCGACGCTCGGCATCCGGCTGATCGTCGTGCACGGCGGCGGCGAGCAGGTGAACGAATTGTCGAAAGAGATGGGCCGCACGCCGAACTTCGTCGCCGGGCGGCGGATCACGGACGAATCGACGCTCGAACTCGCGAAGATGGCATTCGCCGGCACCATCAACACCAATCTGGTCGCCGAGTTCCGCAAGTTCGACGTGCCCGCGGTCGGCATGACCGGCATCGACGCGCGCCTCATCACAGTCGTGAGGCGGCCGGTGCGGCCGGTGATCGATCCCGCGACGGGCGTAAAGCAGGACGTGGATTTCGGCTACGTCGGCAACATCGTTTCATCGCGGATGGACATCCTCGAACACTTGATGAGCAAGCGCTACCTGCCGGTCATCGGCTCGCTGGCCGCGGACGCGAACGGGCAGATCTATAACGTCAACGCGGACACCGTCGCGGCTCGCATCGCCGTCGACGTGCAGGCGGTGAAGTACATCCTGCTCACAACCGTCGACGGAGTCATGCTCAGCATCAAGGATCCCGAGACGCTACAGTCCTATCTCGACGTCGACGATCTCGAAGACCTCGTAAAATCCGGCGTCATCAGCGGCGGGATGCTGCCCAAGATTTCCGCCTGCGCCGACGCGCTGCGCGGCGGCGTCCCGCGCGTGCACGTCATCAACGGCGCCCGCCCCGACTCGGTGCTGGCCGAAATCTTCACCAACGAGGGTTGCGGCAGCCTGATCGTGCTCAAACGCGAGAAAGCCCGCCCGGCAGTACAGGAAGCGGCGAAGTAGCCGCGCGCCGCCGCGGACGTGCGCGAGCCAGCGATGCCCGACGAGAATGCACTGATCGAGCGGCTGAAGCGCTTTGTCGCGACGCGCAGCGTCTCGCGCGAGGAGGGCGCTCTTGCCGCGCTGGTCGCCGACGAACTCGCGCACGCCGGGCTGAGGATCGAGCGCGACGGCAACAACGTGTGGTGCGAAATCGGGGACGCGGCGCGCCCCCGGCTGCTCTTCAACTCGCATCTCGACACCGTGCCGCCGGCCGCAGGCTGGACCGCCGACCCCTGGACGCCGCGCTGCGAGGCGGGGCGCATCGTGGGATTGGGCGCGAACGACGCGAAGGGCTGCGTCTGTGCGATGATCGAGGCCGGCCTGGCGCTCCACCGGCGGCTCCAACGCGGCGAGCCGCTCGGCGGAACACTCGTGCTCGCGCTCACCGCCGAAGAAGAGACCACGGGCCACGGGCTCGGCGACATTCTGCCGAAGCTCCAGCCGATCGACGCCGGCATCGTCGGCGAACCCACCGAACTGACGCCGATGACCGCGCAGCGCGGCCTGCTCATCCTCCGCTGCGTCGCCGCTGGCCGCACCAGCCACCCCGCGAACACGCCCCACGACACGCCGAACAACGCGATCGTGAATGCCGCGGAGGACATCGCGCGGCTGCGAGCGTTCGATTGGGCCGCCCCACACCCGACGCTCGGGCGTTGCCACGGACACGTCACCCGGATCGCCGGCGGCGTCGCACTCAATGTCGTGCCCGATGCGTGCGAGTTCTTCGTCGACATCCGCACCACGCCGCTGGAGTCGCACGACGCGTTGATCGAACGCCTGCGCCGAACGCTGCGCAGCGAGATTCACATCCGCAGTCAGCGGCTCGTGCCCATGGACACGCCGGACGACGCTGCGATCGTGCAGGCGGTGCTGCGTGCCGTGCCCGGCAAGCGGCCCGCGGGCAGCCCCGCCATGAGTGACATGGTGTTCCTCGCGGGCACGCCAGCGGTGAAGATCGGACCCGGCAGCTCGCCCCGCTCGCACACGCCCGACGAATTCATCTTCGAGCGCGAGCTGTTGGATGGCGCAGCGGCGTACGTGCGGATCGCGCGGGAGTATTTTCGCACGGCGCGAGATTCGCGCCCGTAGTGCCGCCTTCCAGGCGGTTTCGTCACAACGCCGGAGCCGGCGGTCAAGCACCGGCTGGAAGCCGGTGCTACAGATGAGGACGTCCGCATGGCTGATGTAAAACCGCGGCGCTTGTGGGACAAGGGCGCCGCGCTCGACGAGTTGATTCATCGTTTCACGGTGGGCGACGACCCGCAGTGGGATCGCCTGCTGGTTGCGGCGGACTGCGCCGGATCGGCGGCCCACGCGCGAACGCTGCATCGCGCGAAACTGCTCAGCGACGCCGAGCTCGCAGCGCTGCTCGCGGCGCTGCGAGACGTTGCGACCGACGCGGCCCGCGACTCGTTTGCGATTCCGCCCGAACTCGAGGATTGCCACACCGCGATCGAGGCCCGGCTGATCGACCGCTGCGGCGACGCGGGCGCGAAGGTTCATACGGGGCGGTCGCGCAACGACCAGGTCGCGACAGCGATGCGCCTCTATTTACGCGGCGCGCTGCTCGACCGGCTGGTGCGACTCGGCGAATTCACGACGACCACGCTGGCGCGCATCGAGCGCGACGGGGCGCACGCCATGCCAGGCTACACGCACATGCAGCCCGCCATGCCGTCCAGCGTCGGACAGTGGCTGCACGCGGTGGTTGAAGCCGCGCTCGAACACGTGCGGGCGGGACTGGCGCTCTACGAGCGTCTCGACGCTTGTCCGCTCGGCACCGGCGCGGGCTTCGGCGTCCCGGTCGCGCTCGATCGCGCGTTCACCGCGAAGCTGCTCGGCTTCTCGCGCGTGCAGCGGAGTGCGATCGACGTGCAGAACAGCCGCGGACGCTACGAACGCGATTTCGCCCGCTGGGCGGCGGACGCGGGCGCGCTGGTCGAGAAACTCGCGTGCGACCTGATGCTCTTCACGACCGTCGAGTTCGGTTTCTTCCGCCTGCCCGAGAGTCTCACCACCGGCTCGTCGATCATGCCCCAGAAGCGCAACCCCGACGTGCTCGAATTGCTCCGCGGCCGAGCCGCCCGGCTGCGCGCGCGGGCCGTCGAGCTCGACTGGATCATCGGCAAGCTGCCGTCGAGCTATCACCGCGACTGGCAACTGACGAAGGAGCCTGCGTTTCGCGCAGCCGCGGATGTGCTCGACCTGCTTGCAGTCGCGGAGCGCGTGATCGAACTGGTGGAGATCGACGCGGCGCGAATGGCGGCGGCAATGCGTCCGGAGCTCTACGCGACGCTTGCGGCGCTGCGCGCGACCCAAGGGGGCACACCGTTTCGCCAGGCGTATCGACAGGTCGCCGATGCGCTGCGGGCGGGCACGTTTGCCCCGCCGACCCCGAGCACCGACGACGCGACGCCCGAGATCGTCAGCGCCGAACTCCTCGCGGAGCTGCGCGCGGAGCACGAAGCGGCGATGCAGCGCGTCGAAGTGCTGCGCGCGCATGTGCGCGACTGTGAAGCGCACGTGCTCGCGGCGGAAGCGTAGCGCGACCCGTGCGCGCATCGTGCGACGCCACTCCCGAAGGTCGGCGGCAGACGCCGCGAATCCGCGGCCCGAGCCGCTGGCTGCGAACCGCGGCTCGATCCGTGGCGAATCCGCCGCCCGAGAATCGGCGCTACTCCACGGCGTGAAACAGCGCCTCCGTCGGCACCGGTTGTTGCGCGATGCCCGGGCCGCGCCAACTCAGTCCGATCGTGTACGGTCCGCCGCGCTGGAAGAAGCGCACGCGGATCGGATGCAGGCCGGTCTGGAGGGCAATCATCCCCGGCACGATGCGCGGACCGTGCAACCCGTCGCTGTCGACGACCTCTGTATCGCCGACAAAGAGCTTGCTGCCGTCGTCGGATTGCAGGAAGAACGTGTAGAGCCCGTCCTTTTCGACGCGGATGAAGCCGTCGTAGGCAACGCCGAAGTTCACCGCCTCGTCCGTAAACTTCGCGTGCACGCCGTCGGTCACGCCGCTCTGCTTCGCCTCCAATGTTTCAAAGTCCGGCAGCTTGTTCCACTGTCCCTGGTAGACGCGATAGCGCAGTCCGCTCGCGACCCGGCCGGCGTCGACGGCGGGGCGCGGCGTCGTGAGCTCGAAGCGCGCCGCGAGTGCGTCGAGCGGGGCGCGTCCAGCGACCGCGGTGATCGCGCGCAGCGTCGTGCTGGCGGTGATGCGCAGCGGCTCGACGTATTTCGGCGACGACTCGGTCGGCTCGCTGCCGTCGAGCGTGTAGTGGATCGGCGCGTCGTGCGAGTCGCTCGCGAGCGTGACCGTCACCGGCTCGATAAAGAGTCCTCCCGGCGGCGTGCAGTGCGGCGCGGTGATGCGGTCGTAGAGATCGCTAGCGGGGCGCGTGTCGTCGTTCGCGTGCGTTGCGATCGTCGCCGCGAGGATGCGGACCCGCGGATCGTCGGGCAGCTTCAGCTCCCGCACGCCGTCGGGCAGTTCGAAGACGAGCTTGAACAGGTAGCAGAACATGTATGGATCGTCGCGCTCGTCGTGCGTGTGCCGGTGGCCACCGACCCCCGCGAGCGGGGCGCGCTTGACAAACGCCGGCGCCATCCGCGCGTGATCGACGACCATACCGTCGACCACCAGACTGTCCGACTGCCCGATGTTCCCCGACCAATGCTGCACGACGCGCGGCTCCGCGCGGCCGTCGATCGTAAACGTCGCGCGCACGTCGCCTTCCGCCGCCGCCGCGAGCACATAGAGCCGCCCGCGCGCGGCGTCGGGCAGCGCGATCGATTGACCGCGACACGTGATCGCGTTCGGCGCGCCCTTCTCGCCGCTGCCAAGACGATACTCCACGCCGTCACGCACGAGCTTGGTCGGCAAGAGCTCCGCGGGAATGGTGGCGCCGGCCTCGAAGTCGCCGTCGCGCCGGTCCGCGTTGCCGCTCACGACGTCCGTGTCGAACGGCAGATCGAGCGGCGTGCACACCGCCGGCGCGAGAGGCTGGCTCGGCGGCGCGAGCTTCAACGCGAACGCGCGCGGCTGATAGGGCTTCAGGTCGATGTGAAGCCCGCCATCCTCGGACGACATCGGCCCTACCGGTTCCTCCATTCCGTTGATTTCGCGCGCCGCGACGATCGGCGGCGCGAAGCGCAGCGCGACCCGCTCCGCGGGCTTGCCGTGCAGCTCGCGCACGCGGATCACGATCTCGTCGCTTTCTTCCGCCTGTTTGAGCGCCATCACACCGACTTGTGCTGAATTCACCGTGACGAACGCGAGACTCCGTCCGAGGGAGCCGGGATGGCGGATCGTCTGAAACGCGCGGAGCGGCGCGTTCAGGCGCGCGGCGCGCGAGACCACGTCGCCCGCGCGCCAGTCGCCGGCGTGTCCCAGCACCGCATACGCGAAGCGGTGACGACCCATGTCCTTCTGCACCTTCTTGGGAAGGTGAACGAGCGTCAGCCGCAGCGTGTGGTCGTCGGGCTTGTCCCAGCCGTGCTTGCAGTCGTTCGCGATCGCGACGCCGTAGCCGCCGTCGGCGTCGGTGAGATCGGCCCACTGCTGCGCGGGGACTTCCCACAGCTCCGGCGAGTTGTTGCCGCGCTCGATCACCCCGACGCCGAGATCGTACGTCGCCTTCGGATTCGACACGGCGAGCGGAAAGGTCGCCTTCATGAGCGTGCTCGGCGTGCGCCAGTCCATGAAGGTCTCGACCTCGACGCGATCGCCCGCTTCGCCCGCTGCGAGACGCACATGCTGCACACACCGCGAACCGTCGAAGCCGCGCTCGACGGCGAGCGTCGCGCGGGCCGGCCCGCGTTCGAGGATGCTCACCTTCGCCGGCCCGCCGACGAACCCGCGCGGCGCTGCGCTCACGTCCTGGTAGCGGATTTCCCACTCGTCCCACTGGTCCGGCGTGTCACTCAGCAGCGCGAGGCGAATCGGCGACTTCAGCATCTCGCGCTCGGCGCGCTTGTCGAACACGCTCGCGATATCGCCGTTCTCGTCGACGCGCACGCGCAGGCGATCGTTTTCGAGCGACGACCCGTCGACCCGCAGATCGGTCGCGGGCGCCGCGCCAGGGTCGCCGGCGCTCACACCGAACACCGTGAACCCCACCGCCGGAACGGTTGCGACAAACGACACGCGCACGCGCCCGCCCTCGGCGCCGGCGAACTGAGCGGGACATTCGGCGCCGTCCGGCCCCACGACGCGCACGGCGCGCACGTCGGCTACACCCAACTCGACGACGGCGTCGACGACGTCAGTCCGTGCGACGCCGAGCGGATTGAACACGACGACCGGAACGCCGCGCTCGACGCGCGTGTCCAGCCCGCGCGCCACACCGCCGGCCGCATCGCGCAGCGTCTCCGCGAATTCGTTCAGACAGCAGAACATGTCGTTCCACGAGAAGACGTATGCCTCCGGAATCGATGTGCCGGTCAGATCATCGTGGTGATGATGCCACAGCAGTCGCATCCACGCGTCGGCGAGCTTCTGGCGCGGATACGCCGCGGCGCCCAGCCAGTGCGCGACGACCGACGCGCGTTCGGCGGCGTCGGCGAGCTGCTCGTTCTGGCGGTTCCAGCGCTTCATCGCCGCCATCGACGTGTAGCAGCCGACGCCGTGGATGCGCATCAGCAGCTCGCCGTCGTAGCGCGGCAGTCGCGCGACCTGCTCCGGCGTGAGGTCGAGCGCAAGCTGGTCGGCCCCGACGCTCAGGACGCGCACCGGTCCCTCGGACTTCTTGCTCTTTTCGAGCCACGCAACGCTCGCGTAGTCGGGCGCGCCGCCGGTGTCGCCCGTCCCGAAGTAGCGATATCCGATGTACGACCCGCTCTGCTCGCCAAGTTTGTCGATCCGTTCGAGCTGCGTTTTTTCGCGGCTCAGGTCGACGCCGATGCGGCTCACATAGGCGCCCGGATTCAGCGCCGCGACGATCTCCGACCCGTCGACGCCGCGCCATACGCCGATGTCGAACGGGATGCCGACCGCGGAGCCCCAGGTGAGTTTTTGCGACGAGAACTGCTTCAACCCGCAGTGCGCCGCGATCGTCGGCAGCGCGTAGCCGAAGCCGAAGCAGTCGGGCAGGTAGATGTCGCGACTGACTTTTCCGAATTCGCGGCGATAGAACCCGTTGCCGTAGAGCACCTGCCGCACAAGCGCTTCCGGGGAGGGTAGATTCACATCGCCGGCGTCCACCGAGCTTCCGCAGACGCGCCACCGGCCGCTCGCGACGAATTCCTTGAGCTGCTCGAATTCCGCGGGGTAGTACTCCTTCGCGAGCAGGTAGCGAAAGGCGCCCTCGAAGCTGAACGTGTAACTCGGAAACGTGCGGAAATAGCGGAAGTTGTCGCGGAGCGTGAGCGGCACGTATTCTCGAATCGTGTCCTGGATCGTCCACAGCCACTGCGTGTCGAGGTGCGCCGTCGCCACCACGTACAGCTTGCGGTCCGGCGCCGGCGGCGCGTCAGCGGGCTGGGGCGCTGCGCCCGCGGCCTCGCGGGCTTCATTGCCCTGCGCCAACGCGACGAACGACGAAAACCCGACCAGCACGAAGGCGGCGAGCAACGTACGCATCGAATGACTCCCGTAAGCGACAAACGCGCGGAAAAACGCCGGACAATGATCGACGCACCGAACCGCCAGCGACGCACCGCCACGCGTATCCTATAATCGCGCTCCGCCGTCCGCGACCACCTGCTCGGAGCCCGTCATGCCCGCGCCCGCAAGTCCCCGACTGATCGGCGGCGAGATGCATTACTGGCGCGTCCAGCCGCGACACTGGCGCGACTGCCTCGCGGCCCTCAAGCAGCTCGGCGTCGAGACGCTCGCGTCGTACGTGCCGTGGGTCGAGCACGAGCCGCGCGAAGGCGCGTATGACTTCGCGATCCTGCACGAGTTCCTGGCCGCCGCCGAACCGTTCGGATTCCGGCTCTTCATGCGCCCGGGGCCGTTCTACTACAGCGAACTGCGCAACCTCGGCGTGGCCGATCACGCCGTTCCGTTTCACAAGCATCACCCGGAGTTTCGACGTAAGGCATCTCGCTGGATCGCCGCCGTCATGCACGAGCTGCGCCCGTATCTGCCGCGCATCGTTGCGGTTCAGGCCGACAACGAGATCGACCCGATGCCGCACTTCTACGGCGAAGATCAGGGCTTCGCCGATTGGCTCACGCGGCGGTACGGCAGCGTCGATGCGCTCAACGGGGCGTGGGGCAGCCGCTACGCGAGCTTGGCCGAGGCGCTTCCCGCGCTCGCCCCTCTGCCGCCGCTCGTCGGTTCGCCGCGCTTTCGCGACAGTTGCCGCTATCGCTACGACCTCGCAACCGATTACGCGCGCTGGGTGATCGCGGAGTATCGTGCGAACGGCTGCACCGCGCCGATCCTGCTCAACAACTGGCCCGGCGTCGATGCGCAGCATTGGCACGATCTCGCGGACCTCGCCGACCTCTACGGTATCGACCCGTATCCTCCCAATGAGTGCCGCGGCGACGAACCGACGATCCGCGTCGACGCCTATCGTTATTTTCGCGAGCGGCTTCGGCTATTGCGGGCCGTGACGCCGTATCCCTACATCGCCGAGTTCGGCGCGGGCATCTGGCACGGCACGTTCGGGCGCGACTTCTCGCCGCCGCACTACCGGCTGACCGCGTTGTCGTCGCTCGCCGCCGGCGTGCGCGGCTGGAACTGGTACATGCTGGTGAACCGCGACAACTGGTACGGGTCGCCGGTCAACGAGCGCGGCGTCATCCGCCCCGAGTTGGGCGACGTGTTCACGCAGAACTTCGCCGATTGCAAAGCGCTGCACGACGCGCCGCCGCCCGCGACTTCGTTCGCCGTCGCGTGGTCGTGGCATTACCACCAACTCGCACAACTGCGGCGTGCGGACATCGACGATCCGCTGCTCGGCGTGCTGCACGAGATGGGCATCGAATACGACTTCGTCGACGTCGACCGTGAATTTCCGCCGCCGGCGGTGCTGTTCGTCTGCGGCGAAGTCGAGCAGCCGGAGCGGTTATGGCAATACGTCGAAGGCGGCGGAAAACTCGTGCTCTTTCAGCACCTGATCCGGGGTTGTTCGCCGCCTGATGGCACGAGTCACCCCGGCGCCGACCAGCTCGAATCGTCGCTCGGATTCGTCACGCGCGGACCGGTCTTCAACTATCGCGCAACGCCCGGCGAGCCCGTCACCGCCCGCCAGTTGCCGTGGTCCGTCGACGAGGACACGCGCCAGCTCATGCAACTCGCGGTCGGCCGCCGGTACACCACCGGCTATCACGAATCGCGCGGCCGCGGACAATTGCTCGTCCTCGGCGTCCCGCCCAGTCCCGCGGCGATCCGCGCCGTGCACCAGTTCTTCGACATCGTCCTGCCGCCGCACGCGCTCACTCCCGGCGTTCACGTCAGCCGGCGCGGCGACCGCCTGATTGTCGTCAACCCCGGTGACGCGAAGAGTGCACGCATCGACGACCGCGGACACATGCGCTACGTCGACCTGCCGCGTTGCGGTGGCGTGATTCTGTAGGCGCGCGCGGGACGGGTTTCCGCCGGGCGTGCCGGAGACACGCGGACCATCGAGCGCGGAGCGCGGCGATCGCGCGGCGAGGCTTGCTTCGCCGAGGCAATGCCGCCAACAACAGCAACGACACCTCGTTCGGCGTGCTCAATTCCCAAACGGCCGAATCCGCTTTGTCTCGCCGGAAACCAAGTCGTATGCGATCAACTCGTCCGCATCCGCGTCGCTGACGACCGCATAGCGATCGGTCAGCACGGCTACGGCGGGCACGCCGGCCGAGAACGACACGCTCTCGCTGCGGTCGAGCAGCGTGGTTTCGCGCCCGTCGTAGAAATGCAGCGTAACCACGACGCGCTGGCGCAGATTAAACGCGTCGGCAGGTGACGCCGGCGTGCCGCTCGTGTCCACGCGCGAAAGCAGCATGGCCAGGCCATTGAAGTCGCGCAGCTCCGTGTAGCTGTTTTCGCCTCCCCCGGTCGCGATCGACGCCAGCGCCAGCGTCGTTCCCTCGACCGGGTCATAGCTGCTGACGTTCAGAACTTGCGACGTCCAATCGGACCACACGATGCGGCCGGCGGCGAATTCGACGCGCAGCTCCGCGTGCGAACCGCGCGCCGTCGCGACGCGTGTCCGCTCATCGGTTTCGAGATTCACGAGCTCCAGCGCCGGCGGTGCAAAGAAACCCGCGAGCGCGCCGTCGCCGTCGTGGCCCGGCGGGCGCCAGTAGGCGAGCTGATTTCCAACCAGCGCCACGGCCCGTGTGCCGTCGCCGCTGATCACGGGACCGATCGCCGTGACCTGACCGTTGTTCAGATCGATCACGAGCAGCAGTCCGTCGCCGCCGTTGCGGCGCACCGCGGTCACGGCCAGCCGGTCCCCATCGAGGGCGCCGAGCTCGAAGTAGCCCGCGTCGGCGTGTTCCCCCAGATAGCGCGATGCGACACCGCTGCCCACGTTTCGCACGACAATTCCACCCGTGTCGTAGTCGGGCTCCGCCGACCACGCGTCGCTGCTCAGAGCGCCGTAGCGCAACCCGTCGCCGAATTCAGAGTTCGCGGCCTCGTCGTCCGTCGATCGGTCCGCCAGCGGCGTCACTTCGAGCGTGTCGAGATTGACGCGAACGGTGTGCAACACGCCTTGCGGCGGCGTCGCGCGGGCCAGCGAGTCGAGGGAAAACGCCGCGCTGGGGAAGTCCGCCTGACCGAGGATCAGAGAGTTCCCGGTGCGACCAACGAGCTGCAACTGCTCGGCACTCGCCTCAAGATCGGCTGAGTCGATCAGTGGACAACCGCCCATACTGCCGAGCGCAGCGAGCGAAACCAGCACGATGCCGTTTCTGGCGCGATGGAATGCCATCATGACTTGCCTCCCGACCAACCGCGCGCACCGTCGACACGACCGACGGGGCCCGCCGCGTACGGACATTATCGCCGCGTGCGGCAAAGAATCGAGAACGCGGGTCCGTGTTTCGAATACCGGAGACACCCCGTCGGCCGCGGAATGAGCTGGCGGCGTCGGAGTTCGGCATGGTTGTCAGGTTGCTGACACGCGGTCGATGGTCGCTCCGTGCGAAGCGCGGCGTTCCAGTACTCGGGCGCCGCGCGCGTGTCGACCCCATAACGTGATTACGAACAGACGGTTACGTTGCGCGTCGCGTTCGGACACACCTGCTTCCGGCGAGCCAGCCGCGAGTTGTGCCTGTACACCCGTGTTGGACTCGCAGGAGCGGATACGCGCATTGACGTTCACCCGCAGTGGGTTACGATCGACCTCTGGGTAGCAATATCCAGAAACGAGCGAGCGATCGATGATCTCACGAACGGTCGAGTATGCCCTGCGAGCCGTCGTCTGGCTGGCGTCACGCCACGAGTCGTCGCAAACGACGCGCCAGATCGCCGACGCCACGCAGGTTCCCGCGAACTATCTGGCCAAGGTGCTTCAGACGCTGGTCGACGCTGGGATTGTCACGTCGCAGCGCGGCTTGGGCGGGGGGTTTCGGCTGGCGCGCGATCCCGCGGTTCTGAGCGTGCTCGACGTCGTCAACGCGGTGGACCCGCTGCTACGCATCCACGCCTGCCCGCTGAAGCTGGCTTCGCACTCGCTGCGCCTCTGCGCGCTTCATCAGCGGCTCGATGACGCGGCCGCGAGTGTCGAGCGCGCCTTTGCCGCGTCCAAGATCGGCGAGCTTCTGTCCGATGACAATGCCGGCCGCCCCCTCTGCCCCGCCCCTGCTCCCGAATCACTCCGGCCGTCCGGAGGAAACCTGGCGCGTGGACGCGGCGACCCGAAGACGCATGCACCGAACCGGTCCGCGTCCGCACCGCGGCCAACGAAACCCTGAGCGCGTCGAGTGGCCGTCTCGTGTCGGAGACGCCGCAACCGCACGCCGCGCGCTAGAGCAGGAAATTGAACGGAAACACGGTCAACCACGTGAGCGTCATGACCGTGCAGCCGATCAAACCGAGCACGAGCGGCGCCCGACGCTCGGCGAGATTGCGCCACCGCAATACCTGACCGGACAGAACTGCGAACGCAATGGCGATCGCGGCCGCATGCAGTGCGCCGAGTTGGTTCGTCAGGTAGTACCCATTCGCGAACGCGACGGCGTCTCGTGGCGGCATCCACTCGGCCTTCGCGCGCTCCCCGAGATAGTCGGCGGACAGCCCCGGCGGCCCGGCCGGCGGTGCGGGCACAACCCAGCCGACAGGCAACAAGGCTCCAAGGTCGTCCGGCGGCATCGTCGGTGCTCCGGCGCCGGGTTCAACCACCGCAGCCGGCACTCCCGCGACTTTCGGCGGATCCGCCGGCGTGTCCGCGGACGCGGACTGAAGCGTCCGCAAGTACGCGACCACGTCGCGCAGGTCGTCGTCCGACAGCATCGGGTTACCGCCGCGCGGCGGCATTTGCACCTTGGTCGTATTCAGCGCATCCCACGGCTGCCGTCCGACCTTGACGAAGTTGAGTAGTTTCGCGTCGTCCAGACCGCCGATGAACTCGTTGGCAATCAGGCTCTTGCCCTGCCCGGGCAGGCCCTCACCCCGCGCGCCATGGCAGCTTACGCAGGTGCCGAGAAACAGCCGTCGGCCATTGGCGGCATCGACGGTGCGCGCGAGGGGTTTGGCGGTGGCGAACGCGCGTTCGGCCGCGGGGCGCTGCTTGGGCAGCTTCACGCCGAAGCGCCGCGCGACGTACCGCTCGTTCGGACGGAACCGCTCAGCCGGCCGGATGCCGTACGCCCACTTGGCATCCAGGTCGACCGCGAGCGTCGCGATAAACCCCAGGCAACAGAGCGTGGTGAGCGCGAGCGCGCCGCTAGTCCAGCAGCGATTGGTGCGGCGCGCAAAATGCAGCGCCGCGCCGGCCGCGAGCGTCGCGAGCACGAGCAGCCCCGCGCCGGTCGCCGCCAAAGGCACGTTCACGAGATGCCGCCCCCACTCCCAGGCGCTGGGATGCGCCCCGCGCGCCGCGACGCAGAGCGCCGCTGCGAGAAGCACGACGAAGACATATACAGCTATCAGGATATATATATCCATTGTGGTCCAGCCGGCCGCCCGGAACAGCTCGCCGACCTGTCGCCTGAGTGGAGGCGTGATGGGAGCCGACGCGCGCGGGACGGATGGCGAATCAACGGCGTGGACCGCGTACGGGCGCTCGGCCACGGGCGCTTGGGCGAGAATCGTGCTCACGGCGAACTCCTTTCGGACGACAGAGATTCCGCCGCCCCGTCGACGCGCGCGGCGGCGAGTAGTCGATCCCACTCCACCACGGCGCCAGGGAACTGTCGAAGCAGCTCAGTGGCGGCGGCGGACGAGTCACAGGCGGCCAGATGCGATGCCATTGGGGTGTGCAGCGAGTCGCTGTGCACGAATACGGCTCGGTCCGCGTCGATCCAGTGCTGTGAACCGTAATCGTGGACGAAGCCGAAGACGCGCGCCGCGCGCGATTCGTCGCGAAGGAAGTCCAGCAGGCATCCGACGTCATCGAACGCGACTTTCGTCACGCCGCGCGGCCCGCGGATCACGGCCGCCGCCGCGAACCGCTCCTCGCTGATGATCATTTTGCACAACTCGCACTCCGCCGCGCCATAGGCGATCGCCGGCGGGCCGAGGTCCTCTTCGCGACCGCAACCTGCCGCGAGCAGCACCAGCGTCGCGCAACCCACGCACCCGATCAGGAGTCTCATCGAACACCTCGATTCGAGATCACGATCCACGCGGTCGCGTACGGGAGGACGACCCACGCGGTGAGGATTCCGGCGAGCAACAGCGGCAATATGCCGCCAAAGGTCTGGGTCGCGTAGAGCCCCGCCGGCCCCAGCAAGTCGAGCGAGCGGTGCATCCCACTGACCGCGTAGAGCTTGAAAACCTGCAGCGGGTTCACAAGCGCGGCGGCGAGCAGTTCGCTTGCGCTCATGCGAAGCGTCAGGGCGCCACCGATCAGGCCGAGGTCGCCGAGAAACACAAACGCCAGCCACACGAAAATCGCGGCGCCGAGCGCCACGGTGCTGCGACGGGCGATCGACGAGATCAGAAACCCGACGCTCAGCATCGACCATGCGAGCAACACGCTGAGCAGGAAGAGCCCGCCGAACTGTGCCACATTGGCCGATGCGCCGCGCGACGCGAGCACGGCAGCGGTTGTACCGAAGCCGGCCGCCAGCGCGCCGGCGATGGCGACGCTCAGGCCGAGGAACTTGCCGGCGAGCACCTCGCGGCGTCCGATGGGCTGTGCCAGTAGCGTTTCGAGCGTGCCGCGCTCGCGCTCGCCCGCCAGGGCCGCGGCGCCCAGCGTAAGTCCCATGAGCGGGACGATCAGCAGCACGATGTTCACAAGGCTCGCCGCGGTCCGACCGAAGCCGGCCATGCCAAAGCGCCCAGTGCCGGCCAACGCCACGGACGCCAGACCCAGCGAGAGCGCGGCGAAGCACACTGCATACAAAATGAACCAGCGATTGCGTAGCGCGTCGCGGAGTTCCTTGCGGGCCAGAACGAGGGTCGCGCTCATGACCTCGCTCCGGTCCGGCTTCGATCGGCCATCTGGAGGGCCTGGCGTTCGAGCTCCTCGGCCACGCGCAGGTAGCGTTCGTGCTTTCCGGCGTCGGCCTCCTCTCGCTCCACCCGGTCGAACCCGCCCAGCAGCGCACGCTGGTCGTCCGCGGATAGCGCCCGGTCGGCGAGATCGAAGAGCACGTGATCCTCCTTCCAGATGTGGTTGCGGAGCAGTTCGACGTAGCCCGCCGCCGCGGTGCGCAAAACGTGTTCCGCATCGGCGTCGCCGCGCGCCGCGGCAGCGAGGTGATCGCCCATCTGGCGGATCAGCGCGCGACCCAGTGCATGCTCGTCGAGCATGCAGCCGAGGGGACCGCCTTCGCGGGGAACGCCGGCGGCCTGCATGCGCGGGAACAGCTCATTCTCCTCCTTGAAGTGGTGGCAGCCGTCGGCGAAATTCCGTAGAAAGTCGATCGCGCGTCCGACCGCGTCGGCGTCGATGCGCTCCTGGGCGGCAAAGCGTTCGAGCGCCGTCAGGACGCGCTCGATGACGCGATGCTCGGCCTTGAGGATCTCGGTCGGGCGGTGGTGCGAACATGTGCAGGAACAGGTTTTCACGGTTGATCTCCAGAATCGATCTCGAGCATTTCGACGTCAACGCCGGCCCGGGCCAGGTGCGTGATCGGCGCTGCATTCCGGGTCGCTTGGACGCGGACGAGCAGCGCGGTGCAGTTGTGGCGCACGTCAAAACCGGCGCTGCGGAGCAGATCGAGCGCCGGGCCGCGCTGCTGATCCGCGACGACGATTCTCAGCCGGTGGCTGGTTGTGAGCCGGTCGGGCGCGTCCGCACGAACGACGCGCCCGCGCTCGAGCGTGATCACCCGGTCGGCCAGCCCGGTGACCTCGTCCGCGCGATGCGTGGTGAACAGAATCGTCTTGCGAGCGCTCTTCAGGCTGCGAAGCAGATCGAAGAAAGCGCGTCGCCCGCCGGCATCGAGGTTCGAAGTGGGTTCGTCCAGCAGCAGCACCGGCGGATCCGCCAACAACGCGACCGCCAGCGCGAGGCGCTGTTTCATCCCGCCGGAGAGCTCACAGACACGCTTGTGGGCGTGCTCCCCAAGCCGAACCTGGCCAAGGACCTCGCTCGCGCGCCCTCCCGGCACGCGCTTGAGCGCCGCGAACAGGCGAGTCGTCTCTATGACCGACCAATCGTCGTAGAAACTCAGCTCTTGGGAGACATAGCCGAGCAGCCGGCGGGCGTCGCGCCCTCGTCGGCGCGCGTCGACGCCGAGCACACGAATGCTCCCCTGGTAACGGTGCAATCCAAGAATGCACTTGATGACGGTCGTCTTGCCGGCCCCATTGGTGCCCCACAGCGCAAGCGCTTCCCCGGGCGCAACGGCGAGACTGAGTTTGTCCACCGCCGTCTGCCGGCCGAAACGCTTCGTCAGATCGCGAATCTCCACCACGGGGCCGATCGTCGAATCGCTCCGGCTGCGGTGGGAACCGGCGTCCGCTGTTCGGACCGCGCTCACGTCGCGCGGGTCGCGCTCGGCGCGGCGGCGGCGAAGCGCGCGGGCCGCGGCGAACGGCAGCGCCAGGATCGCAATACCGAGCTTCGGCACGGACCACGCCGCAGCGGCCTGCGGCGGCGGCGCCACCGCGTTCGGACTCATGAGCGGCGCCTCGTCGGTGATCTTGGCTTGCGGCCGCATGACGGGGAACGCGCGGCTGGCAAGCTCGATCGCCTGCTGCGCCGGGCTGTGGAGAAACAGCCGCACCTTCGGCTCGCGATCGATTAGATTCTCAAACAGGCTCGTCGCCCGATAGGGCATGTCGCCGAGCCCGTCGCCGTCGGCGTCGAATCCGCTGTAGTCGCTCCAGAAGTTGCCGCGCCCGTCGACCGTAAACGCGTTGTTCTTCAGCTCGCCGCCGCCCAGGATCGCGACCTGCTCGAGGTTCTCGTGGAACTCGTTCTCGACGAAGCGATTCCGCTGCACGGCTGGCAGAAAGGCGAGCGCGACATCGTTGAAGGCGAAGATGTTCCGGCGAAATTCCTGAGTTCTGTCGGCGCCGGACGGACTGTTGTCGACATAGACGCCCACGCGATTCCCGACTATTTTGTTGCCTTCCGCAGTGACCCCGTCCATGTCCTTCAGGCCGACGCCGTAGCCGCTGGGACCCCGATTGCGCTCGAAGACGTTTTGTCGCAGGATGACATCGTGGCTATACATGAGAAAGACGCCCACGGAGTTGTCGCACAGCTGATTGCCTTCGAGCACACCGCCGCTCGCATACATGAAGTGCATGCCATAGCGACTGCCTCGCACCGTGTTGCCGACGAGCTGCACATCCGCGGAATACCAGATGACCACGTCGCGGACGGCCTCCACCTCGTTGCATTCCACGCGCGCCGAGTTGCTGCTCCAGAGCCGAATCCCGTCGCCGCGGCGGGACAGGTCGAGATCCTTGCCGCGGATTCGATTCCGCCGGACGACCGACTGTGGGGAGCCGTTCAGCAGGACGCCGAGCAGCACGTCTTCAAGCGTGTTGTCTTCCACGATCGCGCGAGGTGCGCTTACGACGATCCCTGAATTCTGCCGATCCAGGCTGGCGCCGGTGTCGCGAATGCGAAACCCGCGCAGCGTCACATCCGGCGCGGTAATTCGCACGGCGTCACCCACGCCAGCCGCGTCGATCGTAACGTCGCCGTCCGCGACGAGTATCAAGGGCTTGTCCACAATCACCGGCGCCGCGTAGGTTCCAGGCGGGACGATGACGGTCGTGCCGGCCGCGGCGCGCGCGATCTGCTCATTCAGATCGCGCCATTCCACGTCGCCGGCGCGCCCGGTCGCTGCGCCGCCAAGCAGCAGAACAATCGCAGCCGCGGCGCTCGAAGCGGGCGCCGCCGACGGCCCGCGCGTCCGGCGGCGATCGAACAGCGGCTTATATGCGCGCCGATGAAAGTACAATGCAACCACGATCACCAGCGACGCCGCAACCGCCAGCCACCACCCGGCGCCCGGCGCCGCGACAGTCTTGAATTGGCCGATCATTCCGACGCCGAGCACCGGCGGCACAAACGGCTTGATGGAGCTCGACAGTGCCGCGTGCGGGTCGAGGTTGGTTCCGAAGGACGCCAGCCAGTATTGCAGGTCCGCGAGAAAACCGATGGGAAACAGCAGTCCCGGCAGCGCCGCCAGGGCCGCCCAACGGCTATGGATGAAGACTGCCGCGAGCAGGAGGCCGGCGACGACGGCGACCATCATCGCGCTGGTCTGGCGTTCGAGCTGCGCCGCGTCGTTCAGCGGCCGCATTCCGATGTAGTGATTCAACCCGTCGATCTCATGTACGTCGCCTTCCAGGCGGTTGAGATACGCCTGCACGTGCAGGCCCTTCGGGTATTGCGGCGCGTGCAGCGTCATCTTCCAATAGCACTGCGTATACGAGCCGCCGAGAAGTGCCCCGGCGAGGACCAACAACGCCGTCGGCAGCACATAGCGCACCGTTCGATTTCGCAACTCTTCCCGCGGCACGCGCGGTCCCAGGATGTTCTCCATCGACTTCGTCATTTCAACCCTGCCTTCCTGCCGCTTGCTTCGACGCCAGACCATCGACCGGCACAAATCCGCTACTGCGTGCCGGCCGGCTCGGCCGCTGGCGAATTCGACGCGTTGGCGCTGCGCGTGGGCTCAACCAGGAAGTAGCCCATCATTTCGAGGTGCAGCGCCGAGCAGAACTCGGAGCAATACCACGTATAGACGCCCGCATTGACCGCTGTGAACTCAAGCGTCGCCGCCTCGCCCGGCTCCAGTGACAGATTCACGTTGTAGCCCGGCAGAGAGAACCCGTGCGTGGCGTCCTCGGTACGCTCGATGTTGGTGATCTTCCAGATGACCCGGTCGCCCTGCTTGACCTTCACATGCTCCGGCGTGAAGTGACTGCGATTGGCGGTCATGTAGATGGTGACGGTGTTGCCGTCGCGCACCACTTTCTCTTGGCCGGCCTTCGGCGCATCCGGATCGACCGCCTGCTTGGCCGGATCCCAACCGACCTCGGGATAGACCGTCCAGGGCTTCAGCTTGTCCGCCTTGATCATCTGCGCGTAGTGCGGCTCGCCGACGCCCAGCGGCATGTCGTACAACACCTGCATCTTGTCGCCCGGCTGACTGATGTCGATGAGCTGCAAGTTCTGCGGATACAGCGGGCCGGGGTGGAAGAAGCGGTCGATCGACCACTTGTTGAGCGCCACGAGGTATCTGCCGTCGGGACTCGTCGCGTCGCCCTCCGCCGTGGTCAGATGCCCAATGTTGTATTGCACGTTCTTCTTGGCCACCAGGGTCCAGGCCGGTTCGCTGTGCAGCGATTGATACGCGCCGCCGAGCGTCCAGCGCGCGACCGCTCTGTCAAGAAAGAGCGACGTGTAGGCGTACCCCTTGTCGTCGAACTGCGTATGCAGTGGGCCCAGACCCAGCTCCACGCGGGCTTCCGACACCGCGTCATAGTCGAGAATCGGCACCCCATAGGGATCCGGCGTCCATTTCTTCGCCGCGATCGCCGCCTTGATCTTCGCAATGCTGTAAACGGACACGTGCGGATCGAGCTTCCCCGCGACCACGATAAACTCGCCCTTCGGCGTTACGTCCACGCCGTGCGGGCTCTTCGGCTCCGGCGCAAAGTACAGAATGCCCTCGTCGATCGCCGTCTGCAGCGTGATGACCGGGAAATCCTTCAGCTTCGTGACCTTGCCGGCCTTGAACACCGCTTCGGCCTTGCGCCAATCAAATATGTGCAAGTAGTCGTTGTCGCGCTGGCTCACGCCGGCCTCGAATGGCGGCTTCCCCTGCTCGATGCCGCCCGTCGCGAGTTCCGTGTTGATCGAGTTGCCAAACACCCACCCGTCCGACTCGAACTTCCCGCTGTCGAACAGGTCCTGCCAATACGGGGGCAGCTCGATGCAGAACGACTGGGCCGTGTCGATGCGACCCTTCTGACGGTCGAACTTCCAGAATGTCACCAGGCCGCGATAGGTCTTCTCGTACTCCTCGATGGGCGCGTATTCCCATCCCAGCGGCGTGCCATACTGTCCCCCCTCCACGACGTACTCCGTGTTCGGCGTGACGAAGCAGCCGCCGTGGTCGTTGATCGCGATCGGGTTCTTGACGATCTGCTTGGTCTCGAAGTCCCGCAAGTCGACCACCGCGACGCGCGAGTTCGCCTTGTCACCGATAAACAGGAACTGCCCGTCGTAGTCGGCGTTCGTTTCGCTCAGGCCGGGATGATGCGTGTCAGCCCAGCGAACCGGGATGCCATTCACGTCCCCGGCCTTGAGAATGTCCTCGCCGGTCCCGAACCCCCAACCCTGCCAAGGCTCCGGCGTGAACACCGCGATCGTCTTCAGCAGGCGCATCGACGGCACGCCGATCGCAAACACCTGCCCACTGTGCCCCCCCGAGGCAAATAGCACATATTCGTCATGGCGGCCGCTTGGCATGTACGTTTTCAGTGCCGCGACAACGTCGTCGGGCGACAGGTTCCGTTCCTTTGCGACCGCGTCCGCGACGCTGCCGCCGCCGCCCGCGGTCTGAACCCGCGACGCGCCCGGCCTCCCCGCGTCGTCGTCCGCGTCCTCGTCCTCAATCTTCCGCTCGCAGCCCACGATCAGCACCGCCACAGCGGTTAGACACCACCACTTCCGCGCATTCATCATTCACTCCTTTCTGGTGAATCCTGCTCCGCCGATTCCCGCAGCAGCTCCGCGAGCGTGCACTCGCGGAACGAGTTCTCGACGCTCGCCAGCGCTTGATCCAGACGCGCGTGCAGCGGGCACAGCCCGAGGTCGTGCTCCGGGATCCCAGCCGGACACGAGCGGATCCGAGGCAGAGGATCCACCGCGTCGATCACGGCGAGTACACACACCTGCGCCGGCACCTGCGCGAGCGTGAAGCCCCCGCCCGGGCCCGGCTGCGCTCGCACAAGCTTGGCACGTCCCAAGAGCTGCATGACCTTCGCCAGGTACTTCGCGGGCACGTTGATCGCGGCCGCGATGTGCTGCACCGTCCACGCCTGACCGGGGTGTTCCGCCAGCCAGAGACAGGAGCGCACGGCGTATTCGGCGGTTTTCGAGATCATGAGCCGTCCATGAACTAGTTATGGATATTTATATCCATATATTTACTATCCATCGGATTCATACGCTTGTCAAGCGAAAACCCGGTCCGCCGCCCATAATATTTCGGAAATGATTTTCCAATAAAGGCTTACGGCCACACATGAACTTGCGGAGCGCCTCCGTCGGCCGTGCCGAACCCGCTCGGTCGGACAGCACACGTCTGATAATATGCGATATCTGGCAGCGCTTCGCTCACAGACGCCGACCCCCCGCGCGACCCCACGCTCACCGCAACCGTCCCCGGCGCCAGCGGCCGCACGCCTGCCGCCGCTGCACCTCGGGGCGCACGACGCCCGTACCCACGGGGCACGCTCCAACCGCCAAGCAACCGCAAGACACCCCCGCCGCGCCTCCACACAGCCCCGCGCGACGCCGCACGCGGGACAACCCGCTGCCATGCGGCGGATTACGCGCCGACCAGCGCCGCAACACACGCAGCTACGCGAGCGGAACCCGCCACCGCGGTACGCAAAACCGCGCGGCGACGCGACCGAGACCCGGCACGGCCGCGCTCGATTTCGGGGCTTACCCGGCGCACAAGTGCGGGCGCCACCGCCGCCTCAACCGTTGCATTGCCGGTCGCGAACGCGGATGATTCCCGCGGAACACCGAGCCGCGTGCAGCCCGCCGCGCGCGGGCGGATTCGCCTGGACGCCGTTCGCCGCGCGTTCGGTTCGATTGTGAGCATGCAACGCGCGACACGGTAGCGAACAACAGGTTTTCCGAGCGGAAAACAGCGACTTGGAGAGGTGGCCGAGCGGCTCAAGGCGCTGGTCTTGAAAACCAGTGTGGGTATCCCCCACCGTGGGTTCGAATCCCACCCTCTCCGTTCACTTCGAAGTCGTTCACACGACTCGCCGCCGCGTGCCGCGGCACGTGCGCCGGGCCGGACGACCGGCGACGCCGAATCCGCCGAGGGCGTCCGGCGTGATGAGCATCACGGTTTCTACCGGCGAATCGAGAAGGAAGTGACGAACCCGGGGCAAGGCGGCGTGCCCGGCTCCGACGCCGGCGGGGCGGAGGGCATGCGCGCGGGTGAGCGCCGCAAGCGCGAGCGCAGTGCCTCGAAGAAAAACGATCATGTCACGGGACCGAGCCGCCGCCTTCAGGCCGCGCGGAACCGCCGCGCGACACGAATGTCGCGGCGCCAACCCGTCGTCGTTTTGATGCGGCACTGGACGATGATTACGCCCGACGTCGCGTCGTGGAGCTGCGCGACAACGCCGAGACCAACCGGACGCCGGGGCAGTTCGCTTTGGGCGCGCAGTCGATCGATGAGCCGATCGCGTACTCCCGCGACACCGACGGTGACGACAAACTCAATCGAGAAATGCGTGTGGGTCGTTCGCATTCCGAAGGCTGAAGCGTCCGGCTAGGTTTGTGCGCCCGCCCGGCGAAGATCGGGCACGGTCGAGGGGAGTCAACTGACGTCGCCCGCCGGACCGGGCTGT
This sequence comes from Phycisphaerae bacterium, assembly GCA_050184295.1. Lineage (GTDB taxonomy): Bacteria > Planctomycetota > Phycisphaerae > UBA1845 > Fen-1342 > JBFXAM01. The sequence goes on along the minus strand of JBFXAM010000038.1, from coordinate 10,895 downwards.
CGCCAGGTCGGCAGGCTCAACACGCACGTCCGACGGCCGGCGGCCCACCGCTGGCGCGGCCCGTTCGGAGAACTGCGGCAGGACGCTCCCCAAACTCGAATGCCGCCAATCCGGCCGACCGATCCCGCCGTGCCGCACTCTCGTCTCCCGCCGCTCCCAACACGTGTGTGCCGCCGCTTCCAACTCTCGGGTGCCGCCGCCCTGCAATCCGGTGCGCGTCGGCGTCGCGGCCGGCTATGTCGTCGCGTTGCCGAAGCGGTATTCGAACTGCTGATCGTCGCGCAGCCCGACGGTGACGCGCTGAATCGCCTCGCCCTGCGCCATGCGCGCCAGCACCTCAGCGGCGAGGTCGGGGAGCAGGGTGTGGGAGACGATGTGGTCGACATTGCGGGCGCCGCTCTCGACTTCGGTGCAGCGTGACTTGATCGCGGCGACGACGCCGGGGTCGTAGCTGAGCGCGGCGCCATACGTGGCGCGGACGCGGTGGACGATCTTGCCGAGCTTCAGCACGATGATCTGATTGAGCACCTCGTCGCTGAGCGGGAAGTACGGCACGATCGTGCAGCGCCCCAGAAACGCCGGCTTGAATGTCTTCATCAGCTCCGGATGCAGCGCCGCCGCCAGCGCCTCGGGCGTCGGGCGCGTCTCCGGATCCTGCGCCATCTTCATGATGGCGGCGGAAGCGGCGTTGCTCGTCATGATGATCACCGTGTTCTTGAAGTTGATGTCGCGACCCTCGCCGTCGCGCATCATGCCCTTGTCGAACACCTGATAGAAAACATCCTGCACGCCCGGGTGGGCCTTCTCCATTTCGTCGAGCAAGAGGACCGAATAGGGTCGGCGGCGGACCGCTTCGGTGAGCACGCCGCCCTCGCCGTACCCGACATATCCCGGCGGCGAGCCCATCAGCAGCGAGACTTTGTGCTCTTCCTTGTACTCGGACATGTTGATGACGTTCAGATTCTGTTCGCCGCCGTAAAGCAGCTCTGCGAGCGCGATCGCGGTCTCGGTCTTGCCGACGCCGGAAGGGCCGACGAAGAGAAACACGCCGACGGGTTTTCGCGGGTCGCCGAGATCGGCGCGCGAGGTGCGTACGACCTTGGCGATCGCGTCGAGCGCGTGCGACTGGCCGACGATGCGCTCCTCGAGCTTCTCGTGCAAGCGCAGCACGAGATTCACCTGGTCGGTCATCATGCGTCCGACCGGAATGCCGGTCCACGCTGACACCACCTCGCCCACCACCTGCCGATCGACGAAAGGCTGCATCAGCGGCCGCTCGCCCTGAAGCGTGCGCAGCTCACCGGACAGCCGGTCGAGCTCGGCGCGCGACTGCGCGCGTTCGGCGTCCGTCAGCGGGGGTGCGACCGCGGGCGTGCCGGCAGCCGCGACTGCGCCCGCCGGCGCCGCCGCCGACGGCGCGGCGCCGGCCGCCGGACCCGCGGACGCGGAGGAAGCCGCCGGCGATGCCGCGCCCGGCTTTGCTGCGCCGTCGACAGCGGCCGATCTCGCGGCGGCCTTTGGAACGGCGGCGTTCTCGAGCTTGCGGCGGAGTTCGAGAATCTGCTCCACCAGCTCGCGCTCACGATTGCAGCGCGACTCGGCGTCGGCGAGTTCGGTCTCGCAGCGCGCCAGGTCCGCCCGCACGCGCTCCAGCTCCGCCGCGTGCGGCCCACCCACCGCGAGTTCACGCTCCAGCACGTCGATGCGGATGCGGTTCAAGTCAATCGCCCGACGCAGGTCTTCGATCAGCGGCGGTGTGCTCTTGCGGCCGATCGCGACGCGCGCACACGCGGTATCGATCAGGCTGACCGCTTTGTCGGGCAGCAGCCGGCCGCTGATGTAGCGGTGGCTGAGCGTGACACACGCGGTCACCGCCTCGTCGAGGATGCGAACGCCGTGGTGGCGTTCGAGCGACTCCACCGAGCTGCGCATCATCGAGATCGCATCGGCCTCGGCGGGCTCGTCGACCTTTACAACCTGAAAACGGCGGGTCAGCGCCGGGTCTTTCTCAAAGTACTTCTTGTATTCGGCCCACGTGGTGGCGGCGATCGTGCGCAGCTCGCCGCGCGCCAGCGCCGGCTTCAGCAGGTTGGCGGCGTCGCCTTGCCCCGCCTGTCCGCCGGCGCCGATCAGCATGTGGGCTTCGTCGATGAACAGGATGATGGGCTGCGACGAGGCCTTGGTCTCGTCGATCACGCCGCGCAGGCGATTCTCGAACTCGCCTTTGATCGACGCACCCGCCTGAAGCGCCCCCAGGTCGAGCGAGCGCACCGCGACGTTGGCGAGCGGCGGCGGCACGTCGCCGCGCGCGATGCGATCGGCAAAGCCCTCGACGACGGCGGTCTTCCCGACGCCGGCCTCGCCGGTGATGATCGGGTTGTTCTGCCGGCGGCGCATCAGGATGTCGATGAGCTGGCGGATTTCGACGTCGCGCCCGCGGACCGGGTCGATTTTCCCCGCCCGCGCCTGCGCGGTCAGGTCGAGCGTGAAGCGGTCGAGCATACCGCCGCTGCGCGGCGCGCCGCCCTCGCCCGGCGCGGCGGCGGCCGCCACGGCGCCGGCGCGCGTGGCGGACGCCTGCTCGTGCGAATCGGCGCAGATCTGGAGATACTGCTTCAGCAGCGCGTCGCCGGCGATCTTGTTGAATTCGGCGGACAGATCGCGCGCCAGCCGGCCGCGCGCGTCGTCGAGCAACAGGCTCGCGATCAGGTGTCCCGAGCGGACCTGCTCGGCGCTGAACTCGACCGATGCCAGCAGCCACGCGTCGCGCGCCAGCTCGATCGTGTCGGGGCTGAGCGCCGGCGGACGCGAGTTGCCCACCTTGAACCGATCAACCGCGCTCATCAGGTCGCGGCGCAGCCGCAGCGCATCGACCTGGAAGTGCTTGAAGATGAACGCGGCGTCCGTGTCGCTCGCCTCGACGAGCTTGCAGAGCCAGTGCTCGATCTCGAGGTTGTAATTGGTCTTCGAGAGACACAGTCCGGCGGCGCCCTCCAGCGCCGATCGACACGTGTCGTTCAACCGTCCGACGATCGCTTTCAGATTGATCGGAATCACTGCCGCTGCTCTCCTGTCCGGTCACGCGCGACCGGTCTGTCGGTCAACCCGGGACGCGCCGCGCTCCCCGCCCGCCGCGTGCGCCGCCTCCGCGGCCGGGCGCGCCCCGCGCACCCAGAGATCATCCTGCACGAAACTCGCCGCCTCCGTATCGTGCTCCGCCGCCCGCGAACACAGGAACGTCGTATGACCCAGCCGCGCGTCGCCCGCGCCCCCCAACGCGCACGGCGTGACGTCCTCGCGGCGCAGGACGAGTACGATCTCGAAGTCGTACTCCGGCGCCGCGCACGCCTGCACCAACTGCACCAGCGCGAAGAACTCCCGCCGCGCGGAGTGCGGGTCATACTCCGGCTCGTGCGGCCCCGCCGGGCGCAGAAACCGCAGATAGTCCGCCATCGCCAGCGGCCCGATCCGCACGCGAAACCGCCCCTGAATGTCCCACGTCGACTCGCCGATGAAGCGGAACGATCCGCTCCCGCGCCCGTCGAGCCGCGTCCGATCGCCGGCGGAGAACCGCAGCCACTGGCCGACGAAAGGCTCCACCACCGCGCGCACGCAGAAGTAACTCGCCACCACAGCGGCGATCGCCGACGCCGGCCGGCGCTGCTGCGCCAAGTGCCCGCTGTAATACGCGATCGCATCGTCCCCGAACTCGTGCCGGCCCGCGAAGCCGCCGTGCGGCGAGTAGCCGCAGAGTGCGACGATCATCCGCAGCAGCGGGACGCGCCAAGCCGCTCCGGTCTCGCTCGCCGCCGCGCTGCGCCGGGCGCGTTCGTAGCCCACGACGACGCGCGGCTTCTCCCACGCGCGATAAAAGAGCGCGACGAGCCGATGATTGAAGAGATTCTGAAACGCGGACACGCGCGGATTTTTCGCGCGCTCCAGCTCGATCAGCAGGTTTGTGAAATGCGCCGGCAAGACGCCCGACGGCCCGGTCAAGCCGAAAAAGTTCACGCGCATCGTGCGCCGGGTCGCGCCGTCCCGATCGTCGCCCTGTTTCGCGCCCGCCTCCGCCAGCGCCGCCGTCGGAAACGCGGTCGACGTGTGCGCCTCGAATCGCAGCGGCTCGTCCGCGGGATCGTCCCCCCCGCCACCACGCGCCTCGCTCCGGGCGCGGCGCGCTGCCGATTCGAGCAGCGCCAGGCGAACCGCCTGGAAAAACTCGAACCGCCACGGCTGCTCGCGGAGCGCGTCGATCATAGCAACTGGCGCTCCCCGCAGCGCGGCAACCACTCATGAACCGGCTCGGCGCGCTTCGTCGAGCGCAGCACCAGCTGGCTGAACGAGTTGATCGAGCAATACAAACCGAGGAACCGCTCCAGCACCGCGGCGAACAGAAACGCGCCGTTGTCGGAATTGTCCGCCTCGTCGAGCTCGATCGTCGCGCGCACCCCGCGGCACAGCCCCGCGTCGCCGCGCGCGACGTACGTCGTGTGCCGCTGCGCCCGTACGCTGCGAATCGATCGAATCCGTGCCCGTCGGTCAGGCGCCGGCGAGAAATCGTACAGTGCCAGAAGCTCGCGCAGCGCCGCGGCGCCGGCCTCGCCTTCCACCAGCGAGAGCTGGTTCAGCGCGAGGTGCGAGATTACCCGCCACAACTGCCCCGCCCGCTGCGAAGGCCGCAGCGTCGGCGTCGGCGGAGTGAGACAGCGCACGGGCGCCAGTGGTCCGCCGCCCAGCGAGCGAAGCCGCGGGCGGTCCGGGCCGAACATCAGACGCGCCGGCAAGTCGCGATTCAGGCAGGTCGTCGTCGCGGCGATCGTCCAGTTCTCCGGCACTACGCGGTTCGCGTCGAGATCGCAGAACATCAGGTCAACTTCCGTCGCCGGATCGATCCGCCCCTCGCGATAGCCCGCTGCGCGCCGCGACGCGAACCAGAACAGCTCGCCACGCGGCTCACGCAGCGCGTGACCGGCGGAAAACAGCGGTGGAACGGCGATCGTGCGCTGGTCCGGCCGCGTCGCCGACACTTCGTCGATCGAGTAGACCTCCAGTGCGTCCGTCCGCCGCGCATCCGGAATCACGTGGTGTCGCCAGTTTTTCTCGGAAAGCGGAAACGGGTCGGCGGTGCGGCGAAACAGGTTGACGATCGGCGTACAGCCGAGCCGAAACGTGCTCGCCTGAACCCGTTCGTGCAGCTCGGGACGCATGTCGCGCAGGTGAAAGTGCAGCTCCGCACTGTTGCCGGTCGCCTCGCGCAGTGCCGCGCCGATGCCGGTGATCCGCACAAACCGAAATCGCTCCGGCAGCGCGAAATACTCCGTCAGCAGCCGGTACGCGTGCAGCGTCCGCGGATCCGCCGGCAACGCCGCCTGCTCGGGATCGAACCCGAACGCCTCAATCGCGCCGCGCCCCAGCCAGACCGGGGTGCGCGGCGTCGCACCCCAGGTCACGCCCACGTCCAGCACCTGCGTGAACAGCAACGCGTACAGTTCATTCGCGTCGACGGCCTGTCCGTCGACGTAGAACTCGAGCGCGTCGGGAGCCGCCTCATGGATCGGCGTCCCGGCGGCAAAAGTCGCGAGCTTGAGGCGAATGACGATCGTCGCGCCGGGGCAGCGATGCACGTTCTCCAGCCGCGCCGCCGGAACCACGCTCGCCTCGCCAATGCGCAGCGGCCGCAGCACCAGGTCGAACGCCGTCCGAAACTCGCACGGCTCGCCGTCGACGTCCTCGGTCTCCAGCGCCGTCCCCCGCGCGACGGGGAATCCCTCGACGAGCGTCCCCTGCGACGGATCGAGCTCGAACTGCGCCACCGCCATCGAGGGAATCGGCGCCAGATAGTGCGGATGGAGAATGCTGAGCAGCGCCGCGGCGACTTCCGGGAAGTCGTCGTCGAGCTTCTTGCGCGTCCGCGCGTTCAGATAAGCGAACGCCTCGATCAACCGCTCGACATACGGATCCTCGGCGCCCTTCGCGCCTAATCGCAGCTCGGCGGCGACATCGGGATGAGCCTGCGCGAAGTCGGCCGCCAGGCGCCGGACATAGTGCAGTTCGCTGCGGTAATAGTCGAGCAGTTCTTCGGGCATCTCACGCCGATCCGACATAGAACGTCGACGTCCGCGCATCGAGCCGCGACTCGAACACCGCGGGTTCGAACTGATCGCCGATCTGCATCGCGGCGTCGATCCGGAACCGCAGCACACGCTCCTCGCCGCGCGCCCGCTGCACCTGCACGCGCAACCGGTGCAGGCGCGGCTCGAAGTGCCGGATCGTTTTCTCCAGCAACCGCTCCAGCTCCGCCTGCTGGCGCGGGTCCGCGAACGACGCGCCCGCGAAGTCCGGCACGCCGTAGTTCACCAGCGATCGCTCCAGCTCGACAAGCTCCGCCGGCGGGCTCAGGAATCGCAGCCGCGTATTGAGCAGGTTCTCAAGGTCGCGGCGCACCGCGTCGCGCCACAGCCGCGCCTGCGCCGCGGAGCCGGTCGGCACGCCGCCGCCCCCGGCACCGATCAATCGATCCAGCAGAGGCAGCGCCGCGCTCATACCGCCGCGCCGCCGGAATCATCAGCGAATTCGAGCGTCGTCAACTCCAGAACTCCATAGTCGCGCTCCGGCGTCAGCAGCACGCGCTGGCCCACGCCGCGGATCGGCTCCGGCTCCGCGCCGCGCCAGTCGGTCGCGCGGCCCAGGCGCAGGTCGGTCTCTGTCGCGGCGGCGCTGCCCGCGTAGAGCACCGGGATGAACACGGTGCCTTCCATCCCGTCGATGAACTCGACGCGCGCCTCGCGAAAGAGCAGGTCGCGCGCCCGCTGCACAGGCTCGAACGAGAGCCGCCGAAACGCGCCGAACGGCGCCCAGAAGTAGCGCCCGTCCTGCGTCAGCAGCTCGAGCACGTCGCCGAGCAGATCGTCGCCGTCGCGGATGTCGTCGCACGCGTCGTCGCCGACACGCACCGCGCGCGGGGTCCGCCGCGCTTCCGCCCGGCTCAGTGCGGCCGCCGCTCCGGCGCTGTCGCCGGCCCGCAGCGCGACCGCCGCCGCGAGCCGCTCGCGCAGTCCCTCGTCGGGTTCGCGCCAAAACTCCGGGACGCGGCCGCGGGCGTGAAAATCCTGGCGTGCAACCTCCGCCCGCACGATCTGCCGGAACTCGTTCACCGCCACCGCGTGATTCGGATCGAGCGGAGCGGCGGCGTCGAGCTGTGCGTCCGCACGCTCGAATTCGCCGCTGAAGCACAGCAGCTCCGCAAGCACATAACGGGCCGGCACGTCTCCCGGCGTCGCCGCCACGGACTGCTTCGCCAGCCGCAGGGCTTCGTCGAGATCGCCATGATTCAGGGCCTCGAGCGGCTTCATGTTCGTCTCCGCGCGGCGCCAGCGCCGCTCAGGTTCCCAGGCCGCGCGCCGTCGTCACGAGGCGCACCGCGAACGCCAGCTCGTCCAGCTGGAAGTGCGGCCACAGCTTCATCTGACACTGGTACATGCCCGGCTTGCCCGGCACCGGTTTCACCGCGACGTCGGCCTCGCGCAGCGGGTGACGCGCCTTGGTCTCCGCCGACGCCTGGCTGTCCGCCGTCACGTACTGATGCAGCCATTCGCTCAGCTCCGACTGGATCTGCTCCACTTCCGATCGCGAACCGATCTTGTCGCGACCCAGGACCTTCACGTAATGCGCGAATCGCGACAGGCAGAGCGTGTATTGCAGCATCGCCGTCATCCGCGCGTTCATGTCCTCCGCCGCCGACGCATACCGCTCCGCAACGTGAATCGAACGATTGCTGTAAAACACGCTGAACGGTGTGTCGTGACAGTGACACAGCGGAATCAGCCCGTGCTCCGAAACCTCGCGGTCGAACCGCTCGTCCAGCCGTACGTCCGTACTGAACTTCGACACGACGCCCGGCGAATCCAACCCGAATTCGTCCGCCGGCAGGCCGCTGACGATGCCGCCCGCGTCCGTGTCGCGCTGGAACCCGCGAATGTCCGCCAGCCACGCGTGGTCGAGAAACGCGCGAATGAGCACGCCGCCGAACGCGAACGCCGCGTTTCCCCACAGGTACCCGTCGCCGCGGGGATCGCAAACGTCCTCCTCGAACCGAAAGCCGCGCCGCGCCTCGCGATACGTCGCCCGATTTCGCACATCCCACGCCGCTCCGCACGTCGCGCACGCGCCGCTCCCCCGCTCCAGGCGCGTCCCGCACGCACCGCATTGCGCCACGCGCACCATCACCGCGCCGGGCGCATAGGGCCGGCGCAGCAGCACCCGCGGCGCGACCAGCCCGATGAACTTCGCGTCCGCCTCGCGCCGCAGCCGGTGCCACGCGGCATACTCGATGCTCGCGAAGCGCCGCTCCAGGTTGAGCCGCGGGCCGAGCGCGTCGAACCGGTCCAGTCCCAGGAACGAGGGATGCACCGACGTGATAAACGGCGCGAACGCGGCGCTGCCCACCTGCGCGATCGACCGCAGCACGTCGAGGTCGTTCGTCGGCTGCTCGTCGTCGGGTCGCAGGCGGACCTGGTAATCGCCGATGAGCACCGAGTAGGGAATTCCGCCGGGCTGGCCGAACTCTTCGTCGTACACCTTCTGGAACAGCGCGGAGCGCTCGACCTCCGTGGCGCGATCGAAATCGCGCGCCAACTCCGTCCAGCGCACGCTCAACACCCGAATGAGAATCTGCTCGTGCTCCCCCTCCGTGCGGTCGATCAGGTGACGCACGCCGCGCCAGGCCGCCTCCAATCGCTGAAATTGCGGGTGATGCAGGATCGCGTTGACCTGTCGCGTCAGCAGCCGGTCGATCTCCGCGATGGCGCGGCGGATCGACGCGAGCACCGCGGCCGCGTCGGGCGGCGCTGCATCGCAGCGGGTCAGCGCGTCCCACGCCGCCAGCGCCGCGACCGGCTCCGCCGTCGCGAGGAATCGTTCGAGCCCGGGATTCGACAAGGCGGGCAGCGGCACGCGCGGGTTCTCCACACTCGAACGCGCGCCGACGCGGCGCCGTCGACGCGACACGGGCGCAGGCACCCGCCGATTCCCGTCCACACGCGGATGACGTGCACTCGCGACCGATCGCACCCGGCGCGGTTGCGCGCCGCGCTCGCCACGCCGTCCCGGCGATCCACCGCCGACCCGCGGTCTAGCTCTTCAGCTTCGGGATGCTCGCGACCAGACGCATCGACGTCGTCAGCTCCTCGAGATAGAGCCAAGGCCGCAGCCGGGCCACACAATCGTACGAACCCGGCTTGCCGGGCACCTCACGCACCTCGATCTGCGCTTCCGCGAGCGGGAACTTGGCCTTGTTCTCGGCGCTGGGCTTCTCGTCCGCGAGCACGTACTGCGCCACCCAGCGCTTCAAGAAGTCCTCCACGTCCTGCCGCTCCATCTTTGAGCCGATCTTGTCGCGCGCGATCACCTTCAGGAAGTGCGCGATCCGCGACACCGCCATCAGGTACGGCATGCCCGCCGAGATGCGCGCGTTCGCGGTCGCGTTCGGGTCGTCGTATTCCTTGGGCCTCTGGCAGCTCTGCCCGCCGAAGAACACCGCGTAATCCGTGTTCTTGAAGTGCGACAGCGGCAGGAATCCGAGCTTGCTCAGCTCCGCCTCGCGACGGTCCGTGATCGGAACCTCGGTCGGGCACTTCGCATCGAGATCGCCGTCGTCGCTGCGGAACACGTGCGTGGGCAGGCCCTCGACCTTGCCGCCGCCCTCCACGCCGCGGATCGTTGTGCACCAGCCGTACTGCGCGAACGAATCCGTCAGCCGGGCGCCCATGACCCACGCGGCGTTCATCCACGTGTACTCATTGTGCTGGAGCGGGGCCGGCTCGCCGCCTTTGCCGATCGTCCCCTCCTCGAACGCGAACTCGTCGATCCGCTTGGTGTTCTCGCCGTATGGCAGCCGTGCCAACACGCGCGGCATGACGAGGGAAACAAACCGCGAGTCCTCGGAATTGCGGAACGACTGCCACTGCGTGTAGTCCGGCGTCTGGAAGATTCGCTCGAGGTCGCGCGGCTTGGGCAGGTCGGTGAAGTTCTTGAAGCCGAACATGTTCGGCGACGCCGCCGAAATGAACGGGCAGAACGCCGCCGCCGCGACACCCGAGATTTTCTGAAGCATCTCGATGTCTTCGGGGTGGCTGCTGAACTCGTAGTCGCCGATCAGCGCGCCGTACGGCTCGCCGCCGGGCGACCCGAACTCGTTCTCATAGAGCTTCTTGAACAGCTCGCTCTGATCGAACTCGACGGCCCGCTCGAGGTCCTTCGCGAGGTCGCGCTTCGAGACGTTGAACGCGCGGATCTTGAGCTGCGCGCTGGTCTCGCTGCTGAACACGAGGTGCTTGAAGCCGCGCCACGTGCCTTCGAGCTGCTGAAACTCGGGATGGTGCATGACCGCCGCCAGCTGCTTGCTCAGCTTCGCGTCGATCAGCGCGATCGCCCGGTTGATCGTGCGGGTGAGGTTCTTGTCCCACTTCACCACGCCCGCCATCACCTGTCCCACCAGCGCCTCGAGCATCTCCTTGGCGCGGTCGGGCGCGGTCTGCGGCGTAAGCCCGATCACCGCGTCGAGAAGACTTCCCTCCGCGGCTTCCGGCGCGGCGGCCTGCTGTTTCGCCTGCTCGCGTGCGTCCGCCATTACTCACCTTCCTTTTTGAGCCCGAGTTCCGCGGCGAGCTTGGCCGCCTGGTCGGATTCCTTGAGGATCTCTTCGAGCTTCTCTTCGAGCTCGCTCGACCCGTCCGCCTTGGCGAGCAGGTCGCGCAGCTTGTTGCGCGTCTCGAGCAGCTTGCGCAGCGGCTCGACCTGCTGCACCACGGCGCCCGGCTCGATGTCCTCCATCGATTTGAACTGCAACTGCACGCGCATCTCGGAGCCGTCGCCTTGCAGCGGGTGCTCCACGCGCG
>JBFXAM010000037.1:0-39463 GCA_050184295.1 Phycisphaerae bacterium | reverse complement strand
GCCGGCGGGAGCGCAATCGTCTGGTAGTGCAGGTTGAACCCGTGCAAGAAGCCGAGCGCCTGTCCGGGTCGCAGGTGCGGCGCGATTTCTGTCGAGAAGACCGCCGGGAGCGACTCGTCGGGAACGCCGAGGACGAGCAGTTCGGCGCGGCTGGCCGCGGCGGCAGTGCTGACCACCTCGAAGCCGTCGCCGAGCGCGCGGTCGAAGCCGGGCCCGCCGAGACGTTGTGCGACGACGACCGTCGCGCCGGAGTCTCGCAGGTTCAGCGCGTGGGCATGCCCCTGCGATCCATAACCGATGACCGCCACCGTCCGGCCGCGTAGCACACCCAGATCCGACGGCGCGTCGGCGACGAGTTGCAGATGACGAAGCATCCCGCGGGCTCCTTGCGCCGCGCGTCTGACGCGCGCCGCACGAGCGTACCGCGCGAACGTGCAGCCCGTCACGCGCGCAGCCGAACGCGTGCCGTGCCGCAGCGCGACCCAACTCGACCATGCCGCTCGCGACGACTACACTTTCACAACCGCCGCCACGCCCGCGGCGGCGGCGATCCGCAGCCGCGCAACAAGTGAACCCGGGAGAGCTGGACCATGACCGTCACGTACGCCGACGCGCTGACCGTTCGCAAGACGGAATACGATGTGGATCCGCTCATCGTTCGCCGCTGGTCGCCGCGGGCGATGAGCGGCGAGTCGCTCACGGTCGACGAGCTGATGACGCTGTTTGACGCGGCCCGCTGGGCGCCGTCCAGCTACAACGAGCAGGAATGGCGCTTTCTCTACGCGACCCGCGCCGGCGGACACTGGCCCGCATTCTTCGAGCTGCTGGTCGAAGGAAACCGGACCTGGTGCGACAAGGCGGGCGTGCTCGTCGTCGTGACGGCGGCGACCCACTTCACCCGCACCGGAAAGCCGAATCCGGTCTTCGCGTTCGACGCCGGGGCGGCGTTCCAAAACCTCGCATTGCAGGGTGCGAGAATGGGTCTCGTCGTGCACGGCATGGCCGGATTCGATTCGGAGCGCGCCCGCGCGACGCTCAGCGTGCCCGAGACTCACGCTGTGCTCGCGATGATTGCGATCGGCCGTCCCGGCCACGCCGCGGACCTGCCCGAGCCGCTGCGGGCACTGGAACAGCCGTCCTTGCGCAAGCCGATCGGCGAGATCGCGCGCGAGGGCCGCTTCGCGTTCTGACGGGGCGCGTTGCCGCGACGCGCCGAAGCATGCGCGGCCACATCCGCGCCGCGCCGCGCGCACGGCTGCGGCGGAGCGACGAACACGTGCGCTCTTTGGCGATCGCCGCGTGAGCCATGCAACAGCGCCACGCGTCGCGCCCGTCTGTCCCCCATCCCACTGGCCGTTCACCCGGCAAACGGCGTTCGCGATTCCCGTTCCCCCACTGGACTCCACGCGATTCGCCGCAAGAATCAACTAGCGGCAGAGACATTGAGAGATCGAGAGTGAGAAACCACCGAATGCCTCGCCGCGACAGGAGACGCAATGGGGGCGACGAAACGGCGGACAGTCGCCGAACGTCGGAGACCGGATACGGCTGCGGGTCCTGCTTCCTTCGCAGAACGCCCGTCCACACGCGGGCGTTGATCCTCCTTTCCCTCGCAGTCGTGCTGAGTCCGGCGCTAGTCGGCTGTCCGCCCCCTGTTGCGCTCGACCCCGACGCGGACGCCGTCGGCCTGCAACTCGTGGCCAGCGGGTTCACGTCGCCGATCGCACTCGCCGACCCCAGCGACGGCTCGCGCCGGCTCTTTGTCGCCGACCAGATCGGCGTGATTCACGTCGTAGCGCCGGACGGAAGTATCGCGGCGACGCCGCTGCTCGACCTGCGCGACCGGCTGGTCGACGTGAGCCCCGCGTATGACGAGCGCGGACTGCTCGGACTTGCCCTGCACCCCAACTTCGCCGACAACGGGCGCTTGTATGTCTATTACTCGGCGCCGCGCCCCGCGACGCTGCCGAGTTCCTACGACTCGCAGACGGTGCTCGCTGAATTCCGAATCGTTGCAGACGATCCCAACCGCGCCGACCCCGCGAGCGAGCGCGTCCTCGCGCGCCTCGCGCAGCCGCAGGCCAATCACAACGGCGGACAGCTCGCGTTCGCAAGCGACAGCCTGCTCTACCTGGGGGCCGGAGACGGCGGCGGCGCGAACGACACCGGCTCCGGCCACGCCGCGGGCGGCAACGCCCAGGACCGCACGACGCCTTTGGGCAAACTCCTGCGCTTCGACGTCGACGCGGATCCCTCCGATCCGCTCGGCGACCCGCTCCTCATCGACGCCGCACGAACACAGGTCTATGCGCTTGGCTTTCGCAATCCCTGGCGTTTTTCGTTCGACCGGGACGACGACGGCCGCGAGCGGCTTTTCGTCGCCGACGTCGGACAGAACAGCTTCGAAGAAGTCAACCTGGTCGTCGCCGGCGGGAACTATGGCTGGCCCGTGCGCGAAGGCGACCGGTGCTTCAACGACGGGCTGATCGCACCCGGCGACCAATGCGCTTCGGCGGACGCGGTCGGCGAGCCCTTTCGCAACCCCATCATCGTATATCCGCACAGTGACGCGGCCGGCCCGGTCGGAACCGGCGTGATCGGCGGCTACGTCTATCGTGGGGCCGCAATCGCCGCGCTTCGGGGCGCGTACGTGTTCGGCGATTTCAGCTCGGGGTTCGCGGCGCCCGACGGACGGCTGTTCATCGCGCGCGAGCAGACGGACGGCTCATGGCAACGCGAAACGCTGCGCGTCAGCACGAGCGCCGACGGCCGGCTGGGGCGCTACCTGCTGAGCTTCGGCCGCGACGCCGCCGGCGAGCTCTACGTATTAACCACTTCGAACGTGGGGCCGCGCGGCCAGACGGGCGCGGTCTTCCGCGTTGTCGCTGCTGAGTAGCGATGGCTCCGAACGCCGGTCCACCCCCCGACACGACTTCGCAAGCATCGCCGGCAAACGCCGCAACTGCGGCGGAAACGCCGGATGTCGCGCCCCAGCCTCGTGCCGCGCCGCGTCCGGCCGTCGTGCTTTACGACGCCGAATGCGCGTTTTGCCGGCGGCGTGTGGAGTGGATTCGCGCGCGGGCGGCGGCCGGGGCCTTCGAGTACCTGCCCATCGGATCCACCGAAGCCGACGCTCGATATCCCGCGCTGCGCGACCTGCCGATCGACGCGGGGATGCGCGTGGTCGTCTCGGAACACGGTTGCGCCGTCGGTCTGGATGCCGTCGTCGAGGTGCTCGCCCGGCTGCCGCAGTGGCGATTGCTCGCGGCGATGCTGCGGTTGCCCGGTCTGCACACGGTGTTCGGATGGCTCTACCGGCTGATCGCGAGGCACCGCCGCCTTCTGCGATAGCACTGCCTTGCTTCGCGCACCGCGCCAGCTGCGACGATCAAACGCCGCGCTCGTCGATTGCGTCGAACAGTCCCGGTTGCGTTGCGGCCGGCAGCGGCTTGGAGCGGCGTTCGCGACTGGGCTTCGCGTCGTTCGTCGACCCCGCCAGCCGCAGTCCGTCTGATTCGAGCCAGTCGCTCCGTCGGCGCGCGACGTTCGCCTGGCCCGCGGGCTCCGATTCACCGGAGCGATCCGCGGTGTCACGGCACGCGCCCCGTCCCGCGAGCCCCAACCGCGCCGCCGAGGTGATGAACAACCGTTCGATGCTCTCCCAGTACGCGCCGCTGCCGGTCATCCGCCGGCCGAATCGCGCATCGGTTAACTCGCCGCCGCGCATGTCGCGAATGCGGCTTTCGACTCGTTTCGCCGCGTCGGGGAGCGCCTCGCCCATGCGCGTGAGAAACACGGCCCCAACGCTGCCCGGGAGGCGCAGCGCCGTATACGCTGCGGTCCGCGCGCCGCACTCGGCGGCGCGCTCCAGCACGGCGGGGATCTCGCGGTCATTCAACCCGGGAATCAGCGGCGCGACGATGACGCCGACCGACACGCCCGCGGCGTGCAACCGGCGCAGCGCTTCAAAGCGGCGCGACGGCGGCGGCGCGCCGGGCTCGATCAGCCGCGCCCGGGCGTCGTCGGCGAAGGCGATACTGAAGTAGACACGCGTCTTGGCGCGTCGCGCCAGCTCGGCCAGCAGCTCCGCGTCACGCACCACCAGAAAGGACTTCGTGACGATTCCGACCGGGTTTTCGAACTCGAGGCAGACTTCCAGGCAGCGCCGCGTCAATTGGTAGACCGCTTCGAGCGGCTGGTAGCAGTCCGTCACGCCGGACATCGCGATCGGCTCGCGCTTCCAGCGCGGCGCCGCGAGGGCCTTGCGAAGCAGCTCGGGCGCGTTCACTTTTACCGTGATGCGCGTGTCGAAGTCCGTGCCCGCCCCGAGGCCGAGGTACTCATGCGTCGGCCGCGCATAGCAATAGGCACACGCATGCTGACACCCGCGATAGACGTTCAGGCTCCAGCGGAACGGCAGGTCCGGGCTGTCGTTCTCATTCAGGATCGACCGCGCGTGCTCCTCGTAGACGTGCAGTTCCGCGTTGGGCGGCGCTTCGAACCATTCGCGGTACTCGGCGACGAACGGGTTCGGCGGATTCGCGACCGGTCGCATGCGACGGCTCCGAGAGCGGACGCGGCGTGCGGGGTGCCACGCTCCGCGGGGGAGTATCATATTCGGAATATGTTAGGGTATCAAGGGGGTTCCCGCCGGCGCCGGTGCCGAGGCACCGTCGGCCCGAAGCCGGCGCGCCGGTCCCGGCGGTAGGGCTCGCGACGGGCGTGGGGAGAACGTGGTGCGCCGAAAATTTGCGACAAAAACCAGATTCTTTTGACTCCCGCCGACGCGTGAGCTACTTATGTAGGTGTTGTCGCAGACATGCGCGACGCGTTCGAGTCGGCCTCAATTCCACCGCTCGTGGGTGTGTTTTCGCCGGGCGACGGCTCTTATCGTGTTCTCACCCGCACGCGGCGCCCAACCGCGCGTTGTTGTGGCGTCGGGTGCGGCGACGTTGTTCGCCGACGGCCGCTGACCGACGCGGGTGCCGATGCGGTTGTGCGTCGTCGTCCGCGCTTCGGAGGCGCGCGCCTGACCGTTGTGACAGCGGCGGGCCGGATTGGTCCATGGGCCTTGGCGGCCCGGGTTTGCAGCGCTTGCGAGGGACCGAAGATAAAGAAGCAGGTGGGATCGCCGTCCCGCGTTCGCGGCGACGGGAGTGTCTGACGGTTCGCGCGCCACGAGCGTAGTTCCCGAGTCCGGGCCCCAATACGCGCTGCCGCGCGGGGCCGTGATGAAACGGGTGTTCGCGCGTGGCGCTGCCGATCGCAGATGTCCGCGACGCGCCCTCGGTGGATCCCGGAAGACCGGCCGCGATTGGGCGGTCGTCGCCCCACGCTCACGCGTCCTGGGTCGAGGCGTGAGTGCTCGAGGGCGCCGATCCGAACCGCGCGGCCGGTGTCGTTTTTCCGGTCAGAGCGTTTGCAACGACGCATCAGATCCGCGCGCGAACCCGCGATCCCGACACGAACACCGCGCTCAGAAAAGAAGCACGCGCGCGCCGTCCGCACTGCGTTCGCCCGACCTTGCCGTCATCTCGACGTAGTTCGCGCGCGTCCCGCTCGCCGCGTCCATGCCCAGTTGCTCGACCACGCGCATCACCGCGGATTCGTCCGGCCCCTCGACCTCGATCCACCAGCCGAGCCGCGGTAGCTCGTCGATCGCGACGACGCAATCAAGAAGCGTCCACTCCTCGCGCCGCTTCTGATAGGTCACCGTCATGGCGAACCCAATCCGCTCCAGAAGCCGCGCGAGCGCCTCCGCGTCGGCGACCCGTGTTTCGATCTCCTCGCGCGACTTGAGCGCGCCCCCTGTGTTCGGACCCTTGAATGTCAGCGTCGCCGCGTGCGCGCCGCCGCCGTCGAGGTCCGCGGTCGTGCGCAGGCGCAACCCCTCGTCGGCGCCGACGAGGCGCCGTTCCGGCGTGTCGAACATGCGGTTGGTTTCGAGCACCCGGCCACGGCGTAACGCGCCGAGCGCCGCGAGACGTGCGTGGATCGCGCGAGCGTCGTCGATCGGAATCTTGATTTCAACTTCGCGCGGCATAACTACTGCTCGGCAGCCGTGGTCGTCGGTTGCGGCATGAACGCAGGCCAGCCTGGCGGCGCATCGTTTGTGCCGGGTGGGCCGCGCGTCCGATGCGCGGCAGGTGCCGGATGATCCGAGCTCAAGTGCGCCCCGCCGGACGGGCACGACGCCCGGACCATCCGCCCGCCCCGGGCGCGCAGACCACGTCCGCCCGCCCAGCATCGCAGGCTCAGCGCGAAAGGTACTTGGTCATCCAGAAGAACACGAACGCCGAGAGAGCCAGCGCCATGGCGGCGGCGTTGAGAAAAAAGCCCATCCACGAGAGCCGCGACTGCTTGTTGCGTTTCTGGCCGGCGCTGTTGAATCCGACCATGAATCCGGTGAACGCCAGCGCGAGCGCGACGGCGATTCCGCCGAGGATCACGAAGAAGCGCGTGCGTCGCATCGGAATGGTGAAGCTCTCAAAATCGAATCGTTGCAGAATGAGAAACGTGGTCGCAAACAGTGCACCCGCGGCGAGCACGCCGATCACGACGCTGAACTTCGCCTGGCTCTCGTACGCCTTGAGGTTGAATGCCACGCCGTCTGCCCTCATCGATGCGGCCCGCCGCCCGCGTCGCAGTCGCTCACCCGAATGCGCGCCGCCGTCCGCAGACCGGGGCCGCAACGCGTTTCCATACTCCACGAATCGGCATTGTAATCCGCCCACGCGAGTTTCGCGCGGGGGATGGAATTCACGGCAGTGGGTCAGTTTCGTGAAAGAGTGAATTCGAGAGGGTGGTACGGGCGACGCGCCCGTGCCCCCGGGATCAAACTGACCCACTACCGAGTTCACGCCGACGGACAGCGCGGCGCCATGCGCGGGAATAGCGCGGCATTCGCCGGGCCGAATCGCGGGCTGGCGCCCGCAGCTCTGACGGGGGCCGCCACGCGACCTGCGGCCGCGGGAAGAACGCTACGCGTTCGGGGCTCGCGGCGCAGCGGCGCGGTACGCCGTACAATCTCGCGCCATGCAGCCCCTTCCGGCGACTTCCGCGCCCCCGCAGCTCGTCGTCGGGACGGCGGGACACATTGACCACGGCAAGAGCCGACTGGTTCTCGCGCTGACCGGCTCCGACCCCGACCGGCTGCCCGAGGAGCGCGCCCGCGGTATGACGATCGACCTGGGCTTCGCCCACACGCGCATCGACGGCTGCGACGTGTGGATGGTCGACGTGCCCGGTCACGAGCGCTTCATCCGCAACATGGTCGCGGGCGCGACGGGCATCGACGCCGCCATGCTCGTTGTCGCCGCCGACGACTCCGTCATGCCCCAGACGCGCGAGCACGCCGAGCTGCTCAGCCTGCTCGGCGTCGAGCGCTGCGTGCTGGTGCTGACCAAGATGGACCTGGTGGACGACGACTGGGCGAGCGCGGTCGAGGACGAGGCGCTCACGCTGTTGCGCTCGCTCGGCGTGCCGGTTGTCGGCGCGGTCCGCGTCTCGGCCGCGAGCGGACGGGGACTCGACGAGCTGCGCGCGTTGCTGGTGCGGCTCGCGCGGCGCGAGAATCCCGCTGGCTCCGCGGCTGCATCGATCGCGACGGCAACGTGGTTCCGAATGCCTGTCGACCGCGCATTCGCGGTTCCCGGCCGCGGCACCGTTGTGACCGGCTCGGTGCAGCATGGCGCGCTGGCGCGCGACGACGAACTGGAGCTCTGGCCTGCGGGTCGACGTGTGCGCGTGCGCGACCTTCAGACGCACGGCGAGGAGCGCACCGCCGCCGCGGGCCGCATGCGCCTCGCGGTCAATCTCGCGGGCGTGCCGCTCGACGAGGCGGGGCGCGGCTGCGAACTCGCCTCGCCCGGCTACCTGAAAGCGACGCGCTGTCTCGACGTGTGGCTGCCGACGCTGCGCATGCCCGGCAAGCTGCGGCGGGACCACCTCCGCGCCCGACTTCACA
Source organism: Phycisphaerae bacterium (assembly GCA_050184295.1). Classification (GTDB taxonomy): domain Bacteria; phylum Planctomycetota; class Phycisphaerae; order UBA1845; family Fen-1342; genus JBFXAM01. The sequence continues at coordinate 31,497 of JBFXAM010000037.1, read as the reverse complement.
TCGCGACCGCGGAAACGCTGGTCACCGTGCGGCCGTTGTCGTCGACGGAGCCGCAGGCAGGCGTGTTCGCGCAGCTCCGATCCGCCGGCCCGATCGTCGCGAGCTGGGGACAGCGATTTATTGTGCGCGACGAGAGCGGCCAGCGGACGCTGGGCGGCGGCCGCGTGCTCGATGCGCTTGCGGCGCCGTGGACCGCCCGCCGCCCCGCGGACGTCGACAGCCTCACGCGCCTCCGCGACGGCGACGCGGCGACGCGTCTAGAAGTCGTGATCCATCGGGCGATCTGGTCTGACCCGTCGCCCGAGACGCTCGCCACCAATGCGGGGCTTACCGATGCCGCGGAAGCGGTGCAGTTGCGCGATCGGCTCGGCGGAGCCGGCAAGCTGCGGCGAATCGAGGGGGCGGGCGGCCGTGTGTACGTGCACGCGGCGAATCTTGCGGCGCTCGAGGCGTCTATCCGCACGCGCGTGGCGCGGTATCTCGATGCCAATCCGCGGGCGGCCGGCATTCCGCGAAAAGAATGGTCCGCGTGGATGCCGCGCGCCGCGGGCGAACGACTTCGCGCCGGGCTGGCCGAGTGGCTGATTGTCGCCGGCCGGTTCTTCGATGCCAATGGATTCGTGCTCCCCGCGGGCGACCGCCGGGCGATGTCCGCTCAGGATCAGACGCTCTATGCGGCACTGCTGGCAGAACTCGCGGCGGGCGCGTTTCAACCACCCGCGTTTGAGCAGCTCGCTTGCCGCGATGCGCGAAACGAAAAGCGCCTGCGCGAGCTGCTCGAGCTGGCGGTCGCGCGGCGGGAGCTGGTGCGCATCGCCGACGGTGTCTGGGTGCACGCGTCGCGCTGGGACGAATTCGTGCAGCGCGTCTGCGCCGCGATCCGCGCGCGCGGCGACCTCGCCGTCGCGGAAATCCGCGACCTCGTCGGCTCTTCGAGAAAGTTCATCGTGCCGCTGGTCGAACAGCTCGACGCGGCAGGCATGACGCGTCGCGTCGGCGATCGGCGGACGCTGGGGCCGAAAGCGACGGCCGGTTGAGTCTCGCCGCCGTCGCCTGCAAGGAGTGCGAAGCCGAATCCGCCCCGCGCCGGATCCGGAGTGCGTGGACGCTGCACTGCGCGTGCCCCCTGCTGCCGCGGGGGACTCCGATTCGCACACGCGCACCGGGTGCCCCCGGCGCCAACGCCCCTACCCGCCTTCGTTGCATCCCGCCCTCACTTCCCCCACAATGCCCCGCTTCGATCCGGCTCGCACGCGGGCCGATCGGGACGCGTGGTGCGCTGGTCCGGCGCCGCGGTCCGGCTCGGCGCCGTGCGTACACGACCCGCCGCCGCGTGCAGGTGCGAACGGATCGAAACACACGGGAACCCTGACCAAACCGGAACCATCGCCATGGCCACGCTCGCCCATCGTCTCGCCGATAACGCCCACAAGCTCCGCTTTGAACACCTCGACCGCTCCGTCGTTCACGAAGTCAACCGCCGCATTCTCGATTCGATCGGCACGGCGCTGGGCGCATGGACGAGCGGCCCGGCGCGCGTCACGCGCGAGGTCGCGATGGGCGTTTCCGCCGCCGGCGGGGCGAGCGTGCTCGGCAGCAAGCATCGCACGACGCCGGACCTTGCGACGTTCACCAACGGCGCGCTCGTGCGTTATCTCGATTTCAACGACACGTACCTGAGCCTGGAACCGGCGCACCCCAGCGACAACATCCCCGCCGCCATCGCGGTCGGGCAGGTCGCCAAGCGCAGCGGCAAGGACATCGTCGCGGCGATCGCGCTCGCGTACGAGGTGCAGTGTCGCCTCTGCGACGCGGCCAGCCTCCGCAAGCACGGCTGGGATCACGTCTACTACGGCGCGCTGTCGTCGGCGCTCGCGGCGGCCAAGCTCTATGGCCTGTCGGTTGAGCAGATGGTGCATACGCTCGGGCTCGCCGGCGTGTGCAATTTTGCGACCCGCCAGACCCGCACCGGCCAGCTCAGCATGTGGAAGGCGTGCGCCTTCTCGAACGCGGCCCGAAATGGCGTGTTCGCGGCGGACCTGGCGCGGCGCGGCATGAGCGGCCCGAACGAGATCTTTGAAGGCCCCAAGGGGCTGTTCAAGATGGTCACCGGACCGTTCGATCCCGCGTGGGCGGCGAATCCGAAGGATTGGATGATTCTCAAGACGTACATCAAGTTCTGGCCCGCCGAATATCACTCGCAATCCGCGATCGACGCCGCCTTGCAACTGCGCCCGCAGATTGGCGACCCCGCGAACATCGAGAGCGGCCTCATCGAGAGCTTCGAAGCCGCCGTCAGCATCATCGGCAGCGAGCCGGAGAAGTGGCGGCCCACCAGCCGCGAGACCGCCGACCACAGCATGGGCTACTGCGTCGCGTGTGCGCTGCTCGACGGCGACGTGACGCGGGCGAGCTTCGGCGAGGAGAGAATCCGCGATCCGAAGGTGCTCGCGCTGCTCGACAAGATCAGGATCGTCGAGACGCCGGAATGCAACGCCGGCTACCCCAAGGGCATTCCGAACAACCTCATCTTCAAGCTCAAGGACGGCCGGACGCTGCGCCAGCGCGTCGATTTCCCCCGCGGCCACGCCGGCAACCCGATGACGGACGACGAGGTCGTCGCGAAGTTTCAGAAGCTCGCGGCGGGAGTGGTGAGCGAGTCGACGGCGCAGAAGATCATCGACCTGGCGATGAAGTTCGACACGCTGACCGATGCGAGCGCGCTGGTGGAGTTCGAGACGCTGTAGCCGCTTCGGTTTTCGATCCGTTCGAAAGCGCCGCGCCGTGGTTCGGCGTACCGAAGTTGACCGCGGCGACGACGACGTGCTGAGTTCGTTGAACGCCAGCGCGGCCGCGGGCGTGGCCGCCGGACACTAAGCACCGATGACCGATCCGCCGAGACTCGCGCCGTCGTTGCGCCGAGCAGGTAACGCCGCTTGGTGTGGCGTCGAGGATCGGCGGTGCTCCGGCCGGGCAACCGCGTTCCGGTCGCATGGTTTGCAGAGTCTTCTTCCCAAAAAATCGCCTTACAGTTGAATCCATCGCGCGCACCGGCCTAGCATCACCGTCGCTCTGCTGTCCGGTCGAACGGCGACAAGTGCCCTGTCCATAGGAACTAATCCATGCGTGTGCCGGTGCGCCTCGGAGTGCGGCTCGCCGTCTGCATCGCGGCGGCGGCGCGCGCATCGGCGCAGACGGACGCCGACTGGCTCAATCCCGCCGGCGGCGATTGGTTCGCACCCGCCAACTGGAGCGGCGGCCGCGTGCCGGACAATGCCGGCGGCGAAACGTTTCACGCACGAGTCGCGTTGCCGGCGGCGGCCCCCTACACGGTTGGGCTCGCCCGATCTGCGACCATTGACAGTCTGACGTTGGATGCCGCGAACGCGACGCTGCGCGCCTCCGCCGGCACGTTCCGCGTCCTGAATACCGCGAACGTGGCCGCGGGCACGTTTCAGCTCGACGGCGCGACGCTGGCCGGCGGCATCTGGAGTGTCGCGCCCGCGGCAACGGCGCGCGTGAGCAACCTCTCGACGCTCGACGGCGTCACCTGGAACGGCGATCTCGGAGTCTCCACTGCCGGCGCCATCCTGCGCATTCAGAACGGACTGACCCTTGGCGGACAGCTTGCGCTCACCGCGGCGACTACGTCGCTGGTATTCGATGGAAATCAGACAATCAGCGGGGGAACGGTACTACTGAATCCCACCAGCGGGTCTGCAACGATCAGCGCGCTGGCGAACGCGAACCTGGTGCTATCGCCAACGACGATCGTGCGTGGAGGCGGCGCAAGCCTCACCGGTGAAGGCGCGGTGGTCAATCACGGAACCATCCGTGCCGACCGCGGCGGACAAACGCTGACCGTCGCGCCCGCCTCGTTTACGAATCACGGGCTGCTGGACTGCGTCGCCGGCGGCCGACTCAGCATCGGTGCGACAACGAGCACTTGGAGGAATGCTGCCGCCGGGCGGATCGCAGCGAACGGGGCGACGCTCGATCTGCGTGGCGACTGGATCAACGACGGAGCGATTGACGCGACGAACGCCACCGTCACGCTGGCCGGTTCGTTCGACACATCGAGCCTCGCGCGTGTGAACCTGACCGGCGGAACCGTTCAACTCGCCGGAACACTCGACAACACCGGTGCGTCCTACGCGATCAGCCCCGCAAGCGGGCCGTGGACGTTCCGCGGCGGCCAGATCGTCGGCGGTTCGTTCGCGGTGCCTGATGGGACGTCGCTGAACGTCACCGGAAGCGCCACGAGTTTCCTCACGGGTGTGGCGTTCGTGGGCGCTGTTTCGCTCGGCTCCGACGCGCGTTTGCGCGTGGACGCCGACAGCACACATCCCTCTCAGATCACCTTCACGGGCGCGCTCGCCCGGATCAGCCTGAGCGGGCACCGGCGCTTCGACGGCTTACCCGTGAACCTGCGGACCGCCGCCAACACGATCTCGGTCGACGAGGGTGGGTCGCTGACGCTCGGCCCCAGTCAGCAGTTGGATGGCAGCGTGAGCATCCTCGGCGGCGCGGGTGTCGCCGGAACAACCGGCAGCGTGCGAAACGAGGGAAGCATCCGCGGCGGCGCGGGCCAGGTCGTCCAAGTCAATCCGACTTACTTCGAGAACGCGGGGCTGTGCGAGTCCGTCGGTGGAACGATGTCCTTCGGCAGCATCACCGCTCCGATCAACTCATGGGAGAATCTCCCCGGCGGCGCGATCCGCGTCACGAACGGCACACTGGACCTCAATGGGAACTGGAGCAACGCCGGAACGATCGAGGCGACGAACAGCACCGTCAATCTCCGCGGCGCATTCCGCACCGCCGACTTGACCGGTTTGTCGCGGCAAGACGGCGTTGTGAATCTCCAGAATTGCGTGCTCGACAACACCAACGCGCAACTCGCGCTGAATCAACAGACCGGAAACTGGAACCTCATCGGCGCGACGATCCACGGCGGCGTGATGAATCTGACGGCAGGCGGAACACTCACATTCGACCACACGTCGTCGTCGTCCACGCCCGTCACAACCTTTCGCGATATCGCCGTCCACGGCGACCTGAATCTTCGCAGCACAACCGCGCGAACCGCCGCACTCTACATGTGCCGCGACGCAACGCTCGACGGGACGATGACGCTCGGCGCGTTCGGCAGTCTTCGGCTGCAAACCGGCCGCACGTGGTTCACGCCGATCACCTTCGCGGCCTCGGCCACGCTCTCGGCGGATGAGCCGGGCGAAATCGCTTTTGCGCCGGGGACGCTGATCGCGGGCGGATTCGGCGGCACGATGTCCTTCACACAGGGCGCGACGGCCGTGAATCACGGCGTGATTCGCAGCGATCGTCGCATGGAGTCGCTGACGCTGGCCGGTGACCTGATCAATGAAGGCGTCATCGAAGCGGTGAACGAGGGACGGCTCAACGTCAGCGCCACGTCGCCCGCGCTTTGGCGAAACGCCGCCGGAGGAGAAGTGTCGGTCGGCCCGGGGAGCATGCTCTCCACCAGCGGCGAGTGGCAGAACCACGGGCTCATTTCGGTCACGGATGGCGAAGCGATTCTTCGATTCGCCGGGACCACGCAGACACGCAACGCCGGCACAATCGACGCGACCAATGCCCGCATCACGGTCTCCGGCGGTTTTCGAAATGACGGAACCCTGCGACTCTCGAATTGCACGACGACGTTCACCGGATCGCAACTCACCCGCGATCTCGTCGGCATCGAGCGGACCGGCGGAACGCTCATCCTGGCGGGCACGCTCGACAACCATGGACAGGCGTTCGTTCAAGGGGGAGCCGCCGGCCCGTGGCTGCTGTCGACCGGCGGACGCATCCTCGGCGGCGTGATCGATCAGCGCGATGGCGCCCGGCTGCAATTCAGTACGAACACGCCGGCCGGCGTACTGGACGGCGTCACCGTGAATGGGAACATCGAGCTGGCCGGGGCCGTCCGCGTCGAAAACGGACTCACGATCGACGGCGGCATCATGCGCATTCTCTCGTCCGGCAACCTCTATTTGCCGGGCGCGCGGGTGTTCGACGCCGTGCAGGTCGAGTTCGATGGGAGCGTCAACTCCCCCGCTCGTCTGACGGCCATTGACTTCCAAAGCGGTCGGACCATTCTGGGGCCGACATTCGTCGCCCGGGGAGGAGGCGGCTGGATCAGTAACGACGCGACAAGCCAGGCACCGTCTTTGACCAATCGCGGCACCATCGTCGCCGATCGCGCCTTGCGGTCGATCCGCATCACGGCGCGGGACTTTGAGAACGAAGGCATCGTGGGGGCTGCCGCCGGCGGCACGCTCGAACTCGGCATCGCGAACCGGACGTGGCGGAATACGCCCGACGGGCGGATCGAGGTTGTGAGCGCAACGATCCGCACCGAAGGCGACTGGATCAACGAGGGTGTTTTCACCGCCGACAACGCCAGCATCTTCCTGGCCGGCAACTACGCTTCGTCCGAGCTCGATCGGATCCAACTCGTCGACAGCAGCCTCTTCATTCGCGGGTCCGTCGACAACGCCCAACACACCGTCCGCATCGACGCCGACCGATCCAGTGCGTGGTTCGTCAACGCCACAATCACCGGCGGCTCAATCCGTGGTGCGCCGGCGGCGCCGCTCCGCATGGGCGACGCGACGCTCCGGAGCGTCGAACTACAGAACGTGGACGCCGTCATCAGTTCGACGCGACGCCTCGTTGCCGCGGAATCGGGCATACGCTTGTCGGATGTCTACTTCGGCAGCGCGCAGAGCACGGTTGCCTTGCGGTTCAATGGTACGCAGACGATCGATGGAGACGGCGAAATCGTCGTCACTTCCGCCGGACAACAGTTGCGACTTGAACTTACAAGCAACAGCACGCTGACCATCGGCGACGGGATTACCGTGCGCGGCGGGACATTTGTGTTCGGCTCCGTGGATACGGCGCCGATCAACCTGGTGAATCGCGGTGTCGTTTCCGCCGACGTTCAGGGGGAGCGCGTGTCCGTATTCGGGCAGGGCGCCACGCGAATCACCAACGACGGCGTCTTCAGCGCCCGCAACGGCGGCACGCTGATGGTCTCGAATCCCAATTCTCTGACCAACCGCGTCGGTAATGCTCTGATCGGCGGGCGCTGGGAGGTATACGCCGACTCTACCATCGACTTGCCCTCAATTTCGCTCGCCGTCAATGCGGCCGACGTGTTGCTCAGCGGACCGGCATCAGAGTTCGCCGCATTCAACGCGTTCGGCACGAACGAAGGCCGTTTCGCGATTACCGACGGCCGCGACTTCACAACCACCTCCGACCTCACCAACAACGGTCTGCTGCACGCCGGTCCCGGCAGCACGTTCAACGTCGCCGGCGATTTCACTCAGTCAAACCCCGCGATGCTCGAATTGGTGCTGGCTGGACTCGATGCGCAGACGCAGTTTGGAAACCTGGGCGTGGCCGGAGTCGCGACACTCGACGGACGACTCTCGGTCCTGCTGCGCCCGAGCTTCTCGGCAAACTTCGGCGACCGGATCGACATCATTCGCGCCGCGGCGGTAACCGGGCAATTCTCTGACGCGCAGTTGCCGCCGCTCGGCGGGCTATTCTTCGAAGTCCGGTACACGGCCGACGCCGTCCAGCTCGTCGTCGTGCCCGAGCCTGTGAGCGGACTCATGATCCCGGGAGTGCTTGCAGCAATCGGTCTGCGGCGACGGCTGCGATCGTAAGCGCGCGTCCGCGGGATGTCGCGCTCGCGGCTTGGAGTGCACTCGCCGCGCCGTTGCGCTCATTCTCCCGCCCACTTGAGCAGCGCCTCGATCACATCCGCCAGCGGCGGCGCATTGTCGCCCGCGGCGGGGTCGCGCAGGCTGTGGTCCCGGCCGGCGTAGCGGCGGATCGTCACGTCCTTGCGACCCGCGCGGAACAGGTCCACCGTCAGCAAGTCGAACGACTCGATCGGCACGCTCTCATCCGCGGTCCCGTGCGCGAGGAACGCCTTGCAACGCGACTTCTTCAGCGACTCCACCGGCGCGTGCGCGGCGAAGCTCGCCCATCGTCGATACGCGTGTCCCATGAAAAACTTCTCGATCGAGCGCGGCTCCGCAAAGATCTTCTGATACTCCGCCTCGAGCGCCGCGATTGACCTTTCGACCTCCTCGTGCGACTGCCCCACCCGCAACATCGCGCGCCGCTGAAGACAGATCAGGTCGAAGAGCTGCGACGCCCCTGCGCCCGCGATGCAAGCGACGTGCGTCACACGCGGATCCGCCGCCGCGACCGCGGCCGCCACATCCGCGCCCTCGGAGAACCCCGCGACGACTACGCGCCCCGTATCGACCGTCGGCGAGCTCAGCAGCGTGTCGAGCAGCAGCCGCACATCCGCAACACGGTCCTCGAGCGTCGCGTGCTTCTGATACTCGTCGCTCGCCCCCTCGGCCGACCCCGGTCGCTTGGCACCACCCAGGAACTCGACACCGCGCTTCTCGACCGCGACCACGTGAAACCTCTCCGCCGCGGCCTTGGCGAAGACGACGAACAGGCTGTAGCCGACTTTGTCGCCGACGGCGACAAAGTGCGATTGCGCCCCGGAGCCCTCCAGGTAGACGAGCAGCGGTTTGCGCTGGTTGGGGTTCTCGTCGAAGCAGCCGAGATAGGCGATCATCACGCTACCGTCCGGCCGTTTCATCTCCCACTGCCGAAACATGGGAGGGAGCTTGGCGTTCTCGACGAAACGCTGGGACCACGCCGGGTCGCCCGCAAAAGCGGGCGACAGGAGCGGCGAAGCGGCCGCGAAAAGCGCCACGGTGCGGATCAGCACGGCGCGGGTGTGTCGTGTCAAGCGTGTCTCCATCGATTCGCGGATCGCGCGCCGCCATCCGGTGCGTTTCGCGTTGCGGTTCGAGACACGCTCGGTGCGCATGGGCCGTCAGAAAATCGGGCGACGACGCCTGCAACTTCCGCGTCACACGACCCGTCCGACCGCGCGGCCTCGGGGGGGATCGGCGGCCCGGAGCTGGCGCGCGGCCGCTTCGCCATTCGGCGGATGATGTTCACTCGCGCAGCGGTGAATCGACCCGGCGACCTGGCGCGGTCGCGGCAGCCAATCGGGTGTGCAATGCAGATGGTGGGTCAAAACGCCCCGCCGCGACCGCGACGGGCACGCGCCGGAGACACGGCGCGCGTTAGCAAAGCCCGCCTCAGGCGTACTCGTCGATGTGCGTTCCGAGCCCTTCGGCCTGAATCGCTTCGCCGGTCTCCATCGCGCCTTCCAGAAGGGCCAGCACGTTCTTCGCGTTGTCGTTCACCGTCTTCAGGGCCTTGGTCGCCGCCACCGCGACCACCTGGCTCTGCGACAGCCCCGAAATCGCTCCGAGCACGTCCATTGTCGCTCTCCCGGTCGGCGGCACCCGCAGGTATTGCGCCCGTCGTTCTGCCGCGACGTGGGGTCATCGGCGATTGCCGGCGGCACAGTGAATAGCCCTGGGGCGGCGGGGCGCCTGCGCGCGGCCAGCGTCGAGTGTGCAAACTGGAATGCAGAGTTGGGGGCCGGCGCTTGGGGCTCGGATCGAACATCCCGGCGCTGCTATTCCGCCAGCGCCGCGAGCAGCGTTCCGCCCACAATCGTCGCGCGATTGCCGCGCACCCGAATCACGAGACACGCCCGTCGCGTGACCCACTGTCCGCCGGCACTCTCCGACGGCGACGCGACCAGCGCGAAGTCGTCCGGGAGCATCCACTTCGCGACCGCCGGGAACTGCTCCCGCAACGCGGCGCGTGTTTGCAGGCTGACCGTCTCCACGGGAAGCCGCGCCACGTCGCCGCGGCGGCGTTTGGCAATCTCGGCCTGGACCTGCTCGACGGGGATCGGACGCTCGGCGACTTCAGGCAGTTCGCCATGCGGCGGGAGGGCCTGGTATCCGACGGCGTCGGTGAGACGGCCGGCGTGCTCACCGTCGGCCGCCCCCGCGGCGATACAAAACTCGTATGCGGCCCGCGCCGCGAGTTCGGCCGGGTTGAGCTCGCTCGCGCGGCGTACTGCGAGGCGTTGGCGAGCCTCGCCGATCGACCCGGGGATCGTCGGCTCGACGGGCGCCGCGGGCTGGGTGGCGGCGGCACGCGGCGGGGTGCGTTTCGTCGAGCGCGGTTTTTTGGGCTTGGTGTTCTGGGCGAATGCAGGCACGACGAGCGCGACCGTCACGAGCACGATCAGCCAGCGCGACGTACGGGGCGTCGAAGCGCACCGTGGAGCGGCGTGGTGGCCGTGCATACCGTTCAACCGCGTGGAATCCGGCAGCCCGTGCGCGCGCCGATCGGCGCTCGGGTCGCGCACGCGAACGTCAGGCCTTGATCGAGCCGATCGACACCTTCAGCATGCGCTGACGATGCCCGAACTTCTTGCGCAGTCCCTTGCGGCGGCGGAAGATCACGCCGACGACCTTGGGCATCTTCAGCTCTTCGACGACCTTGCCGGTGACCGAAGCGCCGCTGACGTACGGCGTGCCGATGCGGGCCTGCTCGCCGCCGACGAACATGACCTTATCGAATGTGATCTCGCTCTGCCCCTCGGGCAGGTCGTGCAGATCGATGAGCACGGTGTCGCCTTCGCTCACCTTGTACTGTCGGCCGCTGTCTTCAAAAATCGCGTACACGTGTGCTCCTTGCCGTCGCGAGGACTATCGGTCCCACGGTCGAATCGAGTAAGATATCCGGCCCGCGCCGCTGAGGCAATAACCGCCGCCCCGGTCGGCCGGGCTCGGAGTCGCCGGGCGTGCGGTCGCGCGGCGTCCCGCCGCTCCCCGCGGACCGGCGGACTCGGGCTGAATCCTCGTATTTCCATGCAACCACGGCGGTTCGTCGCGCGGCGGGCGGACCGTTGGAGCGAGCACACCAAAACCCATGTTGCAGCACAATTTCCAAAACGTCGACGCCGATCCGATCGAATCGCGTGAATGGCTCGAATCGCTCGAAGCCGTCCACGCCGAAGCCGGCCCCGAACGCGCCAGCTACCTCATCACGCGCCTCCGCGACTGGGCTGAGCGCCGCGGCATCGACGTCGTGCGCTCGGTCAACACACCCTATGTCAACACGATTCCGCGCTCGCGCCAGCCCGCGTATCCCGGCGACCGCGCCATCGAACGCCGCATCAAGAACTACGTCCGCTGGAACGCGATGGCGATGGTCGTCCGCGCCAATCAGGCGTACGAGGGCATCGGCGGGCACATCTCGACCTATGCCTCCAGCGCCACGCTGATCGAAGTCGCACTGAACCACTTTCTTCGCGCCGGCAGCGGCGAGCAGTCCGGCGACCATGTGTATTTCCAGGGCCACGGGTCGCCGGGACTCTATGCCCGTGCTTATCTCGAAGGTCGGTTGACCGAGCAGCACCTGCTGAATTTCCGCCGCGAACTGGCAAAAGGCGGCGGGTTGTCGTCGTATCCCCACCCGTGGCTGATGCCGGAATTCTGGGAACACCCGACCGTCTCCATGGGCCTCGCGCCGATCATGTCGATCTACCAGGCCCGCTTCGACCGCTACCTGCACGACCGTGGCCTGCTCGACACCAGCCACTCGCGCGTCTGGGCCTTTCTCGGCGACGGCGAGATGGACGAGCCCGAGAGCCTGGGCGCCATCACGCTCGCCTCGCGCGAACGACTCGACAATCTCACCTGGGTCGTGAACTGCAACCTCCAGCGCCTGGACGGGCCGGTCCGCGGCAACGGCAGCATTGTCCAGGAGCTCGAAGCCGCCTTCCGCGGCGCCGGTTGGAATGTCATCAAGGTCATCTGGGGCAACGACTGGGACCCCTACTTCGAGCAGGACACCGAAGGCGTGCTCACCGACGCGGTCGGCGAGGTCGTCGACGGCCAGTGGCAGCGCTATTCCATTGACGGCGAATACGCGCGCACGCACTTCTTCGGCCGCGACCCGCGGCTCGCCAAGATGTTCGAGCACCTGACCGACGAGCAGCTTCGCGCGATGCGCCTCGGCGGGCACGATCCCGAGAAGGTCTACGCTGCCTTCAAAGCTGCGACGGAGCACCGCGGCCGCCCGACCGTGGTCCTCGCGCGGACGATCAAGGGCTACGGACTGGGTGAAGCCGGCGAAGGCCGCAACATCACGCACCAGCAGAAGAAGCTCAACGAAGACGAGCTGCGCGGCTTCCGCGACCGCTTCGACATTCCGGTCCGCGACGCCGACCTCAAGAAGGCCCCATTCTGCCGCTTTGAAAAGGGCAGCGCCGAGTATGAGTATCTGATCGAACGCCGCGCCGCGCTCGGCGGCCCGCTCCCGGCGCGGCACGTGCTCGCCCCGAAGATCGAGCCCCCCGCCGCCGACGTGTTCGGCGAGTTTCTGAGCGGCAGCGAAGGCAAGGCCGCGTCCACCACCATGGCGTTCGTGCGCATCCTGCTCCGCCTGCTGCGCGACAAGGAACTCGGCAAACTCGTCGTCCCCATCGTCCCCGACGAGGCCCGCACCTTCGGCATGGAAGCGCTCTTCCGCACCTATGGCATCTATGCCCACGCCGGCCAGCTCTACGAGCCGGTCGACGCCCACCTGCTCATGAAGTACGAGGAACGCAAGAACGGACAGATTCTCGAAGAAGGCATCACCGAAGCCGGTTCGATGTCCTCCTTCATTGCCGCCGGCACCGCCTATGCCACCCACGCCATCAACGCGATCCCGTTCTTCATCTTCTACTCGATGTTCGGCTTCCAGCGCATCGGCGACCTCATCTGGGCGGCCGCCGACCAACGCTGTCGCGGGTTCCTCATGGGCGCCACCGCGGGCCGCACCACACTCAATGGCGAGGGGCTGCAACACCAGGACGGCCACAGCCCGGCGATGTCCAGTCTCGTGCCGAACTGCATCACCTACGACCCTGCTTTCGCCTTCGAGCTCGCACTGATCGTCCGCGACGGCATTCGACGGATGTACAAGGAAGCGGAGTCGGTCTTTTACTACATCACGCTCTACAACGAGCAGTATGAGCAGCTCCCCATGCCGGTCGGCGTCGAGGACGGCGTGCTCCGCGGGCTATACAAGTTCAAGCCCGCGGAGAACGCCGGGCAGCGCCCGCGCGTGCATCTGTTCGGCAGCGGACCGCTGCTTCGCCACGCGCTTCAGGCGCAGGAGATTCTCGCGTCCACGTTCGACGTGGCGGCCGACGTCTGGAGCGCGACCAGCTACAACGAGCTCTATCGCGACGCGTTGCAGTGCGAGCGCTGGAACCGACTTCACCCCAGCAAGCCGCCCCGCAAGCCGTTCATCACTGCGGCCCTCGAAAACGAACCTTGGCCGGTCGTCGCGACCTCGGATTATGTGAAGTCGATCCCCCAGAGACTGGCGCCGTGGTTGCCCGCACGACTCGCCGCCCTCGGCACGGACGGATTCGGCCGCAGCGAAACCCGCGAAGCACTGCGACGGCACTTCGAGATCGACGCCCAACACGTCGCGTACGCGGCACTGTACGAACTCGCCGCGATCGGCAAGTTCGACAAGACACGGCTGCCCGCGGCGCTGGTGCAGCTTGGGATCGAGCCCGATAAGCTCGATCCGGCGCTGGCGTGAGAATCTCGCCAGGATACCGCGAACCGCGCGGTATACTGGCCCGCAACATCTCGTTGCGAGCGCCGGCCGCCTGCCGGCGGACCCGGAGGATCACGAATGACACGTGTGTTCGTTCTCGTTGTCACGGCGGCGGCGATCCACGCTGCGGCGTTTGCCGATAATCAGGCGGTGATCAACCTGGCGGGCGTTGTGCTCCAACACGCCACCAACCAGTCGCGCAGCAGCAGCCCCGACTCCATCGACCCGGGCTTTGGCTATCGCTACGTGATCACCGGGACCGCGCGCGGCACGAGCGGAATCCTCGCCATCCTCTACCCCAACGCGACGCCGATCGAACAGATCCTCGATACTCTCGGGGGCGCTGGTGCGTCGGACGTGCTCACGGGCGAAGCGTACAGCCCTTCGGGAACCCACCCGCTCACCGTCGTCAGCGACCGCTTTGAAGGCAGCAGCGTCCTGCTCGGCACGACGGTGACGGCCGGCGTGACCATCACCGCGGGCATCGACGCCGGAAACTTCGCGACGTTCACCATGACCGATGTCGTCATGCTGCCAAATTCCGGGCTGATCCGGCTTGGGGCCCTCCAGTTCTCGACCGGCACCGCGACCATCACACGCATTCCGGCCATCACCGGAGACATGAACTGGGATGGCGTCGTGAACAACTTCGACATCGATCCGTTCGTGCTCGCACTGACCGATCCCGCGACCTATGTAACCCTGTACGGATTCGACTCTCTCTACCCCGGTGACGTAAACCGCGACGGCGTCCTCAACAACTTCGACATCGACCCCTTCGTCGCCGTCGTCGCCGGATCGTAAGCATCGCCGCCAACGGCGGTTCAACGCGGATGCCCGTCCAACGCCGCGGCCACAATCCCGGCATTGGCCGCCGGCATGTCGAGCGCCGCCAGCTCCGCAGTCGAGACCCAGCGGCATTCGTCGCAGCCCAGGGGCCGGCCGTCTCCCGCGATCCACCGGCAAACGACCCCCGTCAGTTGCACGACTCGGTCGCCGTAGTCGAATCTGACGGCGGGGAGTACGCGTTCGGGCGCTGCCTCGACGTCACACTCTTCCATCAGCTCGCGGATCGCCGCCGTCGCCGGTGGTTCGTTCGGCTCGCACTTCCCTCCCGGAAACTCCCAGAGCCCGCCCAAGTGCGCATGGGTCCGCCGACGCGCGACGAGCCACTCGTCGGCCCGGTGGACGATGGCGAGCGCGACATCAAAAGTCGGTTTGCCCAAAGTGGTTACTCTTCGCGTGCAGCAATTCCCGTGCAGCACGATAGCCGAAATCGTGCCCGGCACGCACCGCGCGCATGCCGCGTGACGGATTTACGTCAGCGATTCGCCGACGAAATTTGACACCGCCGTGCATCAACGTAACTCATTATTAATAAACATATTACAAATATTCCGAGATGGCCGGGTCATTTCACCCATCGCGGTAGACACCCCCCACCCCATGTGCTATAGTTCGCGCAGATTGAGATCGGAAGCCGATCGGCTCCCGTCGCTCGAGATTGCGGCTGTTCTAGCCGTGGCGCACTTCCGGGATCGGCCGCGAGGTTTGATCCCGGAAGTTTTTTTTCGCGCCGCCGGTCGGCGCCGCGTCGCGCGCGTGTCCGCAGCGCACCCCACAAGGAAGCTCGCCCCATGACCGCCGAGCCGAGTCGACGCGCGGTATCGATCGCTGCCCGCGTCGCGCGCGTCACGCGCCCCTGTCGCGAGCACGTCGCGATCGAGCTAGCGCTCGACTCGTTCCCCCCGTCACATCCGGGCCAGTTCCTTCAATTACGCTGTGCCGACGACGACCACCTCGGGGCCGGCGCTCGAGTCGTCGAGTGGGCGCCAGGCCGCACGCCGGAGATTTCCGACCCGGACCTGTGCGAGCGCCGCCCGTACCTGCGGCGCCCATTCAGCATTGCCGACCGCTGGGATACCGGCCGGGCGGCACATCTCATCGTCATCTCGCGTGCGATCGGTGCGGGAACGCGCTGGCTGGACGCCTTGACAGCGCAGGATGCGCTCAATATCACCGGGCCGCTCGGCCACGGCTTCGACCTGCCGCCGGCCGGCCAGCCGGTCGTTCTCGTTGGCGGTGGTGTCGGTATTCCGCCGCTGCTCTATCTTGCGCGGCGACTGCGCGAGCGCGGTCACGTGGACGCGACGCTGATCCTGGGTGCGATGTCGCGCGACCTGTTCCCCGTCGAACTCTACGCCGAACCCGCCGCCGCTGGGACGCCCCGCCGTTGCGCGGCGTTGCCCGGCGACGCCGATTATCCCACCATGGTCACGACCGACGACGGCACGCTCGGGCTGCGCGGCTACACGACCGGCGCGTTGCAGGTTTGGGCCGAGCACCGCCGACGCGACGCGGTTCCGCCGCTCGTATTCGCCTGCGGTCCCGAGGGAATGCTGCGCGCGGTCGCGCGGCTCACGCGGACGCTCGGGTACAGCTGCCAGCTCTGCATCGAGCGCACGATGGGGTGCGGCGTAGGGACGTGCCTGTCGTGTGTCGCTCGGATGCGCGACGCGAGCGCGCCGACCGGCTGGCGCTGGGCGCTCTCGTGCTCGGTCGGCCCCGTATTCGACCGCGACGCGCTGCCCGATTACGACGACGACGCGCCGCCGCGCCGGCACTGAATCGCTCGCGCGGGGCGCCACCCAGTGGCTCCGCCAACCCCCCGAATCGTGCGCCCCACCGTATAATCAGCCGGCCCTCATGAGGTGGATCATGCGCTACCCTTCCCCGGCGCGTCGCGCGACAATCCTGCTCACACTCGCCGTCCTCGCGAGCGGCTGTCGGCGCGGCGGGCTGCCGGTGTTCAACCTGCTGGGGCTCGACAAGCCGCTCGTCGTCGGGATGGTCGAGGACGATCCGTTGCAGGTGATCAACCCGTTCTCGCCTTACGACGGACTACGGCGCGAACTCGGCGACGCGATCGGAAGATCGGTCGCGATCGACATGTGCCTGCCGATGCAGGTCGCGCCGTACCTCGCCGCCGGTCACTACCACCTCGCGATTGTTTCGCCGACGCAGTACGCCGCTCTCCCCAATCGCGCGGAACTCCCCGTGATCGCGGCCCCCGTCGACGCGAAGGGACGCGTGGCACGCAGCGCCTTGCTCGTAACGCCGGCCGCCTCCGAGATCCAGGGCGTCGCCGATCTGCGCGGGAAAGTTGTGGCGTTCGGACCGGCCAACCACGCGCGCACGCACCGCGCGGCAATGCGGCTGCTCGCCGACAACGGCGTCGCGCTTCAGGACCTCTCGCTCGAACTGCTTCCCGTGCCCGGATCGCCGCGCCATCTCCCGGACGCCGCCGCCGTGTTTGAGCAGGTGCTCCGCGGAGCCGCGGTCGCCGGGTTTGTTGACCAGCTTGCGTGGGAGGCGTTGCCGGAACGCAGTGCGACCGGTTCGACCCCGGCGCGCGCCGCATTCCGCGTCGTCGCGCAGACGGTGGCTGTGCCCGACCGGCTCTGGCTCGCATCGCCGAAGCTCGAGGCGGACACGCTGGCGCGCGTGCGGGCGTTCCTGACGGGACCCCGGTTGCACGGCGCGGAGTGCCTCAAACCGCTGTCGATCAGCGGCTTCGACACCCCGGACGCGGACGCATTGAAGGGCTGTACGGCGCTCGACCCAACTTCCAAGTAGGGGCCATCGCGGCGGGCTCGAACTACGGCGAGGCCCGCTGGTCAGATGCCGCGAACCGGGAGCCGCGTCGGCGGGAGAATCGGAGCGCCGCGCGAGCCCGCGACGACCATTGGCCAGGCGTGCTCAGCCGCCAACTTCGAGCGGTCGTCGATTCGTGTGGGCTGAATCGGACCCGCGCCCGCAACCGCGACGACGCACACTGAGAGACTCACGCCCTCCGCCGCGGCCTGGCCCGCCACGCCGCGAGCGTCATCGTCAGCAGCCCAAGCGGGAACAATCCGATCGGTCCGCACTCTAATACGTCGTTCGGATCGAGCTCGATCACGTCTGTCGCACGCGGCTGAAGGAAGTTGTCGAACACGTAGAGCGCCAGCTCGCGACCGGTCGACAGCCCGTCCTGGTTGTCATACTCCCAGTGGATGCCGCCGTAGATACGGCTTCGGCCGGCCTCATTGGAAGCCTCGGAGAATCGGTTGAAGCTCCGGGTGACGCCGGGGACGTCGTCGGAGGACGTGGAGAACGGCAGGTCGTCGCGACCAAAGAAGAGTGCGAGAATCTTGCCGCCAGCCCCGCTGAACGTGCTGTGGCCCGAGGTGTACGACGGGAAAGGCGGTGTCGGAATCAGCGGCGTCCACGCCGGGTCGGGTTCGGTGTCGGGGTTGCCGTCCGTGTCGGCGGCGCGAATCGCCGTGACCGGGCGCCAATCGTCATACGCATACTTGTTGTCCCAGGCGCAGATCCCCGCGTCGCATTCGGCCAACCCGAGCAGCGCGAAGAGCCGTGCGTTCTCCTCCAACGACGTGCCGCGCTGGTTGGCAACATCGCGCGCGATCTGGAACCAGTGTCCCGGCGGCGTCGCGGTGCCGGGGCCGTCGACCCAGAAGAAGGCGATCTGCGTCTGGTCCGCGGTTCGCGACGCGCTGTTCGCCGCACCAAGCGCCTTCACCTCGTTGAACGACGTTGTGAACTCCGCGCTCGTCAGGGCCGGGGGGCCTGGACGACGCACCTGCGTGATGTCGGGAATGCAGAACGGCGCGACATAGGGCCACTGTGGCAATGCGGCCTCGGCGAACGCCGGCGGCGTTGGCTGCCAGTCGCCGGGTTCTGTGCCGACCGTGTACGCGACCGTGGCGCCCGACCCGTCGTCGCTGCGCTGGGCCAGCATGGCGTCACCGATCGCAATCCCCAGCGCCTCGCCGTCGTCCTGTGACCGCCCATCGGCGATTTGCCCGAGCGTGTTCGCCAGCGCCGCATCGAACCCAGCGCTCTGTGCGGGAAACAGCGCCACGAGCACGCGATGGGCCGCGGTCGCCGCCGCCGCTTCGCGCGACGTGCCGGCGCGCACCGTGACGTTCACGTCCAGGTACGGCTCGAAGTTCTGCGAAACCGCGTTCACCGCGTCGAACATCGCCACATGCACCATCGCGAGCGCGCGTCCGGCGCGCGGCGGCGCTGTCCGATCTGCACGAATCGCGTCCAGCGTGATTTCGCTCCAGTCGAGAATCACGTCCGCGCGCGACGGCACGACGAGCGTCAGCACGATCAGGCAGCATGCGAAACGGCGGTTGCGGCGGGGCAGGTTCGGGGACATCGACTGATGACTCCGTCGCGCGGCGGCGATGGCCGCACGTCTTTGGGTTTTCGAACACGCGCGACAATTGCGCGTACGTTTTGCCACACGCGGGGGTCGCGTCGCCGGCCGCATGTCGCGGCGCGCATCGCGGAGGCGCGGCCCTGACTCAGCGCGCCGGCAGCGTCGACATCCATCATCACAAATATCGGCGATTCGCAGCGATGCGGTCAAGGATTGACTGCAAACGTCCGCGCGAAAAACAGCGTTTTCGGCAGCTTTTTCGTCGAAAACAGGTGTCGATCCGCTGGCCAAACAGCCGAAGAGCGAGTAGTTTCGCCGGCCGGCGATTCGTCGCCCACCGCAGCCGGCGCCGTCGCTGGGGGATGGACTTCGAATCCGACGACCACACTGTTCGTCGGGGAGAGGAAGGAAGCATGCCGTTCTGTCGCGCCCGCGTGTCCGGAGATTCCCTGTCCACATCTCGGCCGATTTCCAACCGATTCGCCTACTACGCTCTGACGATCACGCTCGGCTTGTTCGTCGTTGGCGCGGGTGCGCAGCCCGCGGACGACCCGGAGAACCATGGGCAAGGCGCTGGCGAGCCTGACCCCAGCCGCCCGGCGCAACCGTCGCTGCGCAAGCGGCCGTTTCTGGCGTTCTCGTTTGTCGCCGGCGATCTCCGCACCCGTCCGGATCGCGATCGCTTCTTCGAGCTCATGGTGCTGCACTACAGCACCAGCCCGCCGTCGCCGCAGTGGCGCCAGAGCTTTATGCTCTCCGAGGACTATCGCTGGGACGTGCGCCGCGTGAAACCCGACGTGTTGCTCGGAATCTACTACAGCGCCATCACGTCGCAGAATCCCGTCGATCCCGACGACTACGACTATCCCGACACCGACTACAACGGCCTCAACTTCGTCTGTGACGATCCGCTCTACGTCAACCAGTACGACCGCCGCCCCGACGACTATGGCTTTTTCGCGCCACGGTTTCTCGAGGACCGCGCAAGCTGGGATCCGTGGGGCCCGGGACTGTTCGGGCGCTGGCCGTTCTATTACTTTCAGGAGCGCAACTGGATACTCCCGCAGACGACCTTTCTTTGTCGTCCGATCATCGATGTCCGCAACCGCTATGTGCGGCAGTTTGTCATCAACGAGCTGCGCGATGCGCTTCAGTTGGAGACTCCCGGCGCTAACGCCATCAGTTTCGACAACGGGTCGCTGTTGCGAAGTCGCTATGGCCGCTGGCCGGGCTGGGGACAACCGCTCTCACCGTACGGCGACGAGGAGCCGGACCAGGACTTTTTGAACTATCTTGCCGAAGTGCGCGCGGCGCTGGCGGTCCGCGGCGACAAGTTGATCGTGAATACAGGTGAGTTGGCGACCGTCGCGCCGTTTGCCGACGCCATTTACTTTGAGAGCGGAATCGACAAATCGCTCTCCGCGGCCGAGATCGCGTACTGGCTCGACCAGTACCGACAGGTGCTCGCGACGGGCACGATCCTCTCGCACCGCTACCAGAACCCCGATCGCTCTTTTCCCATCGATCAGTTTCCCGAGCGGCTGCTGTTCTTCTATGCGGGTTCGATGCTCGCGTACGAGGAGAACCTGTTCGCGATCGAGCCGGCCATGTACGACGATCGCTGGTTTGCGTTCTATCCCGAGTACTTCTACCTGCCGACCTGGCTTCAGGATCCGCTCGAACCCTACCAGACGCTCATTCCGAACGTGTACTACCGCCGTTTTCAGAACGGCCTCGTCTTGCTCAACGCGAACAACCATCGCGTGCGCTTTGCCGCCGAGGACTACGCGCAGCTCGGTTTTGCGGCGCTCGGCGCCCCGCATTCGATGATGGCCAAGAGCGGCTGGATCATCGTCACCGACTGCGCCACCGGGATCAGCTCGCCGGCGTGTGCCGAGCTATACCGCCCCTTCCGCGAGCCGCCGCCGATCGAGTCCGGCGACATGAACTGCGACGACCTGCTCGATGCGCGCGACCACACGCCGTTCCTCACGGCGCTCAACGACCCCGTGGCGTACGCCGACCAGTTCCCCCACTGCGACCGCTGGGCCGCCGACATGGACTTCAACGGCGTCATCGATCAGGCCGACTACGCGCTCTTCTACCAGCGCGTCTTCCGCGGCGGCAACCCGCCGCAGTCGAACCTGCCCGGCGATCTCAACTGCGACGGCTACATCGACAACTACGACATCGACCCGTTCGTTCTCGCGGTCATCGACGCGACCGCTTACCTCGCGACGTTTCCAGACTGCAACCGAATCCTGGCGGATCTGGACAGCGACGGCGACGTGACCTGGTACGACCTCGACTTGTTCCGCGACCTCGTGGCGCGCGGCAGCTAGACGAAAACGCGCGCCGTCGGGGAGCCGCGTGGCTCAGCTTGGCCGGCGACGGCGCGGCGCGTATGATCTTCAGCAAGGCGGGCCGCCTGGTTCGGCCGGGATCGTCGCCTAACCGCGGGAAGGACCACGCATGTTGTTGCGCGAGCAATCGGACGACCAGGTCGAGCTGCGCGTCTCGCTCAGCCAGCTCAAGAAAATCTACCTGGCGCTCTTTCGTCAGTTGCACCAGAGTACGCCCGCGAACTTCGACGATTTCGACGAGGACGACATGCTGTCGACGGTTCAGAATTACCTCCAGCGCCGGGCCGCGGTCGCCGGGGTCGACGGCACCGACCATGCCCAGTGGGATGCCTTTCTCGGGGTGGTCGACGCCCCTTCGTGCGAACAGCGGATGAGCCGCCGCCGCCCGCCCGATTGACGCCGCACCGATCGCCGACAATCATCGTCCCCGGCGCTCGGCCGATCGGCGCCGATCGGCCGTCGACGTTGCGCCGCAGACTCCGGCCGGCGTCGTGTCCATGAATCTCTCGCGCATCCCGATGTTGCGGTCGTTCTTGTGCAGGCGGCGACCAACTCTTCGGCGCGGCCCAAGCCGCACGCGCGCGCTCACAGCCGCCGCGCTCGCCGCGTCGTGCTTCGTCGTGATGCCCGCGACGCTGCGCGCGCAATCGGCGAGCGGCGGAACCGTGCCGGAGCTCCGCCGGCTGATCGACGACATCGCAACCGGCGACGAGGTCGAGTCGAACGACGCCGCCGAGCGCCTGGTTGCCCGCATCGTGAACCCGCTGGCGGACGCGCTCGGAAATCTCGAAAGCCGCCCCGCCGCCGAGCAGGTGCGGCTCCGCAAAGTCCTCGGGCGACTGACGGCGGCGCTGCGCGCCAAGGTCTTTCGCGCGTCGCTGACCGAGTCCGACTCGAAACTGCTCGACGCGCTCATCCGCCAGGACGCCGAACTCGTCGAGCAGTGCTTCCACGAGGACGCGCGCACGCGACTGTCGGCGCTTCGGCGCATTCCGCACGAACCCGACAGCGGCGCGGGCCTGCTCGTGGCGGCGCTCGTGAACGATGCCGACGCCGACGTCGCGTCCGCGGCGCTTGAGGCGGCGGCGGCGCTCAAAGGCCCGGTGCTCGCGCGCGCCCTGACGCGCTATGTGGCCGACGCGTCGCAGGCGCTGAAATCCGGACACTATGGCCCGAACGAGCAGGAGGTCGCGTACGTCGTTGCGATGTTCGTCGCGCGTTCCATCGAGATTCTCGGCGAGTCCCGAGCGCGCGAGAGCGTGCCGGCGATTGTCGCGTCGCTCGAAGCGCTCGGCCGCTCGGCGTACGCCGGGCCCGAGTTCTACGACATCAGCCGCGTCGCGCGCGCCCTGGGCAGAATCGGCGACGAGCGCGCCGTACCCGCCTTGCTCGCGCTCTTGAACGACAACCGCACGCAGACGCGGCTCGCCCTCGGCGCCGGGAAGCTCGGCGAGCAGACCGTCGGCGACGTCGCCCTGCTCGGCGTGCTGGAGATCTACGGCCTCGATCCGCGCCGGGTCGGCTTTTACATCGCCGACCGCCAACCCCAGCCGTTCGTCTGCTTTCTCGACCACGAGTCGCGCCTCGCCGCGTACCGCACGTTCATGGAGTGGCACAAACAGAACGCCGACCGGCCGGTGGCCGAGCGCAAGCCGTTGACCACGCGGCCGGCGCAGCGCGGCGGCGCGACCACGCAACCCGCGGAGAGCACGCCATGAGCGGCGACACCGCCGTAACGACTGCGCCGCCGCCGCGCGTCCGTGCTACGCCCCGTCGCGTGCTGGGGATCGC
The DNA here is from genome assembly GCA_050184295.1 of Phycisphaerae bacterium. GTDB lineage: Bacteria > Planctomycetota > Phycisphaerae > UBA1845 > Fen-1342 > JBFXAM01. Next base: position 8,553 of record JBFXAM010000037.1, on the reverse strand, counting down.
GGTGGCGGTCGTGTTGACCGGCGGCCTGCTCACCTGGCTCGCGCCGCAGGTTCTGCCGGTCCGCGTCATAGAGGGGCCGCTGGTGCAGATGACGGGCCCCGACCACGCGACGATCGTCTGGTTCACGTCCAAGTCGGCCGATTGCTCGCTGGAACGCACCGCGCCGCCCGCTGCCGCCGAGTATCGCCGCATCGGCCGCCGCCATGTCGGCGTCTTCCGCGACCTCGAGCCCGGCGAGGCCGTGCCCTACGCGATCCGCTCCGGCGAGCGCATTCTCTTCGCCGATCGCGTGCGCGCCCCACGTCGCGGGCGCGAGCCGTTCTCGTTCCTCATCTTCGGCGACAGCGGCCGAGGAAACGCCGAGCAGTATCGTCTCGCGCGGGTCATGACCGAGTGCACGCCGGATTTTCTGGTGCACACCGGAGACCTTGTTTACGGCGACGGCGCGCGCGGCGACTACGCGGAGAAATTCTTCCGCCCCTACCGCGACCTGCTGGCGCGCGTGCCGTTCTGGCCGTGCCTCGGCAACCACGACGTGAGCGAGCCGCACGAAGGGCAGCCGTATCGCGACGTGTTCGAACTGCCCGCGAACGGCCCGGCCGGCCGGCCGCCGGAGAACGATTACTGGTTCGACTACCAGGACGCCCGCTTCGTCGTGCTCGACAGCAACGTCGGCGAAGACGTGCTCCGCGACACGATCGCGCCCTGGCTCGTCGCGGCGTTCGAGCGCGCCCCGCTCCCGCGCTGGCGCTTCGTCTCGCTGCATCACCCCGCCTATAGCGTGGGCAAGCACGGCGACGAGGGCCGCGTGCAGCGCACGCTCGTGCCGGCGTTCGAGGCTGCCAACGTCGACATCGTGTTCTGCGGACACGATCATCACTACCAGCGGACGCGCCCGATGATCGGCGGAAAGACCGCGCCCGACGAGCGCGGCGTGACGTACGTGGTCACGGGCGCCGGCGGCGCAGGGCTGTATCGCCTGCGCCCGCGCGAAGAATGGCCCGACTACTTCGTCACCGCGAACAACGAGAAGCACAGCTTCACGCACGCGACGATCGCCGGCGACAGCCTCGCCATCCGCCAGATCGACATTGACGGCGCCACGATCGACGAATTCAACATCACGAAGTCCGTCGAATGAGTGCGCTCGATCGGCGCGGCGCTGCGCACGGACCCCGCGGCGCGCGACGGGCGCGCGTGCTCGCGCTCCCGGCGGCGCTCTCGCTCGGACTATCGCTGCTTGCGGGCTGCCTGATGCGAGTCACGCAGCCGGAGCGTGTCGACGATCCTGTCACCGCCTACCTGACCGACTATGGCTATCACGCGAGCGTGCTGCTGCCGCGCGAGGACGGGCAGCTCAGCGAATTTGCGTTCGGGCAGTGGGATTGGTTCGCGCTGAACCACAACCAGTGGTATCACGCGCTGGGGATCGTGCTGCTGCCCTCAGGCGGCACGCTGGGCACGCGCGTCGTCACGCCGCCGCGGCCGGCGCGGACGCTCGAGCGCACGCCGGGTGTTGCTCCCGCGCCGGACGCGCCGTCGCGCGGCGATCTCGCGGCGCTCGACGACTTCGCCGCCGCGCTCTGGTGTCAGCGGGTGTGGCCGTTGCGGGTCGAGCGCTCGCGCGCCGCCGGGCTGCGCGATCGGCTGCAAGCGGAATATGACGCCGCCCGCCACACCGAGGTGTATAACCCGCAAGTGCGGCTGACGCTCGTCCGGTCAGACAAGCTGTACTGGCATCATCAGAACTGCAACACGGTCGTCGCGCAGTGGCTTGAAGCGCTGGGCTGCGAAGTGACGGGTGCACGCGGCGAGGCCGAATTCGACGTCAAGGCCGGACCGCGGTGGTCGCTCGACTTCGTATCGTCCGCACCCGGCGAAGCACGATACTCGAAGCACTGACCCCGACGCGGCACGGGAGAACGACCACGCGCGATTCGCGAACCGCCCCATCGCGCGGCGGGCGTCGTCGCCTGTGTCTTCGCGTTCGCCAAGCGCCGTGCCGCGCTACGGCCGCGCGCTGCGTCTTGCATTCGGCCGTCGCCGGCGTCGGCCTTTACTTGAGGTTTTCCGGATTCAGCGGCTCCAGGTCCTTCACCACGAACCGCCCGTCCTTCCGCACGAGTTGCCCGTCGAAATAAAGCTCCCCGCCGCCGTACTCCGGCGTCTGGATCAGCACCATGTCCCAGTGGATCTGGCTCTTGTTGCCGTTCTCGGTCTCCTCGTAGCACTGGCCCGGCGTGAAGTGGATGCTGCCGGCGATCTTCTCGTCGAAGAGGATGTCCTTCATCGGCTTGGTGATGTACGGGTTGAAGCCGATCGCAAACTCGCCGACGTAGCGGGCCCCTTCGTCGGAGTCGAGCACTTCGTTGAGCCGCGCGGTGTTGCTGCTGGTCGCGTCGACGGCCTTGCCGTTCTTGAACACGAGCCGGATGTTGTCGTGCGTCGCGCCGCGGTACAGCGTCGTCGCGTTGTAGTGAATCACGCCGTTGACGCTGTCGCGCACCGGCGCGGTGAAGACCTCGCCGTCGGGGATGTTCATGTGCCCGTCGCAGGGGATCGCCGCGATGCCCTTGATGCTGAAGGTCAGGTCGGTGTCGCGCGGACCCTTCAGCCGCACCTGGTCCGTCGCCTCCATGCGCTTCTTGAGTGCCTGCATCGCGTTGGACATGCGCGCGTAGTCCATCGTGCACACGTTGAAGTAAAAGTCCTCAAACGCGTCGGTCGACATCTCCGCGAGCTGCGCCATGCTCGGGCTCGGCCAGCGCAGCACCACCCAGCGCGTCTTCTTCACCCGCACCTCCTGGTGCACGCGCTTCCACACCGTCGACTCATACAGCTTCTGCTTCTCCGCCGGCACATCCGCCAACTCGCTCACGTTTCGCGTCCCACGGATGCCCACGTAGCATTGCACGTTCTCCATCCGCAGCCGCTCCGAGTCCGCAATCAGGCTCCACTGTTCGTTCGAGCCCGCCTGCATCAGCGCGCGATTGACGCGCACGCTCTTGAGCGTCACCAGCGGCAACGCGCCGGCGGCATGCGCGACACGCACGCACTCGGCGACGAACTCATGCGGAATGTCGATGGCTTCAAACAGGATCTTCTCCCCTCGCTTCACGCCGCAGGAGAAGTTCACGAGCGTCTCGGCGAGCTTGGTCATGCGCGGATCGATCATTGCTTCGGTCTCCAGGATCACGCCCGGGTGCAGGCTCCACCATCGGCGAGCGTCATCGGGCACGAGGACATTCTAATTGCAGAATCGCGGATGCACAGCGGACGCGGGACGCCGACCCCGACAACCGATCGCGGCGCGACACCGCCGCACTCCTCTGTTTACGCCGAAGGCGCGGATGTTCGTAGCTGGGTGTGTCGTGTCGCTCCACACCCGGCTATGAACGCACAGGCCTTCGGCCTGCTCCGCGGCACCAACACCGTGGCGCGACGCATGCAGCCGGCGGCGACGATCGCCCCCCGCTTCCGTTCCGAGGCGCCGGATTTGGTCGACTACCGCACGCTTCCGCCGCTCGCGCCTGCCACCGCCGGCGGCGGCCCGATCGGCGACGGCAAATCGAGGAAGTGCTTCACCGGATCGACCAGCGGCGTCGGATGCGGCAGCGCGAACAGCTCGCCGTACTCGAACCCGCAGCGCCCGCCCTCCGTCGCATCGAACGCGCTGATGCGATGCAGCAGACGCTTCAGCCGAGCGTCGTCGAACTGGCTGCGATAGCACGAGATCGCCGCCAGCTTCTGCTCGTGCACGTCGCTGGTGTCCACCACGAACGTCGAGTGCCAATGTGCCACGTCCGCCGCGATGTGCACCGGGCGATACCACAGCCAGTCGACGCGGTGCGGCGCCGTGCCCGCGAAGCGATCGTCCCACTTCGTGAGCTGCGAGTAGAACCGCGCCGCTTCGAGAATCAGCTGCGCCTGGTAATGATCCGGCGACGCCGCGGGCGTGCGCCCCGCCATGCCGACGACGATCCGCGGGCGATAACGCCGAAACGCGGTCGCGACCGCGTAGCGCGCCGGCGGACCGTCCATCAGCTCGCGATTCGTCAGCGGCAGCGTCTCCACCACCTGCACTCCCAGAACCCTCGCCGCCGCCGCACACTCCGCCGCCCGCACTTCGGGTGTGCCGCGCGGCGTGGGCTCGCCGTTGGTCATGTGCACGATGCCGACCTTGTGCCCGAGCTTCACGAGCTTGGCGATCGTGCCGCCGCATGTGATTTCGAGATCGTCCGGGTGCGGCATGGCAAAGATGATGTCGAGTTGGGAATCGCTCACGGTGGTTCCTTGCGTTGGGGAGGCGGTCGCGGTGCGCTCCGCAGCGCCGACACCCGCCCAAGCTTGGCGCGGCCGGTTCCGTTCGACGCCGCCGCGGATCACGTCGCCGGGTCTCGTGGCAACTCGCGGCGTTCGTACGCGGCCGCCAGCCGCTCATACGCCGCCTGGTGGGCGATGAAGCGCGTGTGATACTCGGCGCGGTCGGCGTCGCGCGGGGCCTTGTCGGGGTGCCAGCGCTGCGCCGCGGCCCGCCACGCATCCTGGAGCGCCGCGCGCGACGACGCCGGCGTCAGGGCGAAGAGCGCCAGCGCATCGGCGTGCGGCAGCTCGGCGGCGCGCCGGCCGACCACGTCGTCGACCGTGCGCCGCTCGTCGTCGGACGCCTCCTCGCGCAGCCAGCGCCAGTCCCAAACGTCGGGCAACATCGCCCCAAGGCTCGACCCGACGACGGTGAGAAAACGCGTGAACGGCTTGCCGCGCAGGCCAAACACGCCGTCAACAAAAAGCCCGGTCGCCGCCGCCGCCTTGCCGGCGACGCGGGCCGACTTCGTCCGCTGGGCCCGTCGCCGATCGCGCAAGAGCGGCCCGACGTCATGTTGCCAGACGCGCCGCAGAAAGGCGCGAAACGCAGCGTTGTCGGGGTCGGAGGCGGGCATGAAGGGGATTCTACTTGGCGGCTGCTCCAGCCGTCGACCTCTGATCGTCGCGTGGGCGCGCCGCGCTCGAAGGCCCGGCGCGAGTTGCTATAATGACCGCCCGGTTCCTCCGCGGGTCCATCGGAGAGCCTCGTGTCCACCGGCCCACCGACCACGCCGCGCGCGCCGACGTTCGATGATTGGTGCGCCGCATATGAGTCGGCTCTTCCCGTTGCTGGTGCGCCGGCTGGCGACTCCGAGCGATCAAGGTGTCAAGCGCGCCTCAAGAACGTCCTGGGTGAGTCGCGCGTTGCACCGCTGATGGCAGAGTTCAGGAACCTCATTTGCGCCCGCATGCACACCCGCCTGAGCGCGGGGGATACTGCGACGCAGGCCGCCGCCGAAGCCCTCCGACTTGCAGTCGCGGAGATCGAAGACGAACACAAGCTGCCCGGATCGGCACCAGCCTGGCACTGGACCGGGCAGCTTTCGTGTGCGGCCCCGGTTCTTCCCGCGGTCATGTTCACGCACATGCCGCTAAGGGACGTGGATCGCTACAGCGATACGCGGCTCGACGCGACCACCACGCCACCTGAATCGGTTCCGATCTCGAAGTTCAAGATCGATTCTCGGAACGCCGAGCCGTGCACGCGCTGGGTCTGGCTCACGTTCGATCCGGGCACGACCGTTCCCGACGATCCGACCGAGGTCGTCCGCACGCTCGGCCTCGCGCACTTCCCGGCGGGCGAGTTCCTCTATCGAATCCCGTTCGATGTGCGGGCCAGCGCGAAATTCACTCCGACGGCGTTGGACGCCCGTTTCTACGAGGCGTGGGCCGCCCCACCCGCGGGGTATCCCCAGCCCTGGGGCCTGACTCGCGATATCGTGGACGGCGAGTTACGCTTTCCGGAGTTGGTTGTCGACGTTCGCGCCCTTGCGTCACAGACTCCGCGGGCCACGCTGGTTTCGCCGGACCGACGGAACCCGCAACGGATCGGCCCGCTGACGCCGGACTTCATGGTCAACCGATAGTATTGTCTATGACCTTCGACGAGCTTCGAGCGCTGCCGGCCGAGTCCCTGGAGAAGTACCTGCGGCGCCGGCTGCGCTGCGATCCGCCGCTCGATCCGCCGCTCGATCTCACCCACCGCCAGGAGCCGCCGGAAGATTTCGTCATCCGGGCTGCGCACGAAGAACCCGATCCGGTCTTTCGGGCGCGCCTGCTCGACGCCGTCCGTGCGAACTATCGCCGCCTCGTGCTCGAACAGCTCGCGCTGCCCGCGGCGCAGCGCTGGCGCGCACCGGTCGACGATCAGCACGTCGCAAGCCTGGCGTTTCTGTGTCGCCACCTCAACCTGCGCGAGCTGGTCGACGACCTCTACTGGCTTGCGACCGGCTGGGCGCGCGGCGCGCTCGAAAGCGCGAGCACCGCGACCGACGGGCAGTATCACACGCTGAAGGCCCTCGCACACTTCCAGGACGATCGCGCTTTCGCGCCGCTCTGGGAGCGACTCTGGACGCACGGACCGCGCAGCCTGCGCGCGTTCCTCATCTCCGCGTGGGCGCGCGCCGACAAATCCGCCGCGCTTGCGCGCCTGGAGGAGCTCTGCCAGTCGGCAACCGAGATCGACCTGCCCGGGGCGCTCTGGACGCTCGTCATGCCGCCGGGACCGGGAATCGAAGCCTTGCGCGACGCCGCGCTCCGCCTCCCCCCGGAGCGGCGCGCGCAGCTCGCCGCCGCGCTCGACACGTTCCCCTCGTATCCCGAGCTCGCCGCGCGCCTCCGGGATCCTCAAGTGAATCCGGCGAAGAAGATCGCTGAAGGAGGCGGTCCGGCAGCCTTCCAGTTCCCCGGCGTCCCGCAACCAAAGAACGGTGCGGCACGACGACTGCCCGCGCTGGCAGCGGCGGACGCGCTGGCGGCTGCCACATGACCGCGCTTCGTCCGGCGACGGGACCCGCCCGCATATTCACGTTCTATTCGTTCAAGGGCGGCGTGGGCCGCACGATGGCGCTCGCCAACACCGCCGTCGTGCTGGCCGACGCCCACGACCAGCGCGTGATCTGCATCGACTGGGATCTCGAAGCCCCCGGACTGCACTACTACTTCGGGTACACGAACAGCGAACTCGCCACGCGCAAGGGCCTGCTCGAGTATCTGAATGATTTTCGAGACGCCGTCGCGCGCGGAAAGTATGGTCACCCGCCCACGCTCTCCAAATACCTGCTCGACGTCGGGGAGAAGCTCGCCGCCGATCCGAGCCGCAAGGGAAAGCTCCGCCACGGCCGTGTTCAACTGCTGCACTGCGGCTGCACGGACGCGGGCTACATGCAGCGCGTGCAGCAGTTCGACTGGCAGGCGTTCTACGAGAAGTCGCGCGGGTTCGAGATCATCGAGACGCTGCGCAAGGAGCTTCTGGATCAAGCCGACATCGTGCTCATCGACGCCCGCGCGGGACAAAGCGACGTCGGCGCGACGCCCACCGTCCAACTGCCCGACACGCTGCTCACGCTCTTCACCTCGAACGACCAGAGCCTCGCCGGCACCGAGGAGATCATCCGCCGCGCCACGCAGCACCCGCTGCGGCGCGAGGAGAACCTGCCGCAGCCCCGCGTGGTGATGCTGCCGGCGCGCGTCTTTTCCGACGAGGAAGTCTACAAGCGCTGGGTCGCGACAACCGTCGCGCCGGTGCACCAGCGGCTGCTCGAAGCCGGGTTGATCAGCCTGCGCGACTCGCCGACGGAGCTGCTCGAAACCGGACTGCCCGTAGAGCCGAAGTGCTCGGTTCGCGAGCAGCTCGTCGTGCTCGACGACGACTACGCACCCGGCCGCGCCCTGCGCGAGGCGTACAAGACGCTCGCCCGGCGCATCATCGCGCTGAGATCGGACCTACCCGTGCTGGAAAGCCGTGCCGCGGCGTCGGAGCCGGTCAGTTCCGCCGACCACGCGACCGCCGAGCAGCGCCTGAAGGAGTCTCAGGAGCAAGCCGGGCGCGCCGCGATGCGCGGCGACCAGTTCGCTCTAGCGCGTTGGCAGGTCGAGGTCGCCGACGCCGCGATGCAAGTCGGCGACTTGAACGCCGCCTCGCACGCCCTGCTTCCCGCCCTCACGATCGCGCAGTCGCTCGGAGTGCCGCAGTACGTCTTCCCGGTGCTCGGGCGCGTCGGCGACGTCCGCGTCGCGCAAGGCGACCTGCCCGGCGCGTTGCAGGCCTACACCGACGGCCTAGAAATCGCCCGGAAGCTCGCCGCCCGCGACCCGTCGCAGACCGAGTGGCAGCGCGACCTGTCGGTCAGTTGGGAGAGGATCGGCGACGTCCGCCGCGCGCAAGGCGATCTGCCCGGCGCGTTGCAGGCCTACACCGACAGCCTCGAAACCCGCCGGAAGCTCGCCGCCCGCGACCCGTCCCAGACCGAGTGGCAGCGCGACCTGTCGATCGGTTGGAACAAAATCGGCGACGTCCGCCGCGCGCAAGGCGACCTGGCTGGCGCGTTGCAGGCCTACACCGACGGCCTAGAAATCGCCCGGAAGCTCGCCGCCCGCGACCCGTCGCAGACCGAGTGGCAGCGCGACCTGTCGGTCAGTTGGAACACGATCGGCGACGCCTGCGTGGCGCAAGGCGACCTGCCCGGC
>JBFXAM010000036.1:0-40964 GCA_050184295.1 Phycisphaerae bacterium | reverse complement strand
GACGACGATCCCGGCGACCAGCCGGCTGATCAGGTGCTCCGTCAGCGTCGCGATCTCGCGCGGATGACGATCGGACGAGAGCACGACCGCGCGGCCGCCGGTGTCGATCGCGTTGAGCGTGTGCAGGAACTCCTCCAGCGTCGCCTTCTTGTTCTGAAGAAAGTGGATGTCGTCGATGACGAGCAGGTCGACGTTGCGGAAGCGGGCCCGAAACTGATCCACCCGGCCCGCCTTCAGCGCGTAGATATACTCGTTGGTGAATTCCTCGCCCGAGATATAGCACCAGTGCAACTCGGGATGCCCACGCCGCACGCCGTTGCAGATTCCGTGCAGCAGGTGCGTTTTTCCGAGCCCGCAGCCGCCGTGCATCACGATCGGCGAGTGGGCGCGGTTCGGGGAGCGGACGATGCGCTCGGCGGCGGCGAAGGCGAGCGCGTTGCCGGCGCCGACGACGTATGTCTCCAGCTCGCCGCGGAGGACGACCGACTGCGGACGGCGCGGCCCCGGGCGCGGTGCGGCGGCGGTCGCGACGTTTCGCGGCGGCGCAGCGGGCGGGACCGGCGGCCGGCCGGCCGGGCTGGTCGCCTGCACCGTGATCTCGACGCGCATCTCCGCGCCGGTGAGCGCGCGGGCGGCGTCCGCAAGGTGGCGCGCGTAGTTCGACGCGATCCAGTTGCCGATGAATGAGTTCGGAACCACAACGCAGACGCGCTCGGCGTCGAGCGCGAGCTGCGTTGGGGGTTGGAACCACGCGCGAAAGTGGTTCGACCCGATGCGGTCCGCGACGCGTTCATGGAATTGACAGAGAATCCCCGTCGCCGTGGTTTCCACGGAATCTCCGCACCGGGGCAAGCCCCGGATTTTGCTGGCGTTATGACCGAATTACGATGCTGACGGGGTCTCTGAAGATGCCCTCGCCGCGTTCATGAGCGTCGCGTATGGTACCGAGGTGCGCGTGGCCGTTCAACGATTTCCGAGCCCAAAAGCATTCACAAAATCGTAACCTGCGCTGCACCAAGAACTGATCGTCGCGGAATTTTTTCTGTTCACGAGTTGTCCACATCGCGAGCGCGCGCCCGGCGCGCCGCGACGCCGGCCAATACGATCGTCGCGCGCTGTCCGCGCGCCAAAAGCGACCGATCGTGCCCGCGACCGCGCGAGCGCGACGCATTCTCGGCATGCCCAGGCCAGCGCCGCGCTCGAAAACGCGCACGTGCCGCGCGCGGGCCCAACCACCGGTTCCGTCGAATCACCGCGCGATGCTCGGACGCGCCCGCACCGATGCGCCGCGCGCCACACACACCACAAACGCATCGCCTCCACGCCGGCGGCACGCACGCGCCTCAGCCCGTGCGGAGGGCTACATTTCAGGCGGCGTGGGCGCCGCGCGGGGCGCGTCACCCTTGAACAGCGCCAGGTACGCCGTGCGCGTCGCCGTCTGTTCAAACGCGAAGTGCTCGTATAGCTTGCGCGCCGGCAGGTTGCGCTCGTCGACCACCACCACCAGCCGGGCGTCGCCCGCCGCCCGGCAATGCTCGATCGCGCGCCGCATCAGCAACGATCCGATGCCCGCGCCGCGCGCCTCGGGCACGACTCCAAGGTAGACGATCTCCAACAGCCGCGCATGAGCGACTCGCGCGAGCAGCAGGCAGCCCACGGCGCGCCCATCCAGCAGCATCAGCTCCCACCACCGCGGATCGAACGCGCCTGCCGCCTGATGCGACGCCAGCACGTCGTCGATCGGCCGCAGCGCGAGCAACTCGGGGCAATCGAGGCTGCCCGCATAGGTCGCGAGCACGGTGCGCGCAAACTCGGCGTGCCGCTCCGGCGTGTAGCTCGTCCAGCTCAGCCCGTCGTGGCTTGCGGGATCGACCCACGGATAGACGGAGTGCCGGCTGAAGTAGAGCAGGTCGGTGAGCCGCGCGAAGCCCGCCGCCTCGAGCGCGCGGACTTTTCCCGGCGCTCGCGGCTCGACGAGCGCCTGGGCATAATGCAGCGGGTGGCGACGCAATTCCGCCAGCGCCGCGCGCGTCAGCTCGACTTGGGCCGCTTCATCGACGCCGAGCTGTCCCGGATTTGGCGTCAGCACCATCGCGGTCGCACCGGGCGGCAGCAGCGCCAGCACCGCCGCAGCCGGGCGGCCGGAAGTGGTTGCGCGCTGCCAAGCGCGCCAGCGCACGGCGGCGTCGTCCAAGTACTGCTGAAATGAGCTGATCGCGGCGGGATCGGCGCCGCGCGGCTCGTCGGGCACGTGCAGGAGGTAGGGCAGCAGCGCCACGAGCTCGTCGAGCTGGTCGATCTCCCGAATCACGCGGATTCTCGTCAAGCGTCTGTGACCGCCGGCCTCGCCGCACCGCAAATCGCCGCCTTGCCGCGCCGCGCGGCAGGATTACAATCGGCGGCTCGGGCACCCACGGCGGAGACGATGTCGCAATCCCACGACGCGGACAAGAGCGGCGGAACCGATTTTCTCCCCCAACCCCGGGGCGCGCCGCAGGCGCATGGCCGGGCGCGCGGCCTGGCGCCGCCGCTCGCGAGGCGCGTCGGCGCCGCGGGCGTCGCGATCCTGCTCGCGCTGGCGATGGCGGGTTGCGCGCCGGGGATCGCGTGGCGGCTGGAGACGTTCGACCGCGTGCATGCCGACGCCAAGCCCGCCGGCAAGCTCACCTTCGTCTACTTTCGGAACTGGTACGACGTCGCGTGCACCAACTTCGAGGAGCAGGTGCTCAAGAGCCCCGCCGTGCTCAAGGAGACCGCGGACCTGGTTTGCGTGCCGCTCAGCTACGACTGGGATCGCGCGCTCGCGCAGCCTTGGGGGCTCGATCGCGCGCCGGCCTTTGCGGTCGTGGCGCCCGACGGGGCCGTGCTCGCAAGCGGCCAGGGAACCATCACCGAACCCGCGCTGCTCGATGCGCTGCGCAGCGCGAAGGCGCAGTACGCCGAAGGCAAAGGCAAGCTCCAGCCCTGACGCGCGGCGGCGCCAGCGCGAGACCCGCCATGGTGTCGCAGACGGTCGACAAACGTCGCGCGCGGTCTCGTCGCCGTGCGAGCGGTATCATCCCTGGCATGTTTCGACCGCGGCCACGCGCCGCCGCTCACAACGCCGCCGCCCGCTACCGAAATCCGCTTTCGCTCGCGCTGCTGCTGGGCGTCGCATCGTGCGGCCGGCAGGATCCAAACCTGTCGCCGGTGCTCGAGACGTTCGCGCGCAGCGGCCACGGCCCCGGCGAACTGAGTTACCCGCGCGCCGGCGTCGCGCTGGACGACCAGCTCTTCGTGGTCGACAAGACCGGACGCATCCAGCGGTTCGACGCGCGCGGCGCGCCGCTTGGGGCGTGGCGAATGCCCGAGATCGACGCCGGCAAGCCGACCGGCCTCGGCGCCGACGCACACGGTCACATCTACGCCGCGGACACGCACTACGGACGCGTGATCGTCTTCGACCGCGACGGCCGCGAGTTCGCACGCTTCGGCTCCTTCGGCGAAGGCCCCGGACAATTCAAGCTGCCTACCGACGTCGCGGTCGCCGCCGACGGATCGATCTACGTATCGGAGTACGGCGGCAACGACCGCGTCAGCAAGTTCTCGCCCCGGTACGACTACCTCTTCAGCTTCGGCGGGCGCGACGCGGGCGCGGCGCGACTGGAGCGGCCGCAATCACTCTGCGTCGCGCCGGATCAGACGCTCTGGGTCGCGGATGCGTGTCGCCATCGCATCTGCCACTTCGGACCCGACGGTTCGTTCCTGGGCTGTTTCGGCGAACTGGGCAGCCAACCGGGTCAATTGCGGTTCCCCTACAGCATCGACCGGCTTCCCGACGGCTCGCTCGTCGTCGCCGAGTACGGCAACAACCGCATTCAGCGCTTCAGCGAGCGCGGCGAGTCGCTCGGCGTCTGGGGCGGAGCCGGGCGCGAGCCGGGGCAGGTCGCGTATCCCTGGCAGGCGATCGCGCTACCCGCCGGCCGCGTCGCGGTGATCGATTCCGGCAACAACCGCATTCAGGTCTTCGATGCGGCCTCGTCGCGCGCGTGGCGGCGCTAGAACCCGACATCCGGCGCTGGGCTCGCCGCGGCGTGCGCGTCCAGTTTTGCTGCACCTTCGGTTCCCCCTCGTACGATAGAATCCAAGAGTGTGTCTCACCGAGAACCTCGACAGCGAGTGCCCGCGCGCCGGACACGGGGCCGGTCGCGCCGCCTCACGGAGCCGCCGCCATGCACTTTCGCATCGCGATCGCAGCAAGCGTTCTCCTGAGCGTCGTTCCGGCGGGAAGCGCCGCCGCGCAGGACACCGCCGCGGCGAAACCACGGGTCTGGCGTTTGGCGCGCGTCGACCGCGCTCCCAACAAGACCGAGACGCGCAAGAATGGCGACCGGACCACAGAATGGATTCCAGGCGAGCTGGAGCAGGGATTCACGTTGCACTATCGCGAGACGCTCGCGGGCAAGCTCCGGGCGGACTACAAAGGGCAGCTCCACGTGCAGGACGTGCCCCGAGAGCTCACGGAGGGGCAACATCACATTACGATCCACGCGACCGGCGAACGGCTGGGCGGGGATCTGTTGAATGGCGGGATTGAAGGCTGGGTCGAGGTGCGGGGCCTGCAACTCGCGAATGATCCCAACAAGAAGAAGTGGAACAATTTCGCGCACGTCGACGCCCACATGAAGGAGCCCGACCAGACCACTTACGGAATCACCGTCCCGCGCAACGCCGGGCGAGAGCTCATGATCTCACTCGTCGTGCGCGGCGCCGGGAAGATCACCTGGGTGTACTCGAGCGATGCCGCGGCCGCCGCGCCGGCGCCGCCGCCGCCCGAGCGCGCGGACCGCGATTCGTTGCAGGCGCGCATCTGCGCACTGCTGCAAGAGCTTCTCGCGCTTGACGACCCGCGCGCCGGCGCCGGTGCAAACGAAGCCGCCCGCGGTCGCGAGCGGGCGCGCCGCACCGCCGAGCTGGCCGACTTGCGCAACCAATTGGCGGCGCTGCCCGGCGGACCGGGCTTCGGCCCCCAAAACGCCGCCCTCGACGAATACCGCGCGCGGCGCGAGGAATTGTTGTCGCGCTTCCCGGCCGACGACGCCGAACAGCGCGCCGGCGCCCTCGCCCGCTTCCATGATTGGGTGTACATCGAACGCGACGGCACCATCCACGGCGACCTCCGGGCCGCGCGCAACCGCGCGCTCGCCGCCGACGCGGACGGCGCGCTCGGCGACGCCGACGAGTCGCTCGGCGCGCGCATCGAGAACATCTGCGATCAGCTCGGCAAGATTCCGGAGCCGCTCCAGGTCGTGGAGGGACAGGCGGCGGCGGTCGTCGCCCACGTCGAGTCGATCCGCAAGGCGAACGACGAGCTGCGGGCCCTCGTCCGCGGCACGAGCGGGTTTCGACCCGGCGGAAACCCACGGACGCTCAACCTCGAACAGCTCACCACGCTCTTTGAGCGGGCCCAAGCGCTGCTCACCACCGGCGAACTGTCGGCCGCCAACGTCGGCCGCGCGATCGCGCAGATCGACCGGCTGCCGCCCGCCGAAGCCCAGCGCTTCGCCGAAACCATCGCGCATCTCAAGAGCGTGCGCGCTTCGTTTCGCGGACTCGAAGCCGGCGGGTTCATGCGCCGCCTCAGCGCTCAGTCCAATTACCTGAAGCAGTTCGCGCGCGAGCAAAAGGCGGCGCTCCAGGAGACCGCGGCCAAGATGACGGAGCTGAAAAACGAGTCGCTCACGGGCTTCGACCGATTCTTCATGATGCTCTCCGCCGCCCAGGCGCTCGGCGGTTTCGCCAAGGACGTCGATGCCGGCGTCGATCCGATCGAAGCCGGCGGTCGCAACTTCGCCAACTTCGCGATCGACATGGTCTTCGCCGGCGTCCCGCTCCTCGGTGCCATCGACATGGCCACCTGGATGTGCACCGGCGTCGGCACCAAGCTGGTACGCGACAAGACCGAGCTCATCAGCGCCTCCGACCTCGCGAAGGCCCTCACCGGTCGCGTACTCGACGGCGTCGGCGCGCTCAGCCGCGGCGCGCAACGTCTCTGGGACGGAGACCTCGACCAGGAAGCGCTCCGTCGCACCGATCCGCGCGCCGCTCGAAACCGTCTCGCGCTGGTCGAATGCCGGCTCGCCGCACTCGTCCCCGGCGACGAAGCCGAGCCCCAGCTTCTCGCCGCACGAGCCACCCTTCGCGCCCTGCTCCGCGCCCAGGCCGAGATCGGCGCGGTCTACGCCGCGGCCGACCAGTCCTTCGGCGTCGAACCGCAGCCGTACACGGAAGGCGAAACGGATCCGGCGTGGACCGGGCAGCAGACGACGCTGGGCTTCGCGTTACGGCTTCCGGGACATTGGCAGCAACACCCGCGGACACTCCAGTCGCACGAAGCGTGGTTCCCGGCGCCCGCGGCCGGCGGCGCCGCGGACCCCGCGTTTGTCGCCGGACCGAAGAACCTCTCGACCGATCACCGCTACATTCGCGTCACGCGCTACGCGCTTCGCGACGCGGCGCCGGCGGCGCGCCGCACCGCGTTGCGCACCGCTGCCGACGTGCGCGCGCAGCTCCAAGCCAAAACGGGCGCAACACTCGTCGCCGAGCCGCACGCGGTCGAGTTTGCCGACCGCGCGGCGCTCTTCTACGAGGCCCGTGGTCCCGGCGGAACCTATGCCTTCGGATACGACGTGGTCGTCGGCGACCACTACTACACGATTCAGGCGTTCGGCATCTCCAGCGTGCGCGGCCGCGCCGATCGCGTGGAGCTGAAACGCGTCATGGACGGCATCCGCTTCGCACAACCGTAAGGTCGGAACGCCGGGCGCGCCGCGCGCTCCAACACACGCGGCACGCCGCACAGCGCCAGCGTGCATGCACGTTCGCCCGCTGCGCCGCCGCCGATCAGTAGACGCGCGTGCTCTCGGTCTCCTCGACGACCGTCTCGATCTGATCGCTCTTGAGCGTAACACGGAAGCGCAGGTCGCCTTCCCGCACGCCTTTCACCGTCACGCGCCACGTCGCCTTGGCCTTCGGCGCCAGCGACGGCAGCGGCGCAAAGCGCACGGACGCACCCGCGGCCGTGCCGGTCGTGGGTCCGGCGGAGCTCACAAATTCCATCTCCGCGGGCAGCGTGCACTCGATCGCGATATTGGTGCCGTTCGCCGAGCCCTGGTTTGTCACGATGATGTCATAGTTGGTCGTCCCGCCAACCTCGACCGGATCGGGGTCGTCGACGCACTCCAGCAGTATCGCCGGAATGCCCTGAATGTCGATGGTCGCCGTCGCGTTCGCCTCCGCGCACACCGCCCGCGCGGTCGCGGTGTTCGTCATGCGCCCGACCTGCTGCGGGCGTAGCTGGAGGCGCACCGTGCGGGCGGCGTTCGGCGCGAGGTCGCCAAGCTGCCACGTGATCTGTCCGTCCACGAGGCGGGCGTCGCCGTCGGCGGCGACGACCTCCAGACCCGCGGGTACGTTGTCGACCAGCGTGGCGCCGCGCGCGACCGCGTCGCCGACGTTCTGCACCGTCAGGTCGAACTGCGCCGTCCGCCCGAGATAACGCAGGTTCGGACCGGTCTTGGTCAAGCGCAGCACCGGCTGCGTGACCACCACGCTCGCCGATGCGTCCGCCGCCAGTCCGGTCGAATCGACGGCGCGGGCGTGATTCGTGTACGACCCCGGTCGCGCCGCGCGCGCCACGAGCGTGAACTCGCGCGCTTGCCCACCGGCAAGCGTGCCCGCATCGAACGCCACCGCGGTCAGCCCGTCACGCGTCGTCAGCCCCGCCGGCAACTGGTCCGTAATCGTGACGTTCTCCGCGACGCCTGTGCCCGTGTTTGTCACCACGATCCGGATCGGTATCTCGTCGCACAACACGACGCCGGCCGGCATCGACTTCTGCAATGCCAGCCGCGGCTCCACCACCTTTGCCGTCACGCACGCCGTCTGCTTGAACGCAACCGCGGCGCACCACGTCAGGTCTTCCGGGCGATCGCTCGACCCGACGACCTGGATCGTCACCGTCGCGCCGGGGCCCATCGATCGGTAACCCCATGACGCCTGGCCGGCGTCCGTGCGGCCGACCTCCGGCGTCACGCGCGACACGCGGAATGTCGCCGGAAACTGCTCGGTCAGCACAACTTCCTCGACGGTCACACGGCTGATGTTTGTCAGTGTTAGTTGATACAGAAACTCGCTGCCGCGCCGGACCTCCGCCGGATACGTGCGTTCCAGCAGCAGGACGCTGGTCGCGCGGTCTCCGGTCGGAAACGCGCGTTCTTCGCGCCGATACGTCAGCGCGGCCGCCTGTGCCGCGCGGGCCTGGGCGAGTGCCGCGTCGGCGGCGCCCGCCAGCAGCAGCGCGATCCCCAGGATTCGGATGTGTGCGGCGTGATTCATGCTGTGCTCCTGGCAAGGAGAGTCGATCGATCGACGGAGCCCTCGCACGCCGATTCGCGCGGCGCGGACATCGAGCGGCACGTGCGGGAGCGCCGCTTGCGGCAGACGCCGCCGGAAGCGCATTCTATCCCTGTCGGCGGCTTGCGAGTACGCGGCGCCCGGTTCCGCGCCCGATCGTCCGCCGGCGGCGCACCGCCGCCGGTTGCCTTGAACCGCGCGCGTCGCGTATGCTGGAGGTTCGTTCCATGCCCGAATCTCAGTCTCTACGCGCGGCTCGCCCCTTCGGCCCGACGCGCGCTGTCGCGGCGTTCGCCGTGCTGATCCTCGTGGGTACGGCGGTGCTCGCGCTGCCCTTCGCGGCGCGCGGCGAGCGCCTGTCGCTGGTCGACGCACTATTCACCGCGACCTCCGGCGTCTGCGTCACGGGGCTGTCGACAATCAGCATCGGCGAGCGTCTCTCCACGTCCGGCCAGGCGATTCTGCTCGCTCTCATCCAGCTTGGCGGGCTCGGCATCACCACGGTTTCGACGATTCTGCTCCTGGCGGCGGGGCGCGCGACGCTCGGTCACACGGTCGGCGCCGAGGAGACGCTCGCCGCGGTGCGCGTCAAGCCGCTACGCCTGCTGTGGTGGGTGGCGCTGGCGACCGTGGTCACGGAGGCGGTCGGAGCGCTGATCCTGTGGACGCGGCTTTCCGGTCCGAACGCGGCGTGGACGGCCGTCTTTCACAGCGTCTCGGCGTTCTGCAACGCCGGTTTCTCGCTTTACACGGCGAGCCTTACGGCCTCACGCTCCGATCCCGTCGTGCTGGGCACGATCAGCGTGCTCATCATGAGCGGTGGGCTCGGGTTCATCGTCCTGCGCCAGGTTTCCCAATGGCTGCGCGGGCTCGTGACCGGAAAGCGCTCGCCGCTCTTCCTCCACAGCCGCGTTGTGCTGCTGGCCAATCTAGCGCTCTGGGTTCTCGGCGCCGCGCTGCTGTTCGTGCTGGAACGCGACAACGCCTTCGCCGACCACGCCTTCGCCGAATCGGTCCTGGGCGCGATCTTCCAGTCGATCAGCAGCCGCACCGCCGGCTTCAACACCATCGACTTCGCCACGCTGCGCGAGCCGACGCTCTTCGCCATCATGTTCCTGATGCTCATCGGCGCGTCGCCGGGTAGTTGCGGCGGCGGGCTGAAGGTGACGACGGCGGCGGTGATCATCGCGACGATCGTCGCACGGCTGCGGGGCGCGGAGACCGTCGGGTTGCTCCGCCGCAGCGTGCCGGCCGCCACGGTGCAGCGTTCGTTTCTGCTTCTCTCGCTCGCGTTGCTGTTTCTGACCGTCGTGGTCGCTGGCCTGCTCTTCAGCGAGGAGGCGTCCGCCGCATTCGGGCGCGCCGATCGGCTCACGGTACTTTCGTTCGAGGCCGTGTCGGCGCTGGGAACGGTCGGGTTCTCGACGGGGGTGACACCGACGCTGTCGCCGACCGGTAAGCTGCTGATCATCGCGTGCATGTTCATCGGACGGCTCGGCCCGCTGGTGGTCGCGCTGGCGATCGTGCGGCCACGCGCCGGTCCGAAGTACTCTTATCCGCAGGAAGAAATCGCGATCGGGTGAGACGCCATGAAGACGTTTGCCGTCATCGGGCTGGGCCGATTCGGGGCTTGTCTGGTCGAGGTGCTGAGCGCCCGCCGCCAGAGCGTCCTGGTCATCGACCGCAGCGAGGAAAAGCTCCAGCGCGTCCGTGACGTCGCCGCCAAGGCGATCAAGGCCGACGCCGTCAACTTCGAGCTGCTCCAGGAGGTGCTGCCCGACGCGCTCGACTGCGCCGTTGTCGATCTCGGCGACGTGATCGGTCAGAGCCTACTCGTGACGAATTACTTGCAGAAGCTCGGCGTGCGCGAAATCGTGGTCGAGGCCGTCGACGCGGAGCACGCCGAGCTGCTCCGCATCGTGGGTGCGACGCGCGTCGTGTTTCCCGAGCGTGAGGCGGCGGAACGCGTCGCGGGCATGCTGGTGGGGGGCGGCGTACTCGACTTCTTCGCCGTGAGTGAGGGCTTCTCGATGATCGAAATCCCGGTCCCCGACAAGTGGGTCGGGCGCACGACGATCGACCTGAATCCGCGACAGAACTCGGAGGTCGAAGTGGTCGCCGTGCGCCGCCCGGCGGTCGCCGCCGCGGAAGAGAACTGGAGCCTGGTCGACGCGGCTCGCCCCTTTAACCCCCAGGACATCATTCTCGTCGCCGGCACATCGAAGAACGTCGAGAAACTCGCCGGCCGTTGAGCGCCGCCGGGCTCAACGCTCGTTGCTGCACGCGGCCACCAGCGCCGCCCGCCGTTCCGCCAGCCGCGCCAATACGCGGACCACGTCGTCGGTCGTGGTCACGCGATGCCCCGCACGGCTGCACCCGCCTCCGACTTTCACGCCGACGTCCG
The DNA here is from genome assembly GCA_050184295.1 of Phycisphaerae bacterium. Classification (GTDB taxonomy): domain Bacteria; phylum Planctomycetota; class Phycisphaerae; order UBA1845; family Fen-1342; genus JBFXAM01. Next base: position 30,166 of record JBFXAM010000036.1, on the reverse strand, counting down.
CGCTCGTCAGAACTTCGAACGCATCCTCGTCCGTGACGTCGTCGCCTAGAAACACCGCCGCCGTCGCGGCCGCGTCGTCGCGAATCCGCCGCAACGCGGTCCCCTTGTTCTCTGCGACCACACTGAGCTCGACCACTTTTTTCCCGTGTCGCGCGACAACCCCCGGCCAGGTCGCGGGGCCGCTCAGCACCGCCGCGACCGCCGCCGCCGCCACGTCATCCGCCGCATTGCGATAGTGCAGCGCCAGCGACGCGGGCTTTTCTTCCAACACCAGACGCGCGCCTCGCGCCGCGACCGCGCGCAGCCGCTCCGCGATGCGCGCCCGCAGTGCTGACTGTTCTGCGTTCAGCGGCGCGACCGCCGCCCGCTCAAACTCCGCGCCGTGGCTGCCGACCCGCAGCGCGCCGTCCAGCTCCGCGGTTCGCGCGGCAAGGTCCGCCAGCGAACGCCCCGAGAGGATCGCCACGCTCGTCGCCGGCAGCGCGACGAGCGCCCGCAGCGCCGCGAGCGCGCCGCGGTCGGCCTGCGCCGCTTCCGGATCGGCGACGATCGGTGCGATCGTCCCGTCGAAGTCGCTCGCCACCAACAGCCGCGCCGTCCCCGCCGCCGCGTCGAGCCGCGCCACCAACGTTGCATCGATCGGCGACGAGCCGCCGGGCGTGCCGCTCACGCGGGCGCTCCGGTCGGTTCGATGGCCCGCATGGGCGCCGGCGTGGGCGGATCCGGGCAGCCCCCGCCCGCAACGCCGCACGCACTGAGAAACTCGTTCACCCACCAAAACACGTCCTGGCGCGCGATGAGATTCCGCAACCGGCGCATCGCCGGCCGGCGCTCATGACGGGTCAACTGCACGCCGCGGTAGATCGCGGCCGCGACACCGTCCAGGTCGTACGGATTCACGAGGATCGCGTCGTTCTTGAGCTGGACGGCGGCACCCGCAAACTCGCTCAGTATCAACACGCCGTCGCCCTCCACCTGACACGCGCAATACTCCTTCGCGACGAGGTTCATGCCGTCCTTCAACGGCGTCACGAGGGCCACGTCGGCGGCGCGATAGAACGTGAGCAGCTCGTTCCAGTCGAGACTTCGGAACAGGTAGTGAATCGGAACCCAACCGGGCTGGGTGAACTCGCCGTTGATCTGCGCGACAAGCCGCTCGATGCGGCCTTTAAGCTCCTGGTATTCGGGCACCGACTCGCGACTTGGCACGACCACCTGGAACAGCGCGACCTTGCGATGCAGTTCGGGATAGCGCTTCAGCGCCAGGTGAAACGCCCGCAGCCGATCGGGAATCCCCTTCGTATAGTCAAGCCGGTCGATCCCCAGCACGAGCTGCTGATCCGGAACGTCGCGCCGGAGTCGCTCGACGCGCTCCGCAATCTCGTCGCGGGCGGCCGCGTTCGCGAAGTTCGACGCGTCGATCCCGATCGGAAAGTCCCCGAAGCTCGTCGTCCGCCCGCCCGCACTCACGCACCGGTACACGCCCCGCCGCTGGCGACGCCGAACGTCCGGCAGCAGCTTGCGGATGCAGTCGAGGAAGTTCTCGAGATCGCGCGGCGTCTGAAACCCGACGATGTCGTTGTAGAGCAACCCTTCGAGCACCTCCATCCGCCAGGGGAGCTTGCAGAAGATGTCCGGCGGCGGAAACGGGATGTGGAGGAAGAAGCCGATGCGGTTCGTGACGCCGTGCTCGCGCAGCCGCCGCCCGAGTCCGAGCAGGTGGTAGTCGTGCACCCAGATGAAGTCACCGGGCTGGACGTGGCGCTGGACGATCTCGGCAAATTTCTGCTTCACGGCCAGGTAATGGGTCCAGTACTCGGGAACGAAGTTGCAGCGTGTCTGGAGGTCGTGGAAGAGCGGCCAGATGATCTCGTTGCAGAACCCCTGATAAAACCCCTCGACGTCCGCCTGCGACATCGGGACCGGCTTCAACTCGTAGCTCACACTGCGACTGTGTTCCGCCAGCGCGCGGTCGAGTTCGGCTTCGTCTGTGCAGCCGCTGCCGGGCCACCCGATCCACATCCCCCCGGCGCGCTGCAACACGGGCGCCAGCGCGGTCACCACGCCGCCGGCGCCGCTGCGCGTCGTGCACACGCCGTCGCGCTGCTCCAGCACGATCGGCAGGCGGTTCGAGACAATGACTAGGCGCATGGTGGTCTCCCGTGCCCGCGCCGCCGCTAGTCGCCCGCGAGCGGACTCGCGGCGCCCGTGCCGCGAACTTCGATGTCGTTGCGAACGCCCAGAAAGCGCATGCGCTGGGCGACCGACTCGGCCAAGTGCTTCTGCCACGCGTGGAACACCGCGCCCGAAAGTACTGCGACTCCGCCGGCGACCGCCGCCCGGATGGCGACCTCCGACAGCCCGTCCGCCAGCCGCAGCGCCGTCTCCAAATCCCGCGCTCGCGCGATGTCTTCGCGCTGCGCGTCGGGATTCACAAACAGCAGATTCTGAATCCCGCGCACACCCGCGGCCGCGATCGCCACGTCTTCGGCCAGCACGTGTTGAAGCGGCGACGCGACATTGCCGCGCAGTGTCACCACGCCGTTCGACACGCTCACCGTGATTGCCGCCTTGCCAACCTGGTCATGTGCTTCGAGCTGCCGGCGCACGCCTTCGGCAACCTCGTCGTCGGTCAGCAAACCCGGCGGCGCGACGTCGATCCTGTCGATCACGCCGCCTACACCCGCAACCCGACTCGCGATCATGAGCGCGGCGCGCTTTCGTGCGAACGTCGGCACAACGCCCGCAAGCGTCACCTGACCAGACCGCACGGTAACCTCCAAACCGTGCGCCGACAGTCGCGGGTCTTCGAGCCACGCCCCACGAATCGCCGCCGCGGTCGCCTCGTCGGCCTTCATCCGTGCGACTCCTGCCCGGCCGGCAGCAACTCCGCCAGGCGGGCTTTCTCGACTTCGCTCTCGACACGGTGATACACCGTCCGATGTGGAAACGGAATCTCGATGCCCAGCTCGTCGAACCGCCGCTTGATCCGCCGCAGCAGCTCGCGCTTCACCGTCCACTGCTTCAGCGGACGCGTCTTGATCAGGAACTTGATCACCACCGCCGAGTCCGCGAACGCGTCGACGCCGAGCATCTCCGGCATCTCCAGGATCAGCCCGCGGAATTCGGGATCGCGCCGCAGCTCCTTGGCCAGCTCGATCAGCTCGTGCATGACGCGGTCGACATCTTCCTTGTATGCGATGCCGATGTCAAAAACCGCCCGCGACCACTCGTGCGTCATGTTGCTGACGCGCGTAATCTCGCCGTTCGGCACAAAGTGCACGGTCCCGTCCAGCCCCCGCAGCACCGTGCACCGCAACGTGATCCGCTCGACCAGCCCCGCGACGTCGCCGATCTTCACCACGTCGTTGATCCCGTACTGGTTCTCCAGCAGAATCGTGAACCCGTAGAAGTAATCGCGGATCAGGTTCTGCGCGCCGAACGCCACCGCCAGGCCCAGCACCGCCGCTCCCCCCATCAGCGGCACGATGTTCACGCCCATCTCGGTCAGAATCATCAGCCCGCCGCCGACATAGACCGCCACCGTCGTCGCGCTGTGAAACACCGCGACCAGCGTCTTGGCGCGGTTCTCGCGATCCTCCGGCGACGTCGGCCCGCCGCGCCCCGCGATCAGCCGCACCATGCGCTGCTCCGTGCTCCGCGCCACCCAGAGCACTCCCAGCATCGCGAGCAGGATGCCGCCTACCTTCGGACCGCGCTCCAGCAGCCAGCGCCACAGGTTGCGCGGCGACAGGGGGCTCTCCAGATGCTCGACGCGCTTCTGCGCCTCCGCGGCCTCCGCCTTCGTCCGCTGTGCTTCCTCCATGGCCGCGATGTGCTCGGCTTGCAAGGCCGCCAGCTCGGCCTGGAACTCCTCCAGCCGCTCGGTGCGCTCGCGGCTCTCATCGTGCGCTTCCCGCAGCCGCTCGCGCGCCTGCCCAATCTCCCGTTGCAGCGCCTGAAGCTCCGCCGGCGTCGCGCCTTCCTGAAATTTCTTTTGCCACTGCTCGTACAGCGACCGTTCGGTGGCCTGCGCATTCTCCACCTTCTGGCGGCTCGTTTCTGAAAGCTGCTGCTCCAACGCAATGCTCTTTTGCAACGCGTTGATCCGCTCCGTCACCGACGCGACTTCCGCCTCGGCGCTCTGCGCCTCCGCCCGCTTGCGCTCCGCTTCCTGCCGCGCGTCAATCAGTTCCGGCGGCGGTTCTTTTTCCGCCGGCGGATCCGTCGCGGCGCCCGGCCCCGCTGGCGGCGACGGCGCGGGCGCGGCCGGGGCGGCCGGCGCCGGCGGTACGCTGGGAACCGCCGCGGGTGCCGCCGTTGTCGCGGGCGCGGCCGTCGTCGACAGTGCCTCGCTCGCGGCGGGCGTGGCGGCCGTCACGCTCGCCTCCGGCGGAGGCGCGCCGGTCGCCGGCTGTGTCGCCGCCGGCTGCTCGCCGCGCAGCTTCCGGAGCGCCTCCGTGTCCGAACGGATCTTCTGCTGAAGCGTCGTGATCTGCTCCTGAAGCGTCTTGCGCTCCCGGATCGCCAGATCAAACCGCTCCTTGGCGAGCTTGTGCTTCGGTTCGAGTTCCGCGAGTTCGCGCTCCAGCTCCGCGCGCCGCGCTCCATCCCCGACCGCCGACGCCAATGCTCTGCGCTGTCCCGTCAGCTGCCGATCCAGCTCGCCGAACTGCTGCTCCGCTTCTTTGAACTCCGCCTGCGGGTCGTTCAGCTTCGCACTCAGCGCTTCCACCTGGCGCGTCGCTTCGTCGATCGACCGCTGCAATCGCGCGATTTTCTCCGCATCCGTCGGGGCCGGCTCCACCGCGCGCGCGGCGCCATTCTCCGACCGCGCCGTCGGCTGCTCCTGAGCCAGCGCCGCGGCGGTCCCCAGCACCAGCGCCGCCACCGTCAACCAACGTCGGATCCCTTCGATCTGCTGCATCCCTCACTCCCGATCCGTCGTTGATCCTGCGTCCGTACCGCCGCGCCGCGACCGCGCCGGTCGCGCCGTTCGCTTCGCACGGCCTCCCGGTTGCGTGCTTTCCGCCGCCGCAAGCTGCGTCATCGTGCGCACGACGTCGCGCACCGCGTCCTTTCCGTCGCGCCGCTGCACTCGGTTCTTGTGTAACAAGATCATCGTCGTGGCTCCTGGCAAACTTGCCGCCGTATCGCTCACGCCGCGTCGGTCCGCGTCGGCGTCGTGAGCGGCACAAACGGCCCCGCGGACGCCGCCGCCGGCCAATGCGGGAAGAACCCCTGATCTGCCGGTGTCGCCGGTTCGAGCTGGTCGAACCAGGTCGCTTTCGGATCGAACTTGGCGAAGAACGGGCGCCGGACCAGCTTTGGATTCCGGGCCTGTACATACTGCAACACGAACACCTTCTCGCCTGCAAAGTCGCTCACCCCCAGCACGTGCACCTTTCCCGGCGTCGCCGACATCGACGGACCGCGGACCGTCCGGGCCAGCCCTGACACGCGGCTGTACGCCCGCCGGTAAATCGACCAGCACTGCGACAGCGGCAACTCGAAGTAGTTCCGCGCCCCCGTGTCGCGCTCCACGAACACGTAATACGGAACGCACCCGAGCCGCAGACCCGCTTTCCAAAGGTCCACCCACACGTCGGGGTGGTCGTTCACGTGCCGGATCACCGGGCTCTGCATGCGGATGTTCGCACCCGTCGCCCGAATCCGCCGCACCGCGGCGCGCGACATCTCCGTCGAAAGCTCGACGGGGTGGCTGTAATGCGCCATGAGCGCGAGGTGCCGCCCTGCCCCAACCACTTCTTCGAACAACCGCAGCACGTCGTCGGCGTCCGCGTCGCTCACGAAGCGCTGCGGCCAGTACGCGACCGACTTCGTGCCGATGCGGATGCTGTGGATGTGATCGAGTGCCGGGTCCAGCAGCGGCGCGATGTAACGGCGCAGGTTGCCCGCGCTCATGATCATCGGATCGCCGCCCGTGAAGAGCACGTTCGTGACTTCGCGGTGCTCCTTCAGGTAGCCGACGAGCTGCTCGATTTCGCGGCTCGAGAACTTCAGCTCGTCGATCCCTACGAATTGCGCCCAGCGGAAACAGAACGTGCAATAGGCGTGGCAGGTCTGCCCGTGACTCGGGAAGAACAGCACCGTCTCGCGATACTTGTGCTGCACGCCCGCCAGCGGCTCTCCACGCCACTGCGGCACGTTCTGCGTCATCTGCCCGCCGGGATGGGGATTCAACGTCCGGCGGATGCGGTTCGCCTCGCGCTCGATCTCCGCCGCCGGCGCGCCGCGCCCCAGCAAATCGCGCATCGCGGCATAATCCGCGTCGCTCAGCATCCCCCGCTGCGGAAACGTCAACTGAAAGATCGGATCGGCGGGAACCCGCGACCAGTCGATCAGCTCCCGCATCACATATTCGTTGGTGCGAAACGGCAGCACGGTCGAGACCGTCGTCACGGCCTCCCGGACCTCTGGCGCCAGCGCGCCCCAGACGCGCGTCTGCGCCACGTTCGAGCGTGTGATCGCCCGATAGCGCTCGCCGTTTGTGGCCAGGACTCGCCCGGCGGAGTGCGGTGTCGTGTGATTCACGCTCGATCCTCCCATGCAGAGCACGCTCGCTCGTTTCGTGTGCTTCTCTGATCTGCCTCCGTGGACGCGCCGCGAACGGTCGCGCCTACGACTGCGCTTGCACCGACGCCGATGCGCCCGCATCTGCCGCGCCGGCCTCGCTCTTCACCGCTGCGATCGGAACCATCAACACCGGCCTGGCCACGTGCTCGAGCACCGCCTTGCTGGTCGATCCCAGAAAGATGCGTTTCATCACGCCGCGCGCGTGCGATCCAATCACGATCAGGTCGATCGACGCCTCGTCGGCGTACCGCACGATCTCCAGCCAGGGAACCCCGGTGCGCACCAACGCGATCGGCTCGACCGGCAGGTTGCCGGCAAACTCCGCGACATGCGCCTGCAACTCCTTGGACTTTCGCGCCACGACCTCCGGGATCGACTCCATCGGCACCATCCCGCCCACGCCGATCCCGCCGCCGCCGTCGCCCGCGATCGGGATCTCCTTGGCCGGTGAGACGATGTGCAGCACGTGCAACTCGGCGCGGTACGTCCGCGCCAGATCGCACGCAAACCGCAGCGCGTGAGTCGCCAGCTCCGAAAACTCGGTCGGAACCAGAATGCGGTTCAGGCTGATCATGGCGAACCTCCGGTGCCTCACATCCCGCGACTCCACCCGCTCTCCACGCGGTGCGCACCCCGTCGACAAGCATTCCGCGCTGGGGCCGCGCGGCGCCGTCCCCCCGCTCACGCCCGCCGCCAAATCCAAACACCCGGACCGGCCCGTGGGGCCCCGGCTCGCACGGCGGCCCAAAGGAAGCGTAGCCGCCAAGTTCCGCCGCGTCCGGGCCCAGCGCTACCCCGGACCGGTCCGGGCACGACCCCCGCCACGCTCAGACCCGGGTCCCGTCCGCCGACAGCGGCGGCGCTCCGCAGATGCGGCACGCCGATTCACCCACACCCATCGTTTGCGGGGCCGCCACGCGGCCGAGCCGGCGTCGGGCGCACAACCCACCCCGCGCTGCGGCCGGATCGCTCAATATAAAGATACCTCGCGAAAAGCTTGTGGTCAAGTATCTTGACATGAAGCTGATGAGCCGCTATCCTTCCTGGTGGGAACCGTGGGTCCGCGAATGCCGGACCGACGCGCCCGCCGGAGGATCTTCACCGCCATGGAGCGCGACCCCGTGGATCGCTTCATCGAACAGTGGAACCGCGAGAGACCCGATCTCGACCCCGCCGCCCTCGGCATCGTCAGCCGCGTCCTGATGCTCGCCAAGCTCTTGGAGCACAGCGCCGACCGCGCCCTCGAGCGCTTCGGACTCAGCCTTTGGCAGTTCGACGTGCTCGCCGCACTGCGCCGCTCCGGACCGCCGTTCAAGCTCTCGCCAACGCGCCTCATGCAGCTCGTCACGCTCACCTCGGGCGCCATGACCAACCGCATCGATCGTCTCGAAGAGCTCGGCCTTGTCGCCCGCGAGCCGCATCCCGGGGACCGCCGCGGACTGCTCATCGCCCTCACGCGCGACGGCCGCAAGCTCGTCGACGAGGCCATCGAAGTCCGCCTCGCCGACGCGCAGCGCAGCACCGCCGGCTTGAGCACCACCGAAGCGCGCACGCTCGCCGCCCTGCTGCGCAGCCTGCTGCGCCCGATGACGAACGGCAACGCCCCGCGCGCCGCGCGCCGGCAACTCGCGCGCTCCGCGAGCCGCCCCGTTCGACACTGACGCCGGTCGCACGTCGCGACCAAGGCCGACGGGTCAGACCCCGCCGTGCCAAGCGGCGCGCCCGGGCGCGCCGCGTTCGACAATCGCGCTCCAGTTCCACAACCGACCGGCGCACATCTCACCGCACGCCCCACCCCATCGGCGCGACGGCGACACCGGCGCGACCGATCCACTCCTCGATCCCGCCGCGCCGCAACCACTCCAGTCAGTCGCTGCAACCGGCCCCGCCCCGTATAATCACGTTGGACCTTCGTCACGGCGCAAACGCGAGCGGCGACGCCGGCGACGAACCCTGAGAATCCGGGGGCGAAATGGTTTCGACCGGGCAGGTTGAGGTCTGGGTGGCGTGCCGAGGTTGTCCGGCGGCCTCGTAAAACACCGGGCACAAATGTTAGATGCCAACTCACAGTTGCGCATGGCTGCCTAAATAAGGCAACCCGTCGGGCCGGCAACGCCTGCTAGCCGGTTCCGACGCCACTCAGCAGGCTGGCTGATGCGTTCCCGTCGGGCGGCGCGTCGGTAAGAAATAGCCGGGCTCGGCTCGCGGATGACCCGCCGATTGGTCTGCCGCGAGCTCAGAAAAAATCGGTCGGCTACGCACGTAGAGGCCCAGGCTGAAATGTTCCGGGACGCGGGTTCGATTCCCGCCGCCTCCAGTCTCCGGCCCCAACCGCGCTTGCCGCGTTGCCGACCCATTCACGCGGCCGCAGCCGCGCGCCTGATCGCGGTGCGGGCACGCGGCGATTCCGCGCCGGTGCAGGACTACGCAATACGGACGAAAACCCGATTGACTTGCCGCCCCGGCCTGGTCTTACAATAACTGACATCACTTCCTCCGCGTTCGTCGCGCCGCCGCTGATTTCGCGGCTCAAGTCGGTGGCAAAGCGCCAGGGAGGTTGTAATGCCGCCGACGCGGACGGGGCGTTTTCGCACCGCGGCTTTTTTAAGGTCGTCGTCATGATCGTCCATCACGCAGTTTCCCGCTCGTTCCCCCCCCCGCAGCGTCGCGTCCTCATGTGCGGCCCGCGTTCGGCGGGCGCGGATTCCCGCCCGATGCCGCTTGGCGTCGGCTGGGCTCCTGATCGTTAGCACCATGCTCGCGCCAGCGCCATGTGCGTTTGCCGGCGACCCCTTCTGGGGCATCCGCCGCACGACCGACGTCGCGCTGCTGGAGGGTGGACGACAGGCGCCATTGGAGCCGAACATCGGCGTCGGCCCGGACCGGATTGTGCAGACGGCGAATTTCCGCATCGCGTGTTACACGCGGACCGGAGCGGTGCTCTGGAAGTCGCGCCTCGCGCCCGAAGACCTCACGAGCTGGTCGGCGCACAAGTTCTGGGCCGGCATGTCGACCGAGGGCGCGGAGGACTCCAAAGTCGTCTACGACCAGTTCTCCGGGCGCTTTGTCGTGTCCACGATGGGCGTGCAGACGCGCGAGCTGTTTATCGCGATCTCAAAAGATTCCGCGCCCGCAAATGCTGACAGCGGCGTCAACGGGGCCTGGGATAAGTTCGTCTTTCCCGTCGGGCTGACCGGCGGCCCCTTCACCGGCATCTTTCACTGGCCGCAACTCGCTGTGAGCGAGCACTGGATCTGGGTGACGGGCTGGCTGCCACAGGCGGCGAACTCGCGGCACGTCATTCTCGCGCTCCGTCGTCCGCCGGCGCCGCCACGGCAGGACGACCCGCCGGCCAACTACTTTGAGCTGTCGGGGAACAAGCTGGAGTTGTTGTGGGATGGCGATGGGGCCGACCCGACGATAAGTCTTCAAACGTCTCAGCCCGCACCCGCCCATGGATTCGGCTCAACATCCACCGATACAACCTACTTTATTCAACGCTGGGGCTGCAACGAACCAAGCGGTCTCGCAACAATTCGATTGTCCGCAGTCACGATGAACTCCGACGCCACGATAGCCTCGCTCGCCAGGGCCGAACTGACTTCAGGCACGTGCAATGAGGGCGCCGCCGATGGCTGCCGTCAGTTGTGTCCGACCGGTGCCGTGCCTGGGGCGCATCCGCATCTCAACGTGCAGAACGCGGTGCGCCGCGGGGACACGATTCACTTCGGACGCGTCGGACAGCGCGCCGACGGCTATGGGTCTCGCTGGGTAGCTTTGTGGTCGACACTGACGCTCAATGGCTGGCCGCACTCCGGCCAGCAACCGACAGTCGCCACAGCGACTTTCGACAGCGGGCGCGTCTTCGATGTCTCCGTCGACAGCGACACCAGTTCGCCCGTCCATCACATCTACCCCTGCGTAATGCCCACAGATTCCGGGGGGATGGCGTTATTCACCACCCGAGTTGTTCAAACCGGGTTCATCGACTTGATCGTTACGGGGCGACGCCCTGCCGATCCGCCCGCCGTGCTCGGCGCACCGGTGCGCCTCATTCAACCCGGGCAAGCCGGAGTGACAGCACCGGGTCGGTGGGGCGATTATGAGGGCATTGCCCTCGATCCGACCGACGGCGCGCGTGTCTGGATCACCGGAACCGTCGGCCGCTGCCCGACACCATCTCAGGCCGACGCCGAGTGCCCCACGTGTCTCCAACCAAATCCGCCGCCAGCTTGCTTTGCCGTCGATTGCTTCAGCAGCGCCGTCGGAAGTCACATAATACCTGACAAGCCGATCCGCACACTGACGATCGTGCGCGATCCGACGAACCCGCCACCGGCGTTTACGGTCAAGCTCATGCCCATGAGCATCGACGGCGACGCCGATCAATTGGTCACCAGCGCCGCGCCTTACGCGCGCCGTTTCGGCCACGGCACCACGGTCACGCTCATGGTCGGTCGCGATTATGACGAGTTCTACACGTTCTCGAAGTGGATCGTAGACGGCGACGAAGTCGCGCCGCCGCCCGGAGCGCATTACAAGGTGATCACTGTGGTCATGGATCAGGATCGAACGGCGTCCCCCGTGTTCAAGGACTAGCTGATGTTCAGCACCCTGCCTGATGCACGCCTGCCTTTAGCCATAGGCGTCATTCACGCCAGCGTCGCCCTCCTGCTCGCGGCCTGCGCCGAGGTGCGGTCCTACGGCCAACCGACCGAGTACACATTGCCGCTCTATCTGTCGGCCGCGTCGCCCGGCGCCCTGCCGCCCATCCCGAATCCGGGGCCGGACAACTATCCCGATCTCGCCACACCAACCGAGTGGACGAATCGTCAGAATCCGACACTTGCCGCGAGCTCGCGGCTCTATATCTGGGCGAACACGCTCGGAGCTCGCGTGTTCGAATCATGGATCGCGGTCAATTTCCACATCGACGGCGACGGACCGCTCCATCTCTCGAATTTGACCATCGTGAACCCCAACTACTGGCGTGCCAGTGCCTCGATCAACCGCTGGCGTTACATCGCCACGCCAGCAATCGACCCCGCCCAGAACGAATACACCGACGTGAACATGGCCACAATCGGGAATTCGCTCGGAATTGCGAATCCACCGAACCAGGACGGCTACACCGACGGACCGACTGGCAACGTCTTGCTCGGCTACTTCGACGTCGCGTACGACCGCTCCGCGCCCGGCGCCGTCTGGCTCGAGGTCGGCACGCTTGGCGGGGCAGCGCTCGAATACTCCATCGGCGCCGTGCGCATGCAGATGGGTTTCGGCGACACGTCGCTCTACACCACCCAGCGCAACGAGCGCTCCGCACTGCCCGAAGCCGTCTTCATCCCCGAACCCGCCACCCTCGCGCTCCTGCTCGCCGCGGGCATAGCACTGCGCCGGCGGCGCTGAGCGCGCGACGACTTGCACGATCGATGTGCCGGTCGCGGCATCGGACCGCCGCGCGGAGAGACGCAAAGGTGGGTGCCCCGCCGGCCGTTGGCTGAAGCCACCGGCTACGATCGCGCGCCCTGCGGGCGACCAATTGCAACGCCCGCGTCTTGTGCTTGTGGTTCCCATACTCGCCGAGCGGCAGTCGGCGTTCGACCCGTTGCGCTCCGCACTCGACCTCTGGCGTTCGGCCTGCGGTGGTCGGCATTCGGCCTTCAGCGTTCAACCCGCAGCGCTTGGTGTTTGGCTTTCGGCGCTCGGCGTTTGATGTTCGACATTCGGCCTCTGGCGCTCGGCCCCGTGCCCCGCGTAGCTTCCTCACACTACATTCATCAATCTGCATTCACCGCGCGCCGGCCACCCGCGCCAGAAGCAGCACCGTCGCCAGCCGCGCCACGGTCGAGAACGCGTAGAGCACCTGGTACGCCCGCTCGTCGCCCGCCAGCGCCACCAGCACGCCGCCGCCCACCAGCGATCCGCCGAGCAGCGCCACAGCGTTGCAGAAGTTGAAGAACGTCAGCAGGCTGGTGCGGTCCTGCTCGCGGATCGTCTCAAACGTCATCAGCAGCGCCGCCAGCTCGTACGCCGCCCACGCCAGCCCCGCGAGCAGCTGAATCACCAGCAGATACCAGAACGAATGCGAGAACACCCACAGCAGCGGCAGCGGCACAATCAGCACGCCGCCGACCGCCAGCAGCCGTCGCGCCCCGAACCCATGCGCCACGCGCCCCAGCGCCGGCAGCGCGATCACCCGCGCCACGAACGCGGCCGCGATCAGCACCATGTACTCCAGATAGTTGAACCGCACGACGTCGAGCATGAACGGGGTGAAAAAGGGCGCCGCCGTGTACGCGGTCGCCGTCACCGTCACCATATACACGATCAGCCGCGCGTCGCGCTCGCTCCGCACCCGCTGCCACAGCTCCCGCAGCGGCACCACGCGATAATCGGCCGGCAAGGGCCGCGGCTCGCTCTGGCGTCCGAGATAGTAGGTTGAAACCAGCCGCAGCCCGCCCGCCGCCGCGAAGATCGCCGCGAACGCGAGCAGCACGCCGTCCGTCGCCGACCCGTATTGCAGCAGCAGCCCGCCCGCAACCAGCCCCGAAAGCTGCGCGATGTTGCCATACACCGACCGTCGCGAGAACACCCGCGCCCGCGCGCGCCCGGGGATGATCGTCGTCATCCACGTGCTCCACGCCGGACCCGAGCCGAACCCGCTCGCCCAGTACACCGACGCGAACACGAACACGAGCCACGGCGGAGCACCCCCCGCGAGGGCAATCGCTGCCAGCGGCGCGAAACAGAGCGCCTGCGTCGACGTGCAGAGGCGCACCCAGCGCCGCAGCGAGCCGACCGCCTGCACCGCCGCGGGCGCGAGCAATTGCAGCGCCGAGCCGATCAGTTGCGGAGCCGTCCCGACCAACCCCGCCGCGACCTGCCCGCCACCCAGCGCGAGCACAAAAGCGGCGAAATATGACTCGCCGAGCCCCACGTGCATGCTGAACGCCGATGCATCCAGCACGCCGGCGCGCACATCACGCCGCACCCGCCCGACCGCCGGCGTTCGGCGTCGCACCGGTTGCGCGCCGCAGCCCAACGCCGGCGACTTGTCGCCATCCGCGGGCGCGCGCGAAAGCCGCTCCGGAACGACCACCCGCGCGGTCGCGATCGAACTCTCACGCAGCGCAGGATGTGTGACCGCCGCGCTCGCAGGGCTCAGCGCCGGCGCACCCTGCGCCCGCGTGCCGCCGCATGGCGGCGCCGCGACGGCGCAGGATGCCGCCCGATCGCCACTCGAGAGAGGCTCGTCGGACCGGCAATTCGACGGAGGTTGATCGAACGGACCACTTGACGGAGGTTCGTCGCACCGAGGACTCGACGGAGGTTCGTCGGAGTCGCTTGCCGGGGGAGGATCGGCGGATTCACATGCGGCGCGCATCGATTAGTTATATCGGCGAAAGCGCGGAAATCAAACTACGATCGCGGTCGGGACGGAGCCCCGGTGTGCATCCCGCGGCGGGTTACGAGTCCGCACATCGTGCGCCCGCCGGCGGCCAGGCGCGAGGTGCACAGGATGCACCCGCCGAACGACGCGCCCAATCCGGCGCGCTGCTACTCGTCAAACTGCGCGTTGAAATAGCCCACTTCGCGCTGCCCGATCGCCGTCGGCGCCGCCGTGCCCGGCAGCGTCACGACGCGGTCGTTCTCGTCGTACACGCCGTCGCCGTTGATGTCTGTGTTCGAATAGATCACCGTCGGCAGCACGCTCCCCCGATCGATCGTCATCTGCGAGCGCACGCTGCTCTGCGGCTTCTCGCGATCGGTCACGGTCACGTAGACTGTGAACGTGTTGCCGCGCGTCGTCAGAAAGTGCGAATCCAGCAGCGTCAGCACGCTCACCGCCTTGATGTAGTCGCCACGGCCGAGCGGCGAATCCGTGAAGCCCTGCGTAACCGGATCGGCCAAATCCAGCGTGCGAACATGCGCCAGCTCGCCGACGCTCAGGAAACCCCGATGTCCGCGCACGTCGGCGGGATTGTCACGCCGAGCCCCGCCGTAGACGCCTTCCGGGCGATCGATATCACCCGCATTGCGCTGCTCGGCGTCCGCAAAGGCGGCGTAGCCCGTGGGCACATACGGCACGCGATCGCGATACGACGCGGCCGCAATCGCCAGCGCCGCGCCGAGCCGATACGAACCCGTCGCCGGGTCGAACGCCGCTCCCGGCGTCTGGTCCAGCCGCGTCGGGTCGAAGCGCACGACGCCCGTGCTGTCTACGCCGCGCAGCACGCCCGCGTCGCTGCTCCAGAACGCCGGCGAAGGCTCGAAATGCGCGTTGGCGGTCGCGGCCCGCAATTGCATACCCGGATTCAACACCGGCAATCCCGCAAGCACGTACCACGGCGCCGCGTTGATGTCGATCCGCCCCGGCACGGCCAGCGGGTTGTACACCTGCGTCGCGTCGTCGCCCGCGTCAAAACGCGTGTCGACCGTCGTGAAATAATCGAACACGAGCAGGCCCCAGGGAATCCGCCCGGCGTTCTGCCCCGCGAAATAGCTGTCGTCGCTCGGGTCCGGCGTGTCCGACCCCAACACGTTCTGATCGTTGTCGAACACGGGCATGTGACCGATGTCCGCCGGGTACTGCTCCGGCGGCGAAACCGGCACGCCCAGCCGATCCCAATGCTTCGCCAGCATCTCCGGCATCGTCACGCGGCTCGTCACCAGCGGCGGCACGCTGCTCGAATCCTCCTTCTGCATGCCCGCGAAACGCGGCACGTGCAACAGGAAGCCCACCGTCGGGAAGTTCCGCGGCCGCAGCGTCCCATGAACCAACAGGTCGTTGCCGTTGTTCAACGCCGAATTGCCCGGCCCCGCGTTCATCAGGTACAGCGGAATCTGCGGCGCGATCGGCTGAAGCTGAGGCGTCTGCGGCTGCACGCCGAGCCGGCTCGGCAGCGAGCCGCCGAACGACGAACTGCTCTCGTCGGTCTTGGCCGTGACCATGCCCCAGCGCGCCGGTCGGAGCGGATCGAGGCCGCCCAGGAACGGTGCGTCGAACTTGTCGCGCTGCGAGCGCCCCCAGCGATTGTCGTTGCTCGGCAGCGCGGGCGCCTCCGCTTCGGCTTCGTCCACGGCAAACCACACGCCGTTGCTCGCCAGCTTCCACAGCCGCACGTTGATCGACGTGCCGTTGCCGGAGGCATTCGGCGTAAAGCTGGCGGCGACCGGCGCAATGCCCGGAACCAGGCCGTTGAGCTCGCTATTGCTGCCTGAGCGGGCGATGAACGCCGTGAACGCGCGACCTTCGAGGCGCGTCGTTTGCGTCGCGCTCGCAAGCTTGATGAGCGAAGCGGCGCCAGCCGGGTCGTTCGGATCGACATCGCCGAGCGTCACCCCGAACTGCGCCAGGTTGAGCGCGTGAACGTCGACGCCGCCCGCGAAGAGCGGCTCGTTCGGGTTGTAGAACTCCATCGCGACGGCGTAGTTGTCCGACGCGTCGCGGTGCAGGATGACGTCGGTGAAGAACACCTGCGGGCCGTAACCGATGTAGCGCGTCGACGCCTGGCCGGTCGCGCCTGCGCTCAGGTGCGTGATCACGTCGGTGAAGCCGTCGATCGAGCGCGGCATCGCGAACGAGACCGTGTTCACCGCGAGCATGTAGGCCTGTTCGACCAGCGAAACTTCGTCGCTGTTCTGGCCGCTCGTGTCCGGCCATTCGCGATACTGGCTGAGCATCTCGAAGTAATAGTTCGCCAGCCGGCGCACGGTCGCCGCACCGTTCACCGTGTTGTAGTGCACGCCGATGAAGCGCGGATCTCCCGGTGCAGTCCCCGTGCCGAACACGCCGACCGCCGGATTCGCGCTGGTGATGTCGCCGAGATAGAACTTCGCCTCGCCCGGCTTCAGCCCGACCAGGCCCTGGCGCGGCTCGCTGAGCTGACGCTTGCCGGCGTTCAGATTGCGCGCCAGCTCGTCGCTCTGGTTCACCGTCGTCAGCAGGTGCCGGCGATCGTACGCGTAAAGGTCATCCACGGTCGGCGTCTGCGCCCCGTCGAGATACCCCAGCGCGTCGAGCGCCGCCGCCGACTTCCACGCCTGCCACTCGCCCGCGTCCGGCGTCGTGCTGCCGCGCACCAGCGCGAAGCGCTGCCAGTTCTGCTGCTTCTTCGGCGTCTCGCCGCGCCGCAGCCGAAACTCGGAAACAAACGTCTCGGGGAAGCCGCGCTGCGGATCTTCGAGCAGGCGCAGCGCCTCGGGCACGCGTACCGTCGACATCCGCTGTAGCGGATCGAGCGCATACGTCGCCAGCAATCCGCCGCGCCGCCGCAGGATCGGCTCGATCGCGGGCGCGGACTCGGCCAGCGTGTTGAAATTCAGGTCGATCGTGTCGCTGTTGTCGCGGCCGTTGCCGTCGCGGTCGAGCAGCGAGCGCGAGGTGTTGTCCTTGATCAGCCAGCGGAACATGCCGTCCACGAAGAAGCGATTGCCCACGAACTGGCCGCCGACGCCGCGCGACCCGAGCGCCACCATGCCGCCGTGCGAAATCACCCGCACCGCAATCTCGTAGCGTGCTTGCGCGGAGTACTGCCGCCAGGCCGCCTCGCCGGGATCGATCGACCCCGTGCCCTGAAACGCCCGCCGCAAAAACGCCGGATAGAGCCCGCCGTTGGGAACGCGCACCGACTGCCCAGCGATCGCCGCCGCCAACTCGCTGCCCGGCGCGGAGCCCACAAAGCTCGCATCGGGAATCCCGTCGCCGTCCGCATCCATGAACGGAAGCCGCGTGTTCGGCCGCAGATCGAGCAGGCTGATCACGCCGTCTTCGTTGTAGTCGCGGAGCATCTGCGCGATGCGATCGGGAACCCACGTCTGGTTCGCGCCCGTCGGGCGCACCAACACGGGAACGCCCGGCTGGCTGAGCGACGTGAGCGCGGGGTACTGGTAGCGGCCCAACTCGCCATACAGCGTGCTCGTCAGGCTCACATCGGTTTCCGGCGCGACGGTCCCGAGCCCGGCGTTCGACGTGGGCAGCGCGATCGGCTCAAGACTTGCAACCACGAAGCTCTTGCCGTAGCCGGGGATTGTTTCGTACGACCAGTCCGTCCCCGCGCCGGACATCAGGTTGCCGCTCGCGTCGGCAAACTGCGCCCGCAACGCCGCCAGCACCAGGTCGTTCACGCCGTCGAGCGTGCGCTCGACGATGCGGCGATCTTCAAGCTGTTCAAGGCTGAGGCGATCGAAGCGCGCGAGGGTCAGGTATGCCGTCACGATCACGAAGAGGATCGCGAGCATTCCGACGACCATCAGCAGGATCGTCGCGCGTCGGTTGCGAGAGCGGGGTCGGATCATCGGCCACCTGCCATTACGCGAACTCAGAACCATCCCTCACGCATCCCAGTATGCGGGAGCCGGTCAAAGTTCCCGATTGTCCCGTCGGAGCGCAAGAGATTGTAATTAAACAACTTCTGAATTGATCTCGGCACCGACCGGGCGTCCGAAAAATGCCTTCCACGCGTCCCGCGGCTGTTTTCGGAATCGCGCCCGCACCGCCGCGCCCGACACCACCGATCGCGGTTTCGGCGGCACGACGCCCGAAATGCGTAAGCGTGCGACCACCGACCGCCGTTGCCGAAACCCGGTTATGGGAACCGGTGCACGATCGACCGCGTGATCGGTTCTGAAAGCCGCCCGCGCGGGTCCGTCACTTTCACCGTCAGCCGCATCGCCCACGGCCAGAGCCGGATGCGTTGGTTCCGCGGCGAGAGATCGACCGTCGCCGCCGGCGGCAGCGCTCCGCTATCGACCAGACCGTACGTCGCCCGCATGTTCACCAATCCCGCTTGCAGCGGCAGGCTCGCCACATAGGACCGGTTCTCCGCCGTGTCCGGCGCGAACACGTACGTCTTGCCGGGCAGGACACCCACCCAGCGCGGCATCGCGCGGCGTTCGTACGCGTCGGGGTGGTCAAAGCTGTTGCGCGGGTCTTCGGGCATCAGGAACTCGACCTGAAACCAGACGCAGCCGGGCAGCAGGTGGTTGCCGACGTTGCTGCGCAGCTCCGCCGGCGGCTCGGGAAGAACCGTCGCAACGTGATGGTTCGTCGTCTGGCCGTTCGGGTAGAGCAGCGGATTGACGTACTGAAGGTCGGAGCCGGTGACGTTGTAGTAACTGAACGGCCCGCGCGCCCGCACTCCGAGCGCCACCTGCATCGCCGGGTTCTGCACGCTGAACCACAACCCCAGCCGCAGCCCGGCGACGTCCGCCGCCTCGGTGTCATTCTCCGCGTTGTAGCAGCGAAGCAGCCGGCGGAACTGCTGGCTGTTGAATGGAACGCCCGCGGCGCGCTCAAACCCCGGCTGAAAAGGCTGGCTGTCGTCCGGCGGCAGCGACTCGATCAACGTCGCACGCCGCGCGAGATGCCAGTCCAGCCCGGGCAGAACGCTCCGGCCGGTGCCGTCGCTGCGGGTCTGCTCGATGTGCGTCAGATCGTCCGTCCACGCGTAGTTTCCGCTGCTGTTCTGCGAATAGCCGCCCAGCGCCGCGTGCCCGTAAACCACCATCAGCGGCGCGGCCTTCGCCCCGCGCGAATAGGCCTCTTCCTTCGCGCGGCGCGACGCCGGCGCATTCTGCGGGTTGCGGGCAGGCGCCTGCGAAACGCTCGGCCGGTTCGTGACGAACATCACGATATCCGCCCGCGGATCGCCATACTGCGGGTCGGTCGCGGCGCTCGTCTCGGGATCGTAGTTGTTCGGCACCGCCAGCGGATCGCCGAGCAGGACACGGAAATAACGCAGCGCGTCGAGATCGGCGCGGGTCAGCGCCGCCTTCTGCTCGCGCCCGACCAGCACCAGTGTGCTGCTCGCGGGGTCGATGAACCGCAAGTCCTGCTCGACCTGCTCCTGAAACTGCCGCAGCCGCGCGTTCACTTCTGAAATCGCGGACGCTTCGCGGGCCGTGCGCGCCGTGATGGTGAACGCCGTCACCACCACCACGAGCGCCACCGTCACCACGGCGAGCGAAACCAGCAGCTCGATGAGCGTGAACGCCCCCCGTGCGCGTGCCGCGGGTCGGCCACGCAGGCCCGGAGACGGAACGGTCTGAAGCGCGGTTTTTTTCATGCCATTGTCATCATGCGGCCGGCCGTCAAGTCCGTGCCGCGTACGCGCGGCCCCGGGCGCCCGACGGCGGTTGCGCGCCGCCCGGCGCGGAAATCGAGCGCGACCTACGGTGCGATCTCGGGCAGGCGGACGAACCGGCGCGACACGCCCACCACCGACGAGCGGTTCTCGAACACGGTGGTGCTGCCCTCCAGCGTCGCCGCCGGCGGGATCACCCACACCGGCCAGTGCTCCGGCTGGTTCGCAGGCGAAATCGTGGGATTCACCCAGGGATAGAGTCCTTCGTTCTCGACGATCACCGTCTGATCGTCCGGACGCTCCTTCACGCGGAAGATCGGCAGCGCGGTCGGCGAGTGCGGCACAAATCCCGCCGCGCGCGTCTGGTTGGCCTGCGTTCCAAGCCCGACCGTCGCGACAATCGCACCGCGGTTCGGAAAGTGATCGTTCACCGCGGGAATGAAGATGCTCCCCACCGGCAAAATCTCGCTCACGCCCGGCGAACACTTGAACACCAGGTTTGCGGGCCGCGGAGCGTTCGGGTTCGCCAGCCGGTCCGGATCCGCGACGTAACCGCCGGCCATCGCCGACGGCGGCAGCGCGCCGCCGGGCGAGTATTGCGGCAGTTGGGTAAAGGTGACCAGCCACGGCACGGGCGCCAACCGGTGCTCGCCGCTGCCGGCCATCCCCAGCACGTTGGGCGGCAACGGGCGCGGGTTCGCGATGCGGGCCGTCAGCGAGTTGCTCCGGTCCTGCCGGACGAACACATGCGCCTCGCTCGGCCGGCGACAGACCAGCGTGATGACTTCGTAACTGAGCGGGTCGGTGCGGACGGCGTTCGCGCTCGCGTACTCACCGCCCGCGGGCGCGGTCGGATCGGGCACGTCATACGCCACCCGCCGATAGAACGCCACCCACGAGAAGCGCTGCTGACGAAGCTTGACCAGCTCGCCGGTCCGGGCAGCGGCCCACGGGTCGTCGCTGCGGAGCGCCGAATACAACGGCGGCGGATTCTCCGGCGTAAAGCGGAGCGTGCGGGATTCGCCGGGCAGCACGGTCGGCGGGATCGCCGGGAACACGCGCGCCTGCACCGGCATCGCTGGGAACCACCACAGCGCCGGCCCCTCCGGCGAAAAACCGAATCCCGAATCGCCGAAGCGGAAATCCACCTCGCGCCGATCCAGATCGAGTCCGTTGTAAACCCACTGGAGCCAGTCGGCGATCAGTTCTTCGCCATCGTCGGGCTCGGACACCGCGTTGTTGCTCGGTGCGACGTCGGTGTCCATGTTCATCATGATCAGCGGGCGGACCTTGACGATCGGCTCGTAGTGCTGGCGGAACGGGAACACATCGGATGCGTCGGCCGTCGGGCTCTGATCCTCGGGATAGGGCGGGCCGAGGCTCGGATCACCCGTCGGATTGAACACGCTGCGCGGACGGAAGATCGGATCCAGCCGCCGATCGGTCGGCAGCAGCAGCCTGTTCAGCGACGTGTCCCAGCGCACAAACTTGCGCGACGTGCGAAGACTCTGCTCGATCAGGCCGGCGGCATAGTCCGCCGCCACGTCGCCGGTGTTGCGATCGATCGACTCGCGGTTGTAGACCAATCCGACGGGCAGCGCCGCCGCAATAATCAGCAGCCCCAGCCCCAGGATTCCCAGCGCGATCATCAACTCGGGCAGGCTGAACGCGGCGCGCAGCGCGCGCCTCCCGCCGCCCGAAGCTCGTGCCGCCGTGGTGGTCATTCGACACCTCATGGCGTTTCCTGCACGCCCATCACCAGCCCGCCGCCGAAACGCTGCGCGTAGTACGGCCGGCCGTACTCACGCAACAGCCCCGACCGCTCCGCCGGCAGCGCGTTCGCACCCAGCGTGACAAACGGCTCGCGGCGGTATACGACGACTCCGGCCGATCCGTAGCGCAGAAACCGGATCGCGGAGTTGTTCAAATCCTGATCGACCTCGCTCCCGCTGTTGGGATCGAATGCCTTCAGTGGATATGCAGCGCGGGTCGATTGTAGCCCGGAGCGGGGGTCGAACACGACCAGAAAATCATCTGCGGATAGAAATTGCGTCCCGCTGCGGGTCGGGTCCAGCTCGAACCGGCCGATCGTGCCCGTAAGCGTGTCGCGCGCCACCGTCTGGTTGGGCGCCTCGCGCCAGGCTTCGATCGGGGCAGCCCACACGTCGGAGGGGAGCGGGACCGCTTCGATGCCGGGGCGTCGCTCGAAGCGCTCGCGGAAGTCGATCTCGAACTGGTTGCCCGCGGTTTCACGCTCCGTCGCGCCGACCCACTGGTACATCACAAGGTGTTGTCGGCCGGTCGGCGCCTGCGGATCGACGGACTCGCGGAATTCCCACTGTGAAGGCACAAAGCGAACCGCCGTCATCTGGTTATCGGCGGTTGCGGCCATGTAGGCGCGGTTCAGCGTGCTGTTGATCGTCTGGACGCCCGCGTCGAAGCGCGTCTGGGCGCTCATCGTCGTGATCGAAGGGACCGCGATGCCGAGGATCAGCAGGATGATCGCGATGACGACGATCATCTCGACCAGCGTGAAGCCGGCGGCGCGCCGCGCGAGCGGCCGGCTTGCAGCAGGCTGCAACACCGAGACCGGCGCGCCCGTCGGGCGCGTAAAGCTCGCCTGGAACTGCCGATTCACCGTGCGCCTCCAATAGCCTTCCAGCGCCCGCATTGTACGACCAGACCAGTTGTCTACGCGACCGGAAACGCGACCTGCCGGACGCCCGTCCCGCCCAAAACGCCGAGCATCGGACATTACCGGCCGCGACGCGGAATCCCGGACTTGCTCGCCGCACGTTTCGACTTCGCCGCAGCGGCGGACCGAACGCCCGGCGGCGGCGATCAGGCGTCGGACCCACGCGCTCCAGACGCCGGCGAAATCGGGCCCGGAGCGCCGGGCCGCGCGTCTCACTCGGGCAGGTAGCCGTATTCTTCTTCGACGCTCGCGTTCCCGGGCGCCGCGGCGGCCCGGGCGCGGACCCATCCGCCGGTCCGCCCGTCGTTGGGCGAGTTGAGCACGCCGTCGTCGTTCACGCCGGCGTGTGGCTCCGGCAGGGGCGTGCTGTAGATGTCGCCGCCGCTGTGCTCCGAGTCCGCGTCGTACTCTTCGCGCGAGATGCCGTGCGAGCGCAGCACCGGGATGCGGTCGCTGACGCGCCAGCCGACGGTCCCGTCGTCCCGGGGATAACGCTCGAGCTTTACATACAGGAAGTAATCGAGCGGCACACCCCACGCGTCGTGGATGCCGAACACGTCGAACAGCCCGTTCGTGCCCGGTGTGACACCGCCGCCGGTCGGGTTCGCGAATTCGACGAGGCCGGCCTTGAGCGGCTTGAGCGCGGTGGGCGGAATCTGTCCGGCGAGACGCGCGTTGGCGCCGCGCAGATACGCGTACAGCGCGCGGATGTCGTCGTTGGGCTCGCGGTCCTGCGTGTTGATCGCGACGTAGTCCTGCACGTTTCCCACGCCGCCGCCCAGGTCGCGGTGCAGGCGCTGCTCCAGCGTGTAAGGCGTCGTGCGCACCGCGAGCGGCTCGACGATCCCGCCGACGGAGCTTGCGCTGGTCTGCCGCGCGTCGAGCTGATAAGGCGGATAGGGTCCGAACGTCGGCTCGACGCGGCTGCCGCCGGCGCCGCCGCGCGCGACGTTGTAAACCGCGCGGAAGGGATCCTCGGTCGCGAACTGCTCGATCGCGAGCGTGGTGTTGTCCATGATCGAGCGCGTGTTGGCGACGCGCTGGCCGTGGACGGCCTTGCTGGCGACGGTGACGATGATGACGGTGAGCAGGCCGACGACGAAAATGACGACCAGGAGCTCGACGAGCGTAAACGCCGGCGCTCGACGTCGTCGCGCGGTCGCAACATGCGGTTTCGTCATCACACCGTCACCCGTCTTCCAATCCAGCGTGGCATGCGCCGGTCGCGGTGCGCGCGTCAGCGGCCGTTGTGGCTGAAGTTCGCGACGTCATCGGAGGTGCCGTAGAGGCCGTCCGACCCGGCGCTGATCAGCAGGTACGCGTCGGCGCGTTGCGGCGCGAGGCGGGCCTGCACGTCGTCGTTCTGGATGTAGCGCGCGAACGCGAACTGCTGGTCGTTCACGGGCTGACCGGGGTTCTGTCCTTGCAGCGTCGCCGAGCCGCTCAACCACGTGAGCTTGTGCCCGGTGCCGCCGGGACGCAGCGTGAGCAGGTCGTTGCCGCTCACCAGCGGCGCGTTGTCGATCCAGTGATACACGCCGCGCTGCGCCGGGTTGTTCTGCACCGCGTTGTCGCGCGGATCGCGGTCGGCCAGCGTCTTGCCCGCCGGGTCGGCGCGCCAGTACAGAATCGGTCCGCCGAACGGATCGATAAACATCGGATAGCGGCGGCGCGGCGCGGTGGTGCCGCGGGCGCGGACCTCGGACTCGATCTCGAAACTGCGGGTCGACTGGTTCCAGCGCGTCACTTTCACCTTGTCGAGATCGACGTACGGCTTGCTGCGGGCGCGGACCGGCTGGCCGGCGCGCTGCGGATCGTTCTGCGGATAGAGCGCGTAGGCGCCGCTGCGGTTGGGGTTGCTGCTGTCGTAATTCGCATCGGTGTCGTCGGCCCATTCGTCGGACACGGTGCCGCCCGAGGTGCGGAACGGCTTGAAACCCGGCGGGCCGAGCAGGTCGGCGCCCGCGAGCGCCCAGACCAGCAGTCCGGCGCCCGTAATCTCGATGTCGGACGAGTCGGCGTTCGGCAGGTTCGTATACGGGCTCTCCACCGTGGGCAGCGCCGGGGGCGTGCCTCCGCGGTCGGACACCGACGGCGGATAGGCGCCGCCGATGCGCGAGTCCGACTTCAACGTCTCAAGTCCGGTCGACAAGGCCGTGATCATGGACTGGGTCACCGCGTTGCGGGCCTGGTCGCGGACGCGCCCGACCGCCGGCAGCAAGATCGCGATCAGCAGGCTGATGATGACGATCACCGCGAGCAACTCCACCAGCGTGAACGCCGGTCGGCTTCGTTGGCTCTGCATCACGTTCTGCACTCCTCTGCGCCGCGCCGCGGCGCCGTATTCCATCGGTCTACCCGTCCGAACCGCCGGCTACTGCTTCGCCAGGTTCGTGATGTCGTCGTCTGTGCCGTACCACCCGTCCTTGCCCGGAGAGACGAGGATGAACGAGTCGGGATTGCGCGGCCAGACGCGGCCCTGGGCCGTGTCGAAGATCTTCTCGTCGTAGACGCTGTGCGCGAACGACGGCTGCACCGGGCGCTGCGTCGGCTGGTTCGAGTCATAGCCGAAACGCCCCAGCGGATGATTCAGATTGCCCAGCCCCGGCGCGGTCGGTTGGCCCGAGCCGAGATCCCAGCCGCGCTCCGTCGCGCCGCCGCTGCCCAGCCCCGCCGTATCCGTCCCCGTGAACCCAAAGTTGTCGTTCTGATCGTAAATGCCCGCGGTCGCCCGGCGGCCGAACGTCACCGTGAACGGATCCGCCGCGCCGCGGTTGGCCGCGTAGTAGAGAATCGGGAACTCCCACGAGTCGGTGAAGAACGGGATGTTCGTGTTCTTCCACACCGAAGTGCCCTGTGCGAACACCGCCGGCATCACGCCCGCGGCCGTGTTATCACGCGCGTACGACTCCGGCGTGGAGATTCGGGCGCCGGTGTCCATGTACGGGCCGAGCCGCGTGTACTGCTGCGCCGGCGGCGGCATGTACCAGTTCAACCAGTCCTGATATGTGATCGCACCGTCGTTGTTGGTGTCGTTGCGCGTCTCGGGCTTCACATAGCCGCGACGGTCCGCACCGACGAGCGTGAGCGCCAGCCACTGGGCGCCGGCCAGGCGCGCATTGGCGGATTGCTCGAATGGGTTCTGGCCGCTCGACTGCGGATAGCCCTGGAAGTCGTTGAAGAACATCTCGCAGGCCTTGGTCAGGCTGCTGATCTGGCCCGACGTCTGGGCAGCCTTCGCCTGGTCGCGCGCCCGCGAGAGCGACGGCACCAGAATCCCGATGAGCAGCGAGATGATCGCGATGACCGTGAGCAGCTCGACCAGCGTAAACCCGGGTCGGCGATTGGCAGCGTTCATGGGCACACCTTCAAGGGTCGGGAGCGGCGGGTGATCGCCGGCGCTCCGGGGACTGCGCTTCGCACTTCGACCGACGCCGCCGACGCACGAGGCATCGCGACGCCGGCGGGCGTCGTCGCCCGCGCCTACTGCGTGAGCGACTGAATCAGGTTGATCATCGGCAGGTACAGCGACACCACGATAAAGCCGACGATTCCGCCCAGCACGATGACCAGGATCGGTTCGAGCAGGCTGACGAGCGACGCGACAGCGGTGTCGACCTCGTCGTCGTAGTTGTCCGCGACCTTCAACAACATCTTATCGAGTTCGCCGGTCTCTTCGCCGACGTCCACCATATTTACCACGATCGAGTCGACGCACTTGCTGGCGCGGAGCGGGTTCGCGAACGAATCGCCTTCGCGGATGCCGTCATGCACCTTGCGGAGCATGCCCGCGTAGATCTCATTGCCGGTCGTGTCGCGCGTGATGGTGATCGCCTCGAGAATCGGAACGCCCGCGGAGATCAGCGTGCCGAGCGTGCGCGTGAATCGCGCGATGCTCGACTTGCTCACGATCGGACCCAGTACGGGCACGCGAATCTTCAGATGGTCAAGCACCAGCCGCCCGGTCTGTCCCTGCCGAATCAGCTTCAGCAGCAGGATGATGAGCAGCGGCGAGAAGATGATGATCGCCCATCCCGGCGGCGTGCCGCTCAGCAACCAGTTCGAGAACGCGATCAGAAACTCGGTCGGCGCCGGCAGTTTGGCGCCGAAGTCCTTGAAGATGTCGCGGAACTTCGGCACCAGAAAGATCACGATCGCCAGCGTGATGGTCATCGCGATCGTGATCACGACGATCGGGTAGATCATCGCGCCGATCACCTTGCGGCGCAGGCGCTGGGCCTTCTCCATGAAGTCGGCGAGCCGCTGGAGCACGACGTCGAGCACGCCGCCGGCCTCGCCGGCCGCCACCATGTTGCAGTAGAGCCGGTCGAACGCCTTGGGGTGCCGCGCCATCGCTTCGCTCAGCGTCGCGCCGCCTTCCACATCCTCGCTCACCTGCTTGAGTGAGTTGCGCAGCATGCCGGGCTTCTGCTGCTGCTCGAGAATGCGGATGCTCCGCAGAATCGGCAGACCCGCGTCCTGAAGCGTCGACAGTTGCCGCGTGAACTGCGTCAGTTGCTTGGTCGAAACCCAGCCGAAACCGGTTCCGGCCGCCTTCCGCCGCGTCGGTCCGCCTGCTTCCTTGCGCGCGGCGACCTTCTTCTTGTCGACCTTTTCGATCACCTTGGTCGGGAAATAGCGCAGTCCGCGGACCTTCGCGACCGCCTCTTCCTTCGACGGCGCTTCGATCTCGCCTTTGACTTCCTGTCCCGTCTCGTTCAGGGCTTCATATTGAAAAACGGCCATGACGCTCGCTCCCGCACAGACGACTCTCGCGAACGGCGCAACCCGTCCCGGCCAGCGCAAGGCAGGTGGTTGACGTGCCGGCTGTCGGCCACATTATGACCGATCCCAAGTGGCCGGACAAATCGCCAATGTTATCGGACTATCACGAGCCACGGACGCGCGATTCTCAACCCGGTCGCACGAGCCGCCGCGCACACTGGCGCCCGAGCCCCCGCGGCCACGCGGCTCACGACGCGCCCGGTACGCCGCGACCGTCGCTCGCGGTCCCCGACCCATCGGCGTGCGCGATTCGCGCCGCGGTCGCGATCACATGTCCTCGCTCAGCGTCTCGCGCACCACTTCCTCGATCGTCGTGATCCCGTCATAGATCGCCATCAACCCCGATTCCCGCAGCGTCCGCATGCCGCGCTTGCGCGCTTCCGACTTCAACACGTTCGACGACGAGTGACGCATCACTAGGTCGCGCATCTCGTCGTCCAGGATCATCACCTCGAAAATCGCCAGCCGGCCCTTGTACCCCGTGTTGTGGCAATACTCGCAGCCGCGCCCGTAAAAGAACACGCGGCCCTCCACGTCGCTCGGCCGCAGGCTGAGCTCCATGAGCTGCTGCTCGGTCGGCTCGAACTCCTCCTTGCAGCTTTCGCAGATGCGACGCACAAGCCGCTGCGCGACCACGCCTTCGACCGTCGCGGTGAGCAGGAACGGCTCCATGCCGAGATCGAGCAGGCGCGCGACGGAGCTGGGCGCGTCGTTGGTGTGCAGCGTCGTGAATACGAGGTGGCCCGTGAGCGAGGCCTGTACGGCGATCTGGGCCGTTTCCAGGTCGCGGATTTCGCCCACCAGAATGATGTCCGGATCCTGTCGCAGGAAGCTGCGCAGACAGCGCGCGAACGTGAGCCCGATGTCCGCGCGAATCTGGCACTGCACCATGCCGTCGATGTCGTACTCGACCGGATCCTCCGCCGTCAGGATCTTCACCTCGGTCGAGTTGAGCTCCTTGAGCGCCGAGTAAAGCGTCGTCGTCTTGCCCGAGCCCGTCGGGCCCGTCACGATCACGATGCCGTGCGGCTTGTCGATCAGCTGCCGAACGACGCTCAGCTCGTCCTCGCGCAGTCCGATCTGCTCGAGGTCGAGATTCACCTGCGTTCGGTCGAGCACGCGGAGCACGACGCTCTCGCCGAACATGGTGGGCAGGACGCTGACGCGCAGATCGACCGGGCGGCTTTCAACCAGCAGCTCGATGCGTCCGTCCTGGGGCATGCGACGTTCGGCGATGTCGAGGTTGGACATGACCTTGATGCGCGAGCTGATCGCCATCGCGACGTACTTGGGCGGCGGGACCATTTCGTAGAGCACGCCGTCGATGCGGTAGCGCATCTTGAACTCGTCCTCGAACGGCTCGAAGTGCACGTCCGAGGCCTTGTCGCGGATGGCCTGGAGCAGCACGAGGTTGACGAGTTTCTTGACCGGGTTGCTTTCGGCCATTTCCTTGAGCGACTCGAGGTCGATGCTCTCGCCGCGGCCTTCGAACTTGCTCAGGTCCGTGTCTTCGCCGAGTTCGGAGATCAGGTCGTTGATGGTCTCGGCCTCTTCCTCGGGGTAGTAGCGGTCGAGGGCGCGGTCGAGATCGTCTTTGGTCGTGATGCGGGCAAGGACGTTGAATCCCATGAGGGTCTTGAGGTCGTCGGTGGCCTGAAAATTGTCGGGGCTGTCGAGCGCGACGCCGAGCGTGTTGGTCTCGCGGTCGTAGTCGGTGGGGACGATGCGATAGGTTCGGGCCATCTGTCCGGGGACGAGATCAAGCACCGTGCGATCGATGTCGATGTTCTCGATCCGGATGGTGTCCATGCCGACCTGCGCCGCGAGCGCGAGGTGGACGTCTTTCTCTTCGACGTAGCCCATCTCGATGAGAATCTGGCCGAGCGGGCCGCGCTTTTTCTTCTGTAACTCCAGGGCCTCCGACACCTGCGTGCGGGAGACTTTGTTCATCTTGATCAGGATGCGGCCGAGGGGACGACCCTTCAGCTGCGAGATCGGGGGCATGTCGACGGCCACGCGCGGCTCCTTGGGCAAAGGCTGATCATTATATTTTGCCCCGCCGCCCGAACAACGCGGGGTAAAAAATCGGGTCGTGAGTCAATTTGATCCGCGTGGTACGGGCGTCGCGCCCGTTCGTGTTGGTCTGGGTGGTACGGGCGTCTCGCCCGTTCGTGCGGCAGACACGGGCGAGACGCCCGTACCACCCGTTCAAGCTCACTTTTTCACGAAACTGACGCACTACTAAAAATAGAGCCCGCACCCTGCGGCGCGGGCTCCCAAAAACCGAACTTGTACTGCCTTCGCAGCCACCGACCGCCGGATCAGCCGCCGTTGGCCTCCAGCGATTCGAGCAACTCGACGAGATCGAACGCGTCGGTGCGCCCGTCGCGGTTGAGATCGCCGTCGCCCGCAAAGAACGCGTCGAGATAGTCCAGAATCGCGTCCTCGGCCTTGGTCGCGCCCAGACCGTCGCCACGTTCGCCGACAATGCCGCCGGAGCGGCAGTCGGTGTTTTCGCAGCGGGTCCCGTCGCCGCGATACTCTCCGTTCGCGCGGTCGCACATCTCGCGCGTCACCACCACGCAGCGCCGCCCGCCGTTCGGGTCGGCCACACAGCACGCACCGACCGCCGGCGGCGTCGGGCAAGGCGTGTCGCAATTCGTGTTCGGTCCGCGCCACAGACCGTGTCGCTCCGTGCACTGACGCAGCGTCAGCACGACGCACTCGATGCCCACGTCGCTGCGCACGCAGCAGGCGCCCGGCGGCTCGGGACAGCGATCACCGGAGTCGCAATCGGTGTTGTCGCCGCGATACATGCCGCGCAGCGCGGTGCAGCGATCCGCGGTCGTCACGATGCAATGGCCGTCCGGCAGGCAGCAGGCGCCCAGCACCGGCGGCGGGCCACACGCGTCGGGGCCGCACAGCGTCCCGTCGCCGCGATATTCTCCGTTCGCGCGGTCGCACATCTCGCGCGTCACCACCACGCAGCGCCGCCCGCCGT
>JBFXAM010000035.1:0-41719 GCA_050184295.1 Phycisphaerae bacterium | reverse complement strand
AGATCCTCGACACGCTCACCAATCGGGTCCGTGTTCTGTCGGTCGCACAGATGGCCGCATTCTGGTTTGCCGGCGCGGCGGATGCGAAGCGCGCTGCCGGCCGGCGACTCCGCGAACTGGCCGATCGGCGACTGATTGAGCTGTTCAACATGCCGGCGCGTCCGACGCCAACCCCGCCGGAGCCTCTCACTCGCTGGATCCCAGGCCAGGCCCGTCCGGACTTCGGCGGGTTGTCGCGAACGCTGGCGCAGCGCTGGACCGCGCCGGCCAAACAGACAGCCTGCGTCATCGCCACGGCGGCGGCGGGCACCTGGCTCGGCGGCCACGGCGGCCGCCGACCGCGGCGCAGCGAAATCAGTCATGACCTGCTGCTGGCCCAGATATACTTGGACTGGCGGCGAACGCACCCCGACCTCATCGCGTCGTGGCTATCCGAAGCCCGGCTCCGGTGTCTTGGATTCGGTGACCAGGCCCGCTTGCCCGATGCGCTGGTTGATCATGGCGGAGAGCGCTGCGTGGTCGAAGTTGGCGGCGAGTACAGCCCGTCGAAGCTGGCCGAGTTCCACGAGTTCTGCGCGTCGCGAGGTCTGTCGTATGAGCTCTGGTAAGTTGAACGCTACACAGCGGATGGTGCTGGAACACCTGGCCCGCTATCGGCTTTCCTTCCAGGAAATCGTCGCGACGTTGTTCTTCGACGGCGGCAACCCGCAGAAGACGCTGAATCAGCTCCGCGAACAGGGCCTGATCGAAACCCAAAAGGGCTTCGGCGGCAATCGCGCCGCGTACGTGCTCAGCCGGGCAGGAGCAGCGGCGCTGGGGACCAGCCGCCGGCGGGCCGACAATCTTGGCTCCGAGGCCTTGCCGGCGAACCTGGCGGTGCTCTCGTTCTGCCTCCTGCAGGGTCGGTCCCGGATCCGCCTGACCGACGACGAGCTCGAAGAGCTTTTTGGCGAGCCGGCGCCGCCCGGTCGATTTCATTGCCTGGAGCGGGGCGCGCGGGCGACGCGCGTGTACCACGTTTACACCCCCGGCGACTCGACCCGCGTGGGCGATGTCGTCGCACGCACCCGAGCACACATTGCCGAGGTTCGGAAACTCCCGGCTCTGGAACCTTGGCTGCGTCACGAGCTTTACTCGCACGCCATTTTGGTGGACAACGAGGATCGGGCGGCAGCGCTGAACGCGGCGCTGGACGACTCCGGCAGCGACGGGAAGGGGCTGCGAACGCTGAGCCATATTCATGTTGAGTCCGTCGCCGGCCTGGCGAATCTGGAGGAGGCGCTGCGTGATTTGGCGCAAGAAAACCAAGCGGCTTGACCCTTCCAAGGTGAAGGACTTCATCGACCGTCAACCCGGCGCGAAGCTCCGCGGTCTGGCCGAGCGCGGCGTGGTGATTCGCCCAGCGCTCACCCCCGTGCCGCCGCGCCCCGTAACTTTTGAAGAGATTTGGCGTCGCCTGCCGCCGGAGTCCTGGTGGGATATCCTGAACCGTCGGCGCGTGGCGTCGCTCGACGACGGCGACGAGGTCTCGGAATGGTGGCGCTACTTCGAGCTGATGAAGCGCACCTTCGGGCGGCACCAGTACGAGGTGTTCGTGGGACTTGATCCCGCCACCGGCCGCCCGTTATTCGCACCGCGGCAGGTCTTCCGGAACCATGCCTACATCCTGGGCCTGCCCGGCAGCTTCAAGACGACCTTCGCTCTGGCGCAGTTGCTGCTGCAACTGGGGGACGAGTGGGTTGATTCCGAGGGAGTGGTTCAGCCGCCGCCGCCGCTGATCATCATGGACCTCAAGGAAAACGGCGACCGCTACCTCCGTTCGCTGGCGGAGTTCATCGCGGCCCGTCGCGGACAGAAGCTGCGTTTCTTCTCGAATGACCCGGACTATGTGAGTCTGCGATTCAACCCGCTCCAGAGTCTGCGCTCGATTCGCTACCCGCTGAAGCTCGGCGAGACGTTACTCAAGGCTCTCTCCCTGATCTATCGCGAGGGGTACGGGTCCGACTTCTTCACGTCCGAACAGCGCAAGCAATTGCTCCAGACGTTGTACGAGCAGAATCCTAAAACGCTCGACGAATTGATTCGATTGATCGGCGAACAGACGCAGGGCAAGTCCGGCAATACGGACGCCCGTGGCCTGTTCAGCGCACTGCAACCGCTTCAGTACTCGTTTCACCTGACCACGGATGGCCGCCCGCTGGATGAACAGCATGTCAACCTTGAACAGATCTACGAGCGCGGCGAGGTTCTCTACGTCCATCTCAATTCGCGCTCGCAGTCGATCGACGCCAAAATCATCGGCAAGCTGCTGGTCTTCGCGTTGATGGAAGTCGCCAGCGAACGCATGAAGCACGGCCGGAAGCGGCAAATGTTCGTCGCCATCGACGAGTTCCAGCGGCTGGCGGCCCAGAACATCGTCGAAGTTCTGGAGGACTCGCGTTCGCTCGGCGTCGGTTTCATGCTGTCGCACCAGTCGCCCGAATCGCTGCACACGCGCGACGTGGACCTGTACAAGATGATCGCCGACCTGTGCAGCTTTAATCAGTACCTGTCGCTGACGAACTCGCGCATCATCGAGTCACTCAAGCTGGTCTCCGGCCGCAAACGCGAAATTCGCCGCGGGGGTTCCACGGCGCACTCCTCCGGTACTCAGACGACGCGCGGGACATCGTGGCAGCGTGGCACTTCGTTCGCCCGCAACTACGAGTATGGCCTGTTGGGGCTGGCGGAGACGGGGTATTCGCGCGGCACGAGTTCCGGGGAGGGCGGGACGAGCAGCACCAGCGAGTCATCCGGTGAAACCTCCACCGAGAGCTGGACAGAGGAAATGGTGCCGGGATTGACGCCGGAGATGATCGCAGCCGTCAACGGGACTCCGCGCCTCAGTCTGGTGCACATTCACAACGCGGAGGAACGGTCGCTGACGCACACGGGCGGGATTCCCGCGCTGGTACAGGGGCTGCACCCCTTCACACTGCGACAGGCGGAGGCGATGGAAGCGCAGCGTTGGCCGATGCAATCGGTCCCGACCGACGAATTCTTTGAACGGGCCCGCCCGCGGGTCTCCGTGACGGCAGTCGACGATGTGCTCGATCACGGCGGACGCTCCACCCGGACGCGCCCCCAGCTACCGGCCCCCAAATCCGCGCGCCCGCCGCGCGACGAAGCCGAGGAACGCAAACTCAAGCAGCGCATTCGCGCGATTGCCGACCGGCTGGAAGCGCACATGCTGGTCGAAGCGACTTCGGTCGAACGCTTTGCTCGCCGTGAGCAGCTGAGTGTGCCGCAGGTCGTGCAGCTCGCGCAGGCCATGAACGTCGCCGTGAAAAACAAAGAGCACATGCTCAGTGGCCGGACGGTCAAGAAGCTCCGCCAGGTGTTGCGCGGCCAGCGCACGTCCACGGAGGGGCATGAAAAAGACAACGGACCCCCGCAGGAGCCCGTTGTCTAAAGCGTGCGACCCGGTGTTTTTCGTTTGTCCCAGGTCAACTCTGACGGTCCATGTTGTGCAATCGTCTGGACGGTCAAAGGGCACGCAAATCAAGTTCGCTCAGAATAACGCGGCCGAGCCAAATTTCAACGAAAATCTTGCGCGGGGCGCGCGTTCGTGATACGTTCGCGCCATGACCATCAAGAAGCTTTGTGCCGACTATCTGCTCGGGGATGCGATTTCGCCGTGGTTGTCCCGGCGTCTGCGATTGCAGCTTGTCATGCTTGGCGTCGCGTTCGGCGTCGCGCTGACGATGCTGGTCGAGAACGTCCAGCGATACGGTCCATAAAAGGGGGGAGCTGCCCCAAAGGGCAGCTCCCAAGCGTCAAAGTTCAGCGGTTCGCAAGCACGTACCAGGCACGTGTGATTGCGATCCCGACGAACGTGCCCAGCAAGGACCAGTACAGGACGGCTTGCCAGGCGGGTCGCCCGATTCGTCGCAGGAAGATCAGCGCTTCACGCAGCTCACCTTCCCGTCGGGCCTCCTGCAGGAAGACGGTGTAACCGACTCCCCGCAAGTTGAGCGGTTCGTCCAGATTCGGCGCAACGATCGTGACGCTTCCGACCGATCGCCAGACTGGCGAACGCTCATCGGCTCCGAAGTGGATGATTCGCGACTTTTGGTCCGCGATTCTTTCTTTTTCCATATGCAGTCTCCTATCAAAAATGCCGCACGGCGAAATGCCGCCGGCTTCTGCGAGGTAAAACCTCTGCAGGCAACCCCGCGAGGGAGGTCACCGGCACAGGCGACTGCCTGGAAACGATCCACTTCTCAAAGAGCAGGCTCGCAGGTCGCGATCCCACGAGCGATGAAACCGTCGCAGTGCTGAGCGGGGACGAATCCACAGGCTCAATACGGCGACAATCAACTGCGTTCAGTGTACCGCCCAGCCGGCTTGATTCCAGCCTTTTTTGCAGCGGAACGGGATGAGTTTTCCGCGTCGCCGCCGCGCGTATAATGCGGCGAAAGCCGTGTTCCGAATTTCACGAACCCGATGGCGAGCGCGATGGCGGCAGCGACACTGTTCACACTCCTGGGCCTCGATGAGAAGGCAACGATGGAGCAGCTAGAGGCGGCGTGGACGCGCATTCTGATCGAACACGACGGCGATCAGAATGCCGTCGAACCCGACGTTAAGCAAGCCCATGCGGTGCTTCGTGAGCCGAACAACCTGGCGTACTATGCCCTACTGCTCGACTGCTGTCGCACCCGGGTTCTCGTTGACTTCCCGCGCGGCCGTGAGGAGTTCGAGTCTTTCTGCACCTTGTGTGGCATCCGGTGGTTCGAACGGCCGGGCTTCCCGAATCTTTTCGCGGTCCGCCTTCCAGGACAAGCGGTGCCCTCCTGGGTGAGGTACGACACGCAAACGATGAGCGACCTTCGCATGAGCGCGCGCGAGCGCTGGGGTCGCTTCCTTCGGATGTTTGCGCTGGGCGAGGTATTCCGGGGCCGCAGCCGAGTCGAGCGACTCTGGATTGGCGCGGGATACCTGGTGGTGATTGCACTGGCAGTCGTACTCTTTCGCTCGATCGGCGGCAGCTACTCCGCCTGGCAGCAGGGGCGGGCCGCTGCCGCAGCGCAGCGATCCCGCGATGACTTCAGCAATCAGTTCGACACCGTCCAGGCCCGGCTTCAGGAACTCGAAACGCTCGCCGCTTCGCTGGCACGCGAGTTTCAGGAGGTGGCGCAAGTACCCCTCTCACAAGCAGGAACCAAGGACGCAAAGCGCCCGCGCGAGCTCGATCTTGTGCTTATCCGACACGCCTCAGTGCGTGAAGCGTGGACGGCCACGATCAACGGACAGGTGACACCGGCTGAACTGGATTCGCACACGCAGACGCTCGCGGACATCGCGCCGCGCGTCCAGTCCGGCGCGGCCGGCCCAGGCGATGCGCAACGGCTATCTGAGCTCAGCGCGTGGGCGGAAAAGCGGCTTGATCAACTTCGCGGCTATCGTTCCAATATCGACCACATCCGGGTGATGATGCAGGCCGATCGGTTCGAGCATGGACCGACCGCAACCGAAGGGAGTCATTCTCCATGAGTTTCGTGGTTTCTCGCCAGTGGATCGCTCGATCCAGAACCGTGTTGATGCTCGCGGCGGTCTGCTTGCCGGCGCTCGCATACGCCCAGAATGTCACGCCGTCGGGCGTCGAGGATGATGCGCGTCGCGCGGAACGCGAGCGACGTCAGAAAGAAGAGCAGGATCAGCGCACGCGACGGCTGCTGCAGCAATTCGCGGATCAGGTGCAGACCACCAGCGACCTGCTGGAGCGGCTGGAGAAGCGTCTGAAGGAGCTCACGACGCGCGTCGAAGCGCTCGAAACCAGCGACGACGGCAAGAAGATCGCCCAGGACTCGGCCGCCTTCATGGCCTACATGCGGCTGGTGGAAGCTCCGATTGTGACTCCGGAGCAGGTTGCGACTCGCCGCAAAGCGGCGGACTCCATCCTCACCGGTCTGAAGGCCGAACTCAAACGCGAAAGCGTCGGCTTTCTGCCGGATGAAGCCGTGCAAGCCGATATTTCCGAAAGTCACTTCTGGGCCAAGGAGCGGCTCGGACTAGTTCTGGAGCAGGTGAACTGGATCGACGCCGCCATTGCGAAGGCGCCCAAAGAGCTCGATCTCGCAACGCTCAAGACGCTCAAGCAAGTCCGTCGTGATTACGACGCCCAGCGGCTCCAGCTGTGGGGCAAGGCGCGCGCCAGCGGCGAGGAGAAAGCCAAGGCCGAGTCCGAGACCATGATCACAGAATCTGCGCGAGAGGCCGAGCTGCAGCGCGCCGCAGCCGAGGCCCAGCGCCTTCTCAAGGACGCCCGGGCTGAAATCGAGGCGATGCGCGCGGAATTCGAAGCGCGGATGAAGGAGCGCGAGGCGGAACAGCAGCGACGGATCGGTGATGCGGAGAAACGCTATCAGGATGAGGTCGCCAGCGTAAGGCGAGAACTGGAACTGGCCAAGGCCGAGCGCGACAAAGCGGATGTCGAAGCCAAGATCAAGCGCGATGAAGTGACCGGCGAAGCTCGTAAGAAGGAATTGACCAAGAAGGCCGAAGACCCGCAGGTGCTGGCCACGCTTGCACCGTTCACAACGAAGGGCTACTGGCAGCCCGGCGTCGCGCGGGGACAAGCCGTTGACCTCGTGCCGGTGTCGTTCTCCAAGCTGCGCGCCATCGGCGCGCTCAATCCCGGCGCGGACGGTCTCCAAAAATTGCTCACGTGTGCGACGAACGAGTACCACAAGAAGGGCCACGACCAGGTTCGTCCCCGCTGGCCCTATCCGCCCCGCCTGCGCGATCTCAAGCCGGAGCAACTGGAGGAGGTCAAGAAGGCTCAGGGCTATTTGATTGAGATGGGCGAAATCCTGGTTGAGAAGGGCCAGCTCAGCCCGTGATGCTCACAACAGTTCACGCAGAACGCGCAGCAGTTTCGCTTTCGCCCGGTCGTCGGCGGCCGCCCATAGGTCGGCCAGGCGGGCGTCGGGCAGGCTGATCTTCCGACCTGCGGCTCCGGGTCCAAACAGGAACAACTCCAGCGGTTCGCAGCGCAGTCCACGGCAGATTCCGGCGATCGTTTGCAACGTCACATTCACATTCCCGCGTTCGATTTCGCCGATTCGTTGCGTCGCAAAAGTCTCGCCGCATTTCTGCCCGAGCTGTTTCTGCGTCAAGCCCCGCCGTGTCCGCAGCTCGCGGACACGCCGGCCGAATTCACGTTGCAGATCCATCCGTCGCTCCGCCAGGCACCTGCATACATAGTAAGCGCTGTCGGCGGGCGCTGAAAACACGGCTTGATCCACCCGAAACCGGCGATACAATCGGTGACGATCATGGATGGCACGAAAACATATTACGATGATCCACGCGGAAGGCGAACCTCCCGCAGCGAGCTGCGTTGCCAGGCAGGACTATTCGGGGAAACGAAGGCCGATGAACAGCGGAGCTGCTCTTGGCGGGGCCTTCCGATAGACGTATCGCCCGAGGCGCCACACGGTCGCGACGACATCGGTCGCGACCGCCACCACGTACGCCGAATAGGCCGCCTGCACGAGGGAGCCTGGCCAGAGCGGACCGGCCATCCACGCACACGCCGTCACGGCGGTCAGGCAGAAACTGAGCACGCCGAAGACTGTGGTGCCGCCACTGCGGCCCGAGACACGCTGCCCGCGATTCGGATGCCGCGACTGGAACGCGAGCAATTCCTCGCCGGCGATGTGGTTGACGGCGCCTTCCAGCTCGCCGAGGCGACGAACAACATCTTCCTTCGACCGGGCGTGGGCGCAGGTGGTTCGCATCAGCCAGAGCAAAGCGGCCGGCATCGCCAGCAGAACCAACCGCTGCGTTTCCGGAGGCAGGCTTGCGCTGCCGCTGAGAATCGCCGCCAGCGTGCCGCCCGCGACCGGCAGGCTCCGTTCGACCGCGGCCAGGCGGAACGAGAGCAACCCATAGAGTGCGCGATGCTCCTCCATCAGCACGCGAACGCGCTCCGCCTCGCTCAGCGGTGTTCTCTGTCTGCCCGTGCTTGCGGTCGTATTCGGAGGTTTCGAACTGCTCACGCACTTTGGATGAGCCCGGCGCGTGTCGCGGCTCGCGAGAATTGTCACATGCCTCACACGAGGAGAACATCGTGTTGGACACTGCCATCGCTCCCCTGGGCCTGCGCGTGCGCGCGGGCAGAACCGCCGCCTCGACGACGCACTGGTCGGCTGCGCTCGTCCAGTTTTTCGGCCTTGCTCGTCGCGTCCTAAATCAGACTGATGCTGAAACCCGGGCCGGCCGGCTTCAGTCCCCGGCCTTTCTGCACGGTGAAGCTGGCGATCACGGCCTGAGCGCGACCCTCGACTCGCTGATGAACGCCATCGACCTGGAATACGAAATCGAGTTGAGGTCGCCGTTCGAAGAAACCGCGTCGATTGCAGGTGGTTTGTGGTCAGGCCGCGACCTTGTCGGTGAGGACTGCCCGGACGGGCTCGCCAAGCTGCGCTTCTCGGCCGGCACGCTCGACCTGCCGCTGCACGTTCACGAGCACTCGGATCGCTTCATCGCCGTACTCGAAGGCGAGGGACGATTCTGGTGGTCGGAAGAGCCGTGGCGGCGATTCAGCGGGGCCGGCATCGCGTCCACCCGCGTTCGACCGGGCGACGTCCTCGTGTTTACGCGGAACCTGCTGCACACGTTCAGCGCGCCGGAGGAGGATTTGGTGCTGCTGTCGTACCACAGCCCCGAGATTCCGTTTGACGATCCGCGACAGTACACGCTTCCAAAGCTGCGATGGACACCGAGGGACGCGATGGTGCTCGCAGCTCAGTGAGCTAGGGCACGTGACACGATACGGTCGCCATAACGAACGAATAAGGGGGACGCAGTCCCGAACGTTCGTTCATGATGGCGAAGGCGCAACAGGTGTTTCCGTGGGCCGAAGAACTCCGGGTGCCGGAGGTGCCAGTTCGTTCAGAATCGACGGCCGGTTCGACAGACCAATCGCTACCCCCGACATCGACAGCGAATGGAAGCGCCCCCGCGGAGCAGGTAATCGGCCAATTCGACGAGGGTGCTTCGGGCCCGCCAGTCTCTGTCCCGCTGCCCGCAGCGGTCGCCGCGGGTGTGTTCGGGTTGGACGTGACCGGCCCGATTGAACCCGACGCGGAGCAGATCGCCGCTTTGGTAAGTGAGCACGCGAACGAGCTGATCGCCCTTCTCGGCGAGGCGGAGGCACTCCGCGAGGCGATTCGCACCGGCACAGATCCGCGCACCGGGCGGGCGTATCGCGATTCAGGCACAACCTTGAAGGCCGCCGAACGAAACACGGCGGAGCTTCGCCGTGTCGAACGGTCATACTCCGACGCATTGGCGGCGTTTGAGGAGGGGTTCGGCGTGGATGCGACTCAGGCGCTGGATGAATGGGTGCGGGCCGAAGTCGCCGGCGGTACGCACAAGCGCGGCGGCTACGACCCAGGTCATCCGTGGCACTACTACACGGCCGGCGACAACGCGCCTCCGCCTCCGTTCGACCAGATTCCACCGTGTGAGGATGCGGGGCGCTGGCTGGAGCGAGACCTGCCGAAGAATCCGGCCAAACGGGTCGCGAAGATGCGCGAGTTGCTGGAGCGCGAGAAGCAGCAACTCGCCGCCGACCGGCAGAGATATGAGGAAATCATCGCACGCGGTGCGGAGGCGCTGAGCCGCTATGACCGCGGAATCGCCTACGGCGGCAACGACGAACTCGCCCGAGCATCGTCGCTGGCTCTTAAGTACAACCACATTCGTCTCGGTCTCGGCCGCATCGCGTGGCTGCGGCAGCGCGTGTCGTCGCAGGGGGAGTTCGCACAGTGACAGCGCGGGCGCGTGGCCGGCAGATAGACCGTTTGCACGCTGTGTTGGTGAAATGGGGCCGCTTCGAAAGTGAAGGCGCTCGCTTCCGAAAATGACCGAAATGGAGGAGCAGTCAGCATGGATAGCAGTGGCCGCATGCCGTGGATGCGAATCGTGACGCCGGAAGAGGCGGCCTCGCCGGAGTGGAAGGCGAAAACGGCCCGCGAAGCGTTTCGCGGTCGTATTCTCAAAACCCTCGACATGATCGCCGTCATGCGCGATTACATGCGGCTGCGGCCGCGTGGCCGGCACTACAGCGGTGCCTGCCCATTCCATCACGACCGGGGCGAATCGCTCTGGGTTCGGCCGGACCGCGGTACGTTCAAGTGTTTCGACTGCGGCCTCGGCGGCACGCTCTTCGACTTCATGCGGCATCTGAAGCGGATCGACGAGGCGACCGTGACGGCCTATCTGGCGAACCTGGCTGGACTTTCCGACTGCAGGTAGATAATCGCAGGTCGAGATTCGAACAGGACGGCGATTGCCGCACACGGCCCCGCCCATCGGATGCCTACACGGACGAGACCCTCCGACTCGGGACCATACCGGCAGCAGGGCTGCGCCAGCGGCTGCCTGCCCCGTCCGCCCTCGTCGGGGCCAAGGGCCTGACGGCCTCACGGGGCGAGCCCCGACGACGACGGCCGTGTACGGCAGCAGTGCAAAACAGCGTTTGATTAGTGCCAGCGATCTGTGGCAGGATGGCCGTGGGGAACGGTGTCGTACGGCCACGCCGAACATCGACTCGATCACGCGTCGCGCGGCGCAACGCCGTAGCGACCAACGAGCTAGTTCAAAATGAACAATCGTCCGGAACAGGGCATGTGATTCCGTTCCTTCTTACAACGTCGCGGCCGCGGAGAACCCCGTGTTCTTGGTCGGCCACGCACCGGCTGGGGTAGACAAACAGACCGACCCTCGATGGACGCCAACTGCGTGCGTCGAGAGGCCGGTGGTGCATTTCACGGTTTTCGGTTCGGTTTCATTCAAACACAGCAACATGGAAGGAGATTCCACATGGAGACACTGACAAGGGCATCCGACGAACTCTTCCGGCGCGGGCCGGATGAACGCTTTGATTCGGTGCAATCGCTGTACGACCACTGCTACGCGACGCGCACGAACTCGATCGACCGCTGGCATCCGCCGCAGTCGATTCAGCCGGCGCCGAACGGCGGCCGGTTCCGCGTCACCGTCGGCAACGACGGCGACTTCTCACTCAACGACTGGAGTTTCGGCCAGCTCTGCCGGCTGGCCGGCGTGAGCAAGGAGACGGTCAATCGCGTATCGGCCGGTACGGCGGCGCAGATCTTCCGTGAGACGATGCCCAGCGGCGAGAAGCCGCTGCAATTGCTCACGCAGGACGACGCGATCCGCTCGATTCATGGCACTGCGTACACTCGGCTGCACAACGTGGACCTGCTGAACATCGTGCGCGAGTTCGCGACCGACTTTCAGCCGCCCCAGACCGCCTGCAACGGCGGTACGGGCCTGTACTGCGGGGAGCAGGACATGTTCGTGTTCCTGATCGATCCGCTCGGCTGGGCGGAGATCAACGGCGAGGCGTTTGCGCCGGGGTTCTTCCTGTGGAACTCGGAGGTCGGCAAGCGCTCGGTCGGCATGCAGACGTTCTGGTTCCAGGCTGTCTGCCAGAATCACATCGTCTGGGACGCGGTTGAGGTCATCGACTTCGCCCGCAAGCACACCGCCAACGTGCATGAGTGCCTGGGCGAGGTGCGGCGGATGATCGCCGGCCTGGTCGAGAAACGCGATCAGCGCCGCGATGGGTTCGTCCGGACGATTGGCAAGGCGATGGAGACCACACTCGGCGGCGACGCCGACGAGGTGATGAAGCTATTGGCCAAGCAGGGCATTCCGCGCAGCGTCGCCAAGGAGGCTCTGGAGCTGGCTCGCGCGAGCGGACGCTTCACAATCTTCAACGTGGTCGATGCGCTGACGCGGCTGGCGGGCAAGATCAAGAATGCCGGCGAACGGACGGAAGCGGACGAACGGGCCGGAGCGCTGCTCGCGCTCGCGGCGTGAAGGGAGGTTTCGCGGTACAGGAAAACGTATTACGTTTGAAGGTTGAGAAGCACTGCACCACCGGGCCTCTCAACCATTTGAAATCATGAGACATCGAACACTGAATCGACATTGCCGGCCGCGCGCCCCACCTGTGCGGTAGGGATCGCCCTCTTCGCGCCGCATTCCGCGTTCGCCATTCGGCGACAACGCGCATCATTCGTTCAGCTCGTTACCACACCTCAAACATCGTTCTGTATCCGGTTCGAATCGAATCAGAATCCCGCTCGACAATTGACCCACAGGCGTGATAAAGGACGTTATCACGCATATCCGGGCACGCATGGAAGAGACCAACGTCGCGACATCACACGCCGTTTTGGCCGTCGAGCGAACGGCGCTGCCGGCGATCATTCTGAGCGCAGGTGCGAACGCGCGCTTCGGGTATCGGGAGTTTTTTGAGGCTTCGCTCGACAATCCGCACACGCGGCGTGCATATCGCCGGGCCGTAGACCGCCTGCTCGCATGGTGCTCGCAACGCGACGTTTCGCTGGACCAGGTCAGCCCATGGCTGATCGGAGAATATCTCGGCGCGCTGACATCCCGCGACGGCCAGCCGCTCTCCAAGCCGACGCGCAAGCTGCACTTGGCCGCTCTGCGGCACTTCTTCGATCACCTCGTCATCCGACACGCTGTGCCGCTCAATCCGGCCGCATCGGTCCGCGGACCGCGACATAGTGTGATCGAGGGCCGCACGCCAGCGCTGAGCGTCGCACAAGCGAGGCAATTACTCGCTCGAATCGATACACGGTCACTGGTCGGCTTGCGCGACCGTGCCATCATCGGCGTTCTGATTTACACGGCGGTTCGTGTCGGCGCCGTCGCCAAGCTGCGCCGCCGCGACTTCTTCACCGACGGTCGGCAATGGCTGTTTCGCTTCGACGAAAAGGGCGGCAAGGAGCGCGTCATCCCAGCCCGTCACGACTTGGAGGGCTTCATCGGTAACTACCTTGCGGTCGTCGGGGATGCCAAACCCGCCGAACCTCTGTTCGTGACACTTCGGCGCGGCGGTGGTCCGAACAAGTCGCATCCGATGCACACCGGCGACATCCTGCGAATGGTCAAACGCTGGCTGCGCCGCGCGGACTTGCCGGCCGATACGCTCTCGTGCCATTCGTTCCGCGCCACGACGATCACGAATCTGCTTGAGCAGGGAGTGCCGCTGGAGGACGTGCAGCACCTGGCGGGCCACGCCGATCCCCGAACAACGCGCCTTTACGACCGAAGGCGACGCGACGTCACGCGGAACATTGTCGAGCGCATTTCGATCTGAATGTTCCTGAGCATCCGCGTCACTCGTCCTCATCGAGGACGGACTCGGTTGGCGTTTCCTCGACCGTCGTATCCCGAATCGGCCGGCGGCGCGCCAACACGCGCGGCAGTACCTCGCCAGCATCTTCCATCACAACGAACCAGCGGCGCTTGAAGTGGATGATCTCCTCCACCAGGCCATAGTGCTCCAGCTCTGCTCGGTTCGCGGGGACGCCATTCAGCACGA
Source organism: Phycisphaerae bacterium (assembly GCA_050184295.1). Lineage (GTDB taxonomy): Bacteria > Planctomycetota > Phycisphaerae > UBA1845 > Fen-1342 > JBFXAM01. The sequence continues at coordinate 28,281 of JBFXAM010000035.1, read as the reverse complement.
GTTCGACGATTTCATCGCCTGCAAGCCGCGACCGGCTCAGCCTCCAGCCGTTGTCGAGTTCGATCACGCCGCCGGATTCGAGCAGCGCCAGAATCTCCGTCGGCGACGCCTCCGCCAGCGGCGTTCCGATTCCGAGGCGTTGCTCTACGCTTGGAACATCGGACGGGCTGAGGTTCAGCCCGACCAGGGCGCGCCCATCCACCAGCACCGCGCGGGCAATCTTCACGTTCTGGATGCCCGATGAGCCCATGATTTTGTCGTAAATGGGGAAAATCGCGCCGCTCAGGATATGAAAGCGCCGAGCCTCGATCGCCGGCGTGTTTTCGTAGACGCGATCCCACCAGTCGCGGGCTTCTTCACGCGCCACCGGCTCGTACTTCTGCCCTAGCTCGTGACGTTCCAGCGCTCGACGCGGACCCTTCACTGCGGCGAGCAACACCTCGTTCGGCCGGGTCTCCAGGTGCGCCGCAACGGCATAAATGCGCCCGCTGCGCCGATTTCGATGGAATCCCTCGTCCGCATAGGTCGCGAGCGCGATGGCAAACGCCAGCCGCTCGACATCAACCTCGCCCTCCAGCTCGTGCAGCACCGTCCGCGCGCCGGAGGCGGGATCGACGAAGAGCGTCTGCGGCTCGGTGACAGCGCGCAGGTTGCGGGCCCGAAGCTCCTCCACACCGAAATCGAACGCACCGACCCGTTTCGCGGCCTCGACCGCATGCGTGTATCGCTCGAAGAACACCTCGAAAATGCGGTTCTGCTTTTCGACCGGCAGCACCATGATGCGGTTCAGAAAATGCTCGACACTGCGGGCGTAGTTGTCGCGCACCGCGGTCTTTTCCTTGTTCAGCACGCCCATGCGCTCCAACTCGCGCATGCCGACCCCGGCTTGGGCGTGTGTGTTCCGTTCGACCTCGCGGTAGAGCCGCGTCAGCGCCGCCTTGCCATATTCGTCGGTAACGTCTTCCGGGCGGAACAAGTCGCTGGACAGCGAATGTCGCTCGCCCTTGGTGAGCGCTCCGAGCGCGGCCAGGCGCTTCGAGACTGCGTTGACGAGCCGTTTCTGACCGGCGAGGTCGAGCAGAACGAGGCGGATGATCGGCGCCGAGCTTTGGTTTGAGCGATGGACTCGGCCAAACGCCTGCATCTGCTGGTCGGCCGACCAGGAGAGCTGGAAGGCGTAAAAAACGCGCCGCTGCTGGTTTCGGCCCGTCAGATCGGCGTGAACGCTGATCCCCGTTGACCCGGCGCCGGAAATTACTGCCACCCGCTTCCGGCCACTCTGAAACAGCCGTGTTTCGTACTCGTTCAACTGCCGCCGCGGCACGCCCTGGAGATTGCGGCGGACGTACTTTCCGTGCTCCCAGCGATGTGTTCGGCCGCTGATCTCGGCGACATTGCTCACGCCGAAGTGGCTCACAAGCGCATCGAGCGGGTTGTGCGGGATGTCAACGTCCGCCATCTTATCGAGCAGTTCCTGCTGCCGGCGGAGGTTTTCGCGATTGATCTCCGGGTTCCCCGCCGCATCCTCGACGCGCACGCTGACGACGTTGCCGGTAATTGGGTCGGTCTGCTCGCGGTACTGGTAGATTGGGAACTGCGTCTCGATGAGCTGCACGATCATCTCGCGCGGCGTCGCGTCCAACTCGCTCAGTTCGACGCCCTGGGCGCGGGCGTCACGGACCTTGCGGTCTGCTTGGGCTTCGCCCGTATTGAACAGGCTCAGGACAACCGATCGCCCCGCCGCGAGGTCGCTCTCGATGGCCGGAATCACATCCGGCAACGCATATGCGAGCATCAGTTGCAGAAAGAACCGCTGTTGGGCAGCGTAGAACTGGGCGTACCGATGCGCGTTGCGTTTTTGGCAGGCAGTCTGTTCCCCGCGCTCGAACGCCGTGAGCAGCTCGGCCCACAGGTCGGCGATCTGGTCGTATTGCCGGCGCTCGTCGGCTGTCATCCGATGGACGAGCGGCTCGTATTCGACGGCGCTGTCGGGCACGACGCTGCCATCCGGCAGTCGGGTCGGCCCGTAGCTGATCGTTCGCGACAGGTACGTGCCGACGCTCTTCAGGTCGCGACAGAGCATCTCCATCGCGGCCACACCGCCGCGTTCCATCGCCACCAGAAAGGCGGCGAAATCGGAAAACGGCGCGCCTTCGCCCCAGAGGCCCAACCGTTCATATGGCGCCATGTGGCGGGCTTCGGTCGCACCGGTTGCGCTGAAGTATCGCACGCGGGCACGCGGAAAGAGACGCTGCAACGCGATGCCCATATTGCCGCGTAGCGTACCTTCATCGACGGTCGCTTTCGCGCCGTGCGGCGTCGCCGCGGCATTCTTCATCAAGTGTGCTTCGTCGAATGCAATGACACCGTCGAAATCTGGGCCGAGCCAGTCAGTAAGCTGCTTGAAACGCTGCCGGTCGCCGTCGAAGTCCATGCTGAGCATCGTGTACGTCGTGAAGAACACGCCTTCCGGGGCTGTCACGCGGTCTACGGTCTTGAAGCGGGCCTGATGGATGATGGGTAGCGGCAGGCCGACGGCGCTGCGGTCGCGCTCGGCGTCGGCCACGAGTTGGTGCGACGCAGAGATATGCACGTGCTTCGTGTGCCCGCGCTGATACTGGTCGTACATGAACGCGTAGATCTCGCGGCCCTTGCCGATGCCCGTGCCGTCACCGTTCCAGTGCCCACGTCGTGAGCCGTCCGGCAGAAACGAGTTCGTCGCCTGGCCGGCATAGACCGTGTCTTCGAGTTGAATGTCGGAGATGCGGCCTTCACGGATCACGTCGAGGGGGAATGCGTGTTGAAAGGTGACGTCCGGCGGCTCGACGGAGGCCATCGCGACCGATTCCACCACGTTTGCCGGATGCGGCTCCGCGCCGGAGACGCGGGCCTTCTGAACGTGGTAGGCGGCGTAGACCGAGCCATCTTCGACCTGAAGCGGGACGGACGGGCCGCGCTCCAGTTTGCTGCCTACGTCAACGCAAACCGATCCAGCGTGCTGAGTACAAGTCTCGCCGCCCAGACCTGCATCATCGGCATGTCGTGCGGCAGGTGCGGCCGCTCCCATTCCAACGTCGCCGTTACTGCGGTCGTCACGGCGCGTGGACGAGTCGCGATGAGCCGGCTCCACCGAATCCACTCGTCCGTCGCCGCGAATTCCCCCTCCTGCACTCGATAGTCGTTCGTCTCCGGCTCCACCAGATGCGAGATCAGCTCGATGACCGGGTCCGCCTCTGGGGCGCACGGTTGTCGAGCCAGGTTCTTCAGCACCGTCGCCGCCTGCACCCGGATTGAGTCTGCGAATTCGCCCATACACGTCTTCCTCTGTTAGCACCCTGAGTTTTTCCCACGCCTGGTGGAGCGTCAGTCCCCAGCCGGTGACGATGTCTGTTTCGTTTGTGGTTGCCCCGTCGTTATCGATCACAATGATCTGATGGTCGAACGTCGTTCCGAACTTCGCGTAGACGCCGCCGTCGATGCCGATGTTTGCCCGCACGCGGAATCGACCCTCGATGTCCGCCCACCAGGCCCGGAACTTCGGTCGGTCCAGCGCCATGCCGCGCCCGACGATTGCGACCAATCTGCCGCCGGACTTGAGCCGCAACAGCGCATGTTCGACGTGCCTCGCACCAAAGGCCGTGTCGTGCCCCTTGACCCGCCCGCCGGTCGCCGAGAACGGGGGGTTCATCACGACCGCGTCGTAGAATTTGCCGGGCGGAAGCAGGTTGTCGAGGCGCTCCGCATCGAAGGTCGTGGGCGTGAATCCCTGAAACTCCAGCAAGGCTCGCCGGCGTTCGTCGATTTCATTCGTATCAACGCTGGCGCCGGTCAACCGAGCTAAGACAGCGATGTTGCCCGTTCCGGCGCTCGGTTCGAGAACGACCATTCCGTGGCGAAGCGCCGCCGCGCTCACGATGAGTAGCGCTTCGGCCGGCGGCGTGCTGAATTGCTGAAGCTCAATCTGCGACTCGTCACGCCGCGCTTGACGGGGCATGCGGCCTTGCAGCGCGACGAGCGATTTGATCGCAGACGGAACGTCTGAGAGATCGATGCCAGCGTTCTTGATGTGGATATTCATCCCTGCTTCGGCGGCGTCGTAAGCGTCGCGCGCGTGGCCGGCTGATGTGCCAAAGGTTTTACGCACGAGCGACGCTACCCGGCTGTTGTCGACGATTGTTGTCGGATCTGACTCCAGGGCGGCCGAAATCCAAAGCGCGAATCGTCGCAAGGTCGCCCCAAGGTCCTGCGACCCGCCTTCCGTCTGATCCCGCACTCCCAATTGCTCAGCATTGGGCGACGGCTTCGTCACGGGCGCCCAATCAAAAAACTGCTGCATGAATTTCTCCGCGTGGTCCTCGATTACGAGGTGACTTTGCTCTAACAGCGTTATGGAGCGCGCGGGTGGATGCGTGATGTGACACCGGCCGACAGACCGCAGATGCCCGGAGGTGGTCACCCGTCACGAAGCGACGTTGCTGCGGCTGCCGTCACGCAGCTCGGCGGTCGACGTTATGGCCCGTACCCCATTTGGCGTTACATTAGAGGCGGTTTCCGTGACAGCTATCGCGTAGGCGTCGGTGGATTAATCCGTCGTCGCGCGCTGGGCAGCGCGACAGCCAGGCGAGAGGAATGTCCGAGTCCGAGCAACAAACCCGACGAACTCGAATCGATACGCGCCTGCGCGCTCTCGGCTGGACCGTCGTGCCCTTTCAACCCGGCACAGACCTCACCCAGCTACGTCAGCACGCCATCACTGAGCTGGACACGGCGAGCGGCCCGGCCGATTACGCTTTCGTGGTCGATGGCGGATTGGTCGGCGTCATCGAAGCGAAAAAGCTGTCGCTTGGACCTCAGAACGTCTTGGTGCAGGCCGAGCGTTATGCGAGGGGACTCGGAGGAACCGCCTTCGACTACGACGGACTCCACGTGCCGTTCCTTTGGTCCACCAACGGTGAAGTTGTCTGGTTCCATGACGTGCGGCATCCGTTGAACGCCTCGCGAAGCGTGAGCGACCTTCCGACGCCGAACGCTATTCGAGAGGCTCTCGTTCGCCGGCTGGATGAGCTCTCCGCTCGACTGCTTGGCATTCCGAACGAACATCCGCGTCTCCGACCGTACCAACGCGAGGCGAACGCGGCGATTGAGGCCGCGATTGCCTCGCACTCGCGGCGTATGCTCGTTGCGATGGCGACCGGCACCGGTAAGACGTTCACCATGGTCAATCAGGTCTACCGCTTCATGAAGGCGGATGTCGGCCGCCGTGTGCTCTTTCTGGTGGACCGCCGAGCTCTCGCTGCGCAGGCTGTTCGCGCGTTCGCCGCCTTTGAGCCGGAGCCCGGACTCAAATTCACGAGCATCTATGAGACCTACAGCCAGCGGTTCCGCCGCGAGGACTGGGGCGAAGATGAGCCGTTCGATCCAAGCGTACTTCCCCGTGAATACCTCCTCGACCCCCAACCCAAGCACGCGTTCGTGTACATTTCCACGATTCAGCGGATGGCGATGAATCTCTTCGGTCGTGACGCGGCCATCCACGCTGGCGACGAGGGGTTCGACGAGGACGCAGACGAACGTCTCGACATCCCCATCCATGCTTTCGACATCGTTATCGCCGATGAGTGCCATCGCGGCTACACAGCCGCCGAGCTGTCCGTGTGGCGCGACACACTCGAACACTTCGACGCGATCAACATCGGCTTAACCGCGACGCCCGCTGCTCACACCACCGCATATTTCAAGGACGTCGTGTATCGGTATGAATATGAGCGCGCTGTTCGCGAGGGATTCCTCGTCGACTTCGACGCCGTGAAGGTCAAGTCCGGCGTACGTATCGACGGCGTGTTCTTGCAGGAGGGGGAGCACGTCGGCTTGATCGACCCGACCAAGGGTACGCAGCAACTCGACATACTCGAAGACGAGCGGCAGTTCGACGCGGCTCAAGTTGAGCGTGATATCACTGTTCCCGACTCGAACCGCAAGATCATTGAGGAAATCAAACGTTACGCCCTGGAGCACGAGCAACGGTACGGGCGCTTCCCCAAAACGCTGATTTTCGCCGCCAACGACATTCCGCATGTCTCACACGCCGACCAGCTCGTGACGACGTGCCGTACAGTGTTCGGCCGCGGCGATTCGTTCGTGCAGAAGATCACCGGCAGTCCCACCGTTGACCGTCCGCTCCAACGCATCCGCGAGTTCCGCAACCGACCAGCCCCCAGCATCGTCGTTTCGGTCGATATGCTGACAACCGGTGTGGACATCCCGGACCTGGAGTTCATCGTCTTTCTGCGCCCGGTGAAGAGCCGCATCCTCTTTGAACAAATGCTTGGGAGGGGTACACGCAAGGGCGAAAAATACCCCGACAAGTCACACTTCGTCGTGTTCGACTGCTTCGATGGCACGTTGTTGGAGTATTTCCGAAACGCATCCGCCTTCGAGACTGATCCACCCGACCGCGCGGCGAAGACGATTCAGGAGCTAGTCGAGGACATCTGGCAGAATCGCGATCGGGAGTACGCGACCCGATGCCTGGTCAAGCGCCTGCACCGAATCAACAAGGAAATGTCGGGCGACGCTCGACAGCTCTTTGCAGCGTACATTCCAGATGGGGACGTCGCAAAGTTCGCAACCGGGCTTCCGCGAGCAATCGCGACCAAGTTCACCGAGGCGATGAAACTCCTACGAGATCCGGCGTTTCAGGACCTGCTGGTCAACTACCCGCGCCCGGAGCGGCGCTTCCTAATCGCCTACGAAGCGATCGACGAAGTGTCATCGCAGTGGCTGATTCGTGACGGCGCCGGACAGGAGCACAAACCTGCCGACTATCTTGCGGCGTTCACTCAGTTCGTGCGAGAGAATCCGGCGCACATCTCAGCAATTGAGATCTTGTTGGGCCGACCCCAAGAATGGAACACGACTGCGCTCGCAGAACTGCGCCAGAAGCTCGCTGCGAGTCGTGAGAGGTTTACGGTCGACGCACTTCAGCGTGCCCATGCCCTCCACTACCACAAAGCGCTGGTCGAGGTGATTTCGATGGTGAAGCACGCGGCTCATGAAGAGGAACCGCTACTCACCGCCCCCGAACGGGTGGATCGCGCGTTGCGGCGCCTCGCCCCGCGAGATGGTGTCGCGCCGACGTGGGCCGACCAATTCACGGAAGATCAACGGCGCTGGTTGACACGGATCCGCGCTCACCTGATCGAGAATCTGTCCATCGAGCGCGAGGATTTCGATGATGTGCCAATTTTCTCCCGCGAGGGTGGCTGGAACGTAGCGAACCGGAGCTTTGACGGGAAGCTCGAACCGATTTTGCGCACGCTTAACGAGGCAATCGCAGCATGATTGAAATCGTGCAGAAACTCTGGGGCTACTGCCACACGCTCCGGCACGACGGTGTCGGTTACACCGAGTACGTCGAACAGCTCACGTACCTGCTGTTTCTCAAGATGGCGGACGAGCGGGGCATCGAGTTGCCGCGCGGCAGCGACTGGCCCGCGCTTCGCAATCTGGCTGGAACAGACGCGCTTGACGGATACACCGACATTCTCCGCAAACTGGGGAAGCAGCCCGGAATTCTCGGTGATATTTTTGCCGAAGCCCAGTCCCGCTTCACGAAGCCCACGAGCCTCAAACGCCTGATCAATCTCATCGACGAGGTCGAATGGACCGCACTCAACGTCGATGTGAAGGCCCAGGCGTACGAGGGATTGCTCGAAAAGGCCGCGAGCGAGGGAAAGAAGGGCGCCGGGCAACTGTTCACGCCGCGCGTCCTCATTCAGGCCATCGTTCGCTGCATGAAACCCGACCCGCGCGCCACGCGCGACTTTACGGTCTGCGATCCCGCCTGCGGGACGGGCGGCTTTCTCGTATCGGCCTACGAGTGGCTGATGGAAGAAACGGGAGGCGGCGCGATCGATCGTGCTGTCGCGAAGCGCTTGAAGACCGCGACCTATTTCGGCCAGGACATCGGAGCGACCCCGCGTCGCCTGGCTCTCATGAACCTCTATCTCCACGGCATCGAGCCGCAGATCACGCTCGGTGACACGATTTACGATCCACCGCAAGGAATTAGCTCGTTTGACGTGGTTCTGACCAATCCGCCGTTCGGCACCAAAGGCGCCGGCCAGGCGCCGACACGCGACGATTTTACGATTGAGACGAGCAACAAGCAGCTCAACTTCCTTCAGCACGTCCACACGATTCTGAAACGCGGCGGCCGGGCGGCCGTCGTCTTGCCAGATAACTGCCTATTCGCCGACAAGGCGGGCGAGGTCATGAAGATCGTCACGGAGGACTGCGACCTGCACACAGTCCTCCGGCTCCCCCGCGGCACGTTCACACCATACGCCCAAGGCGTAAAAGCCAACGTCGTGTTCTTCACGAAGGGGCCGAAGACAGAGAAGGTCTGGATCTACGACGCCCGTACGAATGTCCCTGGAATCACGAAGAAGGACCGGCCCCTTACGCCTGAGCACTTCGCCGAATTTGTTCGTTGTTACGGCGTCGATCCCAATGGCCGCTTTGGCTCCAAGCAGGGTAAGCCCCGTCAGGAGTCGGATAGTCCCAGCGGTGACAAAGGGTGGCTCGGCGGGGATCGCTGGCGCAGCTTCCCGGTCAGCGAAGTGAAGGCCCGCGACTTCAAGCTCGACGGCTTCAAGTGGCTGAAGGAGGAGTCGCTCGACGATGCCGACGAGCTGCCCGAACCGACAGAGCTCGTCACCGACGCAATCGGCGAGCTGCAGGGTGCAATCGGCGAACTTAACAACGTGCTCGCCTTGCTCGAAAATGGCGCCGCCGCGAAGGCATAAAGGAATCGAGCTTGGCCAATTTGAGTTTCGACGAGCTTTGGCACCACCTGAACGAACGCGACGAGTCCGTTCAGATCGAAGCGAAGGCTGGCGAGCAGATCGGCGCGTCGATTTTGGAGACGGTCTCAGCGTTCGCCAACGAGCCCGGGCGTGGCGGCGGCTATTTGCTGCTCGGCGTCCGACTCGCGCCCGATTCGCTCTTTCCGTCGTACGAAGTCGTCGGCGTATCGGATGCCGACAAGGTTCAGGCCGATCTTGCGACGCAGTGCCGCCAGATGCTGAATCGCCCGGTTCGGCCGGCGATTTCGGTAGAGAATATCGACGGCAAGCGCGTCATAGTCGCCTTTGTTGCTGAAGCTCAAGAAGGCGAGAAGCCGATCTTTATCGAATCGCGCGGCCTTCCAAAAGGCGCGTACCGGCGCATCGGGTCAACGGACCAGAAATGCACCGACGACGACATCGCGCTTTTCTACCAGGCCCGATCTCACCGCACATTCGATGAAACCGTGGTCGATGACGCCGGAATGAGCGACCTCGATTTAGCCGCGATTCAGGACTATCGCCGCTACCGCCGAGAAGCGAACCCCAATGCTCCCGAGCTTGCGTACAGCGATGAGGATCTGCTCTACGCACTCGCATGCATCACACGGTCCGGCGGGTCGCCTCGGCCGACGATCGCCGGCCTCCTGCTCTTCGGCAAGCAGGGCTCCATTCGTCGTTTCTTCCCCATGACGCGCGTGGATTACATCCGCGTGCCCGGCCGCGAATGGGTGAAGTCGCCGGATGAGCGCTTCGAGTCGATCGAGCTGCTCGGTCCGCTGATTCAGATCATTCCGCGCGCAATAAACGCCGTGTTGGATGACATTCCCAAGGCGTTCCGCCTGCCGCCGAACTCGAATCAGCGGACCGACGTGCCGCTCATCCCGCGCACGGCAATTCGCGAGGCAATCGTCAACGCAGTCATGCACCGCAGCTACCGGCCTCGCCAGCCCGTGCAGATCATCCGTTACAGCAACCGGCTCGAAATCCGAAATCCCGGCCATTCCCTCGTTCCAGACGACCGCCTGGGCGAACCAGGCTCGTTCACGCGCAACGAGAAAATCGCCGCCGTTCTTCATGAGACCCGCTTCGCCGAAACGAAGGGTTCCGGCATTCGCGCGATGCGCGAATCTCTCGCCCAGGCGGGCCTCAGTCCACCGACGTTCGAATCGGACCGCGAACGCGACTCGTTCGTCGTAACGTTTCTCTTCCACCACTTCCTGAACCAGGACGACATCACCTGGCTCGGCCACTTCGCCGATCTCCAGCTCGCCGAGGACGAGGCCCGGGCGTTGGTTTTCGCCCGCGAGGTGGGGGCCATCAACAACGCCGCGTACCGCGACCTGAATCGCGTCGATACGCTCGTAGCCAGCGGCCACCTCCGCCGGCTCCGCGATGCCGGACTGCTGGACCAACAGGGCAAGAGCGTCGGCACCTATTACATCCCGACCGCCCGGCTGCTCAGCCCCGGCGCCACGCCGGCAACCTCCCCGGCATCGACCCCTGCGGTAAGCCCTGTAGGTAAGCCGCAACCTACAGGGTTCCGTGGCAACGTACAGGGCTTACCCACAGAGCTAGCCGATGCCGTGCGCGCCCTTGGTCAGCGTGCAAGCCCCGCCGACATCCGTGCCGTCATCCGCCGCCTCTGCGAGTGGAAAACGCTCTCGTCCGAGGAGCTTTCCGCGATTCTCGGCCGGAATCAGCACCACCTGATCACGACGCACCTCCGTCCGATGGTCCGCGACAGCGAGCTGGTCTATCAGTTTCCGGACCAGCCCGCCCACCCGCAGCAGGCGTACAGGGCGGTGGCCCGATGATGCCCGGCGCCGACCACACCAGCCAGGGCGACGCTCCGGGCAGTGTTGCGCCCGCACCACCGTTCGCACCGCCCGACCCGAGCGTCCTCACAAAGTTCATCCGCTGGATCGAGCGTTTTGACGCTCAACACGCGCGTAACTGGGGCCGGCTCTACAACGCCGACCCGGAGGCGGCCACCTGCGAAGCGATGTTCTGGGCCGTCCTGAGCGACTGCGGCGTGACCGTCGAGCCCAACGCCGACCTCACCGGGAAGAAAAAGGCGCCGGACTTCGTCTGTCACAAGGACGGCCGCAAGTTTTATGCAGAGGTGACGTGCATCCGCATCGATACGGCGACCGAGCACAGCGCCCTTCCGCCGGTCTTTACGGAGGGAGCGCGGAATTACCACCACCTCAACGACGCCATCTTTGCGGAAGTGACGGCCAAGACACCGCAATGCTCAAAACTCGACGCACCCTGCGTGCTGGCCGTCGGCACGTTTCACTATCACGCCTCGGTGTCGTGCATCCGCAAGACGTTCGTCGAGTGGCTGCTTACCGGCGAGACGAACATCAGTTGGTACTTCGAGCCGCGCCGCGGCGAGGCCGTTGGCGAGGCGTTTCAATCGACGAACTTCAAATCGGCCGCGTTCCTGAAACCAAGCCCGCTGATCGGCGTCGAACCCGCTCGTAAGCCGATCTCAGCTCTCGTCGTCGCCGGATTCGGTTGCACGCCGCCGCACGTTTACGGCGTGATCCACCCGCATCCCGTCCGCGAGTTCGACCCCAACTACCTTGACCTGATCCCGTTCTGCCGCGTGAAGTACGACATTCCCAAGGCGTCGATCGCGACGGAATGGACGCGCGACCCGGAACAGGAGAACGCATCGTGAGCATCCGCGCGCGAATCGAGGACGGCATCGCACTCTACGCGGCTGGACGGGCGGAAGGCGCGCTGTTGTCGGTCCTCGTTGCCGTTGCCGCGACCTCCAGGCGCCGCCGTCCCCTCAAGTCGCCGTCACTCCGCAAGCCAGGGAAAGAGATGGGTGACGGCGAAGCCTTTGAGGCGTTCCTCGGTGAAGAGATGATCAACGTCTGTCGCGTCCAGAACTACAACGTCCACTTTCGCGGCAAGATACACCGACTGGAGCACGTGCTGTACAAATGGCTGCGCTGCGAGTTGGCGCACGCGGGGACTCTGCCGCGAGATGTCACATTCGTTCGGACGGAGCCGTCGACTGTGCGAATGGTGAAGCTCGATCCGGCGACCGGCATTACGCTCTCGCACGGCTGGCTCGATGGCCTGGTGGACGTTGTGGTCCGTTCGCCGGAGAATCGCGATCAATTCGGCGACCCGCCAGCGTTACCGATGCCGCTGTATCTGCCCGGTTTCGACGTGACAGTCGGACATCCCCCTCCGTCAAGCGCGGTCGGAGGTGAGATCGACTCGGCGCAACCGCCGAGCGGCTAAATCTGCATGGGCGGCATCATCGGTCAGGTCACGGTCGTATCTCTGGAGCGAATGGTTGGCAAAGCGTCGAGCGAAATCCGAGAGGTCTGAAACCACCGAGGCGCCGCTCGTCCCCGCCGAACTACCGGCGGGGTGGGCGGTCGCGACTCTCGGCGACGACCTAGTCGTCGAGATAACGCCCGGCTTTGCGTGCGGCGCACACAGTCGCGACACCGCCGACGTGTCGCACCTGCGCCCGATGAACGTCAACTCCGATGGCCGCATCGATCTCGGGAACGTCAAGTACGTGCCGGCACCGGCTGCCATAAAGGCGAACAAATGGCTCGAAAGAGGGGACGTGCTGTTCAACAACACGAACAGCGCCGAACTCGTGGGCAAGACGGCCTATTACGACCGTGACGAACGGCTCGCGTTTTCCAATCACATGACGCGCGTGCGGGTCCGTACGGACGGCCTCGATCCCCGCTATTGCGCCTTCTACCTCCATGCGAACTGGCGTGCTGGTGATTTCCAGGCCCGTTGCAACCAGCACGTTTCGCAGGCGAGCATCGGCCGCGAGGTGCTACTCGACACGCCAATTCCCGTACCGCCGCTTGTCGAGCAGAAGCGAATCGCGGACCGGATCGAAGCGCTGCTCAAGAGTGTGGACGCCGGGCGCGAGCGGCTCGCGAAACTCCCCAACATCCTCAGACTTTTCCGCCAATCCATCCTCGCCGCCGCCTGCTCCGGCCGCCTCACTGAAGATTGGCGCGACGCGCATCCCGATACCGAGCCCTCGACCAACGCCCTCGCGCGTTTTGACCGGGATGCCGCGAAACACAACGGCAGCGACCGTCGTCCGGCCGAATCAACGCTTGACTTCGAGTTGATGCCGGAGTTACCGGAGACGTGGTGCTACCGCCGCGCCGACTCGATCGTCGCGCCAAAGACAGTCATTACTTACGGCATCGTCTTGCCCGGTCCGGAAACGCCAGACGGCGTTCCATATGTCAGGCAACAAGATATTCAGGACGGCAAAGTTCTCATCGATCAGCTTCGGCGCACTACCGGCGCGATTGCCGCGAAGCACGACCGGTCTCGTCTTCACAAGGGTGACGTGCTTCTATGTATCATTCGTCACTTGCGCGTCGCCGTTGTTCCACCTGGTCTGGACGGGGCCAATCTCACGCAAGGTACGGTGCGAATGCGTCCCTCCGCCGTCATGGTCGGAGAATTCCTCGCGCTACTCCTGGCCAGCCCGCACACCCAATCTTGGATGAAACAACGGCACTTCGGCATGTCGATGCCGCGCATCAATGTCGAGCATGCCCGCGAGATTCCTGTTGCGGTACCTCCCGTTACTGAGCAAGTCGAGATTGTCCGTCGTGTCCGGTCCCTGATGAATCTCGCTGAGTCGATCGAGCGCCGGTTGGCCGTCGCTCAGGTCCGCACTGATAAGCTCACGCAAGCCATCCTCGCGCGGGCATATTGCGGTGAGCTCGTCGAGACAGAAGCTGAACTCGCGCGCGCCGAGTGCCGCGACTACGAATCCGGGGAGGCACTGCTCGCGAGAATTCAAGCGAAGAGCGACGCATCACACGACGCTCGGCCCGCCAGGAGACCACGGGTATCACGGCAACCGATTGTTGCCGCAACCGCGGCGGCACCCGCGTACGGGTCACCACCAAAGCGCACCCACATCCCTTCGGCCGCGCAGGTGAGCATGGAGAAGCCATGAAGCGCGACATGAACCTGGTTCGTGAGATTTTGATCAGAGTCGAGGCGCAGGCCGCCGACCAGGAAGGTGGGCCACTGAACCTGCACGAGCACTCGGACGCCGAGGTCGGCTATCACGTCAAGCTCCTGCATCAAGCGGGACTCGTCGAGGTGGTTGGCGGGGCGACGGAGCTGGAGTCCTGGATTCCTCTGGCCCTAACCTGGCAAGGGCACGATTTTCTGGATGCTTGCCGTGAGCCCTCGCGATGGGATTCGGCAATTCGCATTGTGAAAGAGAAAGCGGGTACGGTCAGCTTCGAGGTGCTGAAACAGCTCCTGGTTGCACTCTCGAAACGATCTCTCGGGCTGTGAAATGGATGTAGCCGCCGTACTTGTTTCCGCCGAAACGCTCAAGAACATCTTGGTTACGCGCGCGACAGGAGGAGCAACGAGCGATACGGACTATCGCAAGCTTCGGGCCGAACTCGTCGGCAACGCATTGATCAAGGACTTCGTGCCTCGTTTCGTGCATACGTGCCGCACGCTTGATGAGTTCTGGGGCTTTATCAAGCCGAAATTCCCCAGCTATCGCGAGCGACGCGAATTCCTACGCACGGAGTTCGACAAACTGCTTAGCCGGCTGGAACGCGGCGCTGTGTCACCTGTTGAGGATCATGGAACAACGGCCCTCGCGAGTGTGGACCTTCCTCACATTCACGATGCCTGGCACAAGGCCCTTGAACGCTGTCGCACCGGGGACGCCGAGGGCGCCCTGACCGCAGCTCGGATGCTGGTTGAGACGGTGTGCAAGCACATTCTTGACGACTACAGCGTGAATTATCCAGACGATGCAGACCTTCCCAAGCTCTACCGACTCACGTCGGAGAAGCTGACACTCGCCCCAAGCCAACACACGGAACAAATCTTCAAGCAGATTCTGGGCGGCTGCACCGCGGCGGTGGAAGGGCTCGGCGCGATGAGGAACCGCCTGAGCGATGCGCACGGCAAGGGCAAGTCTTCCGTTCGTGTCGCGCCGCGTCACGCCGAACTCGCGGTGAATCTCGCTGGCACTTTCACGACGTTTCTCGTCGCCACATGGGAAGCTCGAAAACCTCCCGCTCCGCGCTAAGTTTGGGCGCGCCGCATTGAGAGCTGAACGGACGACTTGGGCGACGACGAAGCCGCAACACCTCGTGCGACAGCGTAGCGCGCCCTGCAATCTTCCGCGCTCGGTTTCCCTTGCGGAGAGCAGTCAGCAATTGGCGACGGACCCCGGCGTAAGGTTCAAACGATAACTCGCGCAGCGCACGAGCGAATATGTGATCGCCCGGGAGGATGGCCGCACCGACAACAAAGGCGCGCATATCCGCATAGGTTCTGGTTTCGACACGGACGGCCGCGTGCCACCTCCCGTCGCGTCCTTTCCGACAGCCGATGCTGTACCCTGCGAACTTGATCGGCACGCGGCGCACGTCGCAGAACGACACACGCTCGCGCTGGAAGAACTCGTGCCGCCCCTTTGTCGCAAGCAGCACGAAAAACCGCTCATGCCGAAGGTACTGCATGTTCGCCAGGCCCTGCTTCTTCCGACGGCAGCGCGCCCACTTCGTGATCGCGATGCCGTACTGGTCGATGAGCTTCGCATCGACCGCGGCCGGATCCTTCCCCTCCGGAATCTCACCGGCCACGTAGAACCAGTAGCCGTGCGTGATGTACGCGACGGCGAGCTGTTGGACGAAACCCTCGACTGACGTTGCAACGCACCGATACTCCATGCGATCGTTCCTCCCCTTCAAATGAGCGGGTTGTTTTGGCACAACCCGCGAAGCCTGTTTGAACCTCCTCTCGTTCGAGCTTTAATCTCTTTCTGGACCCGGCCCGCAGAACTCCAGCAACTCGCGGAGTTCCTGCGTCGTCGGCTCCCGGTCGAAATCCTCCTGATAACACGCCGTGATGCGTGCCCGCACGTCCGGCGGAATGCTCATCGGCTCCGGCCAACATCGTTCATCGAACTCTTCGATGATGTCGGCTGGACTGTCGCCGATGACGCTGCCGCTCCTCGTGCGCCACCAACCCATGCGAATCACCTCCTTTCGCTCGAAACCAGATCCTCTCCCACGCCGTGCCGCGCAGGTCGCCCCGCGCATCCCGGCTCAGCGTGCAAAACCACCTCCTTCCATGAGAACCCGGCCGCTCACCGCTACACCCTGAGCACACTGCCCCTTTTGAATCTGTCACCGCATCGGCGCAAGCCGAACGCCGTCGCTTCCCCGCCTTCGCGAACCCATGCTTGCTGTCGGCGTCGCCTCCAGCTCATCGGCCCGCATCAAGCATCGGCATCCATCCGCACCATGCGGCTAGATTCATCTATTGCAGTTGCTCAACGCACAAAACCACCGCACCGATTCCTGCTTTCGCTGCACCAACCCACCGAATTCGCTCGCGAATTCGACGTGCCTTGCACAACGACAAGATCAATGCGGATCCATAGCGGTTGCGGCCCCGCAACCTCGATACACCTGCGAATACACGTCGCCTGTGCATCGTCATTCCGCTGCCAAACGACGGCCCTCTCCCGAGGGTCCTCGTTTGACCGCATTGGCTGTCTTCCGACCCGCCGAAACGGGCCGGGGCAGGTCAACCCTGCCCCGGCGCCGCACCGACACGTCTGCAAACATGGGAAACTGCTCGTCGGCCCTTTCGTCGTCGTTATGCATCCGGCACCACCCGTTGATGCACGAACGGCATTGCGACTGCCTTGCCGCTTTGCCGCCACGCTTTCGCGCGCTCCTACTCAGGCCCCGCTCCCAGACTCCGGCGTTTGAAGCACCCGCGTGACATAACGCGGGCACCGGGCATCACCCCGGCTGCCAGAGTCCTTCCCTGGTTAGAACCAGTCTTCGATCGATCGTTCACGTCGCTTGACCTGGAAGCTCCGCGTGCGTCTCTCCCGCACACGTTGCTCACATCGCTGTACGCCGACGGCTTCCGCCGTTGACATCGTTTCACCCACCCAATGGCGGGCGATTTCGGGGTACGAATCTAGAAGCTCCCCTTACCCGTCAGCGAAGGTCTTTCTATCGCAGTTCGGCACGTCTCCGATCGATCTCACCCAGAAGCGGTTTCCCGCCTTTCGCAGTTGAGCTTTTCACCATCCGTCTTTTGAAACGGAATGCCGACGCTTATCATCGCGCCGGTCGTTTGCGTCACCGCAAACAAGCTCCCTGCCCGGGCTAACGTTGAACGGGCCGCTGCCGCACTCGCGTGCGTCAGTCGGTCCCGAACCCCGCAGGGGGATTAGCCGCCGATGGCGACATCACCCACTTTGGCTGATCCGGCTCGCGCAAAAGCACGAGTCTGTCCCGGTCGCCCAGTTTTCATATGCAAAGAACGAGGCGGACGCTTTCGACCAGGCTTGCCCCCGTGGTGAACCACGGCGCGGCCAGATGCGAAGCGTCTCGCTCAGGAGGTGTATGGGATCGAACGGCTGGATTACTCCAAAAGCTTGGGATTACTCAGCCGAGCCTCCCTCGCACTGGACGAGCCAGTCTCCTGGCATCCAGCGCTACGAGCACTCGAACATGGCGGGTGATGAAGTCCGCCTCCTTAGCCTGTTTGGTAGACAGGTTTACCGGTTGTCCGATCCCACGATTCAGACGCCAGGCCACGCGTTTGCATGATTCTGACGATCGCGAATCAAACGCGGTTTGATTCACACATCGACGTTAGCGCATTCTGCACCGCAAGTCACGCGTTTCCGCGTTCTGGCCCGTCGCGGGATAGCGGAACCCACCGGTACCAGTTCCCGCGGCACCGACCGCCGCGCGTCACCTGTCCCGCGACCATCCGACGAGCGCGGAAAATCAGCTTGACTCGGGCTGTCCGAGTGTTACTATGTATGCGAACACTGAACGGAGTGACGCCTTGGCCAAGAACAAAGCCCGCAGCAGCGACGAAATTGGCGACGTCCTTCGCCGCCAGCGGACCGAAGTGCTCGGCAAGGGCTTGCGCGAGATGGCCCGGCAGCTCGGCACGGCTCCGGCCCATCTGACCGACATCGAGCATGGCAACCGCTCGCCGTCCGAAGCGCTCCTGGTCAAGATCGCCCGCGCCTACGAAATTCCCGAAGCGCAGCTCCGCTCCGCCTGGAGCAAGCCCGACGAAATCGTCGAGGAAATTGCGAGCCAGGATGCGACGGCTGCTGCGAAAGTGCCTGAGTTGCTTCGCTCTGCCCGAAAGTTCACGGAAGGGCAATGGAATGCGTTGATTGAAGCGGCCAAGAAATTGGCCTCCGAGAAGAAGGGCAAGGCGGACTGATGGCCGGACGCCGCTACGAATACGGCAAACTCTTTCAGCCCTCCAGCGGGGGCATGCTCATCGAGCGTAAGGCCCGTCGATCGCTGTCGTACTGCCTGCACAAGCTCGGGCTCTCCGAAATCCCGCTCCCAGTTCCCGTGGACCGCTGGATCGAAACGGCATTCGACATCCGCTTCGGCATCGCGGACCTGACGCACATCGGACCGCGCGTACTCGGTGCGTGTTTCCTGCGTGATCGCGAGATCCTCGTTTCTGAAAAGGCGCTACTCAACGAAGGCCGCTACCGCTTCACTTGCGCCCACGAGTTGGCGCACTTCGTTCTGCACATGCACGTGCGTGACCGGTTCTCCGACGATGACGAGCCGGAGATTGTCTTCGACGATGAGATTGAGCGGCAAGCGGATCGCTTCGCTGCGGCATTTCTGCTGCCCGTAAGTCTGTTCGAGCGAGAAGTGATTTTGATTGCACGCGGCATCGGGGCTGACCCGCACTGGTGCTTAACCGAGCTGATGATGGCCAGCGATCAGTCGCTGAAGATGTGGCAGAACATATTTGTGCCCGCGCTCAGCCACTCGTTCGGCGTCTCCAAAACGGCCACGCTGATCCGCGCGCACAGTCTTCAGCTCATCGGCGCGGAGCCTCGTACGCTGATCCCGAGCCGACTCTTCTACGACCTGATGCCAAAGCCGGCGCCGTCCGTCGCTACGCCGCCGGCCGGCGGTCGTTGAATCGGAGTTTTTTTTGTTCGCGATGTTCCTGTGAGTGCGAACATGAGAACAGTGGAAGGATGACAATGGTGCTCTACGACTTGACGAATACGGCTGTCGCGACGAGTGCGCGGCCGATCCGGCCGCCCAGCGACCTCGAACTATTCGCGATCACCGTCGGGTTGCTCATGGTTGAGGACCGCGGGTTCAGTGAACTCACGTCCGCCTCGCTCGAACTCACCGACCGTAATCGCCGCCGCGTTGCCGAAATGCTGGAAGAGCGGGCGCCGTCGCTCGCCCGCGAGTTCGGAGGTCCAGTCCTTCTCCGCGCGCGCCTGAAGCAGTTGATCGGCCTCCAGATCTTCCGCGAGTTCCCGTAACGGGACCACGATCAAACGAGGATCCGCGACCGCCATGCAGAATCCGGCCCCGACGACCCCGACCACCGAAGACCTGCTGCAGGTGCTGCAGCAGATCGAAGCGCACCTCGCCGCGCTTCGGGCGGGCACGACGTCGGCACGCCCGGACTGGCTGACCGTCGATGAAGTGGCCAGCGAACTCAAATTGTCGCGAGACTCGGTCGAACGTCTCATCGCTTGCGGACGGCTCCAAGCGGCCGAAGTCACGGGTGTCGCTGGCCGGGGACGTCGCCGGCGTTTTCGCATTCACCGCGACTGGGTCGACGCGTTCCTCAAGTCCTCGGTGAAACTCCACGCCGCACCGCCCAAGGTGCGACGCAGCCGCTCGGTCTCCGAGCCAACCATCGACTTTATCCAGTAGCGACTCGAAGCTGCTCGCCCGCAGTCTCGACCTGCGGCCAGAGGCGCGACCGCACAGCGTTCACAACTCGCCGTAGCCGTTCAATGCTGATCTCTTCGATGTACACGCCGCTCATCCCGGGGATGCTGTGTCCCATGATGCGGTGAATCGCGTGCTGATCACCGGCCTCGTCCGCCCACGTCCGAAACGTGTGCCGCAGCGAGTAGAAGCCGAGGCCGATCCGCTTGAGTTTCAATTCCTTCAGAAGCGCGTCGAACCAATCGCTGAGGCGGTCGATATACGTCACTTTCTTGATTTCGTCGCCTTCGCGGCGAACGATTTGCCGTACCAGCGGAAAGCCGCGCTCGCTCCGGAACACGAGCTCCCGCGCCTCCGGCGTCGCCGCCTTCGGCATCAAGCCGTCCAGAGCAATCTGAATCGCATCAATCGTCTCGGGCCACAGGGGAACCACGCGTCGTACCGCTGTTTTGGGGCGCTCAAAGTCGATCACTCCGCCTCTCAAATCGACAGCGGCAACAGGAAGCGCCGAACAGTCCGTATTGCCGAAGCCGCCGTTGATTCCGAGGAAGATCGCGGCCTTCAACTCCGGCCTCGCAGCTGCGAGCAGCGACCGAATCTGCTCTGCCGTGAACAATCTCTTGCCGGCCCGCCGCTCGCGCTCGGCTCTGCTTCGACGAACATCAGCGGCGGAGGGCTTCGCAAACGCGACTCCGAATCGCGGCAGCTGCTCAATGATCCCCGCCTGGACCGCCCATTTGAACATAGTCTGAATCGCGACAACCGTGTGCGTGATCCCATGCACTCCCAACGCCTTCTGGCCGCCAATGCCTTGCTTTGCGATCAGGCGCCGGTACTGGAGGAAGTCATCGGCATTCAGACTCGTTACCGGCCGGGCCGTGCCGACCGATCGCGCGAAATGCCGGACCACTCGACGGCAGTCCTCGAACCAGCGCGTTCCAATTTGACCGGTTTCGACGCGCTGCATCTGGTGCATCAGGAACTGATTCCCCATTTCCTTAATCGTCAACTCCTCGGTTGCGGCGGGCGAGGGATCACGGCCCGCGTGCAAATCTTCCGCGATGCGGAGATAATTCTGATGGGCGGTGTCCGGGTCGGCCCAGACACCGAAGAAGTGGAGCTTTCCGAGGATCTTCTTGCACCACTGACCGTTCGGATGTGCAGTCAGTGGGAAGGTCGGATGAGGCTTCTTAGGCTTGCGACGAGAGCGTTTCACTATGGCGACCTCCGTTCGTTATTCGAACTGCTTGGCGGCGTTCAAATCGAGCGTAGGTACCTCTGCGGTTGTCGTCAAGGTTGTCGTCACCGTTTTTGACGTGTCACGAAAAATGACGCAAGTGCTTGCAAAATAAATAGTTGCGCCCGTAGCTCAGCTGGATAGAGCAGCGGTTTCCTAAACCGCAGGTCGGAGGTTCGAATCCTCTCGGGCGCGTCACTCTGAGACGCGCGCGCCGCACTGCCGGGCATGCACGCTGGAAGACCGACGCGAGTGCGGCAGCGCCACACACCGCGCAGGTCGGCGCGCGTCCGCCGCGCGGCGCGCCTGTCGCCGTGGGGGCTGGCACGGATCGGGCGAACCCGGTGTGAGAGCACCGGCGATTCAGATTCTCCTGGTGGAAGACTCGCCCGGCGACGTTCGGCTGACCGGCGAAGCGCTGCGCGAGAGCGCGATTCCGCACGTGTTGCGCGCCGTTTCGGACGGCGTCGAGGCACCGGCGCATCTTCGTCGCACCGGCGGCTCTCACGCCGCGCCGCGCCCCCACTTGGTCCTGCTCGATCTGAACGTGCCGCGCGCGGACGGCCGCGAGGTGCTCGCCGAAATCAAGGCCGACCCGGATCTGCGCACCATCCGCGTGCGGGTGCTGACCGCGTCCGACGCGAATCGCGACGTCGAGATGTATGACAACGCGCTCCGCACCTGCTGCCGGACCAAGCCGGTCGAACTCGAAGCGCTCTCCGACGGGTTTCGCGGCCTAGCGCGGCTGTTCAACGACGCGGTCCGGCTTCGGCCGCCGCGGGTTGGACTCGGACCTCTCACGCGGCGCGCGTCGGTTGCAAAAGGGGGCGCGCGCCGGCGCTCGTCAGCTCCCCTCGCCGCCCAGTTGCTTTCGCACCGGGTCGTAGCGATCGAGCCACTCGACCCGCTGTTTCACCTGGCCGTCGGCGGGATCGAGATAGACCAGAACCGCCGTCTGACGGTCGTCGTAGCGGAACTCGCCTTCCTTTCCCATGGCGCGACGGATGGGGATTTCCTCGTCGAAGCGCAGGTCGAGCACGACCGCACCGGTCGAGAAGTCAACGTCGACGCGCTCGCTGCGCGCGTCGCTCTCATCGAGACGCACCTTCTTCACGCCGCCGATGCTCTCGCCGACCGCGACGTCGAAGCTCTCCTTCAGCCAGTTTCCGTCGCGCCACTTCCAGACTTCGACGGTGGCGTTCTGCTTGTCGGCGCGTGTGCTGCGGACGAAGAAGTACGTGCTGGGACGAACCTCGATCGGATCGCTGGGTGCGCTCCACTCGCCTGGCAGGACAGTGCGCTTGGCCGACTCGGGGTTCTTCACGATGCGCATCTGCCCGACGTAGCGGTTCCAGATCTTCGACCGCATGCGGTAGCGATACGTCTTGCCCGCCTCCGCGCTGTCGTCGTGGAACCACACCGCCGGCTGCCCCGTCTCCGGATGGGTCACCAGCGTCGTGGCCTCGGGCTGGGACGTCTGCATCGGCGCCGCGCCGCGCGGACCGCCGCCCGGCACGACCATGCCCGGCGGCCCCAGACCGCGCGGTCCGCCGCCCGGCACGACCATGCCGCCGCCGGCGGCCGCCTGCTTTTCGATCGCCTTTTGCGCGTCGTCGAGCACGCCCTCGGCGCCCTTTTTGGTGCTCTCGCGCGCGTCGGGGTTCGCCAGAATCTGCTGCGCCAACTGCATGGCGCGGACGAAGTCCTCGTCCTTCAGCGCCGACTTCGCCTGCTTCAGATCGTCTTCCGCCTGTTTCGCGGCCTGTGCCCGACCCTGGTTCGCGCTCGGCGGAGGGGGCGTGAAACCTCCCGCGCCGCGCGGTCCGCCGCCACCCGGCGACAGAATCCCGCCGCTCCGCGGCCCGCCAAAGATCGGCGGCGGCGTCCGCCCCGGCGCCGCACGCGGTTCGCGTTCTTCCTTCTTTGGCTTCACGCGCGGCTTGGGCTCATCCTCGATCGGCTCGGGCTCGTGCCCCTCCAGCGGCGGCGTCACCCACTCGTCGCCGGACGTAATCGAGTAGAAGAACGGCTGCATCAACTGGTTCTGGTGTGCCGAAACAAGATTGAGCGCCTGCTCGATCGCGTCTTTGTTCTTGATCGCACCGGTGACCTCGTCGTACTCGGGATTGGGAATTTCGACCTGCGGCATCGCCTTGCCCGGCTGTACGTCGCGCCACTCGCTCCATTCCCCGCTCGACAGCCGCTCCTGGCGCTGCACGTCGACCCCGACAAAGTACACGCGGCTGCGGCCCAGCGAATAGCCGGCGGCCTTCATCGCTTCCTGCTGCACCTTGCGGTCGAAGTAAGCCGCGATCGTCACCCAGGGCGTCTCGACAGCGTCCTTGGGATCGGCGTCCGCCGCCAGCACAGTGGACGGCTCGCCGCCGATCGTCGCCGCCTTGCGATGCACGAGGCTGCGTCCGGTCGTCACGACCGGGCGATCGGGCTTCACGGGTGTGATGACCGCCACGCTGCCCGCCGCTTCTTCCTGATCCGCGAGGCCCGGCACCTCGATTTTCGTTCCGAACATGGCCACGCGTCGCAGCGTCGGCGGCAGCGGCGGGGCGCCCTCGGGCGGCGCGCCGAGGACGCCGTCCGTGAACTGCCGGCGGAGCACCTCGCTGTACTTCGGAACGTCGACCGGCGCCGCCTTCGCGCCGCGGACCCGGCTTTGCAGCATGGTCGCCTGCTGGAGAATCGCGTCATCGAGCGTCGCCGGCGTCACACGCTGGCCGTTGAACTCGCGCGCGTTCGGGGAGTTCAGCAGATACATCCACACCATCGCCAGCGCGAAAGCGCCCGCGAGGCCCAGGACGATCTTGTCCACGTACAACTCAAAGAAGTTGAAACTCGATCGCTTGCTCATGACGCTCTCCCGAACCGCACCGCTCCACACGAGCCGGTGCTTCGCTCACGCTTCGACTGCCGACGCGCCGCCCCGGTTCCGCACTCATCCGCCGCCTGGCGGCGCGCCGCCGAGCTTCACCAGCACGTCCGGCGGCATCAGCTCCGTGTACGCTTTGCGCGCCAGATAACCTTCGAAGTCCAACGTCGCCCGGACGACCGGCGCCGTGCCGTACATGTAACCCGGCTCCGGCGCCACGGTCGAATAGTCCACGTGGGTGCAGTGATAGAAGTTCTGCTTGCCGATCTGGTCGATCAGCTTAAGCAGGTCGCGCTGGTCGACCACCACCGTCAGCGTCAGCCGCACCACGTCGAACTGCTCATCCGACGTGCGCCCCGTGAACGACTGGCGAACCTCGGTCGATTGTCCCGCGTCGTTCATGGCCGGGAACGGCAGAAAGCCTTCCTTGGTCACATAGCCGAGCACGCGCAGCCGGTCGATCCGCTTCACCGGCACGTGCTCGACATAGACGTCGGCGTCGCCGAGCTTCTCGGCTGCCGCAGCGTTCAGCTTCGCGATCGCCTCGACGATGTCCTGCTGCACCCAGTAGCTGACCTGCGCCGCCCACATCGACTCGACGTCCGGCGCGGCCGGCCCCTCGACGATCGGGCTGATGTGAAACGACGCTTCGTTCGCGTACACGCGGATGCTCCGCGCCTTCGACACATAGGCTCGATAGGTCGCGTTGTACTTCGGCTCGCCCTCCAGCGACGTCGGAATGCCGGTCATCATTCCCGGAGAATAGCCGCCGCTGCGCGCTCCGCCGCCCACGCCGCGCACGCCCATGCCGGCCGGCGACAGGATCGCGGACGGCGGCGCGAGCGGCGCCGGCGCGGCCGGCGCCGCCGCCGGCTTGTCGTCGCCCTCGCCCGCCGCGGCCTTCGACTCCGCCTCAAGCTGCAACAGGTCCGCGACGTTCTGCTGTTCTTCCGCGACTTCGGCCGCACTCGGCAGGTCGCCGGCCACCAGCCGCGGCGGGAGCTTCCGCAGCGCCGCGATATAGGCGTCGCGGAACTCGAACTTCGTCGCGTCCGACGCCGGCTTTGGGAACACGCCGCCCATCAGCGGCTGGCGGCGGTTGATCCGGTTGGCTTCTTCCAGCGTCTTTTCGAACTCCTGCTGAAACAGCTCGCCGCGCCGCTTCTCCGCCGCGATCGTCTCTTCGTTCTGCGGCTTGCTCGCCAGCGACTGGATTTCGCCCGCCGACTGCACGCGCTTGTTCATCGCTTCCTGAACCTGGCTGCGCATCATGCCCACCGCGGCCACGCCGAGGAAAGCCAACGCCAGCACGCCGCAGGCCAGCGAGATCAGGTGAGTTTTCACAAACTGCATGGCTCAGTCCTTCGAAGTTCAATCCGCAACCGTCTCGACGCGCCGCCAAGTCCAACGTCGCTCGCCATCCGCCGTCGGCTCATCCGCCGCCGGGCGGCGCGCTGCCGTCACCGCCTTCGGCCGGTGGCGGCGCGTCGCCAAGCTTTACCTTGAATCCGATCTCGAAACGCCAGTCGGTCTTCATCGACTCGCCCGTCATCGGATCCTCGAGCGACTTGTCCTCCAACCCCGGCGCCACGCCCGCGCCCGGCGCATCCGGCGTCTGCCCCGGCCGGGTCGGCATGATGCTGGGGCCGCCCAGCGTGCGCAGCTCGTAGTATTCCGCCACGCGCACCAGCCGCGGGTTCTGCTTGCCGGGTTCGTTCTTCGGATCCTCGGGCAGGACGTAGAACCCCAGTCCCGCACGATTCCCGAGCGCAACGATGTTCTTGAGATACTCGCCGAGCAGGAAGCTCGCGGCCGACGCCTGGTCGTCGCCGTACAGCAGCCGGCCGACGACGCGCACATAAAACCCCGGCGCTCCCTCGCCTTCTTCCGAAGTCGGCGCCGGCGCGATGTTCATGCCGAACGGCGCCCCGCCGCCCGCGCGGGCGCCGCCGCCGACCATCCCCATCGGGCCGCCGCCGGAGAACGCCGCCGCCTGGCTCTGCACCTCGCTCCCCACGCCGGCGGGAACCAGCCCCTCGATGTTCTTCGAAAACTCCAGCGAGAGGCGCTCGATGAAAATCTGCTTGCGCTTTGTCCGACCATAGCGCGCCGGATCGGAAGTGACCAGCTTCTTGATGTCTTCCGGCGTCTGCGCTTTGTCCCAGTTCGGCGCCACCTCGGGCAGCGCCTCGTGCGGCAGGCTCAGCAGCCGCGGCACCAGCGGCCGGTCCTTTTGCAGCTCGGTGAGCTTGCGAATGCTCTCTTCCTGCGATCCGGTGTTCTGGCTCACTTCCTGGAACTGCTGCGCGAATCGCCGCGCCTCGGCGACGATGTCGTCCGCCTTGCGCCGCGCGTCGGGCGCTGCCGCCAGCGCCGCCTGGTCCATGAAGCTGCGCGTCCAGGGCAGCACCGCCGCCAGCCCGAAGCACGCCGCCGCCGCCGCAAAGTACACGCGCTTTTTCTTCCACACCGCGACGCGCGCCAGCTCCAGCGGCAGCAGGCTCGCCGAGATCGCCGACATGCCCAGCCCCTGCACCGCGAGTCCGTACGCCGCCGGCAGGCTCAGCACGTTCTCGTTGAATTGCTCGCGATTGATGTTCGGGGCGAGGACGACGTGGTTGAAGGATTCGAGCTTGCCCACGCCGCCGCCGAGCGTCAGGTTGTTTTCCAGGTACTTCTGAAGGCCGGGCAGGCGGAACGCGTTGCCCAGCGCCAGCACGCGCGTCAGCTCCACATCGCGGTGCGTCGAGCTGTAGAAGCCCAGCGACCGCTGCACCTCGGCCACCAGCTCCGCAAACACCGGACGCATCGCTTGAAAGATCTGCCGCGCGTATTTGCTCGACGCGGCGGTGCGCTTGAGGTTCTCGGCTTTCGAGAACGAGAGCTTGAACGCCTTGATGAGCGCCTCGGTGAAGCTGTTGCCGCCCAGCGGGATGTTGCGCGTCCACGCGCCGTTTTTCTCGACGACGATCAGGTCCGTGTTCTGCGCGCCCACGTCGATCAGCACCGTGGCGCCGCCTTCGTCGTTCGGCTGATCGAACCGCGCGAAGTTGTACAGCGCCGCGGGCAGCGACTGGATCGCCGTCGGGGTGATGCCCACCGCCGCGTACGCGTCGATGTACTTGCGGATCAGATCCTTCCGCATCGCGAAGATGCCCACCTCGATGTCCGGCGACTCGGGCGCCTGGAACACCTGGTAATCCCACACGACGTCGTCCATGTCGAAGGGAATCTGCTGACCCGCTTCGTATTTCACCAGATCGGGGATCTTCTTCGGATCCGCCGGCGGGAGCTTCGTGAACCGCGCGAACGTCTGCTGCCCCGGCACGCCGATCACGAACGCGTCGCCTTGCCATTCGTTGCGTCCCGCGAACGTGGTTAGCGCCGCCTTGATCGCTTCGTCCGGCTCCGCATCCGGTTGCGAGAGAATCTTGGCGTGTTCGACGATGTCGAACGCGACCAGCTCAACCTTGCCGTCCTCGCCCGGCCGCAGGCGCACCGCCTTCAACGCGCACTGCCCGATCTCGATGCCCCAGACGGAATTTCGCGTCGCCATGGCGTGAATCTCCTGCGGAAAGCGAGTGCCGGGGGGGGGCCGCTCCTCACCAGCGGCAACGCACCAAGCCTGGCGGGCCCGCCGCCCGGCCGGACGGCGGCGTCGACCATCGCCGCGAACCAGCGGCTCAAAACCCGCCGCCCTGACCCACGGCGCTAACCTGCGGCGCTAACCCGCGGTTCTAACCCGCGGCTCTAACGCGCAGCTCTAACGCGCGGCTCATTCGCGTGCTGCGCAAGCGCGCGGCCGGCGGGACGCTGCTCATTCGACGCGGGTTTCGGCGTGCGGTTCTTGCACACTCTTTTTCCCGCGCCGCCGGTCGGATACCGTACCGTCGATACCGCGACGCGCACAGTGCGGCCGGAAGCAATTTCGGCGCGGCGGCAAAACGCCGGACCGCGGCGGCAGCACACCAGAGTATACGCGGCAAGTGTGTTCCAGCGATGGAGTTACAATCGTCGCAGGCGGCGCAGTCCGCCGGCACGGCCCCGTCTGATGCACTCGGATCAAAGCGTGGGTGCCCTGCCGACGGCCGTTCGCGTCGGCAGGGCGGCGTGAAGCACTGCGGTTCGCGGGGTGAAGCTCCGCGGGTCACCGCACGCCGGTTGTTCGCGCGTTCGCGCGCGCTCAAGACCGCCCTCACGACCCGGCCGATGCGAACAGCCATCGGCCGGGCACCCGGCCATCCGCGGGGCACCGGGCCGGGCACTCGGCGCCGGCCGACGATTTGAATGTCCGTAGGCGCACGGCAGGTCGCAACCGGCCGCGACCTGCCCTACCTGCTGTCCAAACTGCTGGATGTTCCGCCGGCAGATCTCCGTCTGATGCAGTTGAATCAAAGCGTGGGTGCCCTGCCGACGGCCGTGCGCGTCGGCAGGGCGGCGTGAAGCACTGCGGGTCGCGGGGTGAAGCTCCGCGGGTCACCGCACGCCGGTTGGTCGCGCGTTCGCGCGCGCTCAAGTCCGCCCTCACGA
>JBFXAM010000034.1:0-42895 GCA_050184295.1 Phycisphaerae bacterium | reverse complement strand
CCTTCGTCGCCGCACTCGTCGACGCCGAGTTCTATCAACAGAACTACGGCTGGTGCCGCCGCGACCTCGCCGATGTCAACCGCGACGGCGCGATCGACGTGTTCGACGTCGACGCGTTTGTCGATGCCGTCGTGTCGCAGAACGACCGCTGAGCATCAGACGCGCGCAAAGAGTAGCATCCCGCCGGCGCCGCACCCCTTGCACCGCTCAGCGCTGGGCGACGCACGCGTGCGCAAAGAACTGCCGCCCCGCCGCCCTCAATCGAACGCCAGCGCCACCAGCGTGCGATCGTCGCGCGGCGGCAATCCCCGGCTGAAGCCGCGCACGTCCGCCAGCACGCAATCGACCATCGACGCCGCCGAGTATTGGCAGCGCAGCAGCGCCTCGTCGAGCCGCGCCAAGCCGAACATCTCGCCCTTCACGCTGAAGGTCTCGGTGATGCCGTCGGTGTAAAGCAGCAGGCGGTCGCCGGTCTCGAACTGCACGACGCTCTCGCTGATCGCCATGTTTGATTCGATCGCCAGCGGCCAGCCCTCCGTCAGCGGCAGTCCCTCCACGTGCTGCGATGCGCGGCGGAGCAGGCGCGGGGGGTCGTGCCCGGCCATCGCGTAGCGGAGCGTGCGGGCGCGCGGGTCGAGCACGCCGTAAAACGCGGTGACGAAATTGCCGGCACGCATGAAGCGATAGAGGCGCGTGTTGAGCGCGGTGAGCACGTCGCCGGGGGCGGCACATTTCTGCTCGCCGTCGGGTTCGATCGAGCCGTGCAGGATCGCGTGCATCATGGCCATGACGACGGCCGCGGGCGCGCCATGGCCGCTGACGTCGGCGATGAGCACGCCCCAGCGCCCGCCGCAGAGCGGCAGGAAGTCGTAGTAATCGCCGCCGGCGCGCGTGCTGGTCTCGTAGTGTGTGGCGACGGACAGGCCCGGGATGTCGGGCAGCACCTTGGGCAGCAGGTCGCGCTGGATCTCGCCGACCACGCGCGTCTCGCGATCGAGCTCCGCATACGCGGCGCGCAGGCGCTCGGCGAGTCGGAGCTGGTTCGACGCCTGTCCGATCAGATTGACCGTCAGCAGGAGCGTGGAGAGGTCTTCGAGCTCAAAGCGCGGCTCGCTGCGCCGGCCCATGACGACGACCACCTGCGGCTCGCCCTCGACGAAGATGGGCGCCGCGATGACCGACTTCATCCCCGCCATGTGCAAGTTCAGCGGATCGTCGGAATCGAGCTGAAGCTCGTCGATTTTCACCGGCCGACCCGCCGCCATCATCTGACAGAGCAGACCGGTCGTGATTCGCGGCAGCTTCTCCGGCGCGGCGAACGGGTCGTGGGCCTGGCCGGTCATGGACGAGCGAATCACGCTCACCTGGCCGGGCTTGAGTCCGCGGCTGGTGACCGTGACCACGTGATCGTGCGGGACGATCAGGTGTGCCCGGCTGCGATAGACCGCCAGCAGCTCGAACGGATCGGTCTGCACGCTCAGCGCCCGCACGAGCGACAGGTATTCCTTCAGCCGCAGCGCGGGCGTGATGTTTGCTGGAAGCTGTGATTCGAGCGTGACCATGGCCCAGGCGTCCGCGGCACTCAGACTGAACACGACCCCGCGTAAGCATAGGCGCGGACCGACGCGGCGAATAGCCCGGCGAATCACGCGCGATGCGACCGGGGCCGGCGCCGCGGGTCAATTCTCGCGGTAGCGGTCTCGCACGAGGACCGCGAACGCAGGCGAGCCGTAGCGCGGCGGTTCGGGGTGGATGTGAAATTGGGCTTCGAGGTAGCGCCGGCCGAACGCCAGGCAACTGTCCCGCGAGGGCATGAAGATGTCGATCGTGTTGTGGCGAAAGCGTTTATGCGTGCGGTCGGTAACGATGAACGTCCGGCCCAGGGCCGGGATGAAGACGCGCGAGCCAAGCGGGATGTCCGCGGGCGCGGCGCACTGACCCACGCCCGATGGAATGCCGCATGCGGTTATGCCGCGGTCGCAATATGCGGTGACGCGGCAGGTGCGCGTGATCCGCACGCCGCGCTCGGGTGCGGCCAGGTTTGAGTCGTCGTCTTCTGGCGGAACCGCTGGAGCGCCGCCGTCACGCGGGGTGCGGTATTCGTACGAGAATTCGAATTGGTCGGCGTCGAGCGCTGAGACGGCGCTCGCCGAGTCGGCCGGGCGTCCGTTCGATTCACCCGGAAACCACGCTCCCATGAAGCCTGACGCCGCGAGCGCGACCCAGGCACATACCCAGCGCGCAGCTGCGGTCGCTGCGTACATATGGCTCTCCGTTACCGGCCTGAACGAAGCGTGTTGGGGTTCGTTGATCCGAGAACCGCAACCCGCGCCCTGTCGCGGCTGCCCAAAGCCGCCGACCGTGCCCTGAAGATGCGGAGTAATAGCCGACGGATTGGTCGCTGTCCAGTGGCCATTCCGGAAGCGCTCCCGATATCGGACCTCGCAGAACGGGCTTTTGGGCGGGCTCCGATTCACCCGACACGTTGTGAAAAACCGCGGCCGAGCGACAATGTCGTTGCGCCGAATCGCGGTGAGTTCACGCCTCGCAGCCGCCGCCGCGTTCCACGCGCGGCTTGCTGCCGGCGTATCGAGAGGAGTCGCACATGCGGCGGAAGCTGGTTGCCGGCAACTGGAAGCTGAACCTGAACCTGGCGGCGGCGCGCGAGTTGATCAGTCAGCTACGCGCGGGCGTCGGAGCGGATCCGGGCTGCAACGTTGCGGTGTTTCCTCCCTTCATCTATCTGTTCCCCGCCGCCAAGGCGCTCGATGGCGGCCCGATTCGGCTCGGCGCTCAGAACGTGTATTGCGAGACCAGCGGTGCGTTCACCGGCGAGGTGAGTCCCGCGATGATCGCCGAGGCCCGCGCGACCTACGTCATCGTCGGGCACAGCGAGCGGCGGCACACCATCGGCGGCGGCGAGGATGACGCGCTGATCAACCGCAAAGTGCGCGCTGTGTTGGCGGCCGGACTGACGCCGATTCTTTGTGTCGGCGAGACGATCGACGAGCGCAAAGCCAACCGTACCAACGACGTACTGACGTTCCAATTGACTGGTGGACTTATCGGCGTCGAGCCGGCGGTCGCTGAACGCTTGGTTATCGCCTACGAGCCGGTCTGGGCAATCGGGACCGGCGTGAACGCGACGCCGCAGCAGGCGCAGGAAGCGCACGCGCATCTGCGGGCGCTCGTCGGCCGACTGTTGGGTGGGACGGCCGCGGCTGGCGTGCCGATTCTGTATGGCGGGAGCGTGAACGCGGAGAACGCATCCCAGTTGCTTGCGCAGCCCAATGTCGACGGGGCGCTGGTCGGCGGCGCGAGCCTGAAGGCGGATGCGTTTCTCGCGATCATCCGGGCGGCGGCTGCGGCCGACCGATCGAAATAGACCGGCGCGTGCGTCGCGACAGCGGCTCCAAGCGGTCCTTGCGGAACGTTCCATGAAACCGACCCCGGCTCGCTCCGTGGTGCGCCGTCCGCCGAGCGGGCCGCCGCGCCGCCGACCCGATGTTCACAAAGGCGATGCCGGCTGCGTCGGCATCGTGGCAGGCAGCGCCGGCATGAGCGGCGCCGCGGTGCTCGCCGGGCTCGGCGCGCTGCGCGCCGGGGCGGGGCTCGTCCGGGTTCACACGCCAAAGTCGCTCCAGCCGATCGTGGCGGCGAGCGAGCCAAGCTACATGACCGTGGGTCTGCCGGAGGACGCCGACGGACAGTTGGCCGCGGGCGCGGCGCACGGAATCGACTTCGCGTGGTGCGACGTACTGGCGGCGGGGCCGGGGCTGGGGCGCAGCGCGGGGCTTGTGCGGGTCATGGAAGCACTCGTGCGGCGGACGAGCGGCGCGCTCATTCTCGATGCCGACGGATTGAACAACCTCGCGCCGCGGATCGGGAAGGTGCTCGCGGCTCGGCAGGACCGGCCGACCATCGTGACGCCGCACCCCGGCGAGATGGCACGGCTGTGGATGGGGCTGGGGCGTGCGCCGGAGGAACTTTGGGGGCAGGATGCGACGCGGCGCCGAGTGGCGGCGGAGTTCGCCCGCGCGACGGGCGCGGTCGTTGTGCTCAAGGGATTTCGCACGGTGGTTTCCGACGGGCGGCGGACCTATGTAAACCCGACGGGCAATCCCGGAATGGCGACCGGTGGGATGGGTGATGTGCTCACCGGCTTGCTCGCAGCGCTGGTCGGGCAGCGGATGACCGCGTGGGAGGCGGCGTGCCTGGCGGTGTATGCGCATGGGGCGGCGGCCGATGCGCTCGCGAAACGGATCGGGCCGGTCGGGTATCTGCCGCGCGAGGTCGCGGACGCGCTGCCGGCGGCGCTGGCGGAGTGGCGACGTCGCGGGGCGCGTGCCGCGCGTCGGACGCCCCGTCTTCCGGCGACTTGATCGATGCTCCGCGCCTCGCAATCTCGTCACCGCTTTTTTTTCCTGCGATCGATCCGACCGTCCGGCGGACGTGGGTGCCGCGCGTGTCCGGAATCGCGGGCTGGCGCCCCGCGGCTCGGATCGGACCGCCGTTCCGCGGGGCGGCGTTCGTGCGGGGCGCCGCGGTCGGCGGCGACGGCTCTCGCCGCGGGGGCGCTCGCTGAGGCGGCGGCGGAGGGGCTTGACCGCACTTTCTATGATTCCTAGAATTGCGAGCGGCGGCGCGGTCCGCTCGCGCCGCAGCCACTCACAAGGGGGAATCGCATGACGGGACGACACACGGAGTTCTTTGGTCCGGACCTGGCGCGCGGGCCGTTCACGCCGCATCGGCTGGAGACGGCGGCGGTGCAGATCGCGACAGCGCTGGCGCAGCTTCGGGCACCGCTGACGCGCTCCGACACGGACTTGGTTGCGCACGTCGACTTCATCCGCCAGCTCGCGGATCGGCTCGCGCCGGACTACGCGGTGCAGATCACGATGGACGTCGGCGAAGAAGCGTCGGACCAGGTCGACACGTCGATCCGGACGGCGCTGGGCACGTACAGCCTGCTCGAGTGCTGGCTGGCGGATGCGGTCGGCGGCGGCGAGACCACGCTCGCTCCGACCAGCGTGACCTGGCCGGTCGGCATCGTGTTGCAGACGATCACGGCGAACAAGCGCTTTCTCGTCGTGACGCCGGCGACCGGGGTCGCCGTCGCGCGGGTGCAGTACAACGCGGCGCGAACGTGGTATTGGGCGGTGACGCGCGGCGGGCGCGTGTTTTACTCGACGTCGGTGCGATTCAACTGATTGAGTCCTTGGGGCAGGACGGCAACGCCGCGGCGCGGTTCATTGGTGCGATTCGCCAGGAAGATTCGACCGGGGGCGCGAATCGCGGCGGCGGGAGGGGCGACGATGGCAGGCGGGTGGCAGTCGCTCGACCGGTTCGTGCAGCCGGCGGGCGTGGGCGGACTGTACATGGTCGAAAGGCGGCATCTCGACCCGCTCGCGTTGGGATGGTATGTCGACGGGCGGCGCGTGACGGCGGCGGCGGCGCATCCGGTCTCGGACGAGCTGCTTTATCTCACGACGAGCCATCCGGCGGCACTCGCGCATCTGCCGGACGACTACTGGGAGCTGGATTGAGCAGCGCCGGCCGCCACGCTGCGAAGATCGGGTTGGTCGCCGACGCGGGAGTCGCGGTGCGACCCAATCAGCCGCCCGATGAGATACTCGGGCGTGGCGGGACGAAGCCAGTTGTACGCGGGCGGCGCGCGGGCAGAAAGAATCGTCGCCGGACCCGCGCTGAGGCGGGGCCGGCGACGCGTGTTGCTGCCCGTCGGGAGATCGGTCGCGCTTAGGACGACTGCTTGCGCGTGTAGGTGATCTCCATGCTCTTCATTTCCTTACCGTCGCGGGTCTCGTACCACTCCATGACGTGCTTGTTCTTGTCGAGGATGCGGATGACCTCGCGAACCGAGACGTTCTTGCCCGGGCTCATGCAGTCGGGCATGGTGCCGGTGTAGGTGAAGGCCTTGGTGGCGGGATCGTAGGTGCCCTCGAAGGTCATGATCATGGTGCTCATGTTGTCGATCCACGTGCTGACGAACTTCTTGGTGTTGTTGTCATAGCCGTTCGTCGCGATGCCGTGGAAGTCCATGGGCACGGGTTTACCGTCGGGTCCGGGCATTTCGAACTTGCCCTTATGCTCGCCGACGAAGTAGCGGCCGCCCATGAGCGACTTGACGGAGGAGTTTCCGGTGGATTCGCTGGGCGGGGCGCTGGGGTCCATCCAGAACTTGGTGGTGTAGGTCCACTCGCCGACCATCGGCTCAAGGAGCTTGTGGTTGTCGCCCGGCTGGCCGAGGGCCATCATGGCATCCATCATGGCTTTTTCTTCGGCCGACATGCCGCCCTCGTGGGTCTTCTTGTCGTCGCCGACTTTCTTGGCGGCGTCCTCGATCGCCTTCTTCACGTCCTCCTTCTTCGGCACTTCCGGCTTCTTGTCCTGCGCGTTGGCGACGCCGAACGCGAGCCCGCCGACGATGGTCATACACAGCAGCTTTCGGAACGACATGTTGATTCTCCGTATCGCTGATGAGGTCCTGACGACGTCGCGCGTCGCGAACCCTTCGCGCGCGTGACGCCCGACTCGCCCGAAGGGCGGTATGTTAGGTAAATGTACGCGCGCTGTCAAGCGCGCGGCGCCGGGGGCGCCCGTGGGGGTGCATCCCGCTGCGGGTGGCGATCACGCGCCCCGTCGGCGCAGGCTGGTTTTCCAAGAGCGTTCCAGTCGCCGTTGAGGCGGTCGCGGATCAGCGTCGCCATGGCCAGCGCGCCAGCCTTCCTCCGCTCGCGGCCGGCGCCGGAACGCGGAAATCCGAGTGGCTCAGCGCAGCTCGACCGCGCCCCTGCCCCTGCGAACGCGCCCGATCACGAACGCCTGTTCGCCGGCCTTCTGAAGACTTTGCATCACGGGTCCCGTCGCGGTCGGCCGCACCACCAGGCAGTAGCCGATGCCCATGTTGAACACGCGGTACATTTCGTCTTCCGCGACGCCGCGCTGCTCCAGCAAGCCGAAGATCGGCGGCACCGGCCACGATCCGCGGCGAAGAACGACGTCGCAGCGGTCGGGGATGACGCGCGGCAGGTTGCCGGGCAGGCCGCCGCCGGTGATGTGGGCCATCCCCACGATCGCTTTCTTTCGCCGATAGCGGGCGAGCGCCGCGAGCACCGGTCGGACATAGATGCGCGTCGGCCGGAGCAGCGCGTCAACCAGCGGCTCGCCGAGCCCGCGGACGTTCGCGTTCAGCTTGAGCCGCGCGTCTTCGAGCAACAGTTTTCGCACGAGCGCGTAGCCGTTGGAGTGAATGCCGCTCGATGCGAGCCCGATCACGTCGTCGCCGGGGCGGACGTCGGCGCGATCGAGCATGCGGCCGCGCTCGACGACCCCGACGGCGAAGCCGGCGAGATCGAAATGTCCCTTCGCGTACAGGTCGGGCATCTCGGCAGTCTCGCCGCCCAACAGTGCGCAGCCGGCGGCCTCGCAGCCGCGGGCAACGCCGTCGACGAGCGTCGCGACGATGTGCGGGTCGAGTTTGTGGAGCGCGATGTAATCGAGAAAGAAGAGCGGCTCGGCGCCGCAGGTGAGCAGATCGTTGACGCTCATCGCGACGAGGTCGATGCCGACGGTGTCGTAACGCTGCGCCTCGGCGGCGATGAGAATCTTGCTGCCGACGCCGTCGGTGCACGAAACAAGCACCGGCTCGCGATAATTCCGTTTGAAAAGGCGCTCGTCGTAATCAAGCCGAAAGGCGCCCGCGAAACCGCCGTGGCCGCGGAAGACGCGCGGCCCATAGGTGCGCCGGGCGATGGGCCCGAGGCGATCCTCGAGCGCGTCGGCGGCGTCGAGACTGACGCCGGCGGCGGCGTAGGTATTGCGCGGAAAGGACGGAGCCGCGGAGCGGTGGTTCGCCATGCGCCGCGTGATACACCAAAGCCGCGCGGCGCACCAGCGCGGGCGGCGTGGCGTGCCAGTGTAATTGGTCAGAATTGGTGCATCATGGGCGCCGCGGGCATCCTGCCCGCCCCGGAGGTGGGACTCGGGCGGGCATCATGACCGCCGCACCCTTCCCTTTGATGCAAACCGCGTGACCGACTGCACGAGGCCGCGCGAGTTCGTCGGGTTCTTAGCGCGGCACGAGCCGCATGCCGCGGAAGATGTCGTGACATCAGTAGCTACGGCGGATGTGGTTGGATGGACGGTAGGTGACGAAAAGCCGTCCGGGCGTGTACGATTTGCCCGATTTTATGAAATTTGACACCCTGAGAATACAACGATAGTCTCATCCGTCCGACGACATTGGTGCTCCGGGCCGCTCTCCCCGATCGGAGGGTCGTGCGAGCCCGGCGCCCGGGGCCTCTCACCTTTCCAAGGAGATTCGTATGCGTTTCTGGTTCGCCATCGTTGCAGTTCTGGCGTTGATTTTCGGCGGTACGGCGGCGTTCGCGCAAGAAGCTAAGTCGGGTTGCTCGCACGATCAGTCGAAGGCCACCGCACAGAGCGAGAGCAAGTCGTGCGCGGACAAGGCGACCGCCAAGGGCTCTTGCAGCAGCAAGCTCGCGATGAGCAAGGGCAGCTGCAACGTGAAGGGCAAGGACGTCGCGTACGATCTGCCGGCGGTGATCTACCAGGTCGGCGACAAGAAAGTTTGCAGCGAGCCCGAGGCGCTCGAGCTGGCGAAAGGCGACGCGTCGAAAGTGCAGTTCGTCGTCGGCGAGAAGACGTACGCCACCAAGACCGAGGCGATGGACGCCTACGCGGCCACGCTGGACAGCTTCCTCAACGAACGCATGCTGACCGTCCGCTTCGCGGTTGGCGATGAGGTCGTGAGCTGCCCGATGGCCGCGAAGGATCTCGCGTCGAAGAACCACGGCAAGGTGCAGTATCGCGTCGCGTCGTTCAACTTCGAGAGCCAGGAAGCCGCCGCCAAGGCCGTGAAACTGGCGCGTGAGGCGGCCGGCAGCGCCAAGAGCGGCTGTTGCAGCAAGGACGCCAAGAACGTCGCGTCGAAGGACGGCGGCAAGTGCTGCGCCAGCAAGGGCGACACCGCCAAGAAGACGGACGGCGAGACCAAGACCGTCGCGGCGGGCGGCGAGACCAAGACCTGCTCCACGGGCAGCAAGAGCATCGCCTGCTGCGAGACAATCCAGAGCAAGGTGACACTGGCCCAGGCCAAGATCGAAGCCGCCGTGAAGGTGCTCGCCGAGCAGGCGGGCGTCTAAACCGCGAACACGCGCAGTCCGCACGCGCGGATTGAGCCAGTGCGCCGGGCCGACCGCAGGGGTGGGCTTGGCGCACCGCTGAAATCGATTGACCCCGGTCGATGCGCACATGTGCATCGACCGGGGTTTTTTTTCTGGTCACGTCATGCCAGGCGCAGCGACGCGCGCGTGCCCGGCGGCTCGGGTTATCGCACGACGAGCAACAGTTGATCGAGCAGGTCGCGTGAGACGGTGATCACCCGGCTCGACGCCTGAAAACCCGCGCTCGATGTGATCAGCCCGATGAACTCGCGCGACAAATCGACGTTCGACAGCTCCAGCGCGCCGCTCAGCAGCGTCCCCGCCGCGAACTGCCCCGGCGCCGCGATCGACGGCGTGCCCGAGTTCGCGCCCTGGAGATACGTGTTGCCCGCGTCCGCGACCAGCCCCTGCGAGTTCGCAAACGTGGCCGCGGCGACTTGGCCCAGCGTGCGCGTCAGGCCGTTGCTGAACGCACCCGTGATCACGCCGTCCTCGCCCACGCCGTACGCGGTCAACACACCCGGCGGAAAGCCGTCCTGCTCGGACATGATGACGTTGGAAATCTGGGTGGAGAGTCCGTTGACGCGGGCGAAGTCGAGGTCGAACGCGATCGGATCGGCGCCGGTTCCGGCGCGGTCGATCATGAGCTGCGAGCCGGTGGAGCTGACGAAGTTGCCCTGCGTGTCGAACTGGATCGTGCCGGTGCCGAGAATGCGGTTCGCGCCGCCATCGGCCTGCTCGGCGTAGAAGCGCCAGACGGGACCGGTGAGCGGAGTGGCTTCGAGCGCGAACGTAATGTTGACCTGCACGGGGTTGCCGAGCGAGTCGTAAACGGTATACGACGTGAATGCGCCGGCGCCGTTGCCGAGCGACGACTGCGTGAACGTGAAGGGCAACGGCGCCGCGGGGTTGGTGCTCGTGATGTCGCTGGCGGCGATGACGATGCTGTTCTGCAGGCCGGCGTTGCCGCGCACCACGAGCTGCCCGTTTTCGATCGTGACGCCCGGCGTTCCCGGCAGCCCCGCGCCCGTCTGAATGCCAAAGGTCGACTGGAGCCAGTTGGCGAGGTCGCCGAGCGTGCTGCCGGTCTGACCGACCGTGAACACGCCCGCCGGCAGCTCGCGCTCGCCGCGATTCACGCCCGAGACGGTGATCTGCGCACCGTCGGTGACGAGCGGGACGGCCGGACTGGTCGCGGCACGCAGGTCGGTGAGCAACGTGCCCGCGTCGGCAGGCCCGCCGCCACCGTTGACGAGCGCCTGCGAGCGCGTCTCGCTGGACTCGGTGGCGAGGGTGCCCGCGGCGCTCAGGTCGCCGTCCATGACGACGCTTTGGGTGGCACGGGCGATGGTGAGGGTCCCGAGCGGGATCGTGAGGTCGCTGAGCACGCCGGGGACAATGTTGAATCCGCTGTCGACGCCAAAGCCCTGGACGTATTCGCCGTTCTTGGTAACCAGGCGGTTGTCGAGGCTGACGCCGAACGCGCCGTCGCGCGTGTAGACCTGCTGTCCGTTGGGGCGGCGGATGACGAAGAAGCCGTCGCCCTCGAAAGCGAGGTCGCTGGCGATGCCGGTAGTCTCGACCGAGCCGGGATTCATGTCGCGCTGCGTCGCGCCGACGCTGACGCCGAGGCCGTACTGCGTGGGGTTGGTTCCGCCGCTGGATTCGCTGGGCCCGTTTCCGAGCGAGAGGGTTCGAGAGAACTGGGTCTGAAAGAGGGTGCGCGAGTTCTTGAACGCGGTGGTGTTCACGTTCGAGATGTTGTTACCGATGGTGTCGATGCGCTGCTGGTTCGCGTTGATGCCCGTGAGCGCCGTGTACATCGCGGTCGTGAGTCCCATGTCGCGTCGGCTCCCCGGCGGTGCGGGCTTCCTGCCCGCGAATCGCCCGCTGTGGTCTGGCGCGGCTTCCTGCCCGCTCATCTGCTTCGTGCCGGTCCGCGCGGGGCTGGGCCCGCGCCGCCTCTCACAGGTTCAACAACCCGCCGAGCGTGAGCCAGGCCGGCTTGGTGCTCGCGGACTTCGCGGACGCCGCGGTCGCGCCGCCGTGGCTCGACGCCGCGGCATTCGCGCTCGCGACGGGCAGCGCGGCGCTCGCGACCGGCGGCTGGATCAGCTTGGCGCCGCTCGCCGCGCCGGACTTCTCGCGCTCCGCCTGTTCGAGCGTGGTGACGCGCGTGACGCTCTCGGCGGGGATCGACTGCCCGCTGTCCAGTTCCAGCACCGGCGTTTCGGCGTCGAAGCGCACGCCGGTGACGACGCCCTCGACCAACGCCTGCGTGCCAGCGGCGTCGGTGATCGTAGCGCTGACGTAGCGCCCGATGAGGCCGCCGAGCGATTCGCCGCGCTGTTGGCCGGCGAGCTGTTCCAGGCTGCTGGTCAATTGGCTCGAAAGCTCGATGCCGCGGATCTGCGAGACCTGGTTGACCAGGTCGGAGGTCTTGGCGGGCTCGAAGGGATCCTGCTGGCGGAGCTCGGAGACGAGAATGCGGAAGAAATCCTCGCTCTTCATCGTGCCGAGTCCGCGGCCGAGAGCGCGGGAAGCGGCGGTTTGCGGCGACGAGGTCGCGGGACTGACGGCGGTCGTGGGCATGGTCTACTCCTGTCGGTTTACTTACCGGGTGCGCTGTGCGCTCGCCGGCCTCGGTCACGCGAGGATGTTCACTCGTCCCGATAGCGCCGCGCGACGGCGCGCGTCCGTCGGCACACTTGCTGCGGCCGCCTCGCCATCGCCAGCGTCGCCCACGCCGGGCGGCTCCTCGTCCGAACCCGCGGCGCGCCGATCGACCAGAGCGTGCTCGGCGTCGGCTTGCCCGTCGCCTTGCGAACCGAAGCGCTCCGGCGTCGACCCGGCCGCGTCGGGATGCGGCTGCGACGGATCGCGACCCTGGTCGGCGTTGGCCGAGTCGCGCGGCGGCGCGGTCGTGACAAACTCGATGCGTTCGAGGCGGATGTCGGCCGCCCCGAGTGCGGCGCGGAGCGCCTCGACGCGCTCCACTAGCAAGCGGTGTGCCACCGGCGACTCGCTCTCGACGCGCAGATTCAGGCGTTGATCGCGTAAGTCCATGTGCAGCTTGATCGAACCGAGCTCGGCGGGGTCGAGCCGCAGGGTTGCAATGCTGCGATCTTTTCCGATCCGGCTCGCCACGACGCGCACGATGTGCTCGACATTCGCGTCATCCTTGCCGGTCGGCGCGCGTGTCGGCGGTGCGCTTCGCGGCGCGGTGCGAACCGTCTCGGTCGCGGCCCGGCGAACGTCGGCCCCACCGAGCGCAGTGTCGGCTTTCGCGGCGCTCGCGACCTCGCCGCGCCCGACGGGCGCAGCGGTCGCGGACGCCGAATCCGCGGCAGCGGAAGTGGCGGCGACGGTCGACGGCGCGCCAATCGCCGCAGCCGTGCGGGTCGTGCTGGCGGCGCTCGCGTGCGCGGAACTCGGCGCGGCGGCTGCGAGCGCCGACGACGCGCCCGTGCTGTTTTTTGGCAGCAGGTCGAGCAGCGCTGGCGTGTCGGGCTTCGCATCGGCGCGCGCGGACGCGCTGCTCCGAGCGGGCGAAGGGACAGCCTCCTTCGACGCCGCCGGCGCAGCAGCGAGCGGGCGCGTCGGCGAGTTTTTTTGTGGCAGCGGAGCGGAATCGTCGCCGGGGAGCGCGGGTTCGCCGCCCGACGACTCGGAACGGACGGCAACGCCCGCGCTCGGTGGGCGCGGGGCGGCCTGGGCCAGCTCCGCGCGAAAGGCCGCGTGCGACTGAAGCGCGTGCTGGCGGACGGCGGCGCGCGTCTCCGCACGGCGGAACGCTGCACTTCCGGGCGCGACGTCGCGCTCCGCCTGCATCGTCGCATCGGCGGCGGTCAGTTCGTAGTTCGACTCGCGCGCGGCGTCCTTGTTGCGTCGGCGGCGTTCATCGTCCGCGGCGCGCGATTGCTCGCGGAGCGTCTGCGTCGGCGTGCCCGCGGGCAGCAGTTCGGGCAGTGCGGGCAACACACCGACGACACAGCCCGCGGGCGGAACACGCGGCGAACCAGAGACGTGCAGCAGCATCAGGGCACCTATGGCGTGGCATGGCTGCTGGTCCTCCCTGACCCGGTGACGTAATTGTCCACATCGGCCGCACGCAACTGCTCCAGCAGCTCGTGCATGATCTGCAATTCCTCGGGCGTTTTGAGCTGTTCCAGAATCCGCTGGCC
Organism: Phycisphaerae bacterium; assembly: GCA_050184295.1. Lineage (GTDB taxonomy): Bacteria > Planctomycetota > Phycisphaerae > UBA1845 > Fen-1342 > JBFXAM01. Next base: position 29,505 of record JBFXAM010000034.1, on the reverse strand, counting down.
CTTCGACGGTTCGAGCGCCATGAACAGCCGCACCGCGTCCGCTTTCTGTTTCTGCCATGTGCGGACGACGTGCTCCTTGGCGTACTTCGGCTGAAGCTTTGTGACGTAGGCGAGCTCGCGTTGGAATCCGCCGTCGTTGGCGACGTCGGTGAGTTTCTTCTTTTGCGCGAGCCAGGCCGTTTTTTCCGTGCCGAACTGCTCCTGAAGCTGAATCAGATGCTGCATGGACTGGTTCAGCAGCGCCTGGCGCGCCTGCAAGTCCGCCGCCGCCCGCTCCAGCGTGGCGCGCTGCATGTGCTCCGCGAGCCGCGCTCGGCGCAACTCGGCCGCCGACGGTCCGCGCCCCGGTTCCGCCGCCGGCTGGGTCGTTGCCGACGCGTGCGCGTCGGCGACGGCGCTGAGCGCGTCGTGCGCCGCGTTTTCGTCCTCGCCGCGCAAGACGGCGGCCACACGCTCCAACCGCTCGATCGTCAGCCGACCCGTCGCTGCCAGGTAGCCGGCGAACGCGCCGAGCGCGAGCAGGACGGCGATTCCGGCGACCGCGACGAGTTGGTAGAGCCGGTGCATCACGACGCAGGGTCCTCCGCCCGGGTCAGCGCCGCGGGCGCCGCGTCCGCTTCGCGCTCGAAGCCCTGCAAGCGGCGTGCCAACTCGTCATGCTCAGCCTGCTCACGACGGTCGCGGTCGCGGACATAGTCGCCCCAGCGGCGTTCGCGGAGCTTCTCGATGATCTTCACCTGCACGCGCGCCGCGCGCCACTCGGCACGAAGCTGCTCGACTGCGGCAAGCATTTGCCGCCGCGCGACTTGCCGCTCGCCGAGCGTGCGTCGGAGGTGGGCGATCCAGGCCCGCGCGCGGGTCCAGTCGGCGGGGTCCGCGTGCGGCGACTGCTGCGCGGCGCGGAGGCGCTCCTGCTGGCGCGAAATTTCCGCCAGCGTCTGGCGGTCGAGCTGGTCGAGCCGCGCAATTTCGGCCTGCTGCGCGGCGAGCTTGCGCTGCGCCTGGCGCTCGCGCAGCCGGCGAACGCTCAGCACGGTCTCGAGTCGGAAGTGGAATCGCTTCGGCATGAGGGCTCACGAATGCAGGACAGCCAATGCCGCATGAAGAACACGGTGCTCGCCCGGCGGTTCACGGCCGGCCCGGCGCACGGCGTGCGCAGCGGCGGTCTCGATTTCCCGCGCGCTAACCGCGCGCCGCGCCCGGCGCGCCTTTCATCTCGCCCGCGAGTTTCAGCAGCGCGGCGCGGCTTTGCTCGAACGTCGCGCCCGCGTCGCGCGCCTGCGTGAGAAAGTCGAAGATCGCGGCCCGCGACTGTACGGCCTGGTCGTACTCGCCGTTGGCGCCCGGTACGTACGCGCCGATGTTTACAAGGTCCTCGATGTCGAACCACGTCGCGAGCACACGCCGGACGCGCGCCGCCGCCTGCTGCTGGCTGGCGTCGGTTACGTCGACGGCGACGCGGCTGATGCTGTTGAGCACGTCGATCGCGGGGTAGTGGCCGCGGTTCGCCAGGTGCCGCGACAGCCAGATGTGCCCGTCGAGTATTCCGCGGACGGCGTCGGCGAGCGGCTCGTCGATGTCGTCGCCCTCGACCAACACCGTGTAGACGCCCGTGATGCTGCCCCGCTGCGTGCGCCCGGCGCGCTCGAGCAGGCGCGGGAGCAGCGCGAAGACGCTGGGCGGATAGCCTTTCGCGGTGGGCGGCTCGCCGGCGGCGAGTCCGATCTGGCGCTGCGCCATCGCGAGGCGTGTGAGCGAGTCCATCATCAGCAGTACGTTCAGACCCTGGTCGCGGAAGAACTCGGCAATCGCGGTCGCGTGCAGACAACCGCGCACGCGCAGGGCCGCCGCTTCGTCGGACGTGCACACGACGACGACGCTGCGGGCGAGCCCCGCGGGGCCGAGCTGGTGCGCGATGAAGTCGCCGACTTCGCGCCCCCGTTCGCCCACCAGGCAAACGACGTTGACATCGGCCTGCGTGTGGCGGCAGATCATGCCCATGAGCACGCTCTTGCCCACGCCGGTGCCCGCGAAGATGCCAAGACGTTGGCCGAGACCGGCGGTGAGCAGCCCGTCGATCGCGCGGATTCCCAGCCCGAGCGGCGCGTCGACCGCACGACGCTCCAGCGCGCCCGGCGGATCGGCGCGGAGCGGCCGGCGGCGGCTCACCACGGGCGCCGGACCGCCGTCGAGCGGGCGCCCCTGGGCGTCGATCACGCGCCCGAGCAAATCGAATCCGACGGGAACACGCGGAACGCCGGAGCGGCACTCGACCGCGTCCCCGGGACTGATGCCGCTGGTTTCGCCGAACACGCTGAGCACGGCCTCGCGCTCGCGCAGGGCGGCGACCTCGGCCTCGATGACGCCGTCGCGGCGTGTCTCGATCGTGCATCGCGCGCCAATGGGAACCGGGAGTCCCGTCGCGTGGACGGTTAGCCCGCGGACCGCGCTCACCCGACCGCGGGGCCGCTCGCTCAGCACGGCGGCGACCTCATCGGCCGCGGCCTGAAACACGTTGCGCTCCGTCGCGGTGCGGTTCACGGCTGATTCTCCGGAGCGATTCCGGTCTGCGTCGGCAGGGCGCTGCGGTCGACGGCGCCGGACGCCGCGAGCGACGCACCGAGCGCTTCGGCGATGCGCTCCAGTTGGGTCTCGAGCGTGGCGTCGACCTCGCCGGCGGCGCTCGTGAGCAGGCAGCCGCCGCGGGTCACGCGCTCATCGGCGACCAGGCGCGCGTGCGCCAGCTCGGCCGCGCCGGTGACGAGCCCGGGCGCGGCCGCACGAAGCAGCTCCAGATCGGCGGGATGGAAGCGCAGTTCGAGATCGTCGCGCGGCGCGACGAGCGCGACGGCCTGGCGGGCGTTTTCGAGCGCGGCCCGCGGCGTGGCCCCGGCAGCGAGCTTGCAGGCGCGGGCGGCGACCGCGACCGCCAGATCGACAAGGCCCTGCTCGGCGAGCGCGAGCAGGCGCCGGCGGGCGCGGTCGAAGTCGGCAAGTGCGGTCGCGAGCGCGCTGCTCAACTGCGCGAAGTGCTCGCGTTGCTCGCGAAGCACGGTGTCGCGCGCTTCCGTGCGGAGCTGCTGCAAGCCCGCGGCCCGGCCCTCGGCCAGGCCGCGCTCGAAGCCTTCACGGCGGCGCTCCTCGGCGAGACGTTGCGCATCGTCTTCCGCACGGTGGAGGATGTCGGCGGCGCGGGCCTCGGCCTGCGCGACGAGCGCGCGACCTTGCGCCGCAAGGTCGGCGAGCGAGAAACTCGCGGTCGACATGCGCGCTTCGCGACGGATGACCCCGGCCAATTCGAACCCTCCAAGAGGCGGTTGCAGACGCCGCGCGCCCGGGATTTCGACGGGCGTTGGATCAAGGCCCCGCCCACCTCGGGCGCGTGCCCGTGCGCGGCTGCGCTAGACGATCAAGTCTTTTTCACCGCCGCCTTTGCCGGAGATGACGATCTCGCCGGCGTCTTCCAGTCGGCGGACGATGTCGACGACCTTCTGTTGAGCGGCCTCGACGTCGCTGACGCGGACGGGGCCCATGAATTCCATTTCCTCGCGGATGAGCTGCGCGGCGCGTTCGGACATGTTCCGGAAGATCTTGTCCTTGAGCTCCTCGCTGGCGGTCTTGAGCGCCAGCGCCAGCTCCTGGTTGTCGACTTCCTTCAGCACGCCCTGAATGCCCTTGTCGTTCACGCGCAGGATGTCCTCGAACACGAACATCAGCCGGCGGATATCCTCGACCAGCTCAGGCCGCTGGCTTTCGAGGCCCTCCAGAATCGAGCGCTCCGACGCGCGGCCCGAGAGATTGAGGATCTCCGCCACCGCCTGAACGCCGCCGACGCGCTCGAAGCGCTCGGTCACCAGGCCGGCCAGGCGCTTCTCGAGCCCGCGCTCGACCTCCTTGATCACGTCGGGGCTGGTCTGGTCCATGGTCGCGACGCGCGTGACGACTTCGAGCTGGCGCTCGGTCGCAAGCCCGACCAGGATTTCGCTGGCCATGCCCGGCGGCAGGTAAGAAAGCACCAGCGCGATCGTCTGCGGGTGCTCCTCCTGCAAGAATGTGAGCAGGTTCTCGGTCTCGGTCTTTTGCAGGAAGCTGAACGGCTGCTCGTGGACCTGGTGCTCGATCGCCGTGATGATCCGCTTGGCGTCGTCGGCGGGCAGCGTCTTCTGAAGCAGTTCGCGCGCGAAGGTCAGCCCGCCGGAGTCGACGTATTGCCGCGCGAGAACGAGGTTATAGAACTCGCTGACGACGCGCTCGCGGACGTCGGCGCTGACCGGGCCGAGATTGGCGATTTCGCGCGAGATGTCCTCGACGACTGCCGGGGCGAGGTCCTTGATGATCTTGGCGGCGGTTTCGCGGTTGAGCGCGACGAGCAGGATTGCGGCCTTGCGCAGACCGGTGAGCGCGTCGTAGTCGGCGGATTCGTTGCGGTTGCGGGCGTTGCGCATGTCTGATCCGGGGCTTACTCGCGCTGGGCGACCCATTGCTCCAACAGCGATCCCATGGCGCCGCTGTCGCCCGACGCCATCTCCGACAGCTGTTCGAGCATCTTGTTGACCTGCACCGTGCGCTCGTCGACCTCGCGCGCTTCGAGGATGCCCTGCATGCCCGCGGCCTGTCCGACCGGGCCCGGCGGATTGAACTCGGGCAGCACGCCCGGCCCCGTGGCGCTCACATAAGGCGCCGTCGCGACGCCGACGCCGGTCGCGACGCCCGCCACCGCGACCCCCGCCGAGGTGCGCCGTGCGGCGCGGGCGACGTCCTGCTCGGCCTTGCGGGCGGCTTCGATCGCCTCTTTGGGCAATCCGATCTCCAGCCCGAACGACTCGCCGCGGTCGTTCTGCTTCGACATGCGGAGCATCAGCGTGAGCGAGACGAGCGCGAGCAGTCCGAGACCCGCGTGCGGCGCATACTGCCCCGCCAGGGAGAGCACGTCGCCGAACCCGTCCGCGCCGCTGGACGCCTCGGGCTCCAGCGCGTCGTAGTACCAGTCGACGCGGACCTGCTCTTCGGTCTGCGGCTTGACCAGCACCGTGACCTGGCTGATCACGCGCGCCTTCTCGCGGTCGAAGACCTGCTGAATCTGCTCGGTCGTGGGCGCGTCGGCGGTCGGATTCTCGCGACGGTAGATGCTCTCGAGATAGCTGCGCGAGATGTTGATCGCGGCAAAGATCGACTGGATTTCGCCGCTCGGCTTGCTCTCGTTCTGCGTTTTCTGCCCGGCGATTTTCTCGGTCTTCGAGGTTTCGACGGTGCGGCTTTCGTCGCCCCCGCCGCCGGTCGCGGCGACGCCGACGTTGGGCTGCACGCCGGGCTGTCCGCCGCGCGGGGCGCGCGACGTCTCTTCGTTGCTGCGCTCCTCGCGCACGTCGACGGGGTCGGTGGGGGTGACGGTGTTCGTGACGCGCGTTGTCAGGTCCAGCTCGACCTGCACGTTGACCCGCGCCTTGGGATCGAACGCGAGCTGACTGCGGATTTTCTCCGCCGCGAGCTTCTCGTGCGCGAGGCGCATCTGATGCAGCCCGCTCGCACCCGTCGAGTCCTCCCCGTCGGCCTCGATCGCGGCTCCGCCGGTGCCGTCGACGACCTGCACATTCCGCAGCGGCAGGCCGCGGACGGCGCCGCTGACGAGGCGCGCCGCGGCACGGGCGAGGTTGCGCGAGACGGGCTCGCCGTTCTTCATCACCAGCGTGACGCTCGCGGATGCGGGCGGCTGCTCGCGCGAGAAGCCGCGCGGCCGCGTGCTGAGGTTGAGAAAGACCTTCGCGACCTTGACGTTCTGGAAGCGGAGCAAGACGCGTTCAATTTCGCTTTGCAGCGCGACGGTCCAGCGCCGGTCGGATTCCTCCTGGCTGAGCCAGGGGTTCGCCTCGCGCACCAGCGCGTCAAAACCCACGCTCGTGTCCGACGGGAGCTTGTCGCCGAGCTGGAGCTGCGCGAGCAGCGCGGCGCGGTTGGTGCTGGCCGGCACCATCACGCGCGCACCCTGCACGGTGTAACGCTGGTTTGCCGCATCGAGCCCGGCGCGGACGGCGGCGAGGTCCTCGGCGACGAGGTTCTGCTCCAGCAGCGGGATCATCTCGGGCTGGGCGGCCCACTGGAGCATCCACGCCAGCGCGACCGCCACGAGCAGACCGCCAAATACCACGGCCAGTCGCTGCGAGAGCGTCAGGTCGCGCAGTTGACGTTGGGCGCGGGCGAGAATCTGTTGGAGGGAGTCCATTCCGTCCGGTCGCTCCCGGCTGGGGACGCGGCGCATCCAGCGCCGCGCGCGTCGCACTCAGGACAGTTCATCGGGTTCGCAGAAGGCGCGGTCGCAAACCGTGCGACGCGACGCGCAAGACCGTTCCGCGGGGCGCAGAGAATGCCGGGAGCCGGGTGCGTGCGTGTCACGTTCGGACCGCGGACTGAGAATCTCGGGTCGCGACTCGACGCCAGAATCGCTGGACGTCGCGACGTTCGCGGTCGGCGCGCGATCGGCCTTCGACGTTCGGTCGGCGGCCGGAGCGTACTAGACGCGCAGTTGACGCAACTCGGTGTACGCGTCGACGAGCTTGTTGCGGATTTCCATCAGCAGGCTGAACGCCACCTGCGCCTTGCGGGCGGCGACGAACACCTCGGTGATGTTCTGCGCTTCCCCCGTGAGCAGGTTCTCGACGTTGCGGTCGGCGTCGGCCTGCATCGCGTTCACCTGGTCCAACTGACGGCGCAGCACCGACGAGAACGCGTCGCTCCCGCCCGCCGGCGCCACGCGCGGCGGAGTCGACGGCGGCGTCACCGGCCGCACGGAACCGACGCCTTGAATGGAGAAGGGGTCCGACATCGCTCGCGCTCGCTCTCTGGCCGCTCGACGTTGCTACGCGAACAGACGCAGTGCCGATTGGATCATGCCGCGGGTCACGCCCATCATCGCGACGTTCGCCTCGTAGGCCCGGCTCGCCTCCAGCGCGTCGACATATTCGAGCGTGACGTTCACATTGGGATAGCGCACATAGCCGGCGTTGGGCCCCTCGCGGATCGCGTCCGGCGAGCCCGGGTTGTGCCGCAGCGGAAAATCCGCCTCGTCCGCCTGCACGCCGGTCACGCGGACGCCGACGCTGTCGCCTCCGAGCGACTGCGAGGCGAGCGTCACGAAGCGACGTCGGTACGGCTCGATCGTGCCGTCCTGCTGGCGGGTCGTGAAGGCGTTGGCGAGATTGCCCGCGATGACGTCGAGCCGGGTGCGCTGGGCGACGACGGCGGAATGGCTGATGTCGAGTGCGCCGATCATGAGTCACCTCGTCTCACATCACGTCCTTGCCGGAAACGCGGAGCGCGGCATGCGGATCCAACGCGCGCGGCGGACCGGCCGCGGCCTCGAGCTTTCGTCACGCTGCGCCCGACTTATCCCGCGCGCCCGCGGATCGCATTCATCAGGCCGTCGAACCGCGTCCGCAGCAGCGTGGTCGCGAGCTGGTGAAACTGCGCGTTCTCCGCGACGTCGGCCATAAGCGACTCGAGCCGCGCGTTGGTCCCGTCGTGAAAGAGCGCGTTGGGCGCCGCCGCCGTCGACGGTTCGACACGGAGCTTTCCGGCGGCGTCGGTCGCGACGCCGGGGCCGCGCAATTCCAGCGTCGCGCCGCGGGCGTCCCGATCGAGCGCGTCGCGGAGCGCACGCTGAAACGCGCGGGCGTCGACCGACCGGGTGTGGTAGTCCGGCGTGTCGATGTTCGCGACGTTTTCCGCAAGCACGCGGTGACGCTCCTCGGCGAAGCGGGCCGCCAGCTCGACCGCGCCGGCCGTGCGACTCCCCGTGATTCGCTGCCACCAGGCGCTCATGCGCGGTTCCCCGATCGCAGGCGCGGCGTCCGCCGCGCACGGTTGCCAGTGCCGAACCATGTACACGGAATGCGGAGCCGGCGCACCCGCGCCGACGCGCCGTCGGCGTCCGGGGCTCCGCCCGCCGCCCGCATCGTGCCGCAATTCGCCTTGCACGCGGCGCGCCACTGGCGCGCGGCGACGCCGGCTAGCCGATGCTAACCATCACGCGGCCCTTGTCTTCCTGAAAAACGCCTTCCTCGCGCCACTTCTTGAGCTTGAGCCCGAGCGTGCGCAATCCGATGCCCAACGCGCGGGACGTGCGCTCGCGGTGGCCGTGGAAGCGTTCGAGCGTCTTGAGGATGAGCTCTCGTTCGGCGTCGGCGAGGATGGTTCCGTCGCGATACTGGAGCCCGTCGGCGCTGGCGGTCGCGACCTTGATCGGTCCGGTGAGCAGCGGCGTGATCGCGGACGCGGTGACGGTGCGGCCGGCCTCCAGCACGCAGACGCGTTCGCAGAGGTTCTGAAGCTCGCGGATGTTGCCGGGCCAGTTGTACTCGGCCAACATGCGCGTGGCCTCGGGCGCGAACTTCGGCGCCTCGCGGCCGTCGCGCGCGACGATCTTCGCGACGAAGTGATCGACCAGGGCCGGGATGTCCTCGCGCCGTTCGCGGAGCGGCGGCACCTCGATCGGCAGCACGCTCAAGCGGTAGAACAAGTCCTCGCGGAAGCGCGCCTTGGCGCACCAGGCGCGCAGGTCGCGGTTGGTGGTCGCGATGACGCGGACGTCGATGCGCCTCGTGACGGAGCTGCCGACGCGTTCGAATTCGCGCTCCTGGAGCACGCGCAGCAGCTTGGCCTGGAGCGCCGGGGCGATCTCCGAGACCTCGTCGAGCAGCAGCGTGCCGCCGTCGGCGAGTTCGAAGCGGCCCTTGCGCATGCGGTCGGCGCCGGTAAAGGCGCCCTTCTCGTGACCGAACAGCTCGCTTTCGAGCAGCGTCGGCGAGAGCGCGGCGCAGTTGACGCAGAGCATCGGCTGGTCGGCGCGGGCGCCAGCGACGTGCACGGCGCGGGCGATCAGCTCCTTGCCGACGCCGCTCTCGCCGGTGATCAGCACCGACGCGGAGCTCTGCGCGACGCGGGTGATCTTCTCGCGGACGGCCTTCATCGCGGGCGACTCGCCGATGAGCTTGCGGTCGCGGTCGAGATCCTCGATCGTGCGGCGCATGACCTCGTTTTCGCGGAGCATGTTGCGCTCGCGGACGGCGCGCTCGATGAGGATCGCGACCTCCTCGGCGTTGAAGGGTTTCTGCACATAGTCGAAGGCGCCGAGCTTCATCGCCTCGACCGCGGTCTGCACCGAGGCGAACGCCGTCATGAGGATGACGGGCACATCGAGGCCGAGGCGGCGCATCTCGCGCAGCAGCGCGACGCCGTCCATGCCGGGCAGCTTGAGGTCGGTGAGCACGACGTCGAAGGCGCGCTGGCGGATCGCGGTGAGCGCGTCCTGGGCGTTGTCGAACGCATGGACGTCGTGGTCTTGCGAAGTCAGGGTCGCGCCGACCGAGTCCCGCATCATCGCCTGGTCGTCAATCACACATACGCAAGCCATCGACTCTCCTTCGCAGCAAAACGCGATTCCGTAGGTTCCGCCGATCCCGTCCCTAGGACGCAACGGCGCCGTTCTGTTCCGCGCGGCGCGGATCGTCCGCGGCGCGCGGCAAGTTCACCGTGAATTCCGCCCCGCCCGCCGGCCGATTGCCGGCGCGCAGCACGCCGCCGTGCGCTTCCACCAGCCGGTGAGCGATCGTGAGCCCGAGCCCCGTTCCGCTCTGCTTCGTCGTGAAGAACGGGTCGAACACCCGGTCGAACAGTTCCGCGGGCAGCCCCGGACCCTCGTCGCTTACGCGCACCTGCAACGCGCCGTCGCGCGTCGCGCTCGCGCGCACCGCCACCACGCCGCCCGCCGGCGAAGCCTCCGCGGCATTCGTGATCAGGTTGATGAGCACGCGCAGCAACCCGTCGCCGTCCGTGCGCACCAGCGCGTCCGCGTCGCCGGCGTCGAAACGCAGCTCCACGTCATGCGCCCGCAACACCGCTTCGCACGCGTCGCACGCCGCCAGCACGACATCCTGAAGCCGGCGAACGCCGAGGCGACCGGCGCGCGGCGTCAGCGACAGCGTGTCCTGCACGACGCGGTCGATCGCCTCGACGCCGCGCTGGATCTTGTCGACCAGTTCGAGCGCCGGCGCGGCGTCGTGGACGGCGGTTCGCAGGAGCCCGCTGTAGAGCTGGATCGCGCCGAGCGGGTTGCGCACCTCGTGCGCGACGCCCGCGGCCAACTCGCCGAGCGCCGCGAGTCGGCGGCGTCGTTCCAGCTCCTGGTCCTTGCTGGCGAGTTCCTCGCGCAGGCGCACGACTTCGCTCTGGAGCTTCTCGTGCGTTTCGCGCAGTCGCTCCGACACGTCCATGTACTCGCGGAGGACGGTGGTCAGGTCGTCAGCAATCGTGGGGGCGAGCGTGGCGTCCATGCAATCGGCGTTCCCTGCTCGTGCGTCGCAAACCCGCGGGTTGCGACGCTCCATCCGTGGGCGGCCGGGCTCCATCCCGGGTCGCGGCGGCGGACTATCCCTTTAGATCGGCCGAAAGCGCTGTCGGCGCTCCGCTCGACTGGCGCGCATACGCCGCGTTCGCAGACTGCCCGCCCGTCAGCTCGTTCAACTCGCGTCCGACGGCCTGCTGCCGCGCGGACAGCAGCGCGCCGTCCTCCTGATCGACGCGCAGAATGACGCCGAGCAGGGCGTTGATGTCGCGCAGCAGCGTCGAGGCGCGGTCGCGCGTCTCGACGGGCAACGCGGCGTAAACCTCGTCCCAGCGGCGGCGATAGACGGCCAACTGGTCGTTCAAGCGCACCAGCGCCGCGACGAGCGTCTGGCGGTCGTGCAGGATGTTGAGCAGGAGCTCCGGGCGATCGCCGACGATCAGCTCGCGCTGCCGCTCGCTGAGGGCGCGGAGCTGGCCGTAGAGGTCACGCTGTTCGGTGAGCAGCGCGATGAGCGTGTCGGCGTTTTCGGCGGGGCGCAACTCTTGCATCGGTCCGGCTCCTCGCTAGCGCAATCGGGGCTAGTCCAGGCGCGCCAGCAGTTCGGAATACAGCGGCGACGAAAGCACGGTCGACAGGTATCGCTCCCAGTCGGCGCGCGACTGGCCGTCGGCATACTCGGCGAACACGCGATCGGGAATCGTTCGGAGCAGCCAGCGGGCGCGCTCCAGCGCGCGGGCAGCGTCGATCGGCTTGCCCAGCCGCAGGAAGATGTTGGCGAGCTGCACTTGCGCCGAAAGCGCCGCGGGCTCGCCCTCGAAGCGCGCCCCGATCTGGCGGTAGGTTGCGAGCGCTTCCTGAAGCTCCTCGGGTCCGTTCAGCTCGAACAGGCAGTCGCCGCGATAAAACAGCGCCAGGCGCTCATGCAGGCGTGCGGCGGAATCGGCGCCCGCGGCGTCGGCGGGCGCGTCGGCGGGACTCGTCGCGGGCGGCGGCGCCGGCAGCGCCTTCACCAGCTCGTCGAACAGCGTTGCCGCCCGGCGGAACCGCGCGCGGCTCTCGGCCTGGGCCTGCTCGCGGGTCGCGCCCGGCGGCGTCTCATCGCGGAGCGCGTAAGCGCTGCGGCGGTACGCGTGGGCCAGCATGAAGCGCGCCTCGCGGCGCTCGGGGTCGTTGGGATAGAGCTGCAGGAACGCCTCGACGCGTCCGATCAGCTCCGAGTGGCGCTCCTGTAGATAGAGCAGCTCGCAGAGCGCATAGAGGGCGTCACGGTAGGTCTGCGCCTCGGGCGTGGTGCGGTCGTCGCGGAGCACTTCGTCCAGCAGACGCTCGGCCTCGGCAGCGCGCTGGTCGTCGAGCGCGACGAGGCAACCGGCGGCGCGAACCTTGGCCCGCGTCGATTCCTCGAGCTTCGGGTAGTCGCGCGCGACGCGCCGGTACCACGCAAGGGCCTCAGCGAGCCGGCCGCCGGCCTCCTGTGTCTGGCCGAGCATCAGCAGCGCCAACGGAAGGCGCGGGTCGAACGAGCGTCCGTCGATGAAGCGCTGCAGCGTGCGTTCGGCATCGGCGAGCGCGCCCGCCTCGTCGAACTGCTGGCAGGCGTCCCACAGGAGATTGGCGAAACGCGGCTCGTCGAGCGCCGCGACGGTCGCCGCCCGCTCAAAATAGCGGCCGGCGTCGCGATGGCGGGCGCTGCGCGGGCTGGCGGCTTCGTCGAGCGACTCGACGCAGACCCGCGCCAGCCGCTCCAGAGCTTCTCCTTGCGAGGGGCGCAGCTCGTGTGTGTCCTCGCTCGGTTCGTCGGGCAGCACGCCAACCGCGAGGCTCAGATAGCCGATCGCGTTCGAGTAGTCGCGGCGCGCGTAGCGGTCCTCGAACAGCTCGAGCAGCGTGCGCCGGAAATTCAGCAGCCCGCCGAGCGGATTCCGAGCGTCACGGCGGAGTGCGTCGATCGCGCGGCCCAGCTCCGCACGGGCGGCGGCGTGCTCGTCGAGCGCCGCAAGGGCTCGGCCGCGCGTGGCGTGGGCGCCGACGAACACGTCGATGTCGCGTGTCGGGAAGGCAAAGACGGCGCCGATCAGCACCAGCGCGCGGTCGCAGTCGTCGAGCGCGGCGCGCGGCTGGCCGCGGCCGAGGCTGACGCGCGCCGCCAGCCAGCGGGTCAGCGCCGGCAGGTGCCCTGCGTCGTCGGCGCGGTTCTCGTCGCGCTGATTGGCGGACAGCCACTCGTCGAGCCAGCGAACGACCGGCTCGGCCTCGTCGAATCGCCCTTCCGCCGCGAGGATCACGCCGTCGAGATACTCGACGTACCCGCGCAGGTCCGAGGTCTTGAGCCGCGCTCCATGATCGTCGACCAGCGCCCGCGCCAGCCCGACCTCGCCGCGATGCAGCGCGTCGTCGACGCTCCGCAGCAGCGCCCAAGCCAGGTATCCCACCGCGACGCCGTCGTCCGCGAGCAGCGCTTCCATGTAGCGGCGCCGTTCGGCGGTCGCCGAGTCGCGGTTCGCGAGCGCCTGCACCAGCGCCTTGAGCGCCGCGCGTCGCTCCTCGGGCGCCGGTTCGGTCTCGAGCACGCGGCGATAGAGCCTTACCGCCTCGCGCGGCTGATGCGTCCACTCGTGGGCCTCGGCCAAGCGCAGCAGCGCCGCCGCATCGCGCGGTTCGCCCAGCGACACGGCCTGGTCTTCGTGCTCGATGACGAGCTGGGCGTTTTCGGGCAGCGGCTCGGCGCGGCGCGCTTCCCGGCGATGGAGAATCTCGCCCAGCGTACGGTGCAGGCGGGCCTGGTGCGGCGGCGCGAGAGGCGGCACCTGGCGCAGCAGATTCGCGGCGGCGTCGACGGCTTCGCGCTCGGCGCCCGCGCTCGCGAGCGCCATCACCTGTGCCACAAGCTGGTCGGGATCGATGTCGCGCTCCGGCGGCGCCAACCGATGGATCGCGAGCCCCGCCGCCGCCAGCGCGACCAGTGCAAGCGGGATTTGCCATCGGCCGCGAAAGAGCTCGGTGATGTGTCCAAGCCACTGCATGAATCGCTCGCTGGCGCGGGGCGGCGCCGGTCGCGCCGCCGGCCGGCGCGCGGGAAAGGGGCCGCGGTCGGCAAAACGCCGTCCGTGCTCGCTCTATCGGATGCCTGCGCGGGATGGCCACACCCATCCTGCGCCCCCTCGCGCAATTCGCGACGACTCTGGGAAGGGCCGGCGCGCGGTGCAACGCCCCGGGGGCGGAAGTCGGCGCGACGTGCAAACCGATAGGAGAGCGCAGGTTCGGTACAGGAGAGTGCGCGCATGGACGCGACCGCGCGGACCGCAGTGCTTCTGGTGACGCGCGACGAGCGCCTGGCGGACGCAGTCTGCCGGCAGGCGCGGCCGGCGGGGGCGGTATGCGTTTGCGATCCCGCGGACCTCTCCCCCGCGACGCTCCAGCAATGCGCCCACCTCTGGATCGACCTGGAGGGTTACGACGGCTTCGCGATTCCCGCGGCGTGTCAGCGGGTGTACTTCTACACGCGATCGGGCGCGCCGAAGCCGGCATTGCCGCCGGGCCTGTACCTGCCCAAGCCGGTGTCGCAACTGGCGCTGCGTGTGCTCTGGGCCGGCGTCGAGGCCGGCGCGGCGGCCGAGACGCACGCCGCCCGCACCCGCCGCGCGACCCGCATGCTTCCGGGCTGGATCAGCGAGTACCACGACCTCCGTTTGCGAGCATTGTGTCGGAAGGTGGTGACGCGGTTGGGGGCTCGGCTGGGGTATCGCGACGTGTCGTTGTATGTGCATGACGAGGAGCGCGGGGCGCTGACGCTCGCGGAAACCAGCCACGACCGCCCGATCGAGCGCACGTTTCGGGTGCCGGAGGATGACGGGTTTCTCATGGTGGCGGTGGCGCGCTCCGGGCAGGTGTTGCAAACCGAGCGGGTGCTCGACGCCTTTGCCCTGTGCGGACTGCCCACGCCGGAGCACCATTCGCAGTATCTCGATGACGCCTGCCTGATCGCGCCGCTCCGCGTCGGCGCCGAGCTGGTCGGCGTCTTGAACCTGGCGCAGCGTACCCGCCCCGCTCCGCAGGTCGCCGGCGACCGCGAGGCGATCTTCGCGTTCCTCGCCCGCACCCTTCGCCACGCGCGGATCCACGACCGCACGCGCACGGAGGCCCGCGTCGACAATCTCACGGGGCTGCTCAACCGCCGCGGAATCACCGAGGCGATCGCCAAGGAGATTCACCGCGCCGAGCGCTTTGGACAGCCGCTCTCGGTCATCATGCTCGACCTCGACGGGTTGAAGGCGGTCAACGACCGCGTCGGGCATCCGGCCGGCGACTTTCTGCTGCGCCAGGTCGGACGCCGCATGCGCGCCGGGCTGCGCGATGCGGACACGGCGGCGCGGCTCGGCGGGGACGAGTTTGTCGCGCTGCTGCCCGGGACGGATCTGGCCGGCGGAGAGCAGGTGGCGCGGCGGCTGCTGGTCGCGTTGCGCAGCGCGCCGGCGATCTACCGTGGGAGCGAGCTGCCGATCGGCGCCAGCCTGGGAATCGCGATGTGGGAGGCGGGTGACGACGTGCACCGAGTGCTCGAGGCGGCCGACCACGCGATGTACCAGGCCAAGTCGGCGGGCGGCGATCGCGTCGCGTTCGCGAACGCCGACCGGGCGCAGGTCACGCTGACTTCGCGGTTCATCGCGGGGGAGAGCACGCTCGGGTGCCGCCCGGTCACGCTCCCCCGGCCGCGCGAACCGTAACCCGTTCCGGCCCGCGACCCCGACGCGCTCATCGACTTTTCATTCGCACCGCACAGCCGAGCGGTGATACAATTTCGGGCTCGCGCGCGGCGGGCATCGGGCCGAACTCAGCCGCTGGAGACGGGTGTTGCACGGCCGCCCCGCCCGCGAACGCCTTGGACCCCGCCGGGCGGCGAGCTTGCGTGTCGCAGCCGGGGGGACGGCCATTGACGACGAACACCATGAATGACCACCCGTTCGCACCGAACGACCTGAGCCTCGCGTACTTGGAAAACCTGTTCGCGGACTATTCGCGCGATCCCGAGTCGGTTCCCGAGGACTACCGCGATTTCTTTGCGAGACACGCCAATGGCGCCGGGAGCGCCGCTCGCCTTGGGCCGGTGTTTGGCGGCGGCAGCATTTTCCACGCCCGCGTGGTCTCCGCGGCCGGCAGCGCCGCGCCCACGCTCACGGAGTCGTCGGCGGCGGCGCTCCAGCACCGCGTCGATCAGATGATCCGGGCCTTTCGCATCCGCGGGCACATCGTCGCCGACATCGATCCGCTCGACCGGCCGCGGCCGCGCCCGCCGGAGCTCGAAACCGACTATTACCAGTTCAGCGCGTGGGAGTTGGACCAGCCGGTGGCGCCGGGGACCATCGGCGGTCGCGGCGTGGAGAACGTCCGCGGGTTGGTCGAGCGGCTGAACCAGACGTATTGCGGTCCGATCGGCATCGAGTTCATGCACATCGACGACCTGCAAGTGCGCGGGTGGCTTCAGGAGCGCCTCGAAGGCATCCACCACCAGGCGTTGTCGCGCGAGGCGCAGTTGCGAATCCTGACGCGGCTGACCGACGCGGTCATGTTCGAGCAGTTCATCCTTAAGAAGTTCATCGGGAAGAAGTCGTTCTCGCTGGATGGGGCCGAGACGCTCATTCCGCTGCTCGACATCGCGATCGAGAAGGCCGCGGAGCAAGGCCTCGCCGGCGTGATCCTCGCGATGGCCCACCGCGGGCGTCTCAACGTCCTGGCCAACGTCATGGGCAAGAGCCCCAAGCAGATCTTCCGCGAATTCGAGGACATCGACCCCGACCTGCACATCGGCCGCGGCGACGTGAAGTACCACCTCGGCTACAGCAGCGACTGGATCACGCAGGCCGGCAAGACCATCCACCTCTCGCTGTGCTTCAATCCCAGCCACCTCGAGTTCGTCAATCCCGTCGCGCTCGGACGCATGCGCGCCAACCAGGACCGCGTCGGCGATCGCAAGCGCGAACTCGGCATGGTGATCCTCATCCACGGCGACGCGGCGCTGGCCGGCGAAGGCGTCGTGCAGGAGACGCTCAACCTGAGCGAGCTGCCGGCGTACACGACCGGCGGCACGCTGCACGTCGTCGTGAACAACCAGGTCGGGTTCACGACCGACCCCGAGCAGGGCCGCAGCAGCACCTACTGCACCGACGTGTTCAAGATGCTCAACGTCCCGATCTTTCACGTGAACGGCGAGGATCCCGAGTCCGTCGCGCAGGTCGTGCAGCTCGCGCTCGATTTCCGCCAGCGCTTTCGGCGCGACGTCGTCATCGACATGTACTGCTTCCGTCGCCTCGGACACAACGAAGGCGACGAGCCCATGTTCACCCAGCCGCTCATGTATCGCACCATCGCGCAGCGCAAGAGCGTGCTCCAGTCCTATCGCGATCGCTTGCTGAAGCTCAACGGCGTGAAGAGCGACGAAGCCGACCGCATCGCCGAGCTGCGCTACCAGCATCTCGAGCAGGAGCTCACCGCGGCCCGCACCGACGAGGCCCGGCCGCGCGGTCCGCAACTGCTTCGCCGCGCGTGGCTGGGATTGAGCGGCGGGCTCGACGCCGAGACGCCCGACACGCCGACCGGCGCGCCGCGCGAGCGGCTGGCGGCGCTGCTCGATGTGCAGACGCGCCTGCCCGCCGATTTTCACCCGCACCCCAAGATCGCCAAGCTGCTCGCGGACCGGCGCGAAATGGCCCGCGGCGAGCGCCCGCTCGACTGGGGCGCCGCCGAGGCGCTCGCGTTCGCGACGACCGCGGCCGACGGAACGCGCATTCGCGTGACCGGCCAGGATTGCGAGCGCGGCACGTTCAGCCATCGCCACGCCGTGTTGCACGACGTCGAAGACGGCCGCCGTTACATGCCGCTTGCGCACCTTGCGTCGAGCGCACACCCCGCCGTCGCCGAGCTGCACCCGTTTCTCCCGGCCCACCAGGGCACGGTCGAGATCGTGAACAGCCCGCTCTCGGAGACCGGGGTGTTGGGATTCGAGTATGGCTACAGCCTGGACTATCCCGAGGCGCTGGTGTGCTGGGAGGCGCAGTTCGGCGACTTCGCCAACGCGGCCCAGGTGATCATCGATCAGTTCGTCGTGAGCGCCGAGGCGAAGTGGCGACGGCTGAGCGGCGTGGTGATGCTGCTGCCTGACGGCTTTGAAGGCCAGGGGCCCGAGCACTCCAGCGCCCGGCTGGAGCGCTTCCTTTCGCTCGCCGCCGAGGACAACATCCAGATCGTCGTGCCGAGCACGCCGGCGCAGTACTTCCACGTGCTCCGCCGGCAGGTGCTGCGCCGCTGGCGCAAGCCGCTCGTGGTGATGACGCCCAAGAGCCTCCTGCGCCATCCGCAAGCCGTGTCGACGCTGGAAGAGCTCGAGCACGGCACGTTCGAGCGCGTGCTCGGAGACCGGCGTTTTCCGAACGCGGCGGCCGCCCGCGACGTTCGCCGCGTGTTGCTCTGCTGCGGCAAGTTGTATTACGAACTCGACGCGCGCCGTCAGGAGCGCGGGCGCGCGGATGTCGCGATTCTCCGCCTCGCGCAGCTCTATCCGCTGCCCGGCCGCCAGCTCGAAGCCGCGCTCGCACCCTTTGCCGACGGGACGCCGGTGGTCTGGGTGCAGGACGCTCCCGAAAACCAGGGCGCGTGGCAGTTCCTGCGATACTGGCTGGGCGACCGACTGTTGAATCGCCACCCCTTCGCCGGCGTGTACCGTCCGCCGAGCGCCAGCCCTGCGACCGGCTCATTCAGCAGTCACAAGCTCGAGCAGGAGCGCCTGTTAGCGGAAGCGTTCGACGAGGTTCCTGACTCGAACGCGCACGGAAACGGTGCGACGGCCGAGCGAGCGGCGGCGAGCGGCAGCAGCGGCGCGCGGCCGGAGCCGGCGGTCGCGCGGCGGGTGAACATGCGGTCGAAGTAGGCCGGGAGCTGCGGCGCGGCGGCGCGCGGGGCTTCCGCCGGAACCAACACGAGGACCCACGCTTGGCATTCGAGCTGAAAGTTCCATCGGTCGGCGAATCGGTCACCAAGGTGCAGATCGGGCAGTGGCTCAAGGGCGCCGGCGAGCGCGCCGAGCGCGACCAGCCGGTGGTCGAGATCGAAACCGACAAGGCGACGATCGAGCTGCCCGCGCCGGTCGGCGGCGTGGTTTCCAAGGTGCTGAAAAACGAAGGCGATTCGGCGATGGTCGGGGAGGTCATCGGCTGGATGGAGGAAGCCGCCGCCGGCGCCGATGCGGGCAAACCCGCGAAGGCTGCACCGTCGAGCGCCGGCGCAGCGGCACCCGCGCAGAGCGGGGCGCCCGCCAAGACGGGCGCGCCCGCCGGTGGCGCCGGGCCGGCCAAAACTGCGACGCCCGCACAACACGCCGCCTCTCCGCGAACCGTGCCGCCCGACGCCGCTCGCGTCATGCCCGCCGCTCGCCGCGCCCTTGCCGAAGTCGGTGTCGGCGCGCGCGATGTGCGCGCCAGCGGTCCCGGCGGCCGCCTCCTCAAAGAGGACGTCGCTCGTCACACCGCGGACGGCGGCCCGCGCCCGCCGCGCGACGACAGCCCCTCCCCACACGCCCGCGCCGGCGCGAACGGCCGCGAGGAGGACGCGGTCGCGATGACGCCGCTGCGCCGCCGCGTCGCCGAGCGCCTCGTCCAGAGCCAGCAGACCGCCGCCCTGCTCACGACCTTCAACGAAATCGACATGGCCGCCGTCATGGAGCTGCGCAAGCAGTATCAGGAGGCGTTTCAGGCCCAATACGGTGTGAAGCTCGGCTTCATGTCCTTCTTCATCAAGGCGACGATCGACGCCTTGCGGCTGATCCCGCAGGTCAACGCCGAGATCCGCGACCTTGCCGGGCCCGACGGCGCGCCCACGCCGCACATCGTCTATCGCAATTACTACGACATCGGCGTGGCGGTCGGGGGCGGCAAGGGCCTCGTCGTGCCGGTCATCCGCAACGCGGAACACCTGAGCTTCGCCGAGCTTGAGTTGGCGATAGCCGACTTCGGCGCCCGCGCTCGCGACAACAAGCTCAAGCTCGAAGAGCTCTATGGCGGCACGTTCACGATCAGCAACGGCGGCATCTATGGCTCGCTGATGTCGACGCCGATCATCAACCCGCCCCAGAGCGGCATCCTGGGCTTGCACGCGATCCAGGATCGCCCGGTGGCGCGCGAGGGTCAGGTCGTGATCCGCCCGATGATGTACGTCGCGCTGACGTATGACCACCGGCTGATCGACGGCCGTGAGGCGGTGACGTTCCTCAAACGCATCAAGGAATGCGTGGAGAACCCGACGCGGATGCTGGTCGAGGTGTAGCGTCGCTGGCCGAACCCGCCATTGGCGTGGTGGGCGGTGATTCGAGTCGACCGTAGAACCCACCCCGCGAGTGGTGGGCCGATGGGCCGCGCACGCGCGTGCGGGGTTCGGGTCGGAGCTCCGTACAGGCTCACCGAAGTATGATCCTCGGCATCCTTTCCGACACGCACGGCCGACACGAACGCTGCGCCGCCGCACTGCGCGCGCTTCGCGCGCTGGGCGCCGACGCGTTCGTTCACTGCGGCGACATCGGCGACGAACTCGTTCTCGACCGGCTCGCGGGGTTACGCGTCTGGTTTGTGTGGGGAAACACCGACGCACCGCTCGCGTCGCTGGCGCGGTATGCCGCCAACATCGGACTCACGCCCCCCGCGACGACGCCCGTATGGATCGAGCTCGACGGCCGCCGCTTCGCCGTCCTGCACGGCCACGAGCGCGCCTTCGCCGACGCATACCACGCGGCATTGCACGGCGGCGCAGACGAGGTCGCGCGGCGGATCGGCGTGTGCGATGCGATTCTGCACGGCCACACGCACGTCGCCGGCGACACGTCGATCGGCGGAGTGCGTTTCATCAATCCCGGCGCGTTGCACCGCGCGCCCGTGCATACCGTCTGCACACTTGACACGCGCTCGCTGGAGACGGCGTTCTGGCGAATCGACGACCGCGAATCCGCCACGCCGGAGCGCTGGTCGCCGCCTGAGGACTGATGGCGAGCAGGCGGATCGCCGCGGGAAGCGGCGCCCGCCGGATTGTGTCATTCCCGCGATCGAAGCCGCGAGGATTCGCCACGACGTGGAGCGCGACGGTTGTCGCCGCCGGCCACCGACAACCGCGCCGAACTCTCGGACGTGGGGCGAAATTCGGCGCAGGCGTCTCCACGCCGCGTGGTTGGTGCGTCCCGATCGTCCGCGTCCTACACGACTGCGGCCGCCGGGGCCGGTTGCCGCGCGAGTTGCTTGCGCAGCACGTCGAGCAGCGCCGGCATCTCCAGCATCCGCTTCGGCAGCCGCCAGTGCAGCGTCTGCGGATCGGGGAGGCGCGGCGAGCCGGGGCCTTCGCAAAAGAGCGGCTGCACGCGCTGCAATTCGGCGAATGAGAAGATCACGTCCGGTTCCTTGAGCACAATCGCGCGAATGCCCCAGGGCCGTGCGAGCACGCGCACTTCCGCCATCGCGAGCAGCGTCCGCACCTCATCGGGGAGCGGTCCGAACGCGTCGCGCAGGTCGGATTCGAGCGTGCGGATCTCGTCGGGGCGCGTACATACGGTGAGCCGCTTGTAGACTTCCATGCGCTGGCGCTCGGCGCGGATGTAGGCGCGCGGAATCGACGCCGAGAAACCCAGATCGAGATTCACGGGTCGGTACGGCTCGGCGTCCTCGTTGCGCAGGCGGCGAACCGCCTGGTCGAGCAGTTGGCAATACATCTCATAGCCGACCGCCTCGATGTGACCGGACTGTTCGGGGCCGAGGATGTTGCCCGCGCCGCGGATTTCCAGGTCGCGCATTGCGATCTGAAAGCCGGCGCCCAGGTTGCTGTATTGCTCGATCGCTTTCAGCCGCTTCGCCGCCACGTCGGTCAGCGTGTGCTTCGGCGACAGGAGCACGTAGCAATACGCGCGGTGTTTGGAACGGCCGACGCGTCCGCGGAGCTGGTGCAGGTCGGCGAGGCCGAAACGGTCGGCGCGGTTGACGAAGATCGTGTTGGCCGCGGGGATGTCGAGACCCGACTCGATGATGTTGGTCGAGACGAGGATGTCCGCTTCGTGGCGCACGAACTTCAGCATCACTTCTTCGAGCTCGGGTCCGGGCATCTGCCCGTGGCCGACGACGACCCGCGCATCCGGCACCAGCGCCCGCAGGTGATTCGCGACGTTGTGAATGTCGCGGATGAAGTTGTGTACGAAATAGACCTGCCCGTCGCGCGACAACTCCCGCACGACCGCCTCGCGGATCAGCGCGTCGTCCCACGTCCGCACCTGCGTCACGATCGCGCGCCGATCCACCGGCGGCGTCGCCAGCGACGAAATGTCGCGAATCCCCAGCAGCGACATGTGCAGCGTGCGCGGAATCGGCGTCGCGCTCAGCGTCAGCACGTCCACCGTCGCCCGCAACCGCTTCAGCCGCTCCTTGGCTTCGACGCCGAAACGCTGCTCTTCATCGATCACGAGCAGCCCGAGGTCGGCGAAGCGGACATCGGCCGACAGGAGTCGATGCGTGCCGATGAGGATGTCGACCTGCCCCTTGCGGGCGCGTTCGACGATGCGGGTCTGCTCGCGCTTGGCGCGAAAGCGCGAAAGCACCTCGACCGCGAACGGAAAGTCGCGCAGCCGCTCAGCGAACGTGCGATAGTGCTGCTCCGCGAGCACCGTGGTCGGCACCAGCACCGCGACCTGCTTGCCGTATTCGATCACCTTGAACGACGCGCGGATCGCCAGTTCGGTCTTGCCATAGCCCACGTCGCCGCAGAGCAAACGGTCCATCGGCTGGGTGCGCGTCAGGTCGCTCTTGATCTCGCCGAGCGCGCGGAGCTGATCAGGCGTCTCGGGGTAGGGAAACGTGCCCTCGAACTCCCGCTGCCAGGTCGTGTCCTGCGGAAATGCGAGGCCCTGCTGCGTGGTCCGGGCCGCCTGCACGCTGAGCAGGTCCGCGGCCAGATCGCTGACCGCCTCCGCGACGCGCTCCTTGGTGCGCTTCCACGACTGCCCGCCGAGCTTGCTGAGCGTTGCGCGGCCGCGGAAGTTGCCGACGTATTTCTGAACCAGGTGAATCTGGCTGGTCGCGACGTGGACGACGGCGTGATCGGCGAATTCGATCGCGAGGTACTCTTCGCGCCGCTCGCCGGACTCCAGCGTCTTGAGCCCCAGGAACCGCCCGATCCCGTGGACAATGTGCACCACCAGATCGTTCGGGTTCAGGTCGAAGAAACTGTCGATCGGCCGCGCCGGCGCGACGCGCCGTAGCGTCCGTCGCTGACCGTAGCGCTGAAACAGCTCGTGATTCGGCACATACGCCGTCGTCCGCCAGCGAAAGCCCCGCCGCAGGAGCGCCACTTCGACACGGAGCCGCTCGGGCCGCTCGCCCTGCTCCGCCAGCAGCTCCTCAAGCCGTTGGGCCTCGGCGGCGCTGTCGCAGAGCGCGACGACTTCGCACTCGCGTGCCAACTCGGCCAGGACTTGAAGCGCCTCGGCGGCCTTGGGCGGGAACGGCGGCAGGCTCGCGGCCTCCAAGCGCACGCTCCGCGGCAGGTCCGTGGCGAACCGCTGGAGATGGAGCTGCGTGAACGCATTGCAGCGGCGGAAGACGGCGTCGACCGGAAACAGTCCGACCGGGTTCGTCAGCCGCTGCCAATAGGTCCGGCCCATCTCCTGGATTTCGAGCGGCTCGTGAAACGCGACGATCGTCTCCGGCGGCAGCAGATTGAGAAAGGTGGTCGTCGCATCGTCGCCCGCCGCGCCCGCGGCCGCCGCGCGGCCGCTGGCACGCCGCGCGGCGTGGGGTGGGTCGGCGCTGTGCGCCGCACCCCGCACGCCGGCGCTCACGGTCCGTGCCGGCACGCGCGTCGATTGAATGCCCTGCGCCGAGCGCTGCGTCGCCGCGTCGAACAGGCGGATCGACTCCACCTCGTCGCCGAAGAATTCGATTCGCACCGGGTCGGTGTTGGCATGCGAAACGATGTCGACGATGCCGCCGCGCCGGGCGAAATCGCCGGGACCGTCAACCTGTTCGCAGCGCGTGAACCCGTGGGCGTCGAGCCATCGACAGAGTTCGTCGGGGTCGAGCGGCATCCCGACCTCGATCGGCAGTGACGCCGCCGCAATCGCGTTCGCCGACGCGACCGGCTGCATCAGCGCGTGGATCGGCGCGACGATGATGCGCGGCGCGGCGCCGGCGCGCGTTCCCGCCAGGAGCTCCATGCAAAGCCGCAGGCGCTCGCCTTCCGCCTCGTCGTCCTCGCGCGCATCGCGGGTGAGCGTCTCCAATTGCGGCAGCAGATCGGGCGCGAACCCGACCGCAGTCTCAAGGTCGTCGCGGCAGTCGTCGGCTTCGTCGGAGTGTGCCGTGACGAGCAGAAACGGGCGTTGGAGCCGTTCGGCGAGGAGACCCACCAGCACCGGCGCGCAAGACCCCCACAGCCCGTCGACACCGACCGGGCGGTTGCGCTCGGTTAGCAGCGAGGCAAGCTCCGCGAGCCGCGGATCCTGCCGAATGGGCGCGAAGATGTCCATTCGCGGGGGATTCTACCCGCCCGCAGACCGAGCGTGCGGCCGGCGCGCGGCGCGACGGGTCGCACCGTGCCGCGCGCGGCCGGTCAGTTGTTCGGCGTTGGGGTCGGCGGTGCGTCGTCCAAGCTGTACGACGCCGCATCGCGCGGTACGGGGATCGAGTCGCTGCGGTCAAAGGGTGGCGAGAAGATCAGCACGGCCACGAGCGGCGTCGGGCCGGTGTTTACGGCGTAGTGCGGCGTGTTGCGCGGAATGTGAAACACGTCGCCGGGCTTGGCGGCGTAGCGCCGGTCGTTCACATACACGTCGCCGGCGCCGCCGCGCACGACGAACGTCAGGTCGTGGCGCTGGTGGATGTGTCGCTGCTCCCGCGTGCGAAACTGGAGCAAGTGAGCGCTGAACCGCTCCGTTTCGAGCAGCGTTTCGGCGTGAAACGCGTCCGTCTCACTCACCGGCGCGAGGCGCACAACGCGATCGAGCATCTCCGGCGTGATGATCTGCGCATCGCGGCGCAAATGCTCCCGCAACCCGGGACCGCAGCCCACGATCGGCGCCAGCAGCGCCAGCCACGCCGCGGCGCGACATCGTTTTGGCAGGAAACCAACGCGCATCGCGGCGGCGGAAGTGCGCGTCGACGGGTGCGCTCGGGTCAGCAAGGCTACGCTCCCGGATCGGTGGATGAGGTCGTGGCGCGCGCTGGCGCCGGGCTCGGCGTCGGCGGCGTGTCGTCCGAGGGCGCGGTCGTCGGCTCCGGCGGCTCCGCCAGCGCGGCCAGCTCCGCGGGATCGAACAGACGCAGCAGCACTTCGGTCTGAAGCGCCGCCGTCAACAGCGCGCGATCGAGTGCAAATGCGGTCCGCAGCGATTCCGCCGCCGGCTCGCGCCGCCCCACCTTGGCCTGCGCCAGGCCGGTCAACCAGTGGGCGCTCGCGCGGCGCGGGTTGAGCTCCACCGCGCGGGCCAGGTTCGCGAGCGCCTCGGCGATGTCGCCGCGGTTCAGCGCCAACGTCGCGAGCGCCTCCCACGTCGGGGCGTAGCGTGGACCGGCGGCGAGCGCCCCCTGAAGCAGCACGACCGCTTCGTCGAGGCGCCCGGCATTCACCTCCAGCACCGCGCGCCAGTACCACGCCGGCGCGTAGCCCGCGTTGCGGTCGGTGACGCCGTCGAGTGTCTCGCGCGCTGCCTCCCACTGCCGCGCCGCGATCAGCGCCACGCCGCGCCACGTCTCGAACTCGTCGCTGTCAGGATACGCGTCCGCGAGATAATCGAAGACGGCCAGCGCCTCGGGCAGCTCGCCCGCGCGCCACAGCGCCACGCCGCGCAGAAACTCGCGCTCGGCGATCCATTCGTCCGGCACACGCGCGACGCTCGCGAGCAACGCCGGCAGCGCGTCGAACCGCTCAACCGCAACCAGCACCCGACCGAGCCGCAAGCGGTCCGGCAGTTCCAGCGCCGCGGGCTCAAGCGGCATCGCGAGCTGGTCCCAAGCCCCCCCCAGACGGTCGACCGCGACCAGCGCCGCAGCGAGCAGCACGCGCGCCGTCTGCTCCTGCGGAGCTCGGTCGCAGACGCGCATCAGCACATCGACGGCGTCGGCGGCGTCGCCATCGTCGAGCAGTTGCCGGCCGCGGGCAATTCCATACGCGATCGGGAACCCGCCGCCAACGCGCTCGGCTTCGCGAGCGAATCGCTCGGCGGCCGCGGACTCGCCGGTCCGCAGTGCGAGCAGCGCCAGCACGGCCCACGTTTCGCTTTGCCACTCGACCGCCCCGATCGCGCCCGCGGCCCGCCGGAGCAGCAGGTCGAGCGCGTCGCGCTGATCGGCCGGAAGCCCGGCCAACTCGGCTGCGGGCGCGGCGCGCAGCGGTACGATCACCGCACGCACCTGCACTTCGTTCGGAAGCCCGTCCGCGACGCGCGACGCCGCGGGCGGCTGCGAGCCATCGGGCGGCAGCGTGCGCGGCGTTGAATCGGGGGAGGTCGCCGCCGCCCCGGGAACGGACGGCGTACCTGACGGTGCGGGCTGCCCCGCCGGCGGCGGCTCGCGCTGCGGGCTCTGCGGCAGGCGTGCGACGGATGCTTGCAGCTCGGCGGCACGCGTCTCCAGCGCCGCGACGCGCTCCGCGAGCGCGCCGAGCGCGGCGCCCTGCCGCAGCAACGCGCCGCGCACGAAGAACACCACAAGCACCAGCACAAAGACAAAGAGAATCGTGCTCGCGAACCACAACACGTAGAGCCGCTCGACCGCATCGGGCGTGCGGCGTGGTCCGGCGGGTCTCGGGGGCGAAGGCATCCTTGCGTTCCTCCCGTGCTGAGTCTTCATCCACGAATGTGCGGCGCTCCCTTGCGTCGCGGGCGTTGGCCTGCGCGAGCGCTTGTCGCGCGGTGCGGCGCGAAATCGAGAATCGCGACCTAGCGGCGCGGCGGCTCGTCCCGCGGCTCGTCCGATGGCGGGCCGTCCCTTTCATCGGCATCGCCGCCGGCAGGACTATCGGGCGGCTCGCGCCAGGCAGCCAGCTCGTCGTCGCTCACGCGGGCCTGGGCCCACGCGTCGACGTACGGGGTGCGCTCGCGGCGGTGGGCCGGCTGCTTGAACGCTCTCCCGAACCGCAGCAACAGGTACGCCGCCACCACGAACACCAGCAGCAGCAGCGATGTCAGCATCATCATCGTCATGGTCGACGACAGCCGCCGCGCGTGCAGCGGATCGAGCTCGCGGCGGATGTCCGGCGTCGCGGCGCAGGCGAGCAGCGCGCCGCCGGCGAGCACGAGCGCGAGCGCGCCCCCCCACCGTCGCCCCGCCGCGGACGCGCACCGCGGCGCGCCGTCGACGCGCTGGCGGCCTGGCGAATCGGAAAGACGGGTGGCGCGCCGCGCCGCCTGTGAACTGTGCATGAACGGACATCCTGGCGCAGACCCGTCGTCGGCGCGAGCACGAGGATCAGACATCCCAATCGAGCGCCGCCCGAGGCCGCTGCGGCGCCTCGCGATCGAGCTCGGTTAGCAACTCGCGCGCCCGCGTCGAGAGTTCGCGCGGCGCTTCGATCTTGACCACCGCGTACAGGTCTCCAGTCTCGTCGCGCCGCGCGTCGTGTACACCCTTGCCGCGCAGCCGCAGCTTCGTCCCGCTCGACGTGCCCGGTGGAATCGTAATCCGCGTCGGCCCCGCCGGCGTGGGAATGTCGACTTTGGCGCCGAGTGCGGCCTCGGCCAGGCTAAGCGGCACATCGAGCAGCAGATCGAGCCCATCGCGGCGGTAATGTCGATGCGGGTGGACGCGAATGGTCACGATCAGGTCGCCGCGCCCCGCGGGGCCGGGGTGCCCCTTGCCGCGGAGACGAATGCGCTGGCCGTCGGCGACACCGGCCGGAACCCGGAACTCGATTCGCTCCTGCTCGCCGGCGCCGCCCGCGAGCACCACGGCGCGGCGCGTGCCGCGGAGCGCCTCGTCGAAGCTGATTTCCACGGCGTGTTCCAAATCCGCGCCGGGCATCCGCACATCGGGCGCGGCGCGGGCGCGGCGGGCGCGCGTCTGCGTCGATCCCGCGCCGCCGGCGGAGCGATTGAAGAACTGCTCGAAGATGCTGCTGAGATCGCCGAAGTCGGAGAAGTTGAACTCGACGCCGCCGGCCCGGCCGCCGTTGGTCTGGGCCCAGTTCTGAAAATCCGGGCGTGGCCCGCCGGCGCCGAAGCGGTCGTACTGCGCCCGTCGCTCCGGATCGCCGAGCACTTCGTATGCCGCCTGGAGCTCCTTGAACTTCGATTCGGCCGTGCGGTCGTCTGGATTGCGATCGGGGTGATGCGCTTTGGCCAGCCGGCGATACGCCCGCTTGATCTCGTCGGCGGACGCCGTCCGCGAGACCCCAAGAATTTCGTATGGATCCTTGCGCGACATCCTCAGCGGCTCCCCGCGACCGGCGAGCGCCGCCCACGTGGCGGCCGACCGAACCGACACCTCGCGTTTCATTCTACGGCGCGGCGACGCGCCGCACGCGGGCTTACTCCAGGTAGCCCAGGTCGCTCAGCCGGCGCTCGAGGATCTTCTTATCTTCCTCGGTGTAGACCTCGGCATGGTCTTCCATGATCTTGCGGACCGGGGGCTCGCGCTCGATCACCGGCGCGACGTCGAACGCCTCCGTGATCACGCGCCCTTCCATGTCCACCGGCACCCGCAGCCCCAGGGCCGCGAGCACGGTCGGCGCCATGTCCACGATGTTGCCGTCGACACGCACGCCCCGGCGCACGTGCGGACCGCCCATCGCCAACACGCCCTCGATGCGGTGTGTCCCTTCCAGCCGCTCTTCGCTCTGCCACCGCACCGGCGTGCGACCCCGAATTTTCCGCACAACGGCGAGCCCGGGGTGCGGCACGAGCAGCAGGTCCGGCAGGTCGGGGTTGTCATCGCGGCTGCAACCGTAGAGCTGCTCGGTCTTGTGCACCTCGCTGAAGATCGGCACGCTCTGCCCCCTGGGCGTGCGGGTCATCGCGGTCGAGAGCCGCCCGACCAGATCGTCGCGCAGGCGCTCGTACTCGCGCGGCTCGACGATGCCGTGCGGTCCCCGGCCCTTCAGGTTCAGGTAGAGAAAGCCGTAGATGCCGGCGTGGATCACGCACGCCTGAGTCCGCGACCAGTCGACCGCGAGATCGGCGTCGACGCCGCGATTGCCCTGCTCGAAGCGCGTCACCTTGCCCTTGGTGAGCCGATGCCACCAATAGGCGCCGCGCTGCGCCGCCTGGTCCCAGGCGCTGCGCAGCGTCAGGTAGCCCCAGCGCTTCAGCAACAGGTTGGGCTGCGCCTTACCGTCCAGGCTGCCGTGCCCGTGATCGGACATGATGAGCGTCGTCGCCCCGTGATCGGTCGCGTAGTCGAACAGTTGGCCGAGCACGACGTCGAGCCGCGCGAAACACTGCGCCGCCATCTCCGCCGCCTCGGGATAGCGGTGACTGGTGCGCGGATCGAGGTACTTCCACGCCTTGTGCTGGAGGTTGTCGACCAGCTTGTAAAGCACCATCAGCACGTCCCAGCCGAACTTGTCGCCGCAGAACTTCGCGACGTTCCAGCCCTGGTCGAAGCTGTTGCTGATGTACTCGAGGTTGTCGGCCAGGATCTTCTTCTTCCCCACCGCCTTGCGTCGCCAGTTCGTGCGATAGTCATACGTCGGCACTACGCGGAAAATGTCCTGCTTCAGCGAAGGCGGCCACGTGAA
Source organism: Phycisphaerae bacterium (assembly GCA_050184295.1). Classification (GTDB taxonomy): domain Bacteria; phylum Planctomycetota; class Phycisphaerae; order UBA1845; family Fen-1342; genus JBFXAM01. The sequence continues at coordinate 422 of JBFXAM010000034.1, read as the reverse complement.
CTCCGCGTCGATGCTCGGGGTCTCGAACCCGCTGATCATGAATCCGTTGACCGGCTTCGGCGGATAGGTCATCGGGACATTGACGCTGCCGACGCGCAGACCCTTCTCGCTGAGCAGCTCCCACAGCGTCTTCTCGCGGATCTCGTAAGTGCTGTTGAAAGTCAGCGTGTGCGTGCTGACTTCGAACTTCTCAAAATCCAGAATGCCGTGGCGGCCCGGGCCCTTTCCGGTCATGAACGTGGTCCACGCCGCGGGCGTGATCGGCGGACGGGTGGACATCAGCACGCCCGCCGCTCCCTGCGCGATGAAGCGCTTCAGGTTCGGCATGCGGCCGCGGTCCATCATCGGATTCAGCACGTCGAACGTCGCGCCGTCGAGGCCGATAATCATCACCCTGTCGGCGACCGGCTTCAGCGGTCGAA
>JBFXAM010000033.1:0-43151 GCA_050184295.1 Phycisphaerae bacterium | reverse complement strand
GAGCCGAAGAACGGCCTCGCCTTGCCATTGTTGGTCGCCCGTTTTTGTCCACACTTGGTACGGCGACAATGATTCGCCAGATAATTTCTGAAGATGAGGAATGACCTGTAGAATAGCCTTCCGTAGCAGCGCTTTGGGTTCTGAGTGCATGAGATGTCGGGCTTCCGTTTCTGGCCCGCTGCGCTCGGGCAAAGATGATAGGCGGGCGCTCCGTCCGCGCCTTACGGTTTTGGCAGTATGAGTTTCGATCACGCTCCCTGCGGCCTTTGCAACGGAAACAGCAGCACGTCGCGAATGCTCTGGCTGCCCGTCAGCAGCATGCACAGCCGGTCGATCCCGATTCCCAGCCCGCCCGCCGGCGGCATGGCGTATTCGAGCGCTTCGACGAAGTCCTCGTCCATGACAGCCATCGTCTCGTCGCCTTCGCCGCGGAGCTGCGCCGTGAGCGTCTCCTCCTGCACGCGCGGGTCGTTCAGCTCGCTGTACGCGTTGCCCATCTCCATGCCGTTGATGAAGCACTCGAACCGCAGCGCGTAGCGCGGATCGTCGGGGGCGCGCTTCGTGAGCGGGCAGAGCGGCGCGGGGTAATTGGTGACAAAGGTCGGGTTGATCAACTTGTCCTCGACATAGTGCTCAAACAGCGCACTAATGACAACCGCGTCGTCCGCCTTCGCCGGATCGAGCGAGATTTGTCGGGCCCGAAAGAGCTCGCCCGCGCGCTGCCGCGCCGCGGCGACGTCGTCGATCGAAAAACCGACGTGCTCCGCGAAAAGGTCAGCGTAGCGAAGCCGCGGCCAGGGCGTCGCGTAGTCGATCTCGCGCTCCCCGAACGCGATCTTCAGCGAACCGATCACGTTGCGGGCGGCGCCGGCGATGATCTCCTCGGTGATGCCCATCATGTCGTGATAGTCGCCGTACGCCTGGTACAGCTCCAGCATCGTGAACTCGGGGTTGTGGCGCGGACTGATGCCCTCGTTGCGGAAGCAGCGCGCGAATTCATAAACCCGCTCGAGCCCGCCGACCAGGCAACGCTTCAGATACAACTCCGGCGAAATGCGCAGATACAGCCGCATGTCGAGCGCGTTGTGGTGCGTGAGAAACGGCCGCGCCGCCGCCCCGCCGTAGATCGGCTGAAGCACCGGCGTCTCGACCTCAATGAAGCCGCGCTTCGCGAGCACGCCGCGGATGGAGTCGATGATGCGGGCACGGAGCAGGAACGCGTGTCGGCTCGCGGGGTTGGAGAGTAGGTCGACATAGCGCCGCCGATAGCGCGCTTCGACATCGGTGAGTCCGTGCCACTTCTCCGGCGGCGGCCGGACCGCCTTGCTGAGGATGCGAAAGCGATCGACCCAGAGCGTCAACTCGCCGGTCTTGGTGCGGCCGAGCTTGCCCTCGGCGCCGACCAGATCGCCGAGATCGAGGAGCTTGGCGACCTGCCACGCGACATCGCCCGCGGGAAACGGAGCTTCGCCGGCGATGGCGGCTTGCGACGCGCGAATTGCGGCTAGCGGCGTGCCCGCCGTCGCGGGCTGCGGTTCGCCAGTGTCCGTCCGAACGCCAGGCGTGTCGGGCCCCGCACGCTCTCGCGGTTCCGGGTTCGCGCTTCCGTGCGTGCCGATCGCGGCGGCTTCTTCGATCGCCTTTTTCGACAGTCCCCACTGGAGCTCGCCGCTCCAGTCACGGACGGTCATGAAGATCAGCTTGCCGGTGTCGCGCAGCAGGATCACGCGACCCGCGGCGCGCGCGCCAGCCTCGGGCGCGGCGGAGATCTGGCCGGCATCCAGGACGAGTGAGTCGCCGCGGCGGCGCAGATCGGCGTTGGCGAGAACGCCGGGGAAACGCGACCCGTACGGGTCGACGCCGAGTGCGCGAATCTTCTCCAGCTTCGCGAGACGATCCTGAATCTGGTCGCTCATGGCGCGGGAGTGTATCGAATCGCGGTGCGCCGCGCAAGCGCACGCGGGCGGCGGCGGGACCGCCGGCGTGCCGCTTGCAGCGCGGCCGGCGCCGGCGTGCGCGGGAGGGTACTCGCGCGGTGCACCGACGCCGGACCGGCGTCTCAGGAGCCCGACGCGACCGCGACGCCGACATCGAAGTCGACGAGCAGCGGCGAGTGATCGAACGTGAACGTGATCACGTCGCGACAGTCGAACTCGCGCCCGTCGCGCAGCACTTCGGTGTCGGCCTCCGGGCCCACCTGGCCGATGATGCGAAGTTCGGCGTTGTCGATGACCAGCGCTTGCAGCTCCGTGCAGTCGCGCGTGAAGCTCGCCGTTTCGCCGGGCGCGAGCGTCAGCTCCATGCGGACGCCAAACTCGGTGAGCAGGTCGCGCGGGGCGTCCTGCTCGTCGTCGTAGAAAAGCACGACGCGCACGTCGAAGTCGGAATTGTTGACCAGGCGCACGGTCGTGATCGGCGGGTTGACGACGTCGAGCAGCAGCCCGCAGCCGCCGCAGGTCAGGAGCAGCGCGCACGCGCCTGGTTGAAGAAGTCGGAGCATTGCGGACTCCCCGGTTGGGCGGCGCCAGCGGCTCCCCGTACCCGCCGCCGCCCCGGCGTGGCGCCGCGATTCAACGGTTGGCGGTAGGAGGCCGGCGCCCGCCGAACTCGACGAGCGCCCAGCCTCAGCTCCCCGCATCGCTCGGACAGGCGCGTCCCGTACGCGCGGCTCGGGTCAGATGTCGACGGGCGCGTGCGCCTCGCCGGCGGGATTCGCTTCGTCGCCCTCGACGAGGATCCAGAAGCAGGCTCGCTGCGGTCGGCCGGCCTTGGGGAACGTCTCGCCGGCGGCCAGCTCGATGGACTGTTCGTTTTCGCCGGGCACCGCGGCCGGTCCGGCGTCAACGAAACCGTCGAAGGCATAGCGTCCCGTGGTGGGGCAGCGTTCGTTGGATTCGTACCTGTGGGTGGAGGTCGCGCGCATCTTCGTCTCCCAGCGCTCGCGGGCCGCGCCACTCCAGTGGTTCCGCCCGCTCGCAAGTTCTGGCTAATTCATACCGCACGTCCGTATGCAAGCCTATAGGGAATGATCCGCATGCGCGCAGGCCGCCGCTCGCGCCGCGCGCCGCAAGCGGGCGGCGAGGCACGGCGAAATCGCTTGCGAAACGCGGCACGGTGCAATCCCGGCGCGGCTGCAGCGCCTTTGTTGTATTGAAGGGGTGGCGGGTCTTGCGACGCAAACGGGCGCGCCAAGGCCGGGTCGGTATTTGTCCTTATGCGCGTCGAGCGAGTCCCAATGGCCGCGAATTTCGCGTGGGCTAGACTTCCCCCGAGCAATGACGGACCGGCGAACCCATCCGACCGCAGTCGCCGGACCGCACGCAGCGGTCGGAACAATGTTCGGTGCAGAGATCGCAAACGGGGGGCTGAGCTGAATCAGGAGACAGGCACATGCGTACGGGATGGATGATGCGCACGGTGTTTGGGTCGCTGACGGCGGTTTCGCTCGGGCTGACGCCCGCGGCGCCGGCGGACGGCCGGATTCCGATCGAGGAAGACAACCGGTGGGGCTTTGCGGACGAGTCCGGCAAGGTCGTCATCGAGCCGCAGTTCGAGGCCGCGGAGTGCTTCCGCGACGGGCTGGCGCGCGTGCAGCGCGACGGCAAGTGGGGGTTTGTGGATCCGAGCGGGAAGGTGGCGATCCCGCCGCAGTTCGACGGCGCGAACGACTTTTCCGACGGTCTGGCGCGGGTTCAGAAGCGCGAGCTGCTGAGCAGCCGCTACGGCTTTGTCGACCGCGAAGGGAAGCTGGCAGTTCCCTTCACCTATGAAGACGCGGGCGACTTTTCGGAAGGCCTGGCGCGCGTGAAGCAGGACGGCAAGTGGGGCTACATCGGCAAGGACGGCCGCATGGTCATCCAGCCGGCCTTCGAGAACGCGTCTGACTTCTCGGACAAGTTGGCGTGCGTCAAAGTCGGCGGCAAGCACGGCTACGTCGACAGCAACGGCACGATGAAGATCGGCCCCCAGTTCGAGGATTGCGGCGCGTTCAGCGACGGCCTCGCGCCCGTGAAGCAAGACGGCAAGTGGGGCTACATCGACACGGCCGGCAAGATGATCATCGAGCCGCAGTACAGCGACGCAACCAGATTCTCCGACGGACTCGCGCAGGTTACCGTCGGCGGATTGCTGAATCGCAAGTGCGGGTACGTCGACCGCAACGGCAAGCTCGTCGTGACGCCGCAGCACCAGGACGGCCGCCCGTTCTGTGACGGGCTGGCGGCGGTTCGCACGGACGGCAAGTGGGGTTACATCGACAAGACCGGCAAATTCGTGATTCCGGCGACGCTCCGCGAGGCGGGCGACTTCCACAACGGCCTGGCGCGCGTCAAGGGCGTCGAGGGCTGGGGCTGGATGCGGCCGAACGGCGACTACGCCTGGCGCGCGACGCAATAGCCGTCGCACCCGTTCGGCGGCGGGAACCGGCGGGCCGGGGTTTGTTCCGCGGCCCGCCTTTCCTCACCCACGCGCCGCGCCGCGGACGGCGTCCGGCGCACGCACGACGAAGGGAGCGGAACATGTTGTGGACGATCGCGCTGATTCTGGCGCTGATGTGGGCGCTCGGGATGATCACGAGCTACACCCTGAGCGGCTTTATTCACCTGCTGCTGATCCTGGCACTCGCGGCGGTGTTGATCCGCGTGATCCAGGGCCGGCGAATCGTGGAATGAGACGTGAGACCCCCGCGCCGCGGCGGCCGTTGAGCCGCGGCGCATTCCAAGGAGGACGACGCATGAAGCTCGACGCGCGACGAAACAACCGCGGCGCCACCGCGAACCGCCGACCCGATGCCGCGCAACTGCGCGAGCAGGCGGCGGGCCTGGGACACGACATGCGCGAGCTGGCAGCGACCGCCGGACAGGTCGCGCGGCGGCAGCTCGACCCGATCGAGGAGTACGTACAGGCGCAGCCGGTGCGTTCGCTCCTGATCGCGGCGGGCGTAGGCGCTGTGCTGGGTCTTGTTTTTGGACGGCGCTAAGGAGCTCCGCATGCGTTCGCAGCGCAAGGCATCGGGAAACGGCGCGGCGGCCGGCGAACTGCGGGGCGCGAAAGCGCCGCTCGGCGCCGACGCCGTCGCACCGGAGGTCGAAGCGCTGCGCGCGACCGCCTGCGCTCTGTCGGAGGTGTGCGAACACCTCCGGCAGCTTGCGCAGGTGCGGATCGACCAGTTGCGCCTCGACGTTCGCGCACGCCTGAGGCGCGGGTTGCTGCTCGTGACCGGTGCGGCGCTCGGGTTCGTCGTGTTGCTCATCGGAGTCGGCTACGCCTCGCACGGCGTCGCGCTGGGATTGGCGGCGGCGTGCGGCGGACGGACCTGGCTCGGATACCTCCTGGCTGGAGTGTTGTTCATCGGTGTCACGGTCGCCAGCGTGCTGGTGATCGACCTGCGCCGCCGCACGGCCGCTTGGTCGCGATTGTGGCGGAAGTACGCGCGCGATGACGCCGGCGCAACGGAGGAGAACGACGGTGTTGCACTCGCGCAGGCGCGAAACCAGGTTGCTTGAGGAGCAGGCGCAGCGGGCGCGGGCCGGCGTCGCCGAGGCGCTGGGCGACCTGCGGCGCGAGTTGCACGCCTGGGCGGCGCCGCGCGCGCTGCTGCGGCGTCACCCGGTCGGCGTGTGCGTCGGCGCGGGCGTGCTCGCGTGGTTCGCCGCAGCCGGGCTCCGCGGCGGAGCGATGCAGCGCCGGGGCGGTGCGTGGCTGGGGAGCGCGTGGCGCGGGGTGCGCGACGCGATCGTGGGTTCGTTGCTCACCCGCGCGGCGTGGAGCGTGTTCGGCCCGGGAGCGCCGCGCGGGTTCTCGGCGCAATGTGACGGCGGCGAGGCGCCGCCTGTTCAGGGCGAGGACTGACGTCGCGAGTTTGGACAACGGCTTTCGCGGTGACTGGCGCGCGCGGAGCGCGTCGCGCCCCCGGGGCAGCCGAGCGGACGGGACCGAGCGGGAGGGACCATGAGCGAATCCCCGGCACCGCGGCGGGTGCGCGTCTACGAATGTGTCATGATCGCCGGCGTCGTGCTCGCCGGGCTCTACCTGCTGCGCGACATCCTGATTCCGACGGTGTTGGCGGTGCTGCTGGCGTTCCTGCTCGCGCCGGCGGTGCGCGGCGTGCAACGGTGCGGGTTCAGACGCACGCCCGCGGTGTTCGTCGTCGTGTGCGGAGCGGTGCTCCTCCTGGGCTGCGGGGCGTGGTTTGTCGCAACCCAGGCGGTCGAGCTCGCCGATCAATTCGCCACGTACCGCCACTCGCTCGTGAGCAAGGCCCGCGACTTGCGCGATTCGGTCGCGGAGCGCGTTCATCCACTCTCGCAGACGATCAACGCGATCCAGATTGAGATCGCCAAGCCGGGGCCCGCGTCGGCCGACGGCTCGGCGCCGCTCGCGTCGAGTGCGCCGGCGTCCGTATCATCGGGGCCGGCGAGCGGGTCCAACGCAAATCCGGCCGGCGCCTCGCCGAGCGAACCGTTTCACCTCGCCCGCGCCATCCTCCCGACCGTGCTTCATCCGCTCGCGGTGCTGGGTCTCACGGCGGTGCTCGCGCTGTTTTTTCTGCTGTATCGCGAGGACCTGCGGGATCGCATCATCGCGGCGTTCGGCAGCGCACACGTCGGGCTGACGACGCGCATGCTGATCGACGCCGGCGCGCGGTTCGGCGGCTACTTCACCGGCGTGGCGCTGGTCAATGCCGTCACCGGGGCCGCCATTGGGTTCGGACTGCTGATGATCGGACTGCCCAACGCGCTGCTGTTCGGCGTGCTGACGGCGGCGTTGCGGTTCGTCCCGATTTTGGGCCCGTGGCTGGCGGCCGTGTTCCCAACCGTGCTCGCGATCGCGATATTCGACGGGTGGATGACGCCGGTGCTCGTCGTGCTGCTGTTCGTCTTGGTCGAGGCCTGCGGCGCGAACCTGCTGGAGCCATGGGTGTACGGCGCGCGGGTGGGAGCGTCGGCGACGGCGGTCCTGCTGTCGATGGTGTTCTGGGCGTGGATCTGGGGGCCCGTGGGACTCGTGCTCGCGACGCCGATCACCGTGTGTCTGGTTGTCCTGGGAAAGTACATCCCGCAACTGCAAGTGCTTTACGTGTTGCTGGGGAGCGAGCCGGTGCTCGAACCGCGGGCCCGGTTCTACCAGCGGCTGCTGGCCGTCGAGCCCGCCGAGGCGCTCGCCTTGGCGCACGCCGCGGGCGGATCGGCCGGGGCTGCCGCCGCGCTCGACGACGTCGTTCTCCCGGGGCTGGGCATGCTCGCCGGAGAGGAGCCGCGCGGCGCCACCGACAGTCCGCGCGGGGCCGCGGCGCGACAGGTTGTCCGGCAGATCGGCGCGGCGCTGGCGCTGCCCAAGCGCGACGCCGACACCGCGGCACCGCCAGGCGACGATGTTGCGCCTCAAGCCGCGCGGTCATTCCGTGCCGCGCTCGTTCCGGTGCACGGCTGGCCCGACGAGCTGGCCTGCGAGCTGGTGAAGGCGGCGATGGAGTCGCGTGGCGGCACGGCGGCGATCGCGCCGCCGCTCCTTGTTTCAGAGTTGCTGGACTGGATTCGCGATGCGCGCCCGGACTCGCTCTGCCTGGTGACGGTGGGCGGGGGAACGGTCCGGCGGCTGGAGCTGTTGGCGGCCCGAATCCGGGGCGCCGGCATCGTGCCCCCAGTGCTCGTGCTGACGAGCGGGGTCGCGGAGCCGGCGCGGGTCGCGGCGCGGCTTGGGCAGCTGTGGCGCGTGACGTGCTGCGCGACAGTCGGCGAACTGCTGCGCGCGGCGGAATCGTCCGCACGTCGTCGGTCGGTGGTCGCGGGCGCGGCATGCGAGAGTTCGGACTCGCAAGACGCCGCGACGCTGGGTGCGGCGCTGGTTGTGGGCGGGGGGGACGTTGCGTAGGCACGCGGTCGCCGGCGTTGCATCGCTCTGCGCGGGTTACGCGTGCGCCGCGGGATCGGCCGACCGGCCGGAGAGCACCATTTCGACGAGCTCCGCCAACGACTCGGCCTTCATCTTCTGCATCACGCGACCACGGTGCACGTCAACGGTCTTCTTGCTGATCTGGAGCTGGGCCGCAACTTCCTTGCTGGCCTTTCCGGCGACGACGAGTTCCATGACTTCGCGCTCGCGGGGAGTGAGCGCGCTGAGCCGGCTGTGGATGTCCGCCCGGCGCAGCGACCGCGTGCGCTGCTCGACGTCGCGCTGGAGCGCGGCGCGGACGTGTTCGAGGAGCAGTTGCTTGCTGAACGGCTTCTCGAGGAATTCGAGCGCGCCGTCCTTCATCGCGCGAACGGCGATCGGCACGTCGCCGTGGCCCGTGATGATGATGATCGGCGGGTGGGCGCCGCGCTCGATGAGGCAGCGCTGAAGTTCGAGGCCGCTCATTCCGGGCATGCGGATGTCGACGATGAGACAGCCCGGGCGCTGCTCGTCGTAGGCCGCGAGAAAGTCCTGCGCGGACGCAAAGGTCGTGACGTTCATGTTGACCGAGCGGATCAGCAGCTCGAGCGACTTGCGCACGGCCTGGTCGTCATCCACCACGAACACGGTCGGTTGCGCGTCCATTCGGTCTCCTTGGTGCGGCCGGAATCGTAAATCGAATCGTCGCCCCGCGGGTGCGGTTGCTCACCGCGCCGATTCGTCCGCCGTGGGCCTCGACGATGGAGCGACTGATGGAGAGACCCATGCCCATGCCGTCGCCCTTGGTGGTGAAGAAGGGCTCGAACCAGTGTTCGCCGCCGTCTTCCGGCAGCCCGGGACCGGCGTCGCTCACCGCGACGTCCACCATTCCGCCGGCGCGGGCGGTGCGGATCGTCAGCCGGCGCGGGGCGTCGGTGGTGCTCATCGCGTCGCACGCGTTGCGAATGAGGTTGATGAGCACCTGCTGAAGCTGAACCGCGTCGCCGAGCGCGCGGGGCAGGACCGGGGCGAGCGCGAGCCGAACGGCGATGCCGCGCTGCCGCAGCTCGGCGGCGGTGAACCCGACCACTTCGCGCACCACGTGGTTGATGTCGACGGGCTCGCGCCGCAGCTCGCGCCAGCGGACGAATTCGCGCAGCCGACGGATCACCTCGCCGGCGCGCTCCGCCTGGCGGGCAACCTCGATCAGCGCGCGGCGGAGCTCGTCGGCCGATCCTTGCGACGCCAGCAGTTCGATGCTCGCTTCGGCATAGTTGACGATCGCGCAGAGCGGCTGGTTAAGCTCGTGGGCGAGGCCGGACGCCATCTCGCCCATGGTCGCCAGCCGCGCGACGTGCGCCAACTGCGCCTGATGCTCGCGGCCGCGCTCGTCCAGCCGGGCCCGCTCGATCGCGATGCCTGCGAGACGCGCGACCGCGACCGCGCATTCCAGGTCGTGCGTGGAAGGCGCTCCCTCGTGCGAGCGGTAGGCCGCCAGAACGCCCAGCAGGTCGCCGTTCGCCGCCACGATCGGTTCGACCCAATAGGATGCGACGCCGCGGCGGCGCAGCGCGCGGCGGGCGGCGTCCCGTGAGACGCTGGGGACGATGCGCCGCGCGCCGACGAGCGGCGGGACCATGCCGATCGCGGTCATCGATCCGAAGAGGTGCACACCGGGAAGACACGGCGGATCGAGCGTGATGGCGGGCGGAAACGGGGCGGGGATGCGGACGTTGCCGGGCGTGAGCCGGATGGCGCATCGCGCGCCCGGAGCGAGCTCCTCGATCGCCGTGCAAAGCGCCGGCGCAACGACGTCGAGCGGCGCGCCGCTGGCGATGTGCGCAAGCACGCGATTTTCGCTGGCGAGGAGCGATTCGGCGTGATGACGCCGGTCGAGCGCCGGCGCGCGATCCAATTCGTCGGAGTTGGCAGGCGGGCGCACCGCAGCGGGGCGGGCGCTGGGGGCGCGGACCCCGGCGGCGGATTGCGCGTCCGCAGTCGCCTCTCGGGCGGTCGCGATCGCGACAGTCGGTCGATCTGCGTCGCGTTGCATGTACCCTCCCCGCGACGGCGCGCGCGCGGCGGCCCCGCATCGCGGACTCCCACGCCCCCGTCGCGATTCTATGGCTCCGAGCGGCAGGCTCGGCAAGCTGCATCGCGCGGCGGGTTCAGGTCGCGGCGCCTGTGTCGCAGAGGCAGCGCGTGCAGGCATGCACGGCAACACGCTCCAGCACGGCGCGGTATTGGGGCGTGCGATCGGGAACGTCGTTTCTCTCCAGCGCGTCGCTCAGGAGCTGGCGGGCGTGCTCGGCACAGCGCTGGCACTCCGCGTAGATGAGGTGCTGCTCGTTAGCCGCGGCCTTCACGTGGATCCAGGCGCGGCGGAGCGTGGCGCGCGCAGCGCGGAGCGCGTCGCGGTGAACGTCGGGCGGCGTCATCGCCGACAACGTCGCGGTTGCTTCCCGCCACGCGTGCGCGTGGGCGGCGAAACAGGTCCGCAGCGTCAGATCGTGGACGACGTCTGACGCGGCTTGCAGCGTGCTTTCGCACTCCACGCACGCGGCGAGAATACGGGCGGCCCTCTCTGGCACGGGAAACTCCGAGACTGACGGCAAGTACATCGTCAACGTCCGATATGTCGAACCCGACGTGACCGAGGTCGACTCGCACTTCATTAACTGACATACCTCCAAGCCGCCGACTCAACCAGTTGGGAATGATCCCTACGCCCGACGCCGACGCCCGGTTCGCGCGCAGACGCCCCACGACGCGCGCAGGATTGCGCCGCAGAGTACGGTTCAGGGCTTGCTGGGTTGCGTCTGAGCCGCGCGCAGCTCGATCTCGCGCTCCTCACGCAGGTTGCGGATGGTCCGCTCGTGATTGGCGATGGTCACGGGGCCGAGCGTGATCGGAGCGTGCCAGATGGCGTCCACGTCGACGGTTGCGAGCGCTGCATCGAGGCTGGGCACGAGGATCAGCGACACCCGCTCGGGAACGTCGAGCGGCAGGCGGCCCTTGATCGCGTTGTGCATGTGCAGCTTGAACGCCGGGTTGGCTCCGAAAACGCCCCGACCGGCGACGATCCGCCGGCCGTCGAACGCGACGACCAGGTCAAACGCGACGGCGACATCGAACGCGCCTTGGTAAGTCAGACTGATCTCGGACCCGAGCGTGCGCTGGCCGGTCTCGCGAATGGTTTCCGGAAAGACCATCGCGTGCACGATCCTGAAGTTGCCGGTGGCGTTCGGATCGCGCGCGGGATCCGTGATGAGTCGAACGAGGTCGGCGGGTTCGGCGGCGACCACTTCCGTCGCGACCTCGGTGGTCAGCCTCAGCTTGTCGGGCAGCCTGGTGGGCGGGGCAGTCGCGGAATCGGACAGTGGCGTGTGCAGCTCGGTGTCAAAATCGGCGCGGACGGCGTGCCGGCCGGGCGACAGCGCGTCGAATTTCAGCGCATGGACGAACGGCGTACCGCGGGTCGTGAAGATGCCGCCAGCGAGCCCCTGGTAGGCGCCGACTTTCACGCCGTCGATGTGGATGGTCGCGGATACGCTCACCGGGCCGTTGTACCGCGCGCGCGATTCGACGCCCAGCTCGATGGGCACGGGCCGCCCCGCCAGCGCGCGCGGGCGCGCTTTCAGTTGTACCAGCACGCTCTGACGGCGCATGAGTTCCGCCTGGTCCCCGGAGAGCATGCCCGCATCCGCGAGCTTGCCGAGCGCGTCCAGCCACCACCCGATGCTTGCTCGCCAAAGATGTCCCAATGGCAGTGTGGTCGAGCCTTGAATCTCCAGCAACCGCGCCGCGAGTCGGCGCCGGTGGGCATCGGAGAGTCTCTGCTTCTGTTCGCGCCGGATGAGCTCCGTGACGGCGCGCGCCACGCGGGCGTCGTCACCGGACGCCGCGTCGGCCAGCACCCAGGCGCTCGGCCTGAAGGCGTACCAGTTCGTGTAGCGCACGACCGCGAGTCCGACCACGAACGTGACCGCCAGACCCAGGACAATGGTCGTCACGCCGACCGCGAGCGAGAACCTCCGCGGTGTTCGCCGGCCGGCGAGGATTGCGCGCGGGGCGGCGAGTTCGGTGCCGCACTCGGGGCAGCGTTCGCCGGGCCCGCACGTGACCTGTGTCGCGCGGGCATGATCGGCCGGTCGAGCCGTGCGCGGGTCGTCGGGGGGCGGGGCGGCGCGGCGGGTCGGGTGCGGCGGGTCGGTTGTGGTCGCAGGCCTCGCCACCAGGCCCGTGAGGTTGTAGTTGCAGCGGGCGCAGTGCGGGGCGGCGCCGGCCCGGCCGCCGCGGCGCGCTCGGCGTGCGAGCCAGAGGCCGAGCGCGACCAGGAGCAGCCCGATCGCCAGCCCGGCGAGTTGCACCCACAGGACGCGTAAGGGCCCGCCCATAGCAGGCTCCAGCGATGAGCAGGCGTCAGCGGTCGCCGCGTTCGGCGATCGTGAGCCCGGCGCGGCCCGCGGCGGCGTTCCCGGCGCCGCGGTGCAATGCCTCGATCCACACCGGCACGTTTTTGAATGCCGGCGTACGCGACTTGGCGTCGGCCGTCGGCGGCACGAGCACGTTCGCCTCGGGATAGTACATCGCGGCGTTGCCCGCACGGATCGCGAACGCGCGCACGAGCACCGGCCCCATCATACCACTTGCGCTCCGGACGCGCACCGGCTCATCGACGTGCAACCCGAGGCGCTCGATGTCGCCGCGGTTCATGAGGATGACGTCGCGCCGCTCCTGCCCGCGATACAGATCCTCATCCTCATAAACGACGGTGTTGAACTGTCCCTCGCTCCGCAGCGTGATCAGCCGCAGCGCGCCCGGCGGCGGCTCGTTCGCGGGCAGCGGCGCGAGGCCGAAGTGCGCCTTGCCGTCGGCCGTCGCGAACGTCGGCGTGTGAAACGTGCGGCCGGCGATGTGAAACTCGCGCCGGGTCGCGTCGATCTGCGCGAGCGGCTCGTAGCCCGGCACCACGGCGGCGATCAGCTCGCGGATGCGGCGGTGGTCGCGCAGCTCCGACCAGCGCACCGGGCCGTCGTCGCCGAGCACGTCCCGCGCCAGGTGCAGCACCACGTCGACCTCGCTGCGCGCATGGGGCATGCGCGGCGGCCCGCCGTCGCTCAGCCGCACGTAGTTGAACATCGATTCCTGCGTGGTCGGCTGGGATTCTTCGTCGCGCGCCCGCACCGGCAGGATCAGCGTGTGCTTGCCGCGCGCGTGCGCATGCCCCGTGTTCAGCGTCGTGCTCAGGTACACCAGCGAGTCGAGCTGCATGAAGGCGGCGGCGGTGGCGCGGGCGTCCGGCGACGCGCCGAACAGGTTTCCGCCGAGACACCATGCATTGCGGATCGTGCCGGCCGCCATCGCCTCGACGCACGCGAGCGTGTCCAGCCCGGCGGTGGTCGGCAGCTTGACGTCGAGCCGTGCTTCGAGGCGTTCGAGCACGGGACGCGTGAGCTTGGGCAGCACGCCGACCGAGCCCACGCCTTGCACGTTGCTGTGCCCGCGGATCGGGAGCAAACCGGCGTGGGGTCGGCCGACCATGCCGCGCAACAGCGCCAGGTTGACGATTCCGCGGACGTTGTCGGTGCCGTGGACGTGATGCGTGATGCCCATCGTCCAGGCAAAGATCGTCGCGCGCGAGCGCTGATACGCGTCGGCGACCTCTTCGAGCACCGCGCGCGGCACGCCGGCGAGACGCTCGATCGCGCTCCAGTCGAGCGCGCGCACCTGCGCCGCCCACTCGCCGAATCCGGTGGTCGATTGCGCGATGAACGCGCTCGCGACGGCGGCTGCGTCGCCGGACGCGGCGCGATCGAGCAGCACTCGGGCGATGCCCGCAAGCACGGCGAGGTCGCCGCCCGCGTGCGGCTGGAGATAGCGGCTCGCGATCGGCGACCCGAACAACAGGCTCGCGGGCCGCGAGGGGATGCGGAAGTTGACCAGACCGATCTCTTCGAGCGGGTTGATGACGACGACTTGTCCGCCGCGGCGGCGCAGGTCGGCGAGCGCCGTCATGAGACGCGGATGGTTGGAGGCGGGATTGGCGCCGATGAGGAAGACCAGGTCGCAGTGGGCGAGGTCTTCGAGCATGACGGTGGCGGTGCCGCTGCCGAGTGCGGCGCGGAGCGCGACGCCGCTGGCCTGGTGGCAGTAATAGCTGCAATTGTTGATGTTGTTGGTGCCATAGAGTCGGGCGAAGAGCTGCCAGCAGAAGGCGGCTTCGTTGGACGCGCGGCCGCTGAAGTAGAAGAAGTTCTGGTCCGCCGGCGTCGACTTCAGCCGGTCGGCACAGTGTTGCAGGGCCTGTTCCCAGGAGATGACGTGGAAGCGGTCGTCGTCGGGGTCGGCGTACACGGGATCATTGAGTCGGCCCATGTGCTCGAGCTCGCGCGGGGAGAACTGGCGCAGCTCGGCGAAGGAGTAGCGCGAAAAGAACTCGGGCGTGATGCGACCCTGCATGTCCGCGGCCATCGCCTGCATCGACTTCTTGCAGACTTCCGGGAAGTGTCCGGCCTCGTTGACCATACCGCCGCGTTGCCCACCCATCCCCAGTGCGCAGGTCTTGCACGCGTTTCGGGTGCGGAGGGCGCGGAAGAAGCGCCACAGCCCGCCGGCGCGGCGCGCGGTGCGGAGCGCGTAGCCGATCGCGGCCCAGCCGCCGCCGGAACGTGGTTGTCGCACTCGGAGACCTCCGGCGATTGCGGCGGTGCGGTGTCGCAGCGCTCACGGGGCGGTGGTGTCGAAAGCGATTGCGGCGGCTTCAGTCTTCGGCCGGTTGGCTTTTCTCGTCGCGCGTCGGGCGCTGCGATTCGAGGTACTTGCGGATTTCCCTGACCGCTTCGCGCGCCAGCGCGGTCTCGTCTCCGGCGCGGAACGAGCTGCTCTCGACCTTGACGATGCCGTCGGCGAGCGTGCGTCCGTCGTCGCGCATGCGGATGCGGGCGATGAGCTCCGCGGCGCTGAGGATACCCTTGTCCTGGAAGAAGATGAGCTCGGCGTCGATTCGCAGCTCGGGCGGCCCGCCGGGAAAGCGGCTCGCGAGCGCCTGCTCCGCCTCCCGGGCGGCGGCGTCGTAGGCCGGCGCGACCGACGCGGGACAGAGCCGCGGACCGAGCGAGCTGGTTGCGTTGGAGAATCGGACGGCGTTTACCGCAGCGAACGCGGCGCTCGTGGGCGCGGGGTCGAGCAGCAGCTTGGCCTGCGGGCCGCGGAGTTCGCTGACCGCTTGCTTCACAAGGGTGCTGCACCCCGCGAGTCCCAGCGCGAGGCCGCCAAGTAACGCGGCGGTTGCGAGCTTTCGTAGGCGGATGGTGGGCATGTCGACTCCCCAAGCAACTTGGTGCGCGGAGCGTCCCGACACCCGGCGCGTCGCGGACTCCCGCCGGTCCAGTGTAGCGATGATCGCGGCGGTGAATCAGGTCCGCCGGCGCTAGGCCACGACGACGGCGACCCAGTTGGGACCAACGCCGCGGCGAGCGCGGGCGTACGGCCGGGGCGAACTCGCCGCGCCGCGTTGCCGAGGATGCGGCGGTGGTCCATACTGGCGTTCGCGATTGTTGACGGGCGAGTCGGCCACAAGTCGGGCGCCCGGGCGCAATCGCGGAGGTGCGCCATGCCAGTCACCGCCGTCTATGCCGGCAGCTTTGACCCGCCCACGAACGGCCATGTTTGGATGATCCAGCAGGGAGCCGCGCTTTTCGATCGCCTGGTTGTCGCGACCGGCACGAACCCCGAAAAGCGCTACACCTATCCGCTGACGCAGCGGATGCGCTGGCTGAAAGTGCTCTGCCAGCCGTTCGACAACGTCGAGCTGACGCACTTCGAGAACCTGTTCCTCGCCCGATACGCGGAGACCATCGCAGCGCGCGTCGTGATTCGCGGCATCCGCAACGAGGCGGACTACGCGTTCGAGCGGGCGATGCGCCATATCAACGGCGACCTGCACCCCGGACTGACCACGGTGTTCCTGCTTCCGCCGCGCGAGCTGGTCGAGATCAGCTCGAGCATGGTGAAGGGGCTGATCGGCCCGAGCGGGTGGCAGGACGTCGTGCGGCAATACGTGCCGGAAGCGGTGTTCCGCGACCTGGCGGCGGAGCATCCGTAGCGGCTCCGACGACCGGACGCGATAGAATCGCGGTCCGCGGCGCGGGATGTCGCGTTTGCACAAGGAGGCTGGCCGTGCGCGCCGAAGGGCCCTTGCAGCTCAGGACATGGCGGGTGATCGCGTTGCTGGCGTCGCTCGGGGCGCTGGCGGCGACGGGCTGCTTTCCGAGCGTGCGGATCACCCGCGCCGAGTGCCGCGCGCTCGCGCAAGGCGAGAAGTTCGACGGGCTCGCGTTTGTCGCGACGGTCGACACGACACACGTCGTGGATCAGCAGTTGCTTTATCACGTCACGCTCGAAGACGAGGCGGGCAATGCGCTTCGCTCGCGCGACGGGCGCTACGAGGATCCGCAGGGGCGCGTCGCCGCGAGCAAAGCGCTGATGGTCCTGACGGCGCCTTGGAGATTCGACGACCAGACCATCGCGATCCCGGCCGATGAGCTGCCCCTTGACGACGCGCGCGGGCCGCTCACCGCCGTCTTCACGATCGCGACGCCGGACGGCGAAGTGCTGGCGCAACAGCGGGCGAGCGTGCCGGTGCGGGCGCGCGGGCGCGCGGTGGCGGCCCGACCCGCATCCGCGACGGCATCTCCGACCGGGCGCGCGCCCGGGCCCGTCGCGACGCCGCGGTTCGGCGCGAGCGGCGTCCCGCCGCGGACACCCGGCGCGACGGCTTCGGATGGAGCGGCTGCGCCCGCGCCGAGCGCCACGTCGCGGGGTGGGGCGGCTCCACGGCCAATCGTCGCGACGCGCCCGCCGCCCGGCGCGCCCGATATGGGCCGCGGAGCGGACGGGTCGCGGCCGCGTACGAGCAGGCGACCCGCGAGCGACCGACCGGTGCCGGGCGATGGTCCGTCCACACGGCCATCGGTCGCGAGCCCCGGCGTGAATCCGCGCGACGCCGGCGGAAACGCCGGAGATCGGAGACCGGCGCTGCCGCCGCGCGCTGGCGTGTTGCCGCCGCGGAGCGCCGCTCGATCGCCAGGTGAGTCGCCGCCTCGGGCGGCGCGGTCCGCGGAGCAGCCCGGTCAGCCGTCGTCGCGGGAAGCGTCCGGCGATCGTGGCGCAACAACACGGCCGGCGGCAGGCGTGCGAGTCTATACCGTAAGGAAGGGCGACTCGCTGGCGGGGATCGCAAAGCGTGAGCTTGGCAGTCCGCTTCGGTGGCGCGAGATTTTCGACCTGAACCGGGACCAGTTGCCGACGCCAGACTCGCTGCGTGAGGGCATGGAGCTTCGCTTGCCCGCCGAGCGCGCGGAAGGACCGTAACGTGCGGCGCGGGGAGGTCGGCATTTGGCGGAAGTTCTCGCGCGGCTTTGCGGACGGAAGTCCGTCTGTGTGCGCGGTTTGGAGCGCGGGCGAAAATTCCGCCATTTCGCGCCTGTGAACTAACTGGACGCGCCCGGACGGTCGAATATTATTATCACTCTCGCGCTGCGGCTTGGGGCCAGCGGTGCGAGCCAGTCGGAACGCTACGACAGTGCCTGGTGTGGTCCCGGCGCGGAGGCCCGCACCCACGTCCGTCTTGGCTGAATGTGTTTTGCAGCGAAGGCGGCGTGCGAGTTCTGAGCGGGCAGCGTCGTTGTCGGCGGCCGGTTCTCGCGTTTTGCGAAACCGGCCGCGCGGTGCGAATCTCGACTTTTTCGACCGAAAACGCCGCGCGTCGCGAATGGCGCGCGGCTGAGATTGAAATGGCGCGGGGCGCGCATTTCGAAGCGATCGCATCGGTCGCAAGGACTGCGCGTGGCGAAGTTGTGGCGGACAGGATCGGTTCGGCCGCGCGAACGCCGGACATGAACGGCGGTGGCGGCGACGGCGATGAGCGGGAGGATCTATCGGCGGCAGACTGATCAAATCGCGGCGGCAACGAGTGGAAGCGAAGGCCCGCGGCAGACGTTCCGCACGGCCTCGCAGGACAAAATTCTGCATTGTTCAATCTGATTGAACATCGGGAATCGCAAGGAGATGATTGTGCACAACAGAAAGCTCTTTCTGACAGCGCTCGGGGGCCTCGCCCTCGGCGCAGTCGCCATGTTCGGGTGCCGCAATTCGATGCCGCACGCGTTCACATGGCCAGGCACCGGCGACCTCATCCAGACACATCCCAAGCCGCCGGAGGGCGGGTATTACAGCAACTGGGATCCGTACGCGTCGACGGTCGAGCTGAAGCACGTGGGCAAGGACGTCAACCCCGTTCGCACGCAGCACGTGCTGGTCGCGAGCGTGAAGGACAAGGACGGCAAGCCGCTGCCGAACCGCCGCGTCGAGTGGATGGTTCAGGAAGGCAGCGTCGGCGACATCGTCGAGGTCGACAGCAGCGGGTGGCGCAACAGCCGCGGCTATAAGGTGGACAACCACTACGCCGTTTCGCACACGAACAACTTCCGTCACGTGCTGGATCGCGGCAACAGCGACCCGTCGGATGACATCCAGCTGGAGCCCGGCGACACGTGGTGCGTGATCACGTCGCCGATCGAAGGCGAGACCAATGTCACGGTCTGGGCGCCCGGCATCTACGACTGGCAGAATCACAAGGCGTTCGCGGTCAAGCGCTGGTACGACGTGAAGTGGGAGTTCCCGCCGCAGGCGACCAACCCGACCGGCACCACGCACGAGTTCGTGACGCGCGTGTCGAAGTACTCGGACAACACGCCGTTGGCGGGTTACGACGTGACGTACACGATCCTCGACGGTCCGCCGGGTTCGTTTGAGCCGGGCGGCCGCACGACCGCAAGCGTGAAGACCGACGGCGCGGGCCTGGCGAAGGTGACGCTGAGGCAGGCGCAGCCGGCCGAAGGCACGAACAACGTCGGCATCGAGATCATGCGTCCCGAGAACGCGCAGTGCTGCAAGCCGGCGGTCAAGATCGCCGAAGGCCGCACGAGCAAGACCTGGATCGGTCCCAAGATCGCGATCGACAAGAACTGCCAGGCGACGGCGCTTGTGGGCGACAAGTTCAACTACACGATCGTGGTGTCGAACCCGTCGCAGGTCGACGCCACGAACGTGGTCGTGACCGACACGATTCCCGAAGGCATCCAGTACGTGAGCAGCACGCCCGCGGCGCAGGCCAGCGGCGCAGCGCTCACCTGGAACCTGGGCACCGTGAAGGCCAACGGCAACGCGCAGATCACGGTCGCGGTTCAGGCGACGCGCGTCGGTCGCTTTGAGAACTGCGCCGAAGTGCGCGCGAACATGGGTCTCCAGGGTCGCGACTGCTGCGTGACGACGGTTACGGCGCCGAAGCTGGCGATCGAGAAGCGTTGCACCGCCGAAGTGATCCTGTGCAACCCGATCGAGTACGTCATCGTCGTGCGCAACGCCGGCGACGGCGTCGCCAAGAACGTCAAGGTCACCGACACGCTGCCCGCGGGCATCAGCGCCACCGGCGGCGGCGGGACCGTCAACGTCGGCGACCTCGCACCGGGCCAGTCCAAGGAAATCCGTTACACCGCCAAGGCCAACGCCAAGGGCAGCTACACCAACAAGGCGGTCGCCACCGCCGACGGCGGCCTGACCGCCGAGGCGAGCTGCACCACCGTGGTGAAGCAGCCGGTGCTGGCGGTGACCAAGACCGGACCGGCGAACCGCTTCATCGGCCGCCCGGCGACGTTTGAGATCACAGTGAGCAACACCGGCGATATCGCCGCCACACAGACGACGCTGGTTGATCCGATCCCGGCGGGCACGTCGTTCGTCAGCGCGACCGAAGGCGGTCGTCTCGACGGTGGGCGCGCGGTGTGGAACCTCGGCACGATCGAGCCCGGCGCCTCGCGCAAGGTCAGCATCACGCTGAACACGAGCGCCGCGACCAACGTTGAGAACGTCGCGACCGCGACCGCGGTCTGTGCCGAGGCGAGCGGCAAGGCGCCGCTGGTCGTCAAGGGTGTGCCGGCGATTCTGCTCGAATGCGTCGACAACCCCGACCCGATGGAAGTCGGCGGCAACGTCACCTACACCATCGAGGTCACGAACCAGGGCTCGGCGGTCGGCACGAACATCGTGATCGAATGCACGCTGCCGACGGAGCAGGAGTTCGTGAGCGCCCAGGGTCCGACGCAGCACACCGCGAGCGGCAAGAGCGTGCGGTTCGCGCCGCTGCCGTCGCTGGCGCCGCAGGCCCGCGCGACGTACGTGGTTGTGGTCAAAGGAGTGAAGGCCGGAGACGTCCGCTTCGCGGTATCGCTGAAGAGCGATCAGATGGAAACCACCGCGAACGAGACCGAGAGCACCCGGTTCTACGAGTAACACGCTCGTAGTCCGTAGTGCCGCTTCGCAAGTTCACCGGGGCGTCGGATCACGGATCCGGCGCCCCGGTTCGTTTTGCGCGTGGACTCGCCACGGAGCCTTCGTCGATTCCAGCTCGCTGAGCTCCGCCGACCGGGCTCGCGCCGGTCGCTCCGCTGCGCCTCCGGGCTGGGACCGGGTGTACTCTCGAAGGCCGCGTCCATGACCGGACGAATTCGTGGGGCGGAGCGTCCCCAGAACCGTTTCGCTGTCCAACAGCAATACGTCTTCAGGTATGCTCCCGAGTCACGCGGCGCGCGCGTCGTGTTTCGCGCTCGAGCCGTTCTTCCGGGGCGCCGTGTCATGGCGAAGAGTCGCTGCGTGATCGCGGGTCTGCTCGCATCCGGCGCGGCCGTGGTGACGGGCTGCGGTTCGATGCTCGATCCCGCGATCTGGCACATGAAACGCGCCGCGCCCTTCAAGATCGCGCAGATGTGGGAGCCCTCGACCGAACGGCCGGCGCGCGACGCGATCGAAGGTGTGCAGCGCTACGGTCGCGATCGGTATGTCCGCCGGATGCGGAAGCTCCTGCCGTATCCGATTGCCGTACACGCGCTCGGCTGGTATGGCGATCTCTGGGACTTGCACGCGATCGCACCGCAGCTTTCGGCCACGGACGCGGACGCGCGGCGGGTGGCGCTGGCCGCATTCTCGCGGCCTAGCGGCGAGCCGCTTGCGGATGAGGCGGCCGCGATCGGATGGTGGGAGAAGAACCGCGCCTCGATTCCGCCGCCACGGTAGACGCGGGCGACCACCGAGCGGACGCGGTCCGTGCACGCTGCACGTCGCGTGAAGCTCGGGTTCGCCGCGTCGCGTCAATCCGTCGCGGTCCTGCTGTCGCACCAAGGCCGCGATCGGCTCGCACATCGCGGGCGGAACGACGACGGGCGCATTCACGCCCCCGCATACTCCTCCTCGTCCGGCCGTGGCAGGCGCTCTTCCACCGGCGGCAGCGCCGGGCCGGCGGCTTGCGGCTTGCTCAGGTAGTAATACGCCGTGCTGCTGTAGTCGTTGTGCAGCTTGTTGGCGTGGCCGTGCTCGATCGTCGCGAGGATCGCAGTGCGAAAGCGGATCGGATCCTCGATGTAGTATCGATACACCGACTGCTTCCCGCGCCACTTCCACGACTCCGACCCGCGATAGAGCAAGACGCCGTGATACGGCGCGCAATACTCCTCGTGCGGGCCGAACGCCGTGTTGCACCAATCCTCCGTCCCGGTCCCGTGCAGCGTCGGCGGACCCTGCGGCGCAAGACCGCGCGGCGTGCGCGCGACCGCGTCGTCGATGAACACCATGTCGTCGCCTTCGCCATACCAGTCGTTCTTCTGGCGGCGGAAAACGTCGATGTTCAGATGTCCGCCGCAATAGATGCCGTCGCCCTCCGCGGCGAGCATCACATAGTTGTCGCGGCCGTCGAGATTGCGGCTGCGGGGGTCTTCGCCGAACCAGGCCTTCTTCATCCACGCGTCGCGATCGCTTTTCCATAGCGCGGCGTATTCGTCGCCCCAGCCCTGCGTCGGGTTCTCGCGCCGCCACTGCACATGCAGACAGCCCATGCCGTCGAGCGCCGCCGGCGAGTCGTACTCTTCATAATCGAAGTAGTAATAGAGCGTGTGCGGCGCGGTCCCCTGGTTCTCCACCTCGATGTGGCAGCGCCGCCGAAACGGCATCGGCCACCAACTGTTGAAGCCGCGCCCAGCCTGCGGACTCATCTGGTTCACGGCGGTGACGAAGTTCTTGCGCAGCGCATGACCCAACCCGAAGAAATCGCCGATCGGGCACTCGATGCTCGGGGCGCCCGCGTCGTCCCAGGTGAAGCGCAGGACGATGCGACGGTAATACGAATCGTCGGCGGGCAGCAGGGTCATCCAGATGTGACGGATGCAGCCGGCGCACGCCACGTCCACGAGCGTGCGGCGCTCGCCGGGCGCGACGTCGATCCAGTCGCGGTTGCCGCCGGTGCGATCCTGGCTGGCGACGCGTCGGCTGCGATAGTCGCGCAGCCGGGGCAGCGCCGAAAGGCCCGTGTGGGGGAACATGCGGAGTCTCCGGAACGCGTTTGTGGTCCGCCGGGTTCGTCATGGGCAGCGCATGGGGCGCTGAGCGGGCGACATTGTAGCTGCGCCGCACGCCTCGTCGCACGGTGCGGCGGCTTCGTCCTGTCGCGCCCGCTCCGGCGATGCGCCGCCGAATCGGTTTTGCCCCGAACCGCACGCCACCCCGGGCGTCTATTGCGGGTACAACTAGTGACGGACCGACCCTCGTGGAGCACGCTCATGCCTGCGCGCATTATCCTTGCGTCTCTCTTCGCCGCCGCACTCGTGCCCGCCGCCCGCGCCGACGACGGCAACCCGGCCGACCTGCGCATCCAGCGCGTCGCGCTGTTCAGCAGCGGCGTCGGCTATTTCGAGCGCCACGCCACCGTTTCCGACGACGCCACCGCGGAGCTGCGCTTCCGCACCGACCAGATCAACGACATCCTCAAGTCGCTGGTTGTGCAAGACCTCGACGGCGGCAGCATCGGCGTCGTCGGATACGCCTCGCGCGACCCGGTCGAAAAGGCGCTCCGCAGCTTCGGCGTCGACATCGCCGGCAAGCCCACGCTCGCGCAACTGCTCGACCAGCTTCGCGGCGAGCCCGTCCAGATCAGCGGCGCACGGAACGTCTCCGGCGTGATCCTCGGCGTCGAGAAGCAGAAATTCACCACCACCGACAACAACGCGGTCGTCGAGTTCGACGTGCTCAATCTCGTCAGCGAAGCCGGCCTCCAGCAGTTGCGGCTCAACGACGTGCAGGGTGTGAAGCTCACGAATGAAAAGGTCGACGCCGAGCTGCGCAAGGCGCTCGCGACGCTCGCCGCCAGCCACGACGCCGACAAGAAGAGCGTCTACATCGACTTCACCGGGAAGGGCTCGCGCCGCGTGCAGGCGGCGTATCTGCTCGAAACGCCGATCTGGAAGACGAGCTATCGCCTCGTGCTCGCCAAGGACAAGAAGCCGTTCCTGCAAGGCTGGGCCACGGTCGAGAACGCGACCGAGGAGGACTGGAAGGACGTGCGGCTCTCGCTCGTGAGCGGCCGGCCCATCTCGTTCCGCATGGACCTGTACACGCCGCTGTATGTCCCGCGGCCGATGGAGCAACTCGAGCTCTACGCTTCGCTGCGTCCGCCGGAATACGCCGCGGGCTACGAGGCGGATAACAAAGCGAAAGCGGCGCTGCGCGAACTGGACGCCGGCGAAGACCGCGCCGCGGGTCGGCGCGGCATCGCCATGAAAGCACCCGCCGCGCCGCCGCCGCCGCCCATGGCCGCCGCCGAGCGGCTCCAAACGCTGGGCGACGAAGTCACGCGCCGCACGACCCTCGGCCTCGACGCCGGCGTCGCCTCCGTCGCCGAGGCGCGCGCCGCCGGCGAGCTGTTCGAATACGCGATCGACACGCCCGTCACGATCGCCCGCCAACACTCCGCGATGCTGCCGATCGTGAACCAGGAGGTGGAGGCCGAGAAGGTCAGCATCTACAACCCCGCGACGCACGCCAAGCACCCGCTCAACGGTCTCCTGCTCACCAATAGCAGCAAGCTCAACCTGATGCAGGGACCGGTGACGGTCTTCGACGCCGACACCTACGCCGGCGACGCCAAGCTCCCCGACCTGCGTCCGGACGAAAAGCGGCTCGTTGCGTACGCGCTCGACCTCGGCATGGAAGTGAATCTCGAAGGCAAGTCCGCGCCCGAGGAGCTCGTCAGCCTGAAAATTGTCAAGGGCACGCTCTGGCACAAGCGCCGGCTGCACAGCGAGACGATCTACCAGGTGAAGAACAAACAGGCCGAAGCGCGCGAGATCATCCTCGAGCAGCCCGTCGGCGACGGCTGGCAACTGGTGGAGCCGAAAGAGCCGTTTGAAAAAGCGACCAACCTGCTGCGCTTCAAGCTGCGAGCGGACGCCCAGAAGACGACCACCTTTTCCGTGAAACTGGAGCTGCTCCAGGACCAGGCGGTCGCGATCACCAACCTCGACCACGACACCATTCAGTACTACCTGCGCGCCCGGGTGATTTCTCCGCCGGTCAAGCAAGCACTGGAGCGCGTGGTCGCGCTGCGCGTCGAGCTCGACCAGGCCGCCCAGCGCCGCGCCGACGCCGAACGCGGCCTGAAGGAAGCCGTCGACGACCAGGCTCGCATCCGCGAGAACCTCAAGTCGCTCGACCGCAACACGGACACCTACCAGGGCCAGCTCAAGCTGTTCGACGAGCGCGAGAAACAGATCGAAACGCGCCGCCAACAGGTCGCGGCAGCCCGCGCCGAGGAGGAGCAGAAGCGCGCGGCGCTCGACGCATACCTGCTGGCGCTCGACGTCGAGTGACGGGCGCGGCTTCCCAGGGAGAACGCGCAGCCCCGAAGGCCTGAGGCCAAGGGCCCGCGACCCGACGCCAACGAAGGCGCGGAGGAACGGAAGGGGTGCGCGGCGGTCGGCGTTTTTTGGCCGTCGGCGCTCGGCCTTCGGCCCGGCATCTGCGTTATGCTCCGCGCGTGCACGACATCTCGCTGCTGACGACCGTCGCCGCCGCGTTCACCGCCGCCTGGGTGCTCGGCATCCTTACGCAGCGGCTCGGCCTGTCGCCGATCGTTGGCTACCTGGTCGCCGGCGTCGCGATCGGCCCGCACACACCGGGCTTCGCCGGCGACACTCACGTCGCCCAGCAACTGGCCGAGGTCGGCGTCATCCTGTTGATGTTCGGCGTCGGGCTGCACTTCCACGTCCGGGACCTGCTGGCCGTCCGCGGCGTGGCAATCCCCGGCGCGATCGGTCAAAGCGTGGTCGCGACACTCGTCGCGGCGCTCCTGTTCGCGGCCCTCGGCACGTCCTTCGCGACCGGCGCGGTGATCGGCATGGCGCTGGCCGTCGCGAGCACGGTTGTGCTGATGCGCGTGCTGCTCGACGCCCACGCCCTGCAAACGCCCGCCGGGCACATCGCGGTCGGCTGGCTGCTCGTGGAGGACGTCCTGACGGTCGTCGTGCTCGTGCTCATTCCGATCCTCGGCGCGCGAACGCCCGACGAAACCGGCGACCGGCTCGGCGCGGGCGCCGCGCTCGGGCTCGCGCTGCTCAAGCTTGGCGCGCTGGTCGCGATCGTCCTGCTCGCCGGCTCGCGGCTGATCCCCTGGGTGCTCGTACAGGTGGCGCGGCTGCGGTCGCGCGAGCTGTTCACGCTCACCGTGCTCGTCGTCGCGATCGCGATCGCGGTCGGCGCGTATGTCTTCTTCGGCGCATCCATGGCGCTCGGCGCGTTCCTCGCGGGCATGGTCGTCGCGCAGTCGCCCGTCAGTCACCAGGCCGCCGCCGACGCGCTGCCCCTGCGCGACGCGTTTGCGGTGCTCTTTTTCGTCTCGGTCGGCATGCTGTTCGACCCCTCGTTTGTGCTCCAGCAGCCGCTCATGGTCGTCGCCGTGCTCGCCGTCGTGCTCATCGTCAAACCGCTCGCCGCGCTCGCGATCGTCGCACTGCTCGGGCACTCGGTTCACACCGGACTCACGGTCGCGATCGGACTCGCCCAGATCGGCGAGTTCTCGTTCATTCTCTCCGAGCTCGCCCGCCAGCACGGCCTGATGCCCGACGCCGGCCACCACGCCTTGGTCGCTGGCGCCATCCTCTCGATCACGCTCAACCCGCTCGCGTTCCGCACGCTCGCGCCGCTCGAAGCGTTCCTCCGTCGCCAACCGCGCCTCTGGGCGTGGCTCAACGGCCGCGCCGAACGCCGCGCCCGCGCCGCGAATACCCCCGTCGACCGCGCCGCGGGCGAACGCGCGACCGCCGCCCACGCGATCATCGTCGGCTACGGCCCCGTCGGCCGCGCGGTCGACCGGCTGCTGCGCGAAGCCGGCCTGTCCACCGTCGTCATCGATCTGAACATGGACACGGTCTCCGAGATTCAGCGCGCCGGACAGCGCGCGATCTTCGGCGACGCGTCGCACGAGAGCATCCTCGATCTCGCCGGGGCGCGACGGGCCGCATACTTCATCCTCACCGTACCGCAGGCCGCCAGCCGCGTCGCAATCGTGCTCAAGGCCCGCGAGCTGAATCCCGAGACGCGCGTGCTCGTGCGAGCCCGTTATCTGCGCGAGCGCGACGACCTGGAACACGCGGGCGCCGCGGGCGTCGTGTTCGAGGAGGCCGAGGCCGCCGTCGCGCTCGCCCGCCTCGTGCTCGCCGACACCGGCGCGCACCGCGAAGTCGTGCACCGCTCGGTGCGCGATCTCCAGGTCCGCCTCGTGCTCGAGAACACCGCCGCGATCCGCTCGCAAACCGCCCGCGACGCGATGACGCCTTGGGACCGCGTCCAGCGCCTCGACGTAAACCTGACGCGCGACGAGGCGCTCCGGGCGATCGCCGCCCGACGCACCTCGCGCTGGCCGGTCGTCGACCCCGAGCGCGTCGAGCCGCTTGGATATGTCGAAGCCTGCGAACTGCTCGCGGGCGCCGCGCACGATGCCGACTGGACCCATTCCATCCGGCCCCTGCCCAGCGTCGCGCCGGACGCCGATCTCGCCAGCACCCTGCAACAGATGCAATACGACGCGTGCCCCATCCGCGCCGTCGTCGAGCATGACCGCCCGATCGGAATCCTCACCGCGCAGGACATCCTCCAGCAGGCGATCGGACGCCTCAAGCACGAGCCCACGGCCGCACGTGAACTTCCGCTCAGTGCCGCGCTCGCGGCTGGCGGCGTCGTGCTCGACCTCGCCGCCCGCACCGCCCACGAAGCGATCACCGAGCTTGCCTCCGCCGTCGCGCCCCAACGACTGCCGCCAGACGCCGACCTCGCTGGCCGGGCCATCGCACGCGAGCGGCTCGTGTCGACCGACGTGGGCGACGGCGTCGCGATCCCCCACGCCCGCTGTCCGAGCCTCGACAAGCCGCGGATCGTCTTCGGCCGCTCCGCCGCCGGCATCGAGTTCCGTCCCGACGCCGTCGAGCCGGTCCGACTCGTCTTCCTGCTGGTCTCGCCCGCCGAGGATCCCGACCTTCAGGTGCGGCTGTTGGGGCGGATCGCCCAACTCGCAAGCGACGCGACCCTCCGCCAGCGCCTGCTCGACGCGACGTCGCCGGAGCAGGTCTTGCAGACCGTTGCCGAAGCCGACGCCGTCGCGACCACTTAGCGTAGATGGGCAGAATCGGTCCATCATGGGCGGGACGGGCATCCTGCCCGCGCGTAGGCCGAAATTGAGCGGGCAGGATGCCCGCCCCACCCTTCCTGATCCAGCAAGCTGCGTAACTGAGCACACGAGGGTGGTGCCTCAGCAGAACATTGCACTCTCGTTGGGGGCGGCGGCGTCCCGCGCTCGCCCGTGAAACGAAGACACGATTGGCCGCACGATTGCGACGCCGCCACAGAATCTCCGCCCGCGCCTGGAGATTCCTGCGCCGCCGCCGGATGCAGTGCGGAGAACGCCTGCGCCGAGGAGTCTCGCCGGGCGGTTGGAGTTCGGCGGCTTCGCGCCGCCCTGTGACGATGGAGGAGGCCTCGTGATTACCGGACTTTGCACGGCTTGGTCTGCGCGCCCGTGGCGCGTTTCTATGCGTTCCGGATGCCCGCGCGTGGCGCTCGCCGCGCTCGTCGCCGCCAACGTCGTGTCCGCGGCGTTCGGCTACCTCGGGAGCTTTGCGCCCGCGGACGGATACGACCTGAACGTGTTCTCCGGCTCCGCCAACTGGTCTGATGTAAGTTACTACAACGCCGGCGGTTACGGACCGAACGCCGGCGGCGGCGGCGTTACGCCGATCACCCCGGACAGCGGAAAGTGGAAGCTCACATCGCAGGTCGGCGCGTTCTTCCCCTCCGCCGCAGCCCGCAACGCCGCGGTCGGCGGCGCGCCGCCGTATCCAACGACCGTCCCCCCGGGAACCGTTCCGATCTATCTCATCGGCAATCACTTTCCCGGCCGCGGCGGCGACGGCAGCAACCTCGCCTTCCGCAACGACTCGCCCGCCGGAACCGGCTTCGCCGAGTACGACTACTATCTCGACAGCTACGACTTCGGCGGGACGAACCCCGCGTCCATCACCAGCGGCGTGGTCAGCATGCAGATGTACCACATGCCCAACCCCAACGAGCCGCCCAACCCCGACGGCACGCCCGCCCACGACAAGTTCATTCAATCGTTCAAGGATTCGAGCGGGAACATCGGCGCCCAGTGGGGCTACGCCCGCGACAACGAGGTCTATTGGCGCGCCGGCAGCAGCGGTCCGTGGAACTACACCGGCATCTATGCCACCGCCGCCGACTGGGACGGCACGCGCATGTCCATCGACCTCGGCAACGACACCTTCCAGTTCGAATATTACGACGTTGGATCCAACACCTGGACCACCCTTGCGCCCGCCGGCACCGCACTCGGCGTCGCGATGAGCGACCTCACCCGGCTTGGCTGGGCGCTCGATGACAACCTGTCGAGCGGCATCGGCGGCAAGAACTTCTTCGACGACGCCGCCTTCACCATCCCCGAGCCGTCGACCGCGCTGCTCGCCGGCTTGGGCGCCGCGGCCCTGCTGCGCCGACGACGCTGAGAACGATCGGCTCTCGCGGCACGGGCCACGGAGAGGGACGTTCGGAAATAAAGAACCAGAGGACACACAGCGCGTCGCGAATGAGCGCGCCGCACACACCGTGCGGAGTTTCCGCGGCCGTGCGAGTGCGGGCGCGGTCGCGACCGACGGCTCCCTTGCCGCCGAAGTCGCTGTGAGCGCGGCGGGCGCGAATGTGCGGAAACGTTGACTGCTGAGACGCGCATCAGCGTCCTGTCGGCGTCACCTTCCGTGCGCGCTCGCCGCCCTACGGTATGAGCTCGGTGGCAGTCGCGTCGCGTCGCAGAATGCCACGCGCCGAATCCCGCCGGCGGCGGCGTGAGCCTTCGCACGCCGCGCCGACCGTCCGGCACCACACCCCGCGCCCCATCGCGGCCCTGCGCTCTCCGTGACCTCAGTGGCAAAACAACCTTCGCCGGCGATCGCGGAGTTGTTCGGCGCCCCAGCGCCCGGTACATTCGCTTCGTGCCCCCGACCGCCTCTCCAGCTTCGCCGCCCGACGCCGAGCGACTCACACCCGCGATGCGCCAGTGGCACGAGCAGAAGCGGCAGTCCCCCGACGCGCTCCTGCTCTTTCGCATGGGCGACTTCTACGAGCTCTTCTACGACGACGCCCTCGCCGGTGCACGACTGCTGGGCATCACGCTCACCAGCCGCGACGGCGGCCGCACGCCCCTCGCCGGAATCCCCCACCACGCGCTCGAGAGCTATCTGGCGAAGCTCGTCGCCGCCGGCGTGAAGGTCGCGATCAGCGAGCAGCTCGAGGATCCGCGCGACGCCAAAGGCGTCGTGAAGCGCGGCATCGCGCGGATCGTGACGCCCGGCACGCTCACCGACGACGCGCTGCTCACGCGCACGCAGAGCAACATCCTGGCCGCCGTCGTCCGGCAGCCGCCGCTCGCCGGCGTCGCCGCCCTGGAACTCTCGACCGGACAATTCACAGTCCAACTCTGCCCCGAAATCCGCCTGCTCGACGAGCTCGGGCGGCTCGGACCCGCCGAGGTGCTCCTGCCCGAGGCCTCGCACGTCGAGCGCGATGGCTTCGAAAACGACGTGCGGCAGCGCCTCGGCTGCGCCGTGAGCCACCGCCCCGACGCCGATTTTCAACGCCACCGCGCCGCGAAACTGCTCGAAGAGCAGTTCGAAACGCGCGGGCTCGGCGGCTTCGGCTTCGACCGCATCGACGCCGCGTTGCAGGCCGCCGGGGGGCTCGTCGCGTACGTTCGCGAGACGCAGCAGGGCGCGGCGCAGCACCTCCAGCCGCCGCGCCGCACCGCCGACGACGAAACGCTCGCGCTCGATCCGACGACGCTCCGCTCGCTGGAGGTCGAACGCACGCTGCGCAGCAACCAGCGCGCCGGCTCCCTGCTCGAAGCGGTCGACCGCACCGGCAACCCGATGGGCGCCCGCCTGCTGCGTCACTGGCTCTGCTACCCGCTCCGCCGCCCGCGCGACATCCGCCGCCGCCAGCGCCTCGTCGAGGCCTTCCTGCACGCCGACCCCGAACGCCGCCAGACGCGCGACGTCCTCCGCGACGTCGGCGACATCAGCCGCAGCGTCGGTCGCATCGGCGTTCGCCGCACGACGCCGCGCGAGCTGCGCACGCTCGGCGAAGGTCTCGCTCGGTTGTCGCCTTTGCGCGCCGCGCTGCGCGCTCTGCGCTGCGACGAAGCCGACGAGCTGGCCGAACGGCTCACCGGCCTCGACGAGCTCGCCCAGCGCCTCTGTGCCGCGCTGGCCCCGGACGCGCCGCTCGCGCTCAAGGAAGGCGGCATCTTCGCCCCCGAACACGACCCGGAGGTCGACCGCCTCCGCTCCATCGGACGCGACGGCCAGCGCTGGCTCGCCGAATACCAGGCCCGCGAAGCCGAGCGCACCGGCATCGGCTCGCTCAAGGTCGCGTACAATCGCGTGTTCGGCTATTACATCGAGATCACGCACGTCCACCGCGACCGCGTGCCCGCCGACTACGTGCGCAAGCAGACCGTCAAGAACGCCGAACGCTACATCACCGACGAGCTGAAGCGCTTCGAAGGCGAAACGCTCACCGCCGAGTCGCGCGCCAACGAGCTTGAGCACGAGTTGTTCGTCGCACTCCGCGAGGACGTGAGCGCGTACATCGATCCGCTCCAACGCGCCGCCGCCGCGCTCGCCGAAATCGACGTGCTCGCGGGCTGGGCCGAGCTGGCGCAGCGACAGCGCTACTGTCGACCCGAGTTCGTCGACCAGCCGATCCTCGAAATCGCCGACGGCCGCCACCCGGCGCTCGAACAGAACGCCGACGTCGCGTTTGTACCCAACGATACAACCCTGCACGCACGAAGCGACGGACGGACGAACCGCCGAGGGGACACGCAAGGCCACGATGAAGCGACCGTGGAACGAGCGGACGAAGGAACCGGACACGCAGACGCCGAGCGCGGTCTCGATACCGCAGCGCGCGCCAGCGGACCAGCTCTCGAAATCTCCGCCGCGACCTCGGCGCCCGACACCCCGTCGTCCACTTCGTCCCTGCGTGCCTCCGTCCCTTCGTCCCTCGCGTTGATCACCGGCCCCAACATGGCCGGCAAGAGCACCTACATCCGCCAGGTCGCGCTGCTCACGCTGCTCGCGCACGCCGGCTGCTGGGTGCCCGCGACACGCATGCGCCTCGGCCCGGTCGATCGCATCTTCACCCGCGTCGGCGCCAGCGACGAGCTGTCCCGCGGCCAGTCGACTTTCATGGTCGAAATGACCGAAGCCGCCAACATCCTCCACAACGCCACCGCCGACAGCCTCGTCATCCTCGACGAGGTCGGCCGCGGCACGAGCACCTACGACGGGCTCGCGCTCGCGTGGGCGATCAGCGAACACCTCGCGACCGCCGTCGGCTGCCGGGCGCTCTTCGCCACGCACTATCACGAACTCACCGAGCTCGCGTCACTGCTCGACGGCGTCTGCAACCTGAACGTCGCCGTCCGCGAGACCGACGAGCAGGTCGTCTTCCTGCACCGCATCGTCCCCGGCGCCGCCGACCGCAGCTACGGGCTGCACGTCGCCAAGCTCGCCGGCGTGCCGCGCAGCGTGCTGGAGCGCGCCAACGCCGTCCTCACCGAGCTGGAAAAGACGTTCTCGCGCGAGTCGCAGCGCCCCGTGCTCGCCGCCGTCCAGCGCCGCCGACTGCGGCAACTACGGCTCTTCGAGGAGCCCGAGGAAGTCGTGACGCGCGAGCTGCGCGGCACCGCCGACGCCGACCTGTCGGCGGACCGCGCCCTCGAACTGGTCCGCAAGTGGCGCCAACTGCTCGGCGGCGCCTGACGCGGCGCGCCGGGTGGCGCCCCGTCGCGCGCGACCCAATCCATCGCGGCCCGCGCCCACCCACGCCGGCGCGCGCCACCCGATCAGAGCCGCGGGCGCCAGCCCGCGATTCCGCCCGCCGCCGCGCTACAATGCACCCGATGAGCACGCCGCCGACCGATCCGCACCCGACGCCGCTCGGGTCGTCAACCGATCCGTCGACCGCCCCCGCGGGCGTGTTGACGGTCGACGCGCCCTGTCTCCATTGCGGCTACAACCTGCGCACGCTGGCGCTCGACGCATGCTGCCCCGAGTGCGCGACGCCGGTG
Organism: Phycisphaerae bacterium; assembly: GCA_050184295.1. Lineage (GTDB taxonomy): Bacteria > Planctomycetota > Phycisphaerae > UBA1845 > Fen-1342 > JBFXAM01. Next base: position 10,699 of record JBFXAM010000033.1, on the reverse strand, counting down.
CGCGACTCCGCTGCGGGCGTGGACCTGTGCTTCGCGCCGCCCGACTATGTCCGGCGCCTCGCCCGCGGCGCCGAGCTGCTGCACGCGGCGGCGATCAGCATCTGGGCCGGCCTCGCCATCTCGCTCCTCGGTCATCTCTTCGCCTGTGCCGGGCTGGGCGTGTTGCTCATCGCGCTGCTGCTTACGATCGTCGGCGTGTTTCAACTCACGACCCCCGACCCGCGCCCCTTCGCCAGCCAGCAACACGCCGCACTGCGCCGGGCGCTGCGCAGCGGGCTGCTCTGGATCCCCGCGTTGCTCCTGCTCGGCGCGTCGTCGTCGCTGCGTTTCCTGACGCTGCGCTTCGCGTGGCTGGAAGGCGCGCTCTGGCTTGCGACGACGGTGCTGCTGTGCGGCGTGATCCCGCTTGCGTTTCTGTATTACCTGGAAACAGTGCTCGCGCGCGTGCCCGCATTCGATCTGCTGCGCTCGCTCCGCGGGCTCCGCCGCCTCGCGATCGCTGCCGTCGCGCTCGTCTTCGTCGCAATCAGCCCGTCGCTGCTGCCGGGCGCGGGCGCGAGGTGGGCCGCGCCGCTCGACTGGCTGGGCGTGCTCGGCGGCGTGGGGCTGATCGGCGTGCTCGCCTGGGCCACCGCTTTCGCGGCGGCCGTCGCGCGCGTGCTCGATGCCGCCGCGACCGAAGCTCACAGCCACGAACTCGCCCTCGCACGCGAAAACCCGCGCACCGACGTGCGCAACCGCCGTCCCCCCGCCACCTCCACGAGGCCGGCATGAGCGCTGAAATCCGCAAACACGTCGTCTATCGCGGCCGGGTGCAAGGCGTCGGCTTCCGCTACACCTGCTGCGATCTCGCCCGCTCGTTCACGCTCGTCGGATACGTGCGAAACCTCCCGGACGGCGACGTCGAACTCGAAGCCCAGGGCCAGGCCGGCGAAGTCGACCGCTTCCTCGCGGACATCGCCGACACGATGCGGGGCAACATTCACCGCGCGACCGAACGCGACGTTCCGCTGGCGACCGGCGAAACGCGGTTTGAGATCCGACACTGACCCACGCGCCGTTAGCGCGGCTGCGCCGGCGTCACGACGCCGCTCTCGTCCGCTTCCTTCAGCCGCAGCTTCTCCGCCTCGGCGCGAAACTCCGCCATGCCCGGCGGCTCGGGAAACGCCTTGGCGAAATCGAACTGCCAGAGGTCGCACTCCTCGCGCAGGTAATCCGCAAGTTCGTCGTACACGCGCTGCTTGAGATGCACCGGCGCCACGCCCCACAGCCGCGCCTTGTGCAGCGTCTGCGCCTCGGCGACCGCGGGGAAGCCGACCAGGTAGACCTTCATCGCGTCGGCCTGCATCTCGACGAACGGCGCGAGCTGCAACCGGTCCGTGAGCGGGTCGGCCTTTTCCTTCGAATAGCGGTCGTGCAGGTCGTACGCGACGTTCACGAGGTTGTTGTAGCGCGTCAGGTTGCCCTGCGCCAGCTCGTTGTACGCGCTCAACAGCAGCGCGTTAATCGCCACCTGCGTATCCCGCAGCGTGTCGATGCTCTCGTAGAACGCGTCCATCACGAAGTCGGTCAGCGGCTTGAGGTATTCGGGATTCAGCGAGCCGTCGTGCGGCAGCGTGCCGTACGTCTCGCGCAGGTAGTCATAGTATTTCTGCGCCTCGCCGACGCGGTCGGAGAGCCAGAGCATGCGGATCGACTCGCGCAGAAAATTCACGTGCCCCGTGCGATACGTCTCGCCGGCGCCCTGGTCGTTGCTGTCCGGATCGAGCATCGGACCGTACACGATGTACGCCTGGTGCATCGGCTCGACGAAGTTGATGTCCGGCGTGGGGTTGATGTACGAGCGGCTGATGTCCGGCGGATACGGCTCGAAGATCAGCCGGTTCCGCAGGTAGAGATTTCGAAGGCTGAAAAAGAGGATCCGTGCGGTGTTGGTCTTGTCGTTGCGGAAATCGTTGATCGTCTCCTGTCCCTCGATGATCGCCCGCGTCACCCAGTAGAGGCTGTGCGCGTCGACCACACGCCAGTCCATCGGGCCGAACAGCTTCATCAGCTCCGCCAGGTGCGCCGTGTCGAGCTTGTACACCTCGCGCGCCACCTTGCGCTGCAGAAACCGCACCAACGCCTCGCCCGCCGGCCGCTTCTCACGCACGCCCACGATCTGGTCGAAGCGCTCCAGCGCCGCCGCGTCCGGATCGCTCTCCGCCTTCTTCACGACGCGCGCCAGCATGGTCGCGGGATCGCTCAGCTTGCGCAGCCGCAGGAAGAACCGCATCGCCAGCCCGGACTCGTGCCAGTACTTGTTCTCCTCCAACTGTTCGTCGCGGATCGCGACCCCGAGCTCGTCGCGCAGCCGCGCCACCATCGCGCGCGTCTCGGGAAACTGCTCGTACAGCTCGCTGAGCGACTTGGCCGCGTCGTCGATCGCCTGGATCCGTTCATACGCGGCCCGCTTGACGACGTCGTACGGCGTGATCGTGTCCGCATCCGCCGGGTTGGGCGCCGGCTTGGGACGGTGCCGATGCCCGCCGCGGCGCAGCTCCTCGAGCTCGGCCGCCTCGTACAGCGCGCCCGTCCGCAGGTCGGTCTGGAGCTTTTCGAAGTCCGCCGTCGGCTTCACCTCGCCGAGCGGGTCCGGCGGCGGGCCGAAGAGCAGGTGCATCCGCCAGGCCCAGTTGCGCTTGTAGTCGTTGTGAAAGTCGTCGACCGACTCGCTCATCTTGTTGACGAAGATCCACGCGAGCTGCTTGTAGAGATTGATCGCGCGCGGGTTGTAGCGCAGCCCCTCGTCGCGCAGCAGCTTCGCCCCGTTGTAGACCCAGTTCCAGCGCTCCTCGGGCGTGTAGGTCGTGACCGAGATGTTCCACGCCATGTTCCAGGCGTTGAATTCCCACACGCTGGGAAACCGCGGCTGGAGCTTGCAGATCCAGTTGGCGAGCTGCATCGCGTCGTAGTAGCGCCCCTGCTCCTTGTACTCGGTCGCGCGGATGAACGCGATGTTGGTCAGCAGCCCCCGAAACGCTCCAAACGCCTGGACCGCGAACGCAAACTCCGGCGGCGCGCTGCCCTCGCCGACGTCCGCGCCGATCATGTTCAGCGCCCGGCGGCCCTCGTTGATCGCCGGCACAAAACGCGAAGCGCCGAAAATAAACCCCGCGCACGCGAGTAGCGCGACGATCTGGATGAGGCGCGCTTTGCTCATGAGAATCGCCCTTTCCGCCGCAGCTCGCTGCCCGGCGTCGTCGCCTCGACCCCTCCGAAGAATCCTACGCGCGGGCCCGCGGAACGCCGCGGCAGCGGCCCCGCCCCGGGGCCCGCGGCCGCCCGCCGCCGGCTCGTTACTGCACGGTCACCTCGGCGATCTCGCGCCGCCGGAACACCAGCCACCCGACCGCCAGCACGAGCACGCCGCCGAACACTACTGTCTGCGCGAACGCGGCGCCGACCAGGTCGTTCGGGATCACAGCTCCGTCCACCAATTTCGAGGCGCCGTCGAGCCGCACGAAGTCGGGGAACAGCACCCGGAGTATCGGGACGAGCAGGAAACGGATGTACGGCCCGTACTGCCCGAACGGATCGATCGACGCGCTCCAGATTTGCAGGTTGGCGCCGATCGCCTCCAGCCACCAGGGGCTGGCCAGCGCGATCAGGTACGTCGCAAACGCCCCCAGGCATGCGACCGGAAACGAAACAAACGTGCTGAACATCACGCCCACCGCGCTCAGAAACGCCAGTCGGAAGAGCGTCATCAGCAGCGTCTTGAGATAATTGGCCTCGAAGCTCCCCACCTTGTACAGAATCTGGAGCGAGTCGCGCCCCTCGAACAGCGCCCGCACGCGCGAGTCGGGATCGTGCGGGTTGCCCACGAACAACGCCGCCTTCCCGTCCCGGATCGCCCGCGCGCTCACCAGGAACTGGTGCATGTCGCCGCTCCGCTCCCGCGTCCGGAACGGCGCCGGCATCAGCGGCTGCTCCGTCTGCGGATCGACGAACATCCAGTCCAGCTCCAGAATCTCCTGCCGCGGCTGCGGTACCCCACGCGCCTTGAACCGCACCTGGATCACCTCGCTTTCGGCCTCCGGCGGCGGCAGCTTCTCGAAGTGATACACCTCGTATTCGCCCGGTCCGAGCGATCGCCAGTCGCTCTCCAGTTCCTGCACGGTCTCATGAATGGCGGCGTCGCGCTTGGCGGCTTCGAGCCCGCCGTCGCGAATCCGCTGCTCGACGCGCTCGGTCGCGGTCTTGACGAAGTCGGGCCGCACCGGCGCGCCGCTGGCCCGCGCCGTCCACACGACGTCGCGCACCTGCAACTTGTCACGCTCGAAGTACCCCTCCCAGCTGCGGATGTAGCGCGCGAACCCGTAGATCACCAGCCCGCTCGACACCACCAGCAGGATCGCGAGCAGGTTCACGCCCAGCCACTTGCCCAGCAGAACCTGAAATCGCGTGACCGGCTTGGTGAGCACCAGGTGCAGCGTGTTGCTCTTGATCTCGCCCGTCAGCGTCGCGCACGAGAAAAAAACCGTCGCCAGCCCGACCAGAAGGCTCAATGCGCTCAGCGAGTAATCGAGAAACGTCTGCAGCCGACCCGCCAGCGTCTCGTCGCCGCGCAGCGCAAACGGCATCCGCAGCACGATGAACACGAGCATCAGGATGAAGACCACGTTGATCTTCATCCGCACGCCTTCCCAGAAGGTCAGCCGGGCGATCGCCCACACGGGTTTCATTTCGCGCGGTCCTTGTCGTCGCTTTCGGTCAGACCCTCCAGCACGCTGCGGTCGACCTCCGGCTCGCGCCGCTTTTTTCTCTCCGCTTCATCCGGCGCGGGCCGCGCCGTGCGCGGCGCGGTCAGCGATTCCAGCACCCGCTCGTCGACCGCCGGCCGACGCGGCTCGGCCGCCGCCGCCGCCGCTGCCGTCGGCTCTGTCCGCATCAATTCCTCCAGCACCTGCCGCGCCGATTCCTGCGAACCCAAAAACGTCGCGATCTCGCCGGCCCCCACGCTCCCCGATGTCGCCACGCGCTCCTGTTGCGCCTGCTCCACGATCCGCAGGAACAACGCCTCCAGCCGATCCAGCGGCGTCGCGACCGACACCTCCTTGCCCTCCCGCTGCCGCACGATCCGCTCGATCTCCGCGATGGTCTCCGGCGACAGCCGATCGCAGTCGATCCGCGTGCGATCGCGGCGGCTGAGCACTTCCTTCATGGTGCCCGCGACCTGCACCGTGCCGCCGTAGAGAATCGTCACGCGTCCGCAGACCTCCTCGACGTCCGCGAGCAGGTGGCTCGAAAGCAGGATCGTCTTCTTATAGACCTGCCCGAGCCGGATGATGATGTCCTTGACCAGCTTGGCGCCGATCGGGTCGAGGCCGCTGGTGGGTTCGTCGAGAATCAGCAGGTCGGGGTCGTTGATCAGCGCCTGGGCCAGGCCGATGCGCCGCGCCATGCCTTTCGAGTACTCGCCGACCGGCCGCCGCGCCGCCGAGCGCAGCCCAACCATCTCCAGCAGCTCCTCGATCCGCCGCTTGCGGTCGCGCCGCGCGATCTGAAACAGTGTGGCGTAATAGTCGAGTGTCTCGCGCGCGTTCAGAAAGCGGTACGAGTACGACTCTTCGGGCAGGTAGCCGATGCGCGACTTGGTCTTCACGTCGTCAGGCGGCTTGCCGAAGATGGTCACGCGCCCGCGGGTCGGGTGGAGCAGCCCGAGAATCATCTTGATGGTCGTGCTCTTTCCCGAGCCGTTGGGGCCGAGCAACCCGAAGATCTCGCCGGGCTCGACGTGCAGGTCGAGATTGCTGACGGCCAGCACGCGGGCGCGCCGCCAGAAGTCGAGAAACACCTTCGACAAGCCGACGGCGGAAATGACGGCGTTAGTGCTCACGAGCACTCCTCGCTGCGGCGCCCGTTCAGGCGCGGCGTGCGGCGACGCGCTTCGATCGGTTGCGGCGGACGCGCGACGTCAGCGCGGGCCGCCTTGCTGTCTGCGGTAGCGCTCCTGCTCCGCCTCCAGCAGCTTCGCCGGATCACGGTTGGTCAGAATCTCGATCGCGCCGCTCGACGGCAGATAGAACACTTCGTTCTGCTTGCTGCCGAGGACGTCGGCCCGCATCTGCTGCCAGAGCCGCGTCGTGGTCAGCACGGGGTCGCGCCGAAACAGCTCCAACTGGCTGCTGAACTCGCTGTACTCGCGCCGCGCGTCGCTGCCGAACTTGTTGGCCTGCGCCTGCGCCGACGCCAGCGCCCCCGCCACCTCGCCGCCCGCGTCCTGCAACGCTGCGTCGATCGCGCCGCGCAGCTCATCCAACCGAGCCGGATCGGCCTTCGCCGCCTGCGCCGCGCCATACGCCTCGACCGCCGCCAGCAGGCGCTCGTGCGCCGGGCCCGCGGCCCGGTTTTTCAACTCCGCCGCCCGCTGGCGGGCCACGTCGATGTCGCGGGCACTGTCGGCCTGCGCCTGGGTAACCGCGGTGAACGCCTGCCGCACGGGGACGGGCTCGATCGTGTTGGGCCGGATGTTCTCGACGATCACGCCGGTCTCGAACCGGTCGAGCGCCGCCTGCAGCTTCGAGCGCACGTCCGCCGCCACCGCCTCGCGCGCCGTCCGCGTCACGTCCTCCACGCGCCGATACGCCACCGCCTGAACGATCGCGTGCTCCGCCAGACGCCACAAGAGCGGTTGCAGCGCCGCGTCCGTCTCCCCCACGTTTTGCACGAACTTCTCGGCGTCGCCGATGCGATACTCGATCACCCACAGCCCATGCGACAGGTTCTTGTCGCCGGTCAGCATCGCGCCGTCGAAACCGGGGCGCAGCTGCGGCGACGCCGGCATGACCTCGGTGATCGGCCGGCCCTTCTGATCCGCGGCGCGCTCGAACAGAAACGAGTCGATCTCGATCGTCTTCAGCGCGCCCGGGATGCGGATCTTCTCGTCGAACGGATCCGGCCAGGCGCCGTACATCCCCGGCCTCAGCACCGGCGTGCCGTCGCGCTCGTGCAGCTCGCCGAAGCGGACGATCAGCCCCTGCTCGCCCTGGTTGACCTTGAAGAAACCTGACGCGAAATACGCGATCACCAGCGCCACAATCACCACCCGCAGGACGTTAAAGCTCGATCGCAGCGCCGCGATCAGCGACTCGGTCGCCGGATCGCGCGGATACTCCGCCAGCGTGGTCGCCCCGCGATCATGACCGTGGCCGTGATCATGATCGTCGTGATGGTGGCCGAAAGGGTCGTGCACGTGCATCGCCCGCTCCTTACTCGTGCCCGTCTGCGCCGCGGGCCGCGTCCTCGCCGCCGAACATCGCCGGCGGCGCCGGCGTCGGCGGCGCGAACGCCGCCGGCTGATCCAGCACGCGGAACAGCTCGCTGTTCGCGTCAAAGAAAATCGTCGACTTCTCCTTCAGCGACGCCCGCAACGCGTCCAGCCATCGCAGCCAGATGAAAAAGTCGCGATCCTCCGGCTTGATCTGCGCCAGGATGCGGCTTTCCGCCTCCTTGCCGGCGCGCTCGATCTCCGCCCCGCGCGCCGTCGCGAACTCGCGGATGATCCGCGCGGCGCCCTCGGCGCGGGCCACGATGCCCGCCGCCACCGAGCGCCCCTCCTCGCGATAGCGCGTCGCCTCCGCCTCGCGCTCCTGCTGCATGCTGTTGAACACCGCGTCGTTCACCGTGTTGTGCAGCGAGATGCGCCGGATGCCCACCGCCACCAGCTCGACGCCGTAGTCCGCCAGCAAGCGCGGGGCCGCCGCATCGAGCATCTGCTTCTCGATCGCCGCGTGGTTCGCCGTCACCTGCTGTTCGTCGAGCCCCAGGAACTCCGACAAGTCGTGCTTGCCGATCACCGCGGCCCGAAACTCGTTCAGCCGCGATCGGAGCTGCTCCTCCGCCCGGCGGATGTCCTGCACCCGGACGTAGAACTGCAACGGATCCTGAATCCGCCACAGCGCGTAGAGCCCGACGATCAGGTTCTTGCCGTCCTGCGTCTTGATCTCGCCTTCGGGTGTGTCGAGAACCTGGAGGCGCTTGTCGTAAGGCACGACCTGCTCGATCGGCCAAGGCCATTTGAAATAGATTCCCGGCTCGCGAATGATGCTGCTGGCGTCCGCCTTGCCGAGCCGCACCTTCACCGCGACTTCGCTGAATCGCACGCGCGCGGTGAACGTGAAGGTCAACAGGGCGGCGAACAGCAGTCCGCCGGTCAGCAGCGTCGCCATCGGGATTCGCATGACTGCTTCGCTCCTTGCGCCGCGGGCGGGGGGGGGTTCCACGAGCCCGCGCGTGAACTTCGAACTTACTCGGGAGCCCGCGTGGGCATCTGCTCGATACCCGGCCGGGCCTGTTCCTGGGCCTCGATCCGCGTCTTCACTTCGCGGTTGGGGTCAACACCGAGCAGGTACTTTCGCGAGTTGCGGATGCCTTCGGTCAGCGCCCGCAGGTAGCTCCGCGCCCGGTACACGTCCGGCGCCGCGCGGAAGCTCGACCGCGCGCCCTCGGCCAACGCCAGCTCCGTGACCGCGCGCATCTCCAGCTCCCAGCGCCGCGCGTGCGCGTTCGCCAGCGTCACCGCCGCCTCGCCTTCCAGCCCCACCAGCAACTCCTCGATCCGCCGATTCCAATACCGCTCGCCGTGCTGCGCCTGCGTCGCCGCGAGCAGCGCGTCCACCGCCGCCGGCGCCCCCAGCCGCGCCGCGCCGCGCAGTCCCGCAAACGCCGCGTCCCGCGCCTCGATCGCCGCGCGCTCGGCGGCCTCGGCCTCGGCCACCGCCTGACGCGCCCGATCGCGCTGCGCCAGGCTGGCGCCCAAACCGTGATTGACCTCTTCCTGCCGACGCGCGAGCTGTATCCGCGCCCGCCGCACCGCGCCCTGCGCCTCGGCGACGGCGTCGAAGAGCTCGCCACGCGCATCCAGCTGTGCGGCGAGCGGCGCGAGCGACTCCGCCGGCACCTGCGCCAGCGCGGTTTCCGCCTGGTTGCGCGCCGCCTCGTGTTGGTTCAGCGCCTCGATCGCCGCGGCCAGCGCGTGCGCCCGATCCCGGTCGCCGGCCACCGCCGACAACACCCGGTTTTCCGCGACGAGTGCCTTGCGGATTTCCGTGACCTTCTCGGTTTCGGCGCCGATCACGCGCCGCCACGCCTCCGCCACGCGCGTCTCGGGGTGAACATCCTGGAACCCGACATAGATCACCTGCAATCCGACATCCAGCGCCGCCAGCCGCCGGTTCACGCGCTCCATCAGCACGTCCGCCGCGACCGCGCGCCGCTCGCCCAGCAGGCTCGCCGAATCGCTCGACGCGTTGAACCGGATCAGCTCCTGCCACGCCAGGGCCCGCAGCAACTCCTGCGGCGTGGCGACCGTGCCCGTGTGCTCACGCAGCCGCTCCGGCAGAATCTGATACTGCAGCACGACGGTCATCCGCAGCACGTGCACCGCGACCGTCTCCGCGTCCGTGCGCGCGTCCTCGCCGGTCCGCACCGACGGTCGCCGGTCGGTCCGCGGCGGCGGCGCCACCATGAAGTTGAACTCCTCGAATCCGCCGTGCTTCGGGTCGCTCCACAGCACGACACCTTTCGCGTCGGCGGCGTCGGCGTGCGGCTCGTCGCTGTCGACCTTGCGTCCAATCCACATCTGGTGCAGTTGCTTGGTGTTGTATTTCTGCGCGACGTCGATCGGCCAGGGCGCCTTGACGTGCAGCCCCGGACCGAGCGGTGCGTCGGCGTTCAGTTGGCGCCCGAACCGCTCGATGATCGCCAGCTCGTAAGGCTGCACCACCACGATGCACGTCAACACCCACAGCGCCAGCGCCCCGAAACCCACCAGCGGCACGAACGCCCGCTGCACCAACTGGTAAAACCACGTCTGCGAGACCTGGAACCCGAACTGATAGTTCAGCGCTTCCGCGACGCTGTGTGCGATTCCGCCCGGCTCGGAGAAGAGCGCCAGAATGCGACTGTCGAACGCCGCCCGCGGCTCCACGCCCGCCAACCGCGGGCGGTAGATGTCGAGCACGAAGTTCGCCAGCACCTCCACGCCGATGACGATCATCACCCACGGCAGCGCGAACGCGAGATAGCGGTCCCAGCGCATGTCGCCGGTGTAGAGCTGCACGCCGAGCGCCGCGACCAGCAATAGCGCGACCAGCGCGTTGCCCAGCATGAACGATGCGCCCGCGCGCAGCAGTTGCCACTGGACGATGCGCCCCATGCCGGCGGCGAATCGCGAGAGCAGGAAGAACAGCAGCATCGCGACCGACAGCACGAGGATGCCGACCTGCACGTTTTCGAGTTCGCGCCACTGCATCAAGCCGCGCGAGACGGTGAGCCACAAGCCGACGCCCGCGATGACGAGATACGCGCCGACGACCAGGCTGAACGCCGGGACGAACCAACGCCGCATCCACTCCAGCCGGTTCGCCGCGACCGCGTAGCCGCCGCCCGCGCCGAAGATCGCCTCGCCTCCGCCGGTCGCCGCCCGCTCCCGGCGCAGCTCCTCCAGGTCCATCTGCTCCAGGTCGGCCAGCTCGTGCTGGCGGAACAGCAGCAGCGCCACAAACCAGATCGGCACGCCGCCGAGCACCAGCCACCCAAGCTGCGCCGTGGCGACCGACCGGATCGCAAAACCCAGCAGAAGCAGCGCGACCGCGCCGGCCAGCTGTAGCAGCAGCCCGCCGACCGCCACGACGCGCGCCCGGGACTAGTTGAT
>JBFXAM010000032.1:0-43188 GCA_050184295.1 Phycisphaerae bacterium | reverse complement strand
GAGTACACCGCCGCCCAGACAACCCTGGCAGCGAATCGGTCGGGGCTGGCCGAGGTGATGGAAAAAGAAGCGGAACTGGAGGGGCAGCGGATTGAGACTGAGGCCCAGCTCGACGCCGCGCGCTCCCGAATTCGTTTACTGCTCGCGACCGCATCCACCGTTCTCGGCGTTGATGAACAGGATCTGCTAAAACTGTGCGATCCGACGCCGCATGAGAGCGGCGAGCACCATCATCAGGGTCCGGCAACGCAACCGGCGCCGGCCTGGCGCGAGATTGATGTCGTGGAAGTCCGAGCCACGCGCGCCGGCCTCGTGGATCGACTCGAACTGACAAACGGGTCGTGGGCAACGTCCGGAAGCCTGGTGCTTTCAACCATCGAACCCGACAAACTGCGCTTCCGCGCCCAAGGCATGCAGAGCGATCTCGGACGACTCAAGGATGGTCTGCCGGCTCTCATCGTCCCGCCCAAAAGCGGCTCAATCTCGCTTCAGGACACGATGGAAGGCAACCTCCGAATCGGCCTGACTGCCGACTCACAGGAGCGCACGCTCGACCTGTTGGTCGTACCACAAAAGATGGCGGCGTGGGCGCGACCCGGCGTCAGCGCGCACCTCGAAATCACCGCCGCCGGCGGGCAGAATGAGATGGCGATTCCACTGTCCAGCGTAATCCAAGACGGTCTCGCCAAGATCATTTTCCGCCGCGACCCACAGAATCCCGACAAGGCAATCCGGATGGAAGCCGATCTGGGTGTCGACGACGGTCGCTGGGTCGTAATCAACAGCGGTGTCCGCGAGGGAGATGAGGTTGTACTTGACGGCGTCTACCAACTCATGATCGCGACGTCCGGCAGCGTTGAGAAAGGCGGGCACTTCCACTCCGACGGAACGTTCCACGCCGGCGAGGACGAAGAATGACCCAGAACCAATCCCCGCTCACCGAACTGGACGGCGCTCGATCGGGCGGAGCGCTGCAACGCCTAATTGCGTTTTCGCTGCGCTACGCCGGCTTGATTGTCATCATGTCCGTGCTTTTGCTCGCGTTTGCCGCTTTTCAACTGCCAAAGATGCCGGTGGATGTCTTTCCCGAGCTGAACGCACCGACCGTCGTCATTCTGACGGAATCCGGTGGTCTAGCAGCGGACGAAGTCGAGCAATATGTCACGTTTCCGATTGAGACGTCGGTAAACGGCTTGCCGGGCGTGCGGCGCGTACGGAGTTCCAGTGCGACCGGCCTGTCGCTCGTCTGGGTCGAATTCGACTGGGGACAGGACATTTACCGTGCGCGACAGCTCGTATCCGAGCGGCTGGCCGCGGTGCGCAACTCGATTCCACCCGATGCGCACGCCGAGATCACACCCGTGACTTCGATCACCGGCGAGATCATGCTGTTGGCGCTTTCCAGCGCCGGCGGAAATGTCACGCCACTGGAGATGCGCGCCTTTGCAGAGTACGACCTGCGGAATCGCCTCCTGGCGGTGCCGGGGATCTCGCAAGTCGTCGCGATCGGGGGCGAACTGCCCGAGTATCAGGTCAACGTACACCAGGACCGGCTCGCGCTGTATGCGTTGACGATTCAGGATGTTGTTGATGCCGCCCGGTCCGCGCACAGCACTGCCAGCGCCGGCTACCTGCCAAACGTTGATCGGCTCGAACTTCCCGTGCGGCAAACCGCACGAGTCAAGAGCGTAGACGACATCAAGAGCACGATTATCAAGTATCACAACGGCGCACCGGTGCTCATCGGCCAGGTTGCAGACGTGCAACTCGGGCCCGCGCCGAAGCGCGGCACTGCCGCTGACCGCGGCACTTCGGCGGTCGTGCTCAGCATTCAGAAATCACCGGGGACCAATACGCTCCTGCTCACGCAGGAACTCGACCGCGTTCTGGACGACGTGCAGAAATCTCTGCCGGCCGGCGTGACACTGAATCGCAAAGTGTTCCGACAGGCGAACTTCATCCAACGCTCGGTCGACAACGTGGTAAAGGTGCTCATAGAAGCTACGGTCATTGTGGCGATTATTCTGGTTCTCTTCCTGATGAACTTCCGCACCACGCTGATCACGCTGACGGCGCTGCCGGTATCGCTCGCGGTCGCGCTGCTCAGCATGTCCTGGTTGGGCATGTCGCTGAACGTGATGACGCTTGGGGGACTGGCGGTCGCTATCGGCGTGCTGGTCGATGATGCCATCATCGATGTCGAGAACGTTTTTCGGCGGCTTCGCGAGAATCATGCCAAGCCCGAAGCGGAGCGCCTTGCAAATGTGCGGGTGATCTTCGACGCCAGCAACGAAATCCGTCCGGCGATGGTCCTGGCGACAATCATCATCGTAGTCGTCTTCGTGCCGCTGCTTTTCCTGCAGGGGCTTGAGGGGCGCTTCTTCCGGCCGCTGGGTGTGACCTACATTGTTTCGATTCTGGCTTCCCTGGTGGTCGCACTGACGCTGACGCCGGCGCTTTGCAAGTTCCTGCTCCGCGGCCGACTGGGCGGGAGCGAACATCGTGACGGCTTCGTCGTCCGCTGGCTCAAACGTCGGTATGAGCCGTCGTTGCGCTGGTCGATCCGGCATCGCGGAACGGTGCTGGGGACCGCCGCGGTAGTGACCGTGCTGGCGCTTTGGCTCGGCAGTACATTCGGCACCAGCTTCCTGCCGTCTTTTAACGAGGGAACGTTCACCGTGTTCCTGTTCGCTCCGCCCGGTACCTCGTTGGAAGAGAGCAACCGGCAGGCGCGCGGGATCGAAGAGCGCCTCACCAAAATCGAAGGCGTGGACAGCGTTACGCGCCGGACGGGACGTGCGGAGCGCGACGAACACGCAGAGCCGCCTAGCAGCTCTGAGATCGAAGTGACTGCGTCGCCTACCGCTTCGAAGGAACGCGTTCGTGAGCAGATCGACGCCGTGCTTGCGAACGTTCCCGGCGTTACGACCATGGTCGGCCAGCCGATCGAGCACAGGTTGTCGCACATTCTGTCCGGTACGCCGGCCGCAATCGCAATCAATGTTTACGGCGATGACCTGAACAAACTCCGAGGACTCGCCAAGCAGATCGAGACCGCACTTAAAGAACTTCCGGGCGCCCGGGATGTAGCCGCCAATCGCGAAGTCACCGTCATGTCGCTGCCGATTCGCTACCGGCACCAGGAGCTGGCTTCCGCCGGTCTTTCGCCGGCAGCTGCCGCACAGCAGGTGCAGCAAGCGCTTTACGGCGAAGTCGTGGCAGAAGTAAATCAGGGCGTTCGGCGCTACGACCTGGTCGTGCGGCTGTCCGCCGAAGAGCGTGAGAGCGTCAATCAGTTGAAAAGCCTGCGACTCCGTGGTGTGGGCGGCGCAACCGTCCGTTTGGAAGACGTGGCCGACATTGGACCGGAGCGAACACCGAATCTTATCGCCCGCGAAAACGCACAGCGGAAGGCCGTGATTTCCTGCAATGTGGCCGAGGGCTACAACCTGGGCGACCTCGTGGCGCAGGTCACCTCGCGGGTCGATCCCATCGTCGCGGCCGCGGGTTACAGCGTCCACTACGGCGGGCAATTCGAGGCCCAGCAGTCAGCGTCGCAGACCATTCTCGTCGCAGGGTTGGGCGTCGTGGTCGTCATGCTGATGTTGCTCCAACTCTCCACCGGGTCGCTCCGTTCAGCGATCCTCGTCCTGGTCAATCTGCCGCTGGCGATCATCGGCGGCATCGTCGCGATCTACGTCACCGAGGCTGCCAACCCGCTGGCCAACACGCTCTCGCTGTTGGGCCTGTCTCGCGCGCTGTACGAAGCCCCGGTTATTTCGATCGCCAGTCTGGTCGGTTTCATCACGCTCTTCGGCATCGCGGTGCGCAACGGCCTGCTGCTCGTGAACCACTACCAGCACGTCATGCAGGTCGAAGGCAAGCCGCTCGGCGAGGCAATCGTCGTAGGTTCGATGGAGCGCCTAGTTCCCATTCTGATGACGGCGTTATGCGCAGCGCTGGGGCTCGTCCCACTCGCGCTGGCGAAGGGCGAGCCCGGTAACGAGTTGCTCGCGCCGCTGGCGATCGTCGTCCTTGGCGGACTGATTACATCCACGTTCCTGAACCTGCTGGTCGTTCCGGCCGGCTACTCACTCGTATTCGGTTTGAAATCCCAAGAAGGCAGTGCGGCGAAGGGCAGCCTGATTAGCCGGCTTGTGGCCGGCCTGCGGTGGCGTCGCGCGACAACTCACTCGAAGGGAGCTTGAACATGCGTTCGGTCATCTTGACTTCCAGTCTCTGCGTTCTCATTGGGCTGATCGGCTGCGAGCGGAAACCGGACTCAAGCACGCCCGCAGGGCCGGCGGGCGGTGGATCTGCCTCAGCCAAGAAGGACAACCACGATCACAAAGACGGTGAGAAGCACACGGATGCGCCAAAGACGGGCGGCAAAGAAGCGCATTCAGATGATGACGGCCACGACCATGAGAACGAAGGCCACGGTGATCACAAGGAGCAGGAGTTGGGATCGGTGACGATCGCCGGTTTCGCGGTTCGGGCCGTCGTCGGCGGCGAGATCGTAGCTGGCAAGGAAGTGGATGTGGACGTCCACGTGACCGGCAGCGAAGGCAAGGTCAACGCGGTCCGGCTGTGGATAGGGACGGAGGACGGCAAAGGCGCCATGAAGATAAAGGCCACGATCAACAAGGACGAAGCCCACAACCACGTCGAAGTTCCCAGCCCGCTCCCAGCCGGCGCAAAACTGTGCATCGAGCTGGAACTCACCGGCCGCGAGAAAAAGGTGGGCTCGTTGGCTCTGAAACCGTAGGCGGCGCTAAGGAGCGGCAGCGATGGCGAAAGTCACCTACCGGGTTACTGGTCTCCATTGCGCCGACGAAGTAGCAACGCTTCGCGCCGCACTGGCTTCGCTGCCGGGCGTGGACGAGCTTTGGTTTGACATTCTGAACGCGCGCATGACCGTTGACTACGATGCCGCCCGTGTGCAGCCTGCTGCCTTCGAAGCGGCCGTCGTCGGTACGGGGATGCGTGCCAGCCCGATTGTCGAGGGTGCAAAACCAGAGGCGGCCGAGACCCGCTTCTGGTCGCGGTGGAGTCCGTCGATCACGACCGGCCTCAGCGGACTCTTCCTGTCCTCGGGTTTCATCCTTCACGGACTAATCGCGGGTTGGTCCGCGGCCATCGGCGCGGGCGACTCTGTAATTCCATGGCCCGCACGCATTCTCTATCTGGCGGCCGCCATCTGCGGCGCGTGGTTCATCCTGCCCAAGGCCTGGCACGCCCTGCGCCGCGGCCGACCCGACATGAACCTTCTGATGACGGTCGCCGTCGGCGGTGCGATCGGCATTGGCGAATACTTCGAAGCTGCTACCGTCGCGTTCCTGTTCGCGCTGTCGCTGGCGCTCGAAGCCTGGAGTGTCGGCCGCGCCCGCCGGGCCGTTGCAGCGCTCATGGCGCTGACGCCGCCGCAGGCGCGGGTTGTGCTTGCCGACGGGCGCGAGGAGGAGCGCGATATCGTAGACGTGCCCGTCGGAACGACAATCGTTGTTCGACCGGGAGAGAAATTCGCCCTGGACGGCCGTGTCACCAAGGGCGTTACCACGGTCAACCAGGCGCCGATCACCGGGGAGTCGGCTCCGGTTGAAAAGAGCGTCGGCAGCGAGGTTTACGCCGGCACGATCAACGAAGACGGCGCGGTGGAGTTCGTTTCGACCAAGCTCGCCGCCGACACCACGCTGGCGCGCATTACCCGAATGGTCGGCGACGCGCAGGCACGCCGCGCCCCCAGCGAGCAATGGGTCGAGACGTTTGCCCGCTACTACACCCCCAGCGTAATGCTGCTGGCGATCCTCGTCGTCGCCATTCCGACACTGTTCCTCGGCGGCGCCTTCGGTTACTGGTTCTACCAGGCACTCGTTCTGCTTGTAATCGCTTGCCCATGCGCGCTCGTGATTTCGACACCGGTCAGCATCGTCGCGGCGCTGGCCAGTGCAGCCCGGCACGGCGTTCTGATCAAGGGCGGGTTGCACGTGGAGACGCCGGCTCGGCTCAATGCCATCGCGCTCGACAAAACAGGAACGCTGACGGAGGGACAGCCCCAGGTCCAGCAGGTCATCCCTCTCGCCGGTCATGACGAGCGCGAACTGCTCGACATCGCTTCCGCCATCGAACAGCGCTCCGAGCATCCGCTGGCCCGGGCTATCGTCCGCTATGCCGACACGCGCAACGTTCGACCGGCTCCGGTGGACGACTACCAGACATTGAAAGGCAAAGGTGCGACGGCGCGGCTCAGAGGCCAATCGGTTTGGATTGGCTCGCACCGCCTCCTGGAGGAACGCGCACAAGAGACGCCCGAAATGCACGCGCAATTGGAGGCGCTTTCCGCTGCGGGCGCGAGCATTGTCGTCGTGGGGAATGACGAACACGTTTGCGGGTTCATCGCCGTGGGCGACCGCGTGCGCGACACCTCGCAGGCAACCGTCGCCGCTTTGCGCGCGGCCGGTATCGAGCACATCATCATGTTGACTGGCGACAACCAAGGTACGGCCCGCGCCGTCGCCCTGGCAACCGGCGTGGATGAGGTGCGGGCCGAGCTGCTGCCCGAGCAGAAAGTCGCGGCCATCGAGGAACTGGTGGCGCGCTACGGCGCGGTCGCGATGGTCGGCGACGGCGTGAACGATGCCCCCGCGCTGGCCCGCTCGACGCTGGGAATCGCGATGGGCGCGGCCGGGACGGACGCAGCCCTGGAGACCGCCGACGTGGCGCTCATGAGCGACGACCTGTCGCGCCTGCCGTGGCTGATCCGCCACTCGCACCGCGCGCTGGCCATCATCCGCCAAAACATCGTCGCGTCGCTGGCAGTGAAGGCCGCGTTCATCCTTTTTACGCTGGCCGGAAACGCGAGCCTGTGGGCGGCGATCGCGGCCGACACGGGGATGTCGCTGGTAGTGGTGTTCAACGCCCTGCGGCTGCTCGGCAAGAGAAAGACCCCCGCGACATGAGCCGAAACCGATGAACGCCCGAAGGCGGCCGCGCCGCACGAAAGCGTGGCGTGGGTCAATACCGCCGCCGGGTTTACGAAACCTTCTTGCGTGGCTGCTCCCGTTCGCAGCGATTTCGACGCTGGCGGACTGGATGGTCGCCGCTCAAATATTCCAGCATTACAAGCGACACGGTCATGTCTGGTTCCCCGGCGTCGGAACGGCATTCGCGCTTTCAGTGAGTATCACGACAATCGCGATTCCCTTTCTTTGGTTCTGGGCCCGAAAAGAAGCGAAAAGACCACGATAAACAAGAGCCATCCGGGGGCGTGCGTCATCAGCTCGAACGCGACCGGGCCAGCGCCATTCCTGTTCCGTGAACTGTCAGCTATTAGTCAAAACAACCGGCCACTAATCATCACTTGAAAGCCGGCCATTCTGAGATTCTGAGGAGGTTCCGGTTCGTCGCGTAGGTTTGCCAGCCCTTCGGCTGGAGAACGTGCATGGCGAATCGGCTCAAGATGGCACAGCAGAACACGATTCTGGCTTTGGCGCAGCGGGGCTGGTCGTACCGGCGAATCGCGCTGGAACTGGGCGTGCATCGCGGCACTGTCTCGCTGCATGTCCGCCGTGCGGCCGCGGCCGGGCTTGGTCCCGGTCTGCCGGCGGACGCAAACCCGGCCATTTCGATTGCCGGTTTGGACGGGCCGGCAGACGACGATCCGGATGCAACGCCGCCGCGACGGTTTCAAACCCAGCCATTTCGAATACCGGGTCGGCCGGTCGGCGCAGCCGCTGTGAACCGCTGCGGGCGGTCATCCTGGCCAAGCTGGAGCAGGGACTTACGGCCCAGCGGATCTGGCAGGATCTGACCGCCGAGCACGACTTCGCCGATTCCTATCAATCGGTGCAGCGCTTCGTGCGCACGCTGGGAGCGGCAACGCCGCTGCCGTTCCGGCGGATGGAATGTGCGCCGGGCGAAGAAGCCCAGATCGATTTCGGCCGCGGGGCGCCGCTCATCACACCCGCCGATCCGAATCGACCCGGCGGCCGGCCCCAGCGTCGCACGACGCATCTGTTCCGGATCGTGCTGAGCTGCTCGCGCAAGGCCTACAGCGAAGTCGTGCTGCGGCAGACGACCGAAGCATTCCTGCGCTGTCTGGAGAACGCCTTCCGGCACTTCGGCGGCGTGCCCAAAGCGCTCGTGCCCGACAATCTCAAGGCCGCGGTTCTGCAGGCCGAATGGTACGATCCCGAGCTCAATCCCAAAATCCTGGCTTTTTGCCAGCATTACGGCACGGTCTGTCTGCCGACCCGGCCGCGCACGCCGCGGCACAAGGGCAAGGTCGAGCGCGGCGTCGGATATGCACAGTCCAACGCGCTCAAGGGCCGCACTCTCAGCAGTTTGGCCGAGCAGAACGCCTTCCTGGCCGAGTGGGAAGCAACGGTCGCCGACACGCGCATCCACGGCACGAAGCGAAAGCCGGTCGGTCCGTTCTTTGCGGAGGTCGAGCTACCGGCCCTGGCGCCGCTGCCCGTCGAACGCTTCCCGTTCTTCCATGAAGCCCAGCGCAGCGTCAATCGCGACGGCCACGTCGAAGTCGCCAAGGCCTATTGCTCCGCGCCGCCGGAGTTCGCCGGTCGCAAGGTCTGGGCCCGCCGGGACGGGCGCGTGGTGCGGGTCTTCGATCAGCAGCTTCGCCAGATCGCGATTCACGCTCAGCTTGACCCGGAAGCTTCGCCACCGATGGGGCCATCGCAATCGCCATCGGCGATGCCGCGGAATCGGTCAATCCCGCCATAGATGGACGCAAGACGGATGCGGGGCTTGGACGAATCGCTCGGCCGACGTCGATCTGCGATCCGCTGCGCACACGATCTGCCCTGTTCTTCTGCCGTACGCCGTCCGTCGCCATCGGGTCCTCGCCCCGCGAGGCCGGCAGGCCTTTGGGGCCCGATGGTGACGGACGCGCATGTTCACATCTGCCGGTGCCGGCCCCAAGCTGGAGGGTTCCTGTTTCGCTACAACGATTCTCCACCTCACCTTGATCTGACACATCGCGACTATCGGACCAGTTCGAATTGCTCGGCGACGAAGTACCCACCGTCAACAACGCCCCACACGTTGGCGCTTCGAGCCGTGTTGCACAGCCCGTCGGCCGCGTGGGCATCGCCGTGGTCGTCGATCGAGCTTCCCCTCACGAGGTAAGATCGGTCGTCGATTCTGGCCGCGAGGCGACACTCCTGTATGCCGGGCATGTGAAAGATGCACATCGCGCAGCCCGCCTCGACCATGCGCGCGCTGCGGTCGGTCGGCGTTGATGTGGTTTCGCGTGGTTGCAGGAACTGGCACGCCGTCAGCATCAGGCTAAGGCACGCGACACCTGTAGCGGTAGTTCGTCGGACGGCTCGCTGCACCAAAATTGTTCCTTCGCGCGGATTTCCGCGTCATCGACCGCGCCAGTCCATCAATCGCCGGGCGGCCCGTCAGGCCGTCTGTGGCTCAAAGCCCCAGCGCGGAACGAACGAGATCAAAGAAGAACGTGAAGAACTGTGCAAGGAATATGTACAGGAGATTTGTCGTAGCCATCGTAGCACTCCGTGCCGAGGTTCAGCCACTCGCACGCTGCAAGCGGCGCAATTGGAACTGCTTGGCAACCAAGAAGATCACCGGGTATATCAACAACTCCATCAAAAAGCTGGTCAGCAACCCGCCGAACATCGGGGCGGCGATGCGCTTCATCGTGTCGGAGCCTGTCTCCGTGCCGATCATAATGGGCAGCAGGCCGATCATCGTCGTCGCGACCGTCATCGTCTTGGGCCGAATTCGCAGCACCGCGCCCTCGTGGATGGCGGCCTTGAGGTCAGACAGCGATTTCAATCGTCCTTCGGCCTTCCAGCGGTCGAAGCTGTTGTGCAGATAGAGCAGCATGACCATGCCGGTCTCCGCATCGAGGCCGGCCAGTGCGATCAACCCGACCCAGACCGCGAGCGACATGTTGTAGTCGGCCCAATACAGGAACCAGATCGCGCCGACGAGGCTGAACGGCACCGCAAGGAGAACGACGCAGGTATCGAGCCAGCTCCGGTGGGAGAGGTAGAGCAGCAGCACGATCACGACGAACACAAACGGGATCGCGATGGCCAGGCGCTGGTTGGCGGCCTCGATGTATTCGTACTGCCCAGACCAGACCAGGTTGTAGCCGGCCGGGATCGCCACACGTTCGGAGACCATTCGTTTCGCCCGCTCGACCCACCCGCCGATGTCGGAAGTGGTCAGATCGACGTAAATCCACGCGGTCTTGCGGGCGTTCTCGCTCTTGATCATCGGCGGGCCGGGCTCAATGCGGATGTCGGCCAGTTGCGCCAGCGGCACCTGCGCGCCGCCAGGTGTGGCGACGAGGATTCGGCGCAGCGCCGGCAGGTTGTCGCGCAGCTCGCGCTTATAGCGCAGGTTGACCGGATATCGCTCCAGGCCTTCGACCGTCTGTGTGATGTTCATGCCGCCGAGGGCGGTGAGGATCACGTCCTGCACGTCCGCGATGCGCAGGCCGTAGCGGGCGATCTCGTCGCGGTTGATGTTGAAGTCGACATACAGACCGCCGACGGTCTTCTCCGGGTAGGCGCTGAGCGTGCCGGGCAGCGTGCGGACTTCGGCCGCGATCCGCTCGGCGAGCTGTCCGAGCGTGGCGAGGTCGTCGCCCATGATCTTGATGCCGACCGGCGTCTTGATGCCGGTGCTGAGCATGTCGATGCGCGTCTTGATCGGCATCGTCCATGCGTTCGTCACGCCTGGGAACGCCACGATGTCGTCGAGACCGGGAACATCCGTGCCGTCCGGCTCCTTCCAGCCGTACGAGAGTTCGTCGATGGTGATGGTGCGCTCCTCGGGCCACCAGTAGTTGAGGCTCGACCAGGTCTTCAGCCAGCCGGGCATGAAGCCGAACCAGCGGTCGAAGCGGCGTTTTCGCCACTTGCCGCGGTCGGGCTGCAGCATGATCGTCGTCTCAATCATGCTGAGCGGCGCCGGGTCGGTCGCGGACTCGGCACGGCCGATCTTTCCGAAGACGTGATGGACCTCGGGCAGCGACTTGATGAGCGCATCCGTCTGCTGGAGCAACTCGCGGGCCTTGGTGATGCTGATGGCCGGGTCGGTCGTGGGCATGTAAAGCAGGTCGCCCTCATCCAGCGGCGGCATGAACTCGCTGCCGATCTGCTGGCTGAGCCGCAGGAATGGCAGCTTGTCGGCGACAACCTGACGGCCCCAAATGTACTCTTGGAGCGGCAAGATGGCGGTGAATACGACAATCGCCGCGATCAAGAGCGTAAAGTATTTGCCCTTCATCGCCGCCCAGAAGAACGGCTCATAGACCTTCTGGAGCAGCCGGCTGATGGGGTTCGTCTGTTCGTTCGGGATGCGGCCGCGGATGAAGTAGACCATCAGGACCGGAATCACGGTCACCGCCAGGATCGCGGACGCGCCCATCGCAAAGGTCTTAGTAAACGCAAGGGGCTTGAACATGCGGCCGCTCTGCTCGCCCAGCACGAAAATCGGAAGAAAGCTGACGGTGATGATCAGCAGGCTGAAGAACAACGTCGGTCCGACCTCTTTGGCCGCGTCAATGATCACCTGCGTGTGTTTCTCACGCGACAGACGCCGCGTTCCCGCCTCGGCAGTGGCCCGTTCGTAGTGCTTGTGCGCGTTCTCGACCATGACGATCGAGCTGTCCACCATCGCGCCGATGGCGATCGCGATCCCGCCGAGGCTCATGATGTTGGCGTTGATGCCCAGCGCGTGCATGATGATCAGGCTGGCCAGCACGCCGGTCGGAAGGACGAAGATCGCCACAAGCGCGCTGCGGACGTGCAGCAGGAAGATCACGCAGACGATCGCGACGACCGCCATTTCTTCAATAAGCTTGACTCTCAGGGTATCAACCGAGCGCTGGATCAACGCCGAGCGATCGTACTCGGTGACGATGTCGACTCCGGGCGGTAGCCCCGGCCGCAGCTCGTCGATCTTTCTCTTGACGTCGTGGATAACCTTGAAAGCATTCTCGCCGAAGCGCATCACGACGATGCCGCCGACGACCTCGCCCTCGCCGTCGGATTCGGCCAGCCCGCGGCGCAGGTCCGGCCCAAGCTGGACGCTGGCGATGTCTTGAAGGTAGACCGGTGTCCCGTCGGGATTGGCGCGGATGACAACCTTCTTGAGATCTGCAACGCCTTGGGCTGCGCGCGCCCGCCACAGGGGGGTTCCGTCGCGTTGGGCCTGTCTGACTTGCTCAGGCGTCAACTGAGCCAGGTATCCCTTGCCGCGGACCATGTACTCGGTCTCGGACATTTCGAGCACGCGGCCTCCGACGTCGATGTTCGACATTTGGATGGCCTGCTTGACCTGAGCAAGCGGGATGTTGTAGGCCAGCAGCCGGTCTGGATCGACGACGACCTGGTACTGCCGCACGAACCCGCCGACCGGCGCCACTTCGGCGACGCCTTCGAGGGCGGTCAGCTCGTAGCGCAAGTACCAATCCTGGACGCTGCGCAATTCGGAGAGATCGAACTCGGCGAGCTTGAGCTCGGTCTCGCCGTCCCAGGGGCAGGTTCCACCGTGGTCGAAGCTGCGCACGCGTTCAAGCCGGTTGCGGATTGCCTCGGGAGCATCTTCGGGACGCGCGTACCAGCGCCGGCTACCGGCGGGTGCGTCGTGCGAGGGAGCGGTGCTTGTTTCAGAGCGTGCCTCAGTTCGCGCCAGGTGCGCGGCGCGTGGGTCCTCGATCTCGCCCGGATCGTAGTACATCCCGTCGGGATGCTTGGGACAGTAGTATCCGTTGCGAACCGAGTACTCGAAGACCCACCCGACCCCGCTGGCGTCCGGTCCCAGTTGCGGCGCAACGCCCTTCGGGAGCCGGTTCGCGACGTAGTTGAGGTACTCCAGCACGCGCGAGCGCGCCCAGTAGATGTCGGTGCCGTCCTCAAAGATGATGTACACGAACGAGTTGCCGAACATCGAGTAGCCGCGTACGACCTTCGCGTACGGCACTGCGAGCATGGCGGTCGTGAGCGGGTACGTGACCTGTTCCTCGACGACCTGTGGCGCTTGTCCGGGGTACTCGGTGAAGACGATGACCTGCACGTCGGACAGGTCAGGAATTGCGTCCAGCCGGATGTTGAAGATCGTCCACACGCCGCCGGCCACGACAAAGCCGGTGAGCAGCAGCACGAGCAGCCGGTTGCGGGCACAAAACTCGATGATCCTGGCTATCACGAGACCCTATCCTCTCACCGGACGCCGGTCTGCTCGCCGCACTTGAGCATCTTGAAGCCGTAGAACGGGTTGGCCATGTCTTCGCTCGTCTGGAGCCAATTTCCCTTCGTCATGGGACAGTGGAAGATGTAGATGGTCGGGTACCGGCCCTTGCTGGGCCGTACATGCTGGACCAGCGCGGACATCGCGTCACTGAGACCGACGAATGTCACGCGGTCGTCGTCGAGGCTCTTGCCGGTGAGTTTCAATGCCGCGCCGCGCAGGGTCCGCACTGCGTCGCCGAACTTCGACGGGAACTTCGAGGCCGGATCATCAACGTGCCTGAGGATCTCGTCTGCCGCTCCCACAAGCCCCAGCGCGTGCAGTGCGACCTCCTTGCCGCTATCGGAGGCGAAGCGTTGCTGAAGCGCCAGGTAGTGCTCCATCAGATAGTCGACCTGAACGGCGATGACCGCCGGCGCGCCCGCCGGCCTAGGAACGCTCTGAGCCGTCACGAGCTGCATGCCGCATGTCGAACATGTTCCGCGCGCTGACGATGTCTCCCTCGGGTGCATCGGGCAGACAAATGCGCCGGCCGACGGCGTGGCCGCAGCGTGCGCGAGCTTGGCTTTCGCCCACGCAACGGCGTCGATCGACTTGAGCTGCATGCCGCATTTGGGACAGTCACCAGGCGCCGGAGAGAATTGCCAGCACTCCTCCATCGGGCAGACGAACCGCGATTTGGCGGGAATCACTGGCGCGACGGGTTGACTGGCGGCGTACGCGCCTTGTCCGGCCGGCGCCAGGTCGGCCGCGCAGATCGGGCACTTCCCGGGCCGGTCGCTGTGTGCGAGCGGATGCACCGGGCAGCGGTAGGCTGCATTCTCCGCGACCTCGGGATTCGACGGCACGTTGCGTTCGGCCATCTCCGGCGCAAGCCACACGCCGCGGTAGGGCGTCAGCTTTCGCCCACAGTCCGCGCATATTCCTGGCCGGGCGCTGATTTGGTGCGCGTGCCGCGGATCGGGACAGGTGTACATCACCTTGAACGGTTCGAGCTTCCGGCCGCAGCGCGGGCAATCAGCCTGCGTCTTCGAGAACACGTGCTGGTGCTCGGGGCAGGTGTACGCGACGTCCGCGCCGCCTGCGGCTCGACGCGCCCTGACCCAATCCAGCTCATCGAGCGGCTTGAGCTTCATGCCGCACCAGGGACACTTCCCATCGTCCGGTGAGAAGTAGGCTCCTTGGCGCGCGGGATCAGCTTCGTCCGGGTGAGTCTCCATCGGACAGGCAAACCGGGCATCGTCCGGAAGTCGCGAAGCGTTCGATTGCGATGCGGGCGCAGTCTGTGCGTGCGCGACCAGCGCGAGCGTCGAGAAACCGGCGAGAGTTGTGACGATGGTCGCAATTGTGAAGCGCATGAAGGCCTCGATTCGGGTCAGTGAACATGTCCAGTCGGCATGGGCTTTTCGACCTCGGCCGGCATGTCATGTCCCCGGTGATCGCTCGCTGGCGCTGAGCTTTGGGATTCCAGCATCTTGGCGATCGCTTCTTTGAGCTTGCTCTCCGCGTCGAGCAGGAACTGCCCGCTGGTTACGATGCGATCCCCCTCGTCCAGGCCGTACTGCACCTCGACCATGCCGTCCTCGGCTTCGACGCCGGTCTGAATGTCGCGCGGCTGGAATTTGCCGCCGGCCAGCGCGACAAAAGCCACCTTGCGCATGCCGGAATCGATGAACGCCTCGCGCGGGATCAGAAGCGCGTCGCGGCCCAGGTCGGCGTACAGCGTGACATTGGCGTACATCGCCGGTTTCAGTTCGAGCGTCAGGTTCTCGAATTCAAGCCGCACTTTGATCACGCGCGTCTGTTTGTCGAGATAGGGGTAGATGTACGTCACATGGCCGACGAAATCGCGGTTCGGCACGTAAGGCAGCGACATCCGCGCTTCCTGCCCGATCCGCACCCAGGGCAATTGGTATTCGTAAACGTCGACGTAGACCCAGACCTCGGCCAGATCGGCGATCGCATACAGCCGCATGCCCGGCGTGAGGTACATGCCCTCTTGCGCCATTTTCTCGGTCACGATGCCCCGCGCCGGGGAGTGGATCGTAAGGGCTTTCTGGATTTCGCGCGATCGCGCAAGTTGCTCGACCTGGTCGTCCGAAACGTCGTAGTACTTCAATCGAATCCGTGCCGCGTCAACCAGTTGGCGGGACTGTTCGCGGAATTCGGGGATCGTATTCTCGTTCAGCCGCTCCACCCCGCGCAGCGCCGCGAGGAACTCCTCCTGTGCCGAATAGAGCGCGGGAGAGTAGACGTCGAAGAGGGGGTCGCCCTTCTCGACCTGGACGCCGGTCTGGTCGACGTGCAGCTTCTCGATCCAGCCCTCGAATTTTGTGTTGATGAAGAACAGCGTTTGCTCGTCGTAGTCCACGCGGCCGACGGTGCGAATGGTCTTGACCAGCGGGCCGCGCTCGATCGTCGCTGTACGGATGCCCATATTCTGAATCGTGACCGGGTCGATCGTGATCGTCTTTCCCGTCGCCGGCTCGGCTTCGTCTGCGTAGACCGGCACAAGGTCCATGCCCATCGGACTCTTACCTGGTTTCTCGGAAACGTAGCTCGGGTCCATCGGGGCGCGCCAATAGAGCACCTTCCGTTCCTGCGGGCCGCTCAAAGTACCGCCGCCGTCGTCGTCCCCGGCGCGCAACGGCGTGAGCTTCATGTGGCAAATCGGACACTCACCCGGGCCCTTCTGGATCACGTTGGGGTGCATCCCGCACGTATAGAGCTGCTCGGAATCGGCGGACGCCTCCGCCGATGTCTGGCCGGACCCGAAGCGTGTTGCCGCCCAGAATCCACCGGCCCCGCCGACGGCGAGCATGACCAGACTCACGATCAGCCAGGCCAGGACGCGCGCTGCGCGATGGCGTGCCAGAATGTGTGCCGTCGGTTTCCGGATCATGATCCACCTTCCGCTTCGGACAGACTGAGGCCGATCGCGGCCTCGAGATCCGCCACGCTGCGTTCGAGCTCACCCAGCGCACGGTGGTACTGAATCGTGAACATGAGCCATTTCTGCCAGTTGTCGATGACGAACAGAAAGTCGCTGGCGCCGGCGGAATACGAAGCGCGCGAGACCTCATACGCCTGCTGTGCCTGCGGGATTATCGTGTCCTTGAAGATCGCGGCCAGCTCGCGCTGCGCCTGCACGCGCGCCAGCGCGTCCTCGATCTCGAAGTTCACGCGGTTCTTGGCGGCGACAAACTCGTGCTGCGTAGCCATGCGGCGACTGTTTGCTTCGCGGATGCCGGCCTCGATTTTCTCGATCCACAGCGGGATGTTGACGCTCAGCGTGATCGCCCAATTGTCCGAACCGTCCTCACTCATGCGATTCACCGGCGGAACCATCCCGGTCTGCGGGTTCGGCGGCGGAACGAACGCCTCGCGCGGGCGCATGTCCATCCACTCGAACCCGAGGGTGAAGTCCGGCCAGTACGCCAGCTTTGCAAGTTCGACGTTCTGGCGGTCGCGTTCAAGCTGCTGCTTGAGGCGCTGCAAGTCCGGATTGTGCTCGGCCGCCGCCGCAAACAGCGCATCCATCTGCACATCGACGGAACGGACGTCGTACTCTCCCAACGTTGGCACCGGCGTCGCCGGCGGGCGACTCACCACGCGGTTCAACATGGCGACCGTCGTTTGTCGCTGTTGACGCAATTCGACGAGCTGGCTCTCCAGGTTCGACAGTTCGACCTGCGCACGCAACACGTCGTCCTGCCGGCGGCGTCCCGACGCGACCTGGGCCCGGGCGGCATCGATCAGACCGCGGAGCAGGTCCTGGTTGGTCAGGTCCACCTCGATCGTGCGATCGATGATGTAGATGCGGAAGTACGCCCGCTTGACCTCGGCAATCACGCCCAGTCGCCGGCGCTTGAGTTCCTCGATCGCCATGCGTGTTTCCTGAAGCGCGACACGACCGGCGCGGTCCAGCTTTTCCGGCACCGGGAACTTCTGCTGAATGCCCAGGTTGAAGTAGTTGTCGCCCTCAGCCGTCCGGATGGGCTCTGGCAGCGTGCGCGTCATCAGCATCGGATCGGGCAGGGCCGTGACCTGCGGCACACGCGCCGCACGCATGCGGGCCATCTCTTCGGCCGCTTTGATGTCGGGGTTCTGCTCCAGCGCCAGGACGATGTAGTCCCGCAACGAGCGCGGTTCCACCTCGGTCTCGTTCGCCGGCACGGCGAGCGTGGTCGGCCGGGTTGCAGAAGTCCGTGAAACGGGGCGCGTGCCACGGGCATACGTTTCGCCGGTTTGGGAACGCTCGTGCGCGTAGCGGGCGATCGCGGTTGACACGTCGCGGTCAGCGGTCTGACTGAGGGCACACCCAAGCAACCCGCCAGCAGTCATAATCGCTGTTACGACGAGTGCGATTCTTGCAGGAATAAGCGGCGGAACGGAACGTGTTCGTGTGCGCATGGTTCCTCGTCGTTCTGCCGGGTCAGGCATCGCTCGCGTATCGCTGCGGGTCCTGTTCGAATCGCCGGCGGCACTCCTCAATGCAGAAGTAGTACGTCCGGCCGGCGTGCCCCACACTCGCGGCAGCCCAGTTCTTATTCACGGCCATCCCGCAGACGGGGTCGCGGACCATGTTCTCCCGCTGGTACGCGTCCGCGTTCTCCAGCCGCAGGTACGTGTCGACGAATTCAGTGATCTTCTCATCCACCCAAGCCCCGAGTTGCTCCTCGTCCACGCGGTCGAGCGGATATGCGCGCTGGTCGTGCCCGTCGAACTGAAAAAACACCGGGAGGATCTGAAGCCGGTAGCCTATGATGAGCGACTCCATGTGTCCATCAGCGGTCACAAAGATATCGAGCGTGGTGGTGGCCGGGAACCGATCATTGTGCGCGAAACTACACTGGCAATGGTGGCGCTCCGTGCTGCGACAGGTCGCGTTGTCGAAGTGCCGCGCGAGTGCCTCGACCCGCGGCCGAATCACCGCCTCGAATAGCGGGCCGGCAATCTCGTTGAATTGGGCCGTTCGGCGATCGAGTTCGTCCATGCGCTGCTGCACGTGGTCCGCATGCACACGCCGCTTCACCTCAGCGGCCTGGAGCCTCTCGCGAATGCGGTGTTCGAGGTCTTGGGTGTTGCTCATCACGGTCTCCAGAACTCAACCAACTTCGATCACGCGGTTCATCGTGCCATGCTCGTTGCAGACGCAGCCCGGTGCATCGGTATGCGCGTCCGGCTGCCCAGGCGCGCAACACCATCGCCCATCGACGACGAACTTGTACTCGTATCTACCCGGCGCGAGCGGCAGCTCGATAGTCCATTCGCCACGAGCGTCCTTCTTCATCGACGCCGCGCGCATGTCCCAGCCGTTGAACGTCCCGGCCAGGCAGACCGCCTCGGCGTCCGGTGCTTGTATGCGAATCTGACCTTTCTCATCCGTTCCTGCCGTGTGGACCGCGCCATGTTGAGCTCCCTCAGGTCGGCTTTGTCATCCGGTGGATTGGATGCTCACGAGGCGGCGTTTCTTCCCACTGGGCCGGTGAGCTTCGCGCGAGAATCGCGTCAGTTCGGTTTCTTTTCGGTGATTCATACCGCACCTTCGCTTGCGCGCGGTGTTCCACGGGTTGTTTCGTTGCTCGCTTCGCGCCTGATGCGAAGCAGCCGGGCGTTTATGGCCACAATGATTGTTGACGCGGACATCAGCACGGCCCCGAACGCTGGGCTGAGCACGACGCCGACGGAATACAGCACGCCGGCGGCCAGCGGGATCGCGACGATGTTATATCCGGCCGCCCACCAGAGGTTTTGCACCATCTTTCGATAGGTAGCTCGCGCGAGTTCGACGATGGCCATAACATCGCGCGGATCGGAGCGGACCAGCACAATGTCGGCCGACTCGATGGCTACGTCGGTCCCCGCGCCGATTGCGATACCGATGTCTGCCTGAGTGAGCGCCGGGGCGTCGTTCACGCCGTCGCCGGTCATGGCGACGGTCAGGCCGCGGGCCTGGATCTCCTTAATCTTCGCCGCTTTCTGTTCGGGAAGAACTTGCGCGAAAACCTCGTCCAGACCCAACTCGCGCGAGACCCAATCCGCGACTGGCTTGGCATCTCCGGTGAGCATCATGACGCGCACGCCCATCTGTTTCAGGCGGTCGATCGCCTCGCGGGACTCCGGCCGGATGACGTCCGCGAGCGCGATAGCCCCGACCAGCGTGTCGTCGGCCAGGACGTACACCACCGTCTTGCCCTGTTCCGAAACTTGGCGGACTTGCTCGTTGTCGGGCGTGATGTTGGCCTGCCGCAGATAGCCCGGGCTGACGACCTTGACGTTCGTTCCATCCACATCGGCCTCGGCGCCCTTGCCCGGGATGGCCGTGAAACCCCGTGCGCCCGGGACCTTGATGCCGCGCTCCTCTGCACTGCGGACCACGCCTGCGGCGATGGGGTGCTCCGACTGTGCTTCGATGGCCGCGGCGAGCGTGAGAACGCGCGATTCGTCGAGGTCGGCCAGCGGAATGATGTCCGTAATCCCGAAGCGGCCCTCGGTGAGCGTGCCGGTCTTGTCGAATACGATCGCGTCCAGGCCGCGGGCGGCTTCGAACGCAGACCGGTCGCGGATCAGCAGGCCGGTCTGGGCTGCGATCGCCGTAGAGACGGCGACGACAAGCGGCACGGCCAGCCCCAGTGCGTGCGGGCAGGCGATGACCATGACCGTCACGGTGCGCTCCAGCGCGTACGCGAACTCCCTGCCAAGGAGGAGCCACGTGATCATCGTCACGGCCCCCGCGCTCAGGGCCACGATGGTCAGGGCCAAGGCCGCGCGGTTGGCCAGGTCCTGTGTGCGGGAGCGCGACTCCTGGGCCTTGCGCACCATCTCGATGACCTGGGAGAGGTAGGTCTCGCCGCCGGTCTTCGACACTTCGAACGTGATCGCGGCTTCGCCGTTGATCGCGCCGCCGATGACTGGGTCGCCTTCGCCTTTCTCTACGGGCTTGCTTTCGCCGGTGAGCATGGACTCGTTAACGCTGGTTCGCCCCTCAACGACCGTGCCGTCCGTGGGCACTTTCTCGCCCGGCTTGACCAGCACGCGATCGCCATGCTTGAGCTCAGTGACCGGCACATCGCGCATGCCGCCGTCGGCGACCAGGTGCGCCTCGGCGGGCATAAGCTGGACGAGTTTCTCCAGCGCAGCCGAGGCGCCCATGACCGACTTCATCTCGATCCAGTGGCCCAGGAGCATGATGTCGATGAGGGTGGCCAGTTCCCAGAAGAAAACTTCGCCGCGCACGCCGAATACGACGACGCTGCTGTAGAAGTAGGCGACGCTGATCGCGAGTGCGATGAGCGTCATCATGCCGGGCTGGCGCTTGGCGAATTCTCCGAACAGTCCCTTGAGGAATGGCCAGCCGCCGTAGAAATAGACGACGGAGGCGAAGGCGAACTGAATATAGCTGTCCCCGGTGAACCGAAGGGAATCGCGCAGCCCGAGCCAGGCCTGGATCATCGGCGCCAGCGCGACGACCGGGATCGACAGCGCGAGGCAGACCCAGAACCGCCGCCGGAAGTCCGCGACCATGTGGGCGTGGTGCGACGCGTGGCCCGCGTGGGATGTGCGTTCACCGTGCCCGCCGTTGTCCCGTGGAGAAGGGCTCTCCGCATCGTGCCGGTGCGTTCCAGCGTGGTGCTCGTGCGCGTTCATCGTTCAGCGCCTCAGTGCTTTGCCCTACGGATGGTCCTGCTTGTGACCATCGTGCTCATCTTTCTTGGGCTTCTCGCCCTGGAGCTTCTTCAGATCGACGTTGATGCCTTGCTCGGCCAGCTTCGGCGCGTACTTGGCGGGGTCCTTGAGCAGCTTTTCGCTGCATCCGGAGCAGCACAGGTAGATGCGTTGGCCGGTGGGCAGATCGGTGAAGGCGGTCGGATTAATCTTGTCGCCGCTGACCGGGCAGCGCGTCTGGTACGTGTAGCATGCCTCGAGTTTGGCGTTCAAACGCTTGTTGTCCGCCTCGGTATTGTCGACGTTTTCGAACTTACTCACACAACGCTTGCAGCAAAAATCGACGACTTTCTTGTCCCGCGCGAGGATCGTCGTCTTTCCGTCGATCGGGTTTCCGCTGACAGGGCATGTCACCTGAATGCGTTCCATCTTCCTGAGCGCTTCGCGCTGTGCGGTGAGCTTTTCCGTGTACTTGGCGGGCTCCTTCTCGAACTTCTTGATACAGGGGTCGCAGCAGAAGTAGACCGGTCCGTCGTCGGTCATCGTCTTGACGGTGAAGTCCACCGTTTCACCCATGACGGGACACAATGGCAGCTTCCTGTGCGAGTCAGCGGGCTTTTGTTCAGCAGTCTGCTTACCGTCCGCGGAGCCGTGGCCGCCGTGCTCCTGAGACATGGCCGTGCCGACAGGAAACGCACAGAGCAGGGCCGCGGCGATCGTTGAGCAACACGTCTTGCGCATATTGTGCACTCCAAGGACTTCACCCCGGCGTGGCCCGTCTCCGTAACGGGCCGATGATCGCCGATTGCCCTGTTGGATGCCCCAAGCCGTGACTTTCTTCCACCCGGCACGCAGAATCGCTCTGAGCGCGCTTGAATCGCCACCGAATCGGGGTTCAACTTGGCCGCGACCGCGATGGCGGATAGATTCAGCAACGTGGAGCACCGGGAAACAGGTCAAGCGACTTCCGAAGACGAGCTTGTCGAGCGCTGCAAGCGCGGCGATCGCAAGGCCCAGCACATCATTTACGAGCAGACGAGCCAGGGCGTATTCCGGCTGCTGACGCGCATGACCCATTCCGCTGACGTCGCTGAAGATCTCGCCCAGGAGACGTATCTGAAGGCGTTCTCGGCGATCGCGACGTTCGACCAGCGCTCGGCGGTCCACACGTGGCTGTACCGAATTGCAGTCAACGAGGCGCTCCAGTGGCTGCGGCGCAGGAAACCATCCGTGCTCGCCCCCGAGGTCGCCGACGCACGGCCCGACCCCCGAAACAACGGGCATGACCTTGCGGCGCACCTTGACATTGAAGAGGCGATGGCGGCCCTCGATTCGATGGACCGAGCGGTGCTCCTGCTACGTTACCAGGAGGGGCTTGACTATCGGGCCATCGCTGAGGTCACCGAGATCGCGATGGGGACGGTCGCTTCGCGGTTGAATCGCGCTCGTGAGCGACTCCGCGAGTTGCTGAAGGATTTCGCGCCGGGACGGGAAGAAACTCAGCCGGGCCAGCATCAAATCAGTCACGGGCGAGAAGGCGCCGATCGCATCATCCCGTCCGTCGAGGAACGCGCTTCGTGAACACCTGCGAGAAAATGCGCGAAATGCTCGGCCCGTACGTGGACGGCGAGGGGTCGCCGGAAGCACGCACAGCGATCGAGGCGCATGTGTGCACGTGCAAAGACTGCCACTGCGAGGTCACCCGAATTCGCGAGCTGGGCACTTGGATCGAAGCCGGAGGATCGGTGTGTGTTCCATCAGCCCTCTGGGAGCGTATCGAGTCACGACTGGCCGACGACGTGCCAAAGCCCTTCCGCGTCTCACGCTGGCTTCGTCTGCGTTCGGTCGTTGCTGCGGCTGCGTGCCTGCTCCTCGCCGTCGGCGGCGGCTACTTCGTGTTGACACAGGGATTGGGTACACGGGCCGAAGCGGCCACGGTGAACTTCTCGGTGCTGCTGGACGGACTGTCGGTCGATGCCGAGAGGGCGTTCCGGGAGTTCGTGGAGCTTTACAGGGGGCGTCGCGTGACGGCCGCGGAGGCTCGACGACATGCAGCGCAGCTAAACTTCGAAATCCCAGCGACGTTGCCCGGCGGTTTCGAGTTGGATGGGGCTTTCGCGCTGAAGATCGGCGATGCGCCCGCCGCTGCCGCCACGTACCGACGGTCGGGTGAGTTCATCGGGACGATCTTCCACCGGGCCATCCACCCCGAGGACTACGGCACGCACCGCGACCATCCGTGCGTGATCGGTGAACATCGGGGGCATCGGGTTGAGGTGGGCGAGTGGCGGCTGGTCCACGTGACCGACGCGACCACCTGCCATTGCGTTTTGAGCCGGCTGGGCGAAACCGAAGAACTGCCTGAAATACTCCGGGCAGTAGCGCCTGACGCAAAGTCCGCGGACCACTCACATCCCTAGGTCGTCAGCAGGCCGAACGCCAAGTTCGACTAACCCTCGGCAATTGCGGGCCTTGCGCTCTGTGCCGACCAGCAGGAGCGGCCGGATTGTGACACGCACGGCCGCTCTGACAGCTTCGAGAATCCCTCGGATTTTTTTTCTTTGGGCGCCGGCGAAGAAACATCGACCTCTGCGCATCGAATGGAGTTGCCTGCTGGCGAATGGAGAAGGTATGAGACTTGCGTGGATTCTCGTGGTCTTGGTTTCGCTCATGTCGGGCTGTGCGTCCACGGATCGTCGCTCTTCGACTCCCGCGACCGTTTCAGATCCGATAGCGGCCTCCGCAGCTTCAGCGACGCTCTCGGTACATGGGCTCGCGTGTCCTCTCTGTGCCCACAACATCGACAAGCAGCTGCTTCGAGTAGGCGGCGTGAAGACGGTCGACGTGGATCTTGGGACAGGGACCGTCAAGCTGAGTTTCGAAGCGGGGAAGCAGCCGAGCGACAAAGAGCTGGCCGCCGCGGTTGAAGCTGGCGGATTCACATTGAATAAGGTCGAGCGGCACTGATTCCCGTTCCAAGCTCCGGGTTCGAGGTCCAGCCAACATGAATCGCCGCGTTACCCGCACCTGTTGCGCGCTCGCCGTCGCCTTGGCAATACCCACGGCCGCGGTCATGGCGCAGGAGCCGCCGAACGCCTACGAGTCCGCGACCCAGCCCGGGCCCGGAACGTTCATCTTCAAGCCACAGCTTCGCTATTTCTACCTCGATGATGCTCCGTCATCGCCCCGGAGCGAGACGGATCAGTTGAACTTCTCAAACACGCTGAACTTCGGCATCGCCCCGGACTGGTCTGCCAGCATCCGGTTTCCGCTGGAACAGCGCTGGCAGTCGAGCCGCGCCTCCACCGACGAAGAATCCTTCGGGATCGGCGACCTGACGACGCTGCTGAAGTGGCGCGCCTGGCGCAGCGACACGAGCCCTCTGGACACGCAGCGGCTGGCCGTGTTCGGCGGTCTGGAATGGCCGCTGGGGCAGAGCGAGTTCTCAAGCTACTCCTTTGACCCGATCCTCGGCGCGGCCTACACCCAGGTGTCGGGCCGTCACGGCATAAATCTCTCTGGCGCATGGAAGTTCACCACCGGCGGCGACGAGAATCCGCTGCTTGCCGGTGACGGGCAGGCCGACCTTCTCCGCTACGATGCCGCGTACCTCTTTCGACTCGATCCGGAGCGGTACACGGCGGAGACGAAGGGCGCGTGGTACGCGGTATTGGAGCTGAACGGCCTATACGAGACGAACGGCGATCACGAGGTGTTCCTGTCACCGGGCATCATGTACGAGGGCAAGTCGTGGGTGCTCGAAGTATCGGTGCAGCTCCCCACTGTCCAGCGCCTGGACTATCGACCCGAGACTGATTTTGCCGTGGTCGTCGGACTGCGATTCTTGTATTGACGACGGCTCGTTTCGCCTGCGGGAACTGCTCGGAGAGTTCCGCTCGCAGGGAGTCTTTTCGCTCCAGACCGGCGACACTCCGGCGACCATCGCAATCGATATGAGTGCATATACACCGTCAACAGCAGCATAGAAAAGGACAAAGTGCAGGACGCCATAGAAGAGTGTGGTCGATTTCTCCGATCGGATGCACAGGCGGCGGAGTTTCTGAATCCACGCGATCGAGCGTTCGACGGTCCAGCGCCGAGAAGACAGCGGTTGTCGCGACAACCGCACGGGCGGTCTACTGCGGTCACTTGCGCCTTGCTGCGGAAAATTCTTCGAGAATTCCGCGTTTCCGTAAGTCCAGCAGGGACAATGGTTTAATTAGGAAACCGCTGCTCTATCCTGCTGAGCTACGGGCGCTCGGCGGCTGCGCCGCCGGTGAGGATCGACGCGGCGGCGCGCGTCTCACACTGGGGGAGCATATCCGAAAATGCGCGGCGCGCACCGCGCCGGGCGGGTCACCTCGCGATAGGCAATCGCATGTCGAGCGCGCCGATCGCCGCGACCATCGATATCGGGCCGCTTAGCGATCGACCATCGCGGGCGCGTGAGCGGCCGGCGCGCGTGCCCAGAGCTCAGGGAGCGTCCGGTACGGGCCCCGCCCAGCGCACCGCGCGGGGATCGGCCCCCGCAAGCCGGTCGCGGAATTGCCGCGCCAGCTCTTCGTGTTCGTCCGCGCTGAGAAACGGCGTCGACGCGGCGCGGTCCGCATCGGCCGTCGCGGCGAAGCCCCGCGGCATCGTTGCGGATGAGGCCCGTGGCGTGGGCAGACGCGTCGTGCCGACCGGCGCGCCGTCCCAGTTCGCCCCGCCCTCCGACAACCGCAGCGCGCGGGCGAGCGTGCCGTGCACATCGGCCTGGAGCGCTAGGACCGCGGGTTCGTTGGGGCGCTGCACTGCGAGCCGGTCGGCGATCGTCGCCGCAAGCTGCGCGTGCTCCAGCGCCGCGCAGGGATCGCCGCTCCGCAACGCGACCAGCGCCAACCCGCGCTGTGCGGCGGCGCGAATCCGCTGATAGTTGGGGCGCGCGCCGTTGCGCAGGAGAACGGGAGGAGCCAGCGGTGCGTACTCGGAGAGATCGTCGCGGTAGATGTCGTCGAGACACGGATCGAGAAGCTGGATCTCGTCGAGAACGGCAAGCCCGTCGGAAAAGTACTCTCCCGCCAGGCGGTAATCGGCGACCACCAGCGCATCGGCGAGATCGTCCACCAACTCGTGGACCCACGCACCCGCGACGGCGATGTGCGGCGGCGTGCGCCCGGCCGCTGGACCGGACTGCGGAACGCGGTGCGCCGCGTCGTCTTCGACCGCGCCGGCCGCGGCGAACATCGACATCGCGGCCGCGCGCGCGGTGCCGGCGCGCTGCACCTGGACGAGCACCTGCCGGCTGTCGCCAGACTCGGCCGCGAGCCGCGCGCGCAGCAGGTGGTTGTGCATCTGCTCAGCGAGAATGAGCGGGTCGGTCGCGTGCGCGGCGTCGAAGGCGTCGGTCCGCGCGCAGACGACTTCAGCCAGCACGACCGCCCGCTCGAAATCGCCGACGTCGATCGAATGGCGCGCCAGGCGTCTCAGCGACATCCACAACCAGGCCTGGGCCGCGAGGTCTTCGGGGCTTTCCGCCGCCAGCCGCTGGTAGAACACATACGCTTCTTCGGCAAGGTGGCGCTGGATGTCAGCAGTGCCCAGAACGCGCGTGATTTGCGAGCCGACGCCCGCGAACACGTAGTTGGCGGCGGTTTGGGCGTACGCCATGCGCCGCTCGGCGGCGTCGCGGGCGCGGAGCGCGGCGCGCGCCTGCGCGACGGCGACGCCGGCGCCGCCGGCGACGCCGACTCCCGCCACCAGCAGGGCCGCGACGAGCGCGCGATTGCGGCTCGCGAAGCGCGCGAGCACATAGCCAGGGCTGGGCGGACGTGCGGTGATCGGCTCGCGGGCCAGGAAGCGCCGAACGTCGGCGGCGAACTCGGACACGGACGCGTAGCGTCGCTCCGGCGACTTCTCCAGCGCCTTGAGCATGATCGTCTGCAGATCGGCGCCGATGGCGCGCTGGATCGTGCGCGGCGGGCGCGGAGCGCGCTCGCAGATCGTGCGCAGGGCGCCGGGCACGTCTTCGCGCGACACTTCGTACGGCAACCGACCGGTGATCAGTTCGTAAAGCACTACGCCGAGCGAATAGATGTCGCTGCGCACGTCGATCTCGTGCGGGCGTCCGCCGACGTGCTCCGGGCTCATGTAGGGAATGGTGCCGAGGATTCGTCCCGGCTCGGTGTTCAGCGTCGCGTCGCGGGCGCGATCGTCATCATCGACGAGGCGCGCCAAGCCGAAATCCAGCACCTTCGGCGTTCCGTCGGCGGTGACCAGAATGTTGGCGGGCTTCAGGTCGCGGTGAATGACGCCGCACTGGTGGGCATGTGCGACGGCATCGCAGACATCGATGAACAGCCGCAGGCGCTGCTCCACCGGGAGATCGCGTTCGCGCGCGAAAGCGGTAAGCGAGCGGCCCTCGACCAATTCCATGGCGCAATACGGACGCTGGTCGTCGGTCAGCCCGGCGTCGTAGACCGCGGCGATGCATCGCTGCCGAAGACGCGCGAGCGCCGCGACTTCGCGCCGCAATAGACGCTCGGAGCTACGCGCCGCAGACGTGAGGAGCTTGATCGCGACGCGCCGGCGCGGCGTGTCCTGGTCCGCTTCGTAGACTACGCCCATCCCGCCGCGGCCGATCTCGCGCCGCAGCCGGTAGCGCCCGGCAATCTCTACGATCGGCGGCGGCTCGTCGCCGGGCGTCGTCTCGGGCGACGACGTGAGGGGGAGGAGGTCGCGCAGCTCGCGCTCGACGAGCTGGTGTTTGTGCAGCTCAGCCACAGAGCTCTGGCACGCCGCGCAGCCGGCGACATGATCCGCGACACGGCGGCCGCACTCGCGATCCAGTTCCGACGCGACGAGTTGCTCGAGTTCGAACCGTTCGGGGCAATTCATGACTGTCGGTCCTGGCGCGCGAAAACCGGCCGAGGCGACGGACTCATGCGCACTGCGCTGGCCGGCGCGCGGCGGGCGCATGAATTGGTTCGCCGAGGGGGCGCTTTCTTTTCAAGCTCCTCGCTCGCGCGACCCGGCTAGAGCTCGAACTCGGCGCGCAGCTCGCGAATTCGCCGCAACACCGTGTACCTGGCGTTGTAGACCGCCTTTACGGAGAGGTGCAAATCGCGTGCGGCGGCGGCGACGGGGCGTCCCTCGCGAACGACGGCATCGAACGCGCGCATGGTCATCGGCTCGACTTCCTGTCGCACGCGCAACAGGCACGCCGCCAGGACGGCGCGCGTCCACTCACTTTCCCAGGCCGTGGTCGCGACTTCCGGGTCGACCGTGTTGTGCCAGAACGCCGATCGCTCGTCGCGCTCCTTTCCCCGACGGCGGGCGTCGGCGCGGCGGCGGTTCGCGATCTGGCGCGACGCGATGCCGAAGAGCCAGTCACGCAGCCGGCCTCGCTCGCGATCATAGCGGCCCTGCCGAAACGCCTCGGCGAACGCGAGCAGCGTCTCCTGGGCGACATCCTCGGCGGCGCTCGCGGAGAGTCCGAGACGCAGCGCGAACCGGACGATGGGTTCGCGGAATTGCGTGGCAAAGCGCCCCCACGCGGACTGGTTCCGAAAGTCCGCCAGGCTGGCGAGGATCGTGCTGGTTGTCGCCCATTCCATGATCGCACGACGCGCTGAATCGGGATGGTGGCCGTCGCATGAGCGGCCAAAAGTGCGGCCCGTCTCCAAATGATAAGAAATCGCAGGCCGGGGGGCCAATGGAGATTCGGACGGGAGCACGCACGGGTGTGAGTCGCGCCTCGCGCGACGATGCCGTTGCGTCGGCGTGGAACGCGGCGCGCCGTCTGGCGCCGCGACGACACCTCCGCGAATGGGAGAATCGGGATGAATTCTGCAATCGCACGGATCGCCGCACAGATGCTCGTCGTACTCGTTTCGGCGCGCGCCTGGCCGCTGCCGCTGGATACCACCGTCACCTACCAGGGCCAACTGAAGCAGTTCGGGCAACACGCGAACGATTCTTGCGACTTCGAGTTCCGAATGTTCGACGCGCCGTTCGGGGGCACGCAGATCGGACCGACGCTCACCTTTGACGGGCAGCTGGGCAATCCGCCGCCGATCAGCGTCGTCGACGGGCTGTTCATGGCGGGACTCGACTTCGGCGTCGGCGCGTTTCAGGGCGACGCGCGATACCTGGAAGTCTCCGTGCGCTGTCCCAGCGGCACAGGCAGCTACGAGACGCTCAGCCCGCGCCAGCCGCTGACCGCGGCGCCGTACGCGCTGTACGCGCTCGATTCGCCGGCCAGCTTCAATCTACCGCTCGAGGTCACGCTGCCGGCCGACCAAACTCTGCTCTCGTTGACGAATTCGACGGCCGGCCCGACCGGCGGCGGGGCGCTGGTCGGGCGCTCGAGCGGCGACTCAAACCCGGCGATTCGCGGCGTCGCGCTCGGAAACGCGTCCGCCGGCAGCTTCGAGTGCTTCGTGCCCGGAAGCACCACGGAGGTGCTCGACGTCTTCACCGCGTCCGACGGAATTGGCGTCCTGAGCCAGACGCAGGGCAACGGCTCCGCCGGCATGTTCTTGAACGGCGTCGCGACAAATCCCTCCACTGCGCTGCACGGCAAGACGATCGGAACCGGGCGGGCGGGGTTCTTTGAGCTCGCGAACAGCGCCAGCGCGAGCGTCGCTCTGGAAGTCGCGAGCGACGCCACAGGCGACGGATTCCTGAGCCACATGACCGGAACCGCCCGCGCGGGCCTGTTTCGAATCAACGTCGCCGCACCGGCCAACAACGCGGCGCCCGCGGTGGAGGCCACAACCAACGGCGGCGGGCCGGGCATGCGCGGGTTCTCGCCGAACAATGATGGCGTGCTGGGTCGCACCGGGCTCACCGGAACGTTTTTGCTGCCGCCCGGATCCGCCCGCGCGGGCATCCGCGGCGAAGGGCCGCTCGCGATGGGAACAACCGACAGTTTTGGCGTCGCGGGAACGCAAAGCACCTCCGGCAGCGGTGTGCTGGGCATCGGCGAACAAGTGGGGCATGGCGTGGTCGGCGTCTCGGGCAGTGCGTTTCAGGCACCGCCCCGCTCGCTTGCCGGTGTGTGGGGAATGACCGCCGAGGACTCCGCCGGCGGATTCGCCTGGCCGCCGCACTTCAACATCGAAGGCGTCACCGGACCGAAAGGTCTCATCGGTGTGCTCGGGCAGGGGGTCAACGGCGTTGGCGTCTGGGGCGAAAGTCTGAACAAAGTCGGGATCGTGGGCACGGCCGGGTTGGCGGCCACATCGGCGAACCTGCCGATCGGCAGCACCGTCGGCGTCTACGGATATGCCAACGGGCCGCAGGGCCTGAATTACGGCGTCTTCGGATCCACACCGATGGGCACCGGCACCGGCGTCCTCGGCATTGCGAGTGCCAGCGCTGGCTCGACAACCGGCGTGAGCGGCTCGAACCTCAGCAGCACGGGCCGCGGTGTCGCCGGCTTTGCGTTCGCGTCGCCGGGCGCGAATGTCGGCGTCTACGGCGAAAGTCAGAGCACCGAAGGCACCGGCGTCCACGGCAGGACGACCCGCACGACCGGGACGACGTTCGGGGTTCGCGGCGAAGCGGCCAGCTCGTCCGGCACCGGCGTTCAGGGGCTCGCGACACGCACGACCGGATCGACCTTCGGCGTCGTCGGACAGACCGCCAGCAACGAAGGAACCGGCGTCTATGGACTCGCCAGCGCGACCAACACGATCGGCTTCAGAATCGGCGTGAAGGGCGAGATTGCGCACGGAGAGGGCGTCGGCGTCATGGGCGTCGCGCCGGAAAACAGCGCCGGCACGCGCGCCGTGCAAGGCATCAACGGCAGCAACGCCGGCGCTTCCCACGGCGACCCCGAAGCCGCCGTCGGGGTCGAGGGCTACGCCACGAATCTGGATGGCGCCACGCGCGGCGTGCGCGGCGTCACTGCGAGCGCGAACGGGATTGGCACCGAGGGACTCTCGACGTACAGCGGGTCGCTGAGCGTCCCCCCGCCGATCGGTGTGCTGGGAACCGCGAACTCGACTTTTGGCACGGGCGTCAAGGCCGTCGCCGCAAACACGGAAGTCAGCGCGGCCAACATCGGCTTGCTCGCCGAAGCGTGGGGCGGCGGCGGCATTGCCGTGTTTGCCGACGCCAAGGCCACAGCCGGGCTTATCACCGGCGCAAAGG
The DNA here is from genome assembly GCA_050184295.1 of Phycisphaerae bacterium. GTDB lineage: Bacteria > Planctomycetota > Phycisphaerae > UBA1845 > Fen-1342 > JBFXAM01. The sequence goes on along the minus strand of JBFXAM010000032.1, from coordinate 12,135 downwards.
TGATTGCGTCGCGCAGCCCGGATGGAGTCGGGATCGAAGCTTCCGGCGGAGACGGCGCCCTCGGCTTCGGCGTGATGGCGACCGGAACCTTCGCCGTTTATGGGGAGAGCACCAACACAGCAGTCTCGGGAAACGGACTCGGCGTCGGCACCGGCGTCGAAGGCACCGGCGCTGTTGGGGTTCACGGCGGCGGCAATGTCGGTGTGCGCGGCACCGGAACACAATATGGTCTCCACAGCGTCGGGGACTGTCTCGTTGAGGGAAACTGCGTGGTCGTGGGTGGTCTGAGCGTCACTGGTGCGAAGTCCTTCCGCATCGACCATCCGCTCGACCCCGAGAATCGCTATCTCGTGCACTTCTGCGCCGAGGCACCCGAGCCCGTAAACGTCTACAGCGGCAACGTCACGACTGACGCGGCGGGGCGGGCCACGGTCGCGTTGCCCGCGTATTTTGAGGCGGTCAACCGCGACTTTCGTTACCAGCTCACCGTCGTTCACGCAGGCGACGAATTCGTGCTCGCCCAGGTGAGTGCGCCGATCGCCGAAAACCGCTTCGCAATCCGCACCAGCCGTCCGCACACGCTCGTCTCGTGGCAGGTCACCGCCACCCGCGACGACCCGTGGATGCGCGCCCACGCTGCGCTTGCCGAGATCGACAAGCCGGCGCACGAACGCGGCCGCCTTTTGCATCCGGAGCTCTTCGGCCACGACCCGCGAGGAGACCCGCAACCCGCGACGACGACGGCGGAAGCGGCCGCGAGCGCTCGTCGGGCGCGGACCGCGCTACCCACGAACGCGGTCCGCGCGCCGGGTCGCCTGGGCGCGCGCCCCGGCGCGCGTTATTGTCACACGCCCGATGCGAGCTGCCGAGCGCCATTCGTTGGAGAGTCGCCGATGTCCGCACCTGTGCTCGATGCCTGTGTGGCCGAGTTTCGCACGACCCGAGCGCAGTGCGAGAAGTGCTTTGCGCAGCTCAGCGACGACGAGCTCCACGTGCGCATCAATCCGCACCAGAACAGCATCGCCGTCATCATCCAGCACGTCGCGGGCAACATGCTCTCGCGCTGGACGGACTTTCTCACGACCGACGGCGAGAAGCCCGACCGCGACCGCGAAAGCGAATTTGAAGAGCGGCGCCTGCCGCGCGCTGCGCTGATGGCGCTGTGGGAGCGCGGCTGGGCAGCGCTATTCGGCGCGCTCGCGGCGCTGCGCGACGAAGACCTCCAGCGCACGGTCCACATCCGCACGGAGCCGTACACCGTCTTTGGCGCCATCAGCCGCCAGATCGCGCACTACAACCTGCACCTCGGGCAGATCCAGGTCATCGGCAAGCACCTGCGCGGCGCGCAGTGGCAATACTTGTCCATACCACCCGGCGGCACCGCGGCGTTCAACCGCCGCAAAGGCCTGCGCTGATGGAGTGCCCAAGGCACGCTTCAACGCACGAATACGGGGAGCATCGGCGCGCCGCAACGGATGCGTGCAGCGATTCTCGAACCACCGCGCGAGCAGCCGCGACTTGACAAGTCGCGAGTTCGTTTCAATTATAACAACATGCCGCGTGGTCTCGGCCGTTCCCGACTCGGCGTCTCCGCACCCGAGCAGCGCGCGCTGTCCGCGTACGTCGCGTTGATGCGCGCCGCACAGCTCGTCACGCTGCGCGTGCACCGGCATCTCGACGCGATCGACCTCACGCTTGGACAATTCGCCGTCCTCGAAGCGCTCGTGCATGGCGGCCCGCTCCGCCACAACGTGCTCGCGGAGCGCATTCTTACGAGCGCGGGAAACCTCTCGATCGTGCTCTCCAACCTGCAAAGGCGCGCCCTGATTCGCCGAGAGCCTGACCCTGCCGACCGCCGCGGCACAATCGTGCGCGCCACCGCGAAAGCCGAGCGGCTGATAGGCGACGTCTTCCCCGCCCACGCCGCCCGCATCGCCGACGCCTTCGCCGTCCTCACCGCCGCCGAGCAGGACCAGCTTCGCCGGCTGTGTCGGCGCGTCAAGCGCGCGGCGACATCCGCGCCCTGATCCCGGCACGACGCCGCACGCCCCAACGCGGGCGGTCCGCGTAACCCGATGGCGCGCGAGACATCCAACCCGGTAGCTATATCGTTTTAATTCAAACGATATGCTGGACTACAGGAGCCTATGCCATGATGCGGATTCGACGCAGCGCCGACCGCGGACACTTCAACCACGGCTGGCTCGACACCTATCACAGCTTCTCGTTCGCGGATTATCACGACCCGGACCACATGGGGTTCCGCGCCCTGCGCGTCATCAACGAGGACCGCGTCGCGCCCGGCGCCGGCTTCGACCTGCACCCCCATCGCGACATGGAGATCGTCACCGTCGTGCTCGCCGGCGCGCTGCAACACCGGGACAGCCTCGGCCACTCCGCCGTGCTGAAGCCCGCCGAGGTGCAACGCATCACCGCCGGACGCGGCATCCTGCACAGCGAATTCAACCCGTCCGCGACCGAGCCCGTGCACCTCTTGCAGATCTGGCTCTTCCCGCGCGAGCGCGGCCTCACGCCGGACTATCGCCAACAGGCGTTTCCGGCGACCGCCGACGGCGTCCTCCAGACGCTCGTGTCGCCGGACGGACGGGCGGGCTCGCTCGTCATTCAGCAGGACGCGGCGCTCTATCGCGGCGTGTTGCAGGACGGACAGTCGCTCGCGCACCGACTCGCGCACAGGCGACACGCGTGGCTTCAGCTCATTCGTGGAGGGGTGCGGGTCGCCGATGACGCCGCAACCGCGACTTCGGTCCAACTCACCACGGGCGACGGCCTGGCGGTCACCGACGCCGGGGCGCTGACGGTCGCGGCGAATGCGGCGGCCGAGTTTTTGCTGTTCGACCTCGCCTAAGTAGTGCGGCGGCAGTACTTTGCGACCGAGTCGGCGGTAGTGGTTCGCTTTCGTGAAAAAGTGCATTCGAAAGAGTGGTACGGGCGTCTCGCCCGTGTCTGCCGCATGAACAGGCGAGACGCCCGCACCACCCAGACCAACATGAACGGGCGAGACGCCCGCGCCACCCGGATCAAACTGACCGACTACTGAGTCGGCCATGTCGCTTGACGATTCGGGCATGGGGCGCCATAATGTAAGTGTATACTTACACAGGGAGCATCCGATGCCCCGTCCCGCCGCCACGCACCAGAAACGCGCCGTCCTCACGCCCGTCGTCGCCCGCGCCTTCGTCGAACTCGGCTATCGCCGTGCGACGACAGCGCAGCTGGCGCAGCGTTGCGGCGTGCGGGAGAACATCCTGTACCGCATCTGGCCGGACAAACGCGCCATGTTCGTCGCCGCCATCGAGTACGTGTTCGAATTCTCGTCGCAGACCTGGCGGCGCGTGCTCGCGGATACCCACGGCGCCTCGCCGGCGGAACGCCTGCTCGCGTTCGAGGCGCAGCACCACGGCGAATTCGGACTCTATCGCATCCTGTTCGCGGGCCTCAGCGAGATCGACGACCCCGAGATCGGCGCCGCGCTCCGCCGCACATACGCCCGCTTCGGACGATTTCTCGCCGAACAGATCGCTGCGCACCGACACGCGTCGTCGAGCGGCGCCGCCGAACCGCCGGAAACCCCCGCGGCGCACGACGCTGGTCCCGCCCGGCGCCGGCGCCGTGCGGCCGCGCTGCCCGCGGACGCGGAGCGTGTCGCGTGGGCGTTCATCGGGCTCGGGACCGCGGCGAACCTGGGCCGCGAATTGAACCTGCTGACCCGCGCCGGGCGGCAGCGGCTGCTGCGCGAAGTCGGGGCGCGCCTGCTGAGAGAAGCGTGATTCCGATGGGATCCGGCAGATGCGAACGAACCCGACGTCTTTTTTTGTCGAGAATGTAAGTGTGTACTTACAGTGTTGAAAACTCAGGAGCACGCCATGCGACCCGTTCACACACTGCCGCTCGTTGCCGCGTTCGTCCTCGCCGCCGCCGCGCTCGGCGGCTGCCAGCGCGAGCCTTCCGCCGAGGAACAACGCTTTCTCGCGTCGCTCGGCGACACGTCGATCACCGTGTACCCCGCGTACGTGCGCGTCGGGCGCAGTGCACGCTTTGACGCCGGATCGGCCGACCGTATCGCCGCGTTCCTGCGCGACGAGAAGCTCGCCGACGTCACGCGCTCCGACGCACAACCCGATCTCGACCGCGGCTGGCATCGCAACCAGAGCGCGATGTGGCGCGAGAGCTGCGACGCGTTCGCAGAATTCGTCCAGGCGAATCCGCCGCAGACCGAATACGCGCTCATCGCCGAGTATTTGAAGGGAGCGGAGCAAGGCGCCGCCGGCGGCGTGCACGTGTACGTCCTGACTCGCGAGGGCGCGCAGGCGTTCGGGATGCTGCTCAACTCGCACCACCAGGTCTTTCGCGACGTGACCCCGAGCACGCCCGACGAGTGTACGACCGCCGCGATTCGCGAACTGAAGCGACGCCTGGATGCGGAGCGACCGAAGGCGAAAACACCGTGATGCGACCGACGCCGCCAGCGCGACGCCCGCGCTTCAACCCGCCGCGCCCGCCGACTCGGCGCCTGGCAGGGGCTTGATCAGGATCGTCCGCCGGCAGCGCGTACAGCGCAGGCGATCGAGCCCGATCTTCGGGCTGATCTGCACGTTTTGCCCGCACGCGCACTGAAACGACTCCCACCCGGTCGTCCGCCGCTCGTAGCGCAGCGGCAGTGCATGGCTCGCGTCGGCGGCGGCGCCCGGCTGCGCGTCGAGCCCGGCGCCGGTCGCGGCGCGCGGCACGGCATGTTCGACGCCGCAGCGCGGACACTGGACCGCTTCGCGCGCGTAGTCGGGCGGAAGCTTGAGCCGTGCGCCGCAGGCGCACGCGATCGGGATGAACTTCGTCACGTGATCCAGCAACACGCCGACCTGCTTGGCGCGCTCGATGGGATCCTCGGCCGCCGCGCCATCCGCCTGCGGCGTTGCGGAGCGCATTTCGACGCTTTGCGCTTCCGCGAGTGAACGGCTGCCGATCACGGGTTGGCCGCCGCCGTGGACGGACTTGTAGGCGCGCTCGTACTCGGCGAGCCCCGCGCCGCCCATCGCGCGAAGGATTCGCACGCGTTCGGTGGTCGGCGGGTGTGTTGAGAAGAGCGCCGCAAGCGAGCGGCGCTCCTGGAGCGGATTCACGATATAGAGCGGCGCGACGACCTTGGCGATCTTCTTCTGCCGCGGCGCCTGGTGGCTGATGCGCTCCAGCGCGCTCGCCAAACCCGGCGGATAACGCGTGAACAACGCGCCGCTGGCGTCGGCGAGATACTCGCGGCGGCGCGAGCAAGCGAAGTAGAGCAGCTGCGCCGCGATGGGCGCGAGGATCGCGACGACCAGCGCGACGAGGAGGAGCACGAGCACGGCGGCGCCGCCGCCCTTTCCGCCGCGCCGCCCGCCGCCGCGAATCAGCCCGCGCAGGAACAGCTCGGAGAGCAACACGATCGCGCCCATCATGACTGCGGCGAGTGTCATGAAGCGCACGTCGCGGTTGCGAAGATGCGCGATTTCGTGGGCGATCACGCCCTGCAATTCGTCGCGATTCAGCCGCTTGAGCAGTCCCGACGTGACCGCGACCGCGGCCGTCTCGGGCCGCCGGCCGACCGCGAACGCGTTCGGGGTGGGCTCGTCGACCAGAAAGACGCGCGGCATCTTGGGCAGACCGGCCGCGATCGTCATTTCCTCGACGATGTTCCACAGCCGGGGATGATCCGCGCTTTGCAGTTCCTTGGCGCCCGCCGTGGCGAGCAGAATCTGGTCGCCGCCCCACGCCGCGGTCGCCCACAGCACCAGCCACACCGCGACCGCGATCGCGATGCCGAAAAACGTGCCGGCGACCGGGTCGAACACCGCGCCGATCACGCCGCCGAGCAGCAGCAGCACGCCGCCCATCAGCGTAATCAGCACGAGCGAACGGCGTTCATTGGCGCGGATGGCTTCGAACATGGCGGGTTGGGTGGTCTCCCCGAAAGTCGCGGGACGCGGAAGGACAGCGCGCCGCGGCGGCGCGCGGCCGCGCGCGTCAGAACTTCACCTGCGGCGCCTCGCGCTGCGCCCGGTCCTCGATCTCGAAGAACGGCGCCTTGTTGAAGCCGAACATACCGGCGATCAGGTTGGTCGGAAATTCCTGGGTGCGCGTGTTGAAGCGCATGGTGATGTCGTTGTAGAACTGGCGCGCGAAGCCCACCTTGTTCTCGGTCGACGTGAGTTCTTCCTGCAACGCGAGGAAGTTTTCGTTGGCCTTCAACTGCGGGTAGTTCTCCACGAGCATCATCAGCCGACCGAGCGCCTGGCTGAGCTCGCCCTCCGCGGCCATCTGCCCCGCGACGCCGCCGCTGCTGGCGTTGACGGCCTTGGCCCGGGCGCTCATGACGGCATCCAGCGTACCGCGCTCGTGCGCCGCGTAGCCCTTGACGGTCTCGACGAGGTTGGGAATCAGGTCGTGGCGGCGCTTGAGCTGCACGTCAATCTGAGCCCAGCCATTGTCGACCTCGTTCTTGGCGCGCACAAGGCCGTTGTACGCGCTGATCAGCCATCCCAAAAAAACCAGGCCGATGACCGCCGCGACAATCAGGCCGACGCCCACCGACCCGATCTGACCGATGACGCACAGGCTCATGTCGTCTCCTTGCTCGAATCCGCGTGAAGTTGAAACCGGAACGCCGACCCGAAGAAACGCGCGATCTCCGCCGCCGGACCGGCGCCCTGCGCCGCCGCCAGCACCGGCAACTCGCCGGCATCGAGCCAGACGCCGTCACCCGACGCGCAGCGATCGATGGTCAGCGTCGCCGGCACCGTGAGCTCGATCGCGTGCAGCGTCCGGCGGCAGCGCGGACACGGCCGGCGCGCTCCTTGCGCGGGCTTGGCCGCGTCGAGCAGCGCCTGGAGCCGCACGGGATCGCCGCCGCTGCGCTCCACCAACAACTCGAGCTCGCCGGTGTCAAACCACACGCCGTGACACGCGGGGCAGTGGTCGACTTCGATGCCGTCGAGTTCGACGACGATCATCCGTTCGTCGCAGTTCGGACACACGGCCCAATCCTGAATCGGGCGTCATTCGCAGCCGCATCGCCGGCGCTGGCGCGACGCACCGGAATCGAGCGTACTCGCGCCGCCGCCCGGCGTCGATTCCAAACCGGCGCGAATTCCGTAATGCGTCCAAGGCTCGGCTCAGGGCGCCGCGGTGTCGCGCAGGTGCCAGAGCCACTCCGCGTTGCCGCCCTGTCCGCGGATCGGACTCTCGATCTCCCCTGCGACGCGCCAGGCGAGCGATTCGACGTCGTCCCGGCAGGCCGCGAGCACGTTCGCACGTTTCTCGGCCACCAGCACGCCGCCGTGCAGCCACTCGGCGGGCGCCTCGTACTGCGGCTTCACCAGCGCGACGACGCCGGCGGCGCCGCGCTTCAGGCATCGCCGCGCCGCGGGCAGCACCAGCCGCAGCCGCGTCCAGCCGACGTCCATGGTGATCAGGTCGCACGGCTCGGGTGCGACGAAGTGAATCGCATTCCGCCGCTCGTGCGCGACCACGCGCGGATCCTTCCGCAAGCGGTAGGCGAGCACGCCATAGCCGGTGTCGACGCTATGCACCCGCGCCGCGCCGTGCCGCAGCAGGCAATCGACAAAGCCGCCGACATGCGAGCCGAAATCGCAGCAGATCAGGCCTTCGACCGGCAGCGCGAACGCGCGCAGCGCGGCTTCGAGCTTCACGCCCGCGCGCGAGACGTACGGCTGATCGACGCTCGCCATCGGCGCTCGCTACAGACCAGACTGCGGTTCGACAATCATCCTGCGCGCGCCGAGCGGCGCGGCCGCCGCCCGGGCCCCACGCGCCTGCACCGCGCGCCCATCTACCGATCGCGTACGCTCCAGCGCCCCGAAGGCGAGCGCTCCAACTCGATCTCGATCACGCGCGGCGTCCACTCGATGCCCTGGTCGTCGATGCGAATGGCGATGCTCCCGCGCGGATTCGCGGGCAGCTTGCGGCGATCGATGCGCAGCCGCCGCACATTCTCGGTGTCAAGCGTAATTCGCTGGGAGCCGTCGGTCCGAACTTCGATTTGAAACGCTCGGGATTCGTGCAGGCGCTCCACAAGCTCCAGGTATTCCGGAAGCTCGATCGCCGCGGGCTGCGTCGCCGGCTGCGTCGCCGGTGCAGACGCTTGGGGCGCCGGCGACGGCTGGGAGGACGGTGCATCCCGATCGGCGACGGTCGGAACCGGCGACGCCCCGACCGGCCGCGTATCGCGGCGTTGACCGGTTTCGCAGCCGGGGCCAACTACCCACACGACGCCGCCGACCGCAAGCAGCAAGAGCAGCGCCGCGCCGAGAAAGCGCGTGGACGCGACGCTGGATGGCTTCGATTGCTCGCGGTTCATCACGCTGGCCGCCTTGGCAGACTGCTGCGTTCCATTTTATACGCGGCGACCGCGAGAAAGTGACCCGCAACGTACGCAGAGCCCGTCGCGCCACGCGGCGTATCCGAACCCCGTGCGCCAAGCACGCGGCCCGGCAGAACGCACAGTTCCGCCGCTGCGGGCCCGCCGCGTGGCGCGGCGGGTTCGGATGGGATGCGCGCAGCGGGTTCGGACGGGCGACCAATGCAACCGCACACGGCCCGGCTTTACGCCCGCTCGTGGCATCCGTAAAGTCATCCCGCGAGTCCGGCTCGCCGACAGCCGCTCGTCCACACGCGACAGGAACGCGCCTGTGACCGACGCCGTACGCTTCGGACCCAACGCCGCCGATCGCTCCGGCGCGGCGCTCCGCCTGCCCAACCTGCTCGTTCGCAATCGAAATTTCGTGTTGCTCTGGTGTGCGTACGGCGTGGCGGCGATCGGCGACCACCTGAGCGAAATCGCGCTGCTGAAGGAGCGTAACGCGCTGGTGCGACCCGACGGCACGCGCGTGCAGGCACTCATCACGTTCGGCTTCTTCCTGCCCTTCGTGCTGCTGGGGCCGTTCGCGGGCTGGTGCTCGGACCGGTTCAGCCGCAAGTGGATCATGATCATCGCCGATCTGCTGCGGGCGGCGCTGGTCTTTAACCTCGCGACGATCGTCTCATCGCTCGCGCAGGGGCTTGAGCCGCACGGGCTGGGTGACTGGTCGATCGTCATACCGCTGGCGATTGTGGGGGCGATCGCCGCGTTTTTCTCGCCGGCGCGGCAGGCCATGCTGCCGACGCTGATTCGCGAGGACCAGCTTGTGCGCGCGAACGCGCTGATCAACGCGCTGGGCACAATCGGAACGATCATCAGCGCGGTAGTGGGCGGATACCTCGTTGTGACCGCGGGGCCGGTCTGGAACTTCCACATCAACGCCGGGACGTTTGTCCTCAGCGCCGCGTTCGTCAGCCTGATCCTGATGTCGCGCACGCGCGCCGTCCCACATCCGCCGCTGGTGGGCGTGTGGGCGCCGGTGCGCGATGGATTTCGATATGTCCGGACGCATCGCCGCGTGCTGCAACTGATCCTGCTCGGGGCCGTGTTCTGGGCCGCCGCGGGCATCGTGATCTCGGTCATTCCGGCGATCGTGAAGGTCTTCTACGGCGAGGACTACGCGGCGGCGGGCACGTTTCGCGGAATCATCGGGCTCGGGCTGGCCACCGGGGCGGCTTTCATGACGATCGTCGGGCCGGCGCTCCCGCCTCAACTCGCCATCCTGGGCGCCCTCCTGGGGGCGGCGGTGTGGCTGACGCTGCTGATGCTCACGTGTACGCTGGGGCTCGGAAAACTGCTGACTGGTGTGAGCCTGTTCGGCATCGGCGGCGCGGGCGCGGCGCTGCTCGTCACGATCATGGCCAGTATTCAACGCTTCGTCCCCGACTCACGGCGCGGCCGCGTATTCGGCGTCTCCGACATGTGCACGATGGGTGCGATGGTGGCTGCCACCGGTGCGCTCGGGCTGCCGGAGATTCCCAACCTCGACCGCTACATTCCCTATCTGCTGAGCGCGACCACGCTCGTGTTCATCGTCACGCTCGTGCTCGTGTGGCGCGATCTGCGCCGCCGCAACCCCCACCGCCCGCTCGACGGTCTCCTCGTCATGATCGTGGGATTCATCGTGACGTGGTTCTATCGGCTCCGCCGCGACGGCGTGTGCACGATCCCGCGCACCGGCGGCGTCATTGTCGCGGCCAATCACGGATCAGGCGTCGACCCGATCGCGATTCAGACGGCGTGCCCGGCGCGGCTGATCGGCTACCTGGTCGCGAAGGAGCACTACAACGCGCCGTTCTGGGGCTGGTTCATGCGGCGCGCGCATTGCATCCCGGTCGACCGCGAAAACCCCGGCAAGAGCTTCTTCGCCGGATGCCTGCGCGCCCTCAAAGCCGGCCGCTGCATCGGCATCTTCCCGCAGGGGACGTTCGAGGAGCCTGGCAAACCGCTGCCCGAGGCAAAGCCCGGTGCCGCGCTCGTCGCGATTCGGGCTCGCGTGCCGGTGGTTCCGTGTCACATCAGCGGCACGCGGTACCAAGACAACCCCTTCAAGTCGCTCTTCATGCGACACCGCGTGCGCATCCGCTTCGGCCCGCCGATCGACCTCAGCCCGTATTGGGAGCGCGGCGACGACCGGGCCGCAGCCGAGGAGGCGACGGCGCTCATCATGTCGCGGATCCGCGCGCTCGCGCCGGACGGCCGAGGCGCGGCGCCCGAACCGTTGCTGCCGAGCGCGGGGATATTGCCGTCCGCGTAGCGCCGGCCGCACCGCCCGATCATGGACATCCGGCAGTCAGGCAGACGACGAACGGATCGATGTCGAAGTTGTTCACCACGCCGCTGCCGTCGAGGTCGGCGAGCTGCGCGCTGCACAGCGGATACGCCAACGCATAGGCGCCGGGGTCGGTCAGCGCGAGAACAAACGCGTCGATGTCGAAGTTGTTGACGACGCCGTCGCAGTTCAGATCTCCGGCGTCGCGCCTCTGCACGACCGTCACGGAAAGGTAATCCGTGAAGACCTCGTCGTTGAATCGCTCCGCATACACGAGCAACGAGAGCGAGCCATCGGGCGCGATGTAATTTCCGACGCTGCCGCGGATCGCGCCCTCGACGGCCCAGTCGCGGTTGCCCGCATAGGCGTCGACATAGCGATTCTGCCCGCTCACGCCGCGGCCATTGCCCCACTGGTTGGCGCCGCGGTCCCAAACATACAACTCAACCTGTGTGCAGTTGTCGGCGTAGCCTTCCCAGCGCAATCGCAGCTCGTCGATCTCGGCCGGCGGCTCGGCGATCGTGAATCGAAACAGGTGCGTGCACTCAAAGCCGCCCGAGATCGCCGGCGAGACGTAGCGATTGGGATCCGTGTCGCCGCCGGTCGCGTTGCTCGTCGCCATCGCCGCATAGTTCGCGCTGGTCAGCGCCGTCGAGACCGGCGACGCCACGCCGTTCACGCTGCCGCTCCACGACGCGGTCTGGCGCCCGAACCCGAAGCGATCGATGCCCGCATTCGCGGCGAAATCATAAACACCGCGCACCCCCGGCCACACGGCAAACGCCCGGCTCGTGCTCACCGCCGTGTCGCTATCGACGGCATGCGCGACGACGCGAACGCGCGCAGTCGGCGTCGCGTCCGCCGGGACCGTCCAGTTGTAGCGCCCGGTGTTGCTCTGACCGAGGACGATCGGCTGCCAGTTGGCGCCGTCGTCGCGTGAATACAATAGATCCACGGCCGGCACGTGTCGGTTGTCGGTGTCGGTCGCATTCCAGACAATCGCTTGCGACTCACCGGCGATCCACGTCTCGCCACCCGCCGGCCGCAGCACGTGCGCCGCCGGCGCCGCGGCCGTGTAGCGCGGCACCTGCATCACGATGCAGTGAATCGCGCCCGCGGCGGGAATGATCGAGAAGCACTGGATGGGAACGATGGTCACGCCGGGCCCGGCCGCCGCCTGCCACTTGACCATCGCGTCGGCGTCTTCGTCGTTGTAGGACGCGTTCCCCCCGGGAACCAGCGTCGTGCCGTAGACAGGCACGAAAATGCGATTGTTGACGCGGAACGCGTTGGAATAGGTATAGTGGACGCCGCCGGAGTTCCACGCCTTCGGCCGGAACACCTCGAACCCGAGCGCCTGCATGTAGGGAACCGCGTTGTTCGTGATGCTGATCGCCGTCGCATTGGAGCCGGGGATGAACTCCGAAAT
>JBFXAM010000031.1:0-43254 GCA_050184295.1 Phycisphaerae bacterium | reverse complement strand
GCTCTTCCGATCTCTATCCGGCCGCGCGAGACTTTTTTTCGAGGAGAGTGCGGTTCCCTCTAGTTGAAGGGTCGTTGCGAAAAGCGGCGACCCACGGGCCTGTCGGCGGCGAACGGCCCGGCCGCCCCGGTCTCGCTCCCGTACGCGGTCCGCCGGAGGCGCCACCTGCCGCAACGCCCCGCACCGCCGGCACACTCGGCGGTGATCCGACGCTGGGCGGCCCCACCCCCGCCGTCGACGCCGATATCGATTCCGACAACGACAACTCGACCAGGCTCCCCGACCGCCTCAGCGGCGAAGACACCCTCGAAGCCGACACCGACAAGCCCGGCAAAGTCCTCGCCGCACCCGCCAAGCCTGGCTGCAAGAACTGCAATTCGTGACGATGGCGACGTGGCCGTTAGGCGAGCGCCGCGCCCACCGAGATCCGCTCGGCCTTCCGTCCCGTGAACAGCTCCCGCCTTTGCACGATCACGTCGCAGTTCAACGGGTCGAGCTCCATCAGGAGCGCCCGCCGGCCGGTCTGCTCAGCCGCGATCAGCGTGGTGCCGCTGCCGCCGAACAGGTCCAGCACGTGCTCGCCCGGCCGCGACGAGTACTGCATCGCCCGCACGGCCAGCTCGACGGGCTTCAGCGACATTTTCGCCAAATTACGGCGCCGCGAATTGGCTTGCCGCTTGCAGCGCCTGCAACTCTTCACGCCACGAAGCGGCGCTTGCGGCAAACCCGCCGCCAGGCTTTTCCCCGGCCAATGATTCGTACAACAGCACCAGGTCGCTAAGGCAGCGTTCTTGCTCCATTCGCGCGAAGCCCTCCGCGTTGTCGAACGCGCGGGCCGCGTCGAGCAGAAAGGGCTCGGCTTCCGCGAGCCGGCCCTGGTCCAACAGCGTGCCGCCCACACCGGCCAGGCATAGCGCCGTGAAGGCGTGGTTGCGCCCGAGCCCCGTTTCGAAGCCGGCCAGCGCTTCGCGGTAGAGTTGCTCGGCTTCGACCGGGCGGTCGTGCCGTCGCTTGGAGTACCCGAAGTTGCTGATGTAACGCAGCGTCTTGTGATCGCGATTTCCCATCGTCCGCCGGGCGCGCGCAATCGCTTCGATGTACAAAGCCTCAGCGCGGTCGGGCTGACCCAACTCGTCCGCCAGCCAGGCCATGTTGTTTATTGCGAGCGTCGTCGATGGGTGATCGTCGCCCAGCAGGCGACGCTTCGTTTCCAAGCTTTGTTGATAGTACGGCTCGGCTTCCTTGGATTTGCCTTGTTGCTCCAGACAAAATCCGAGGTTTCCGATCGCACGGGCAATGCTCTGCTCGTCGTGATCCGGAGCGGTTCGCTGGCCCTCCAACGCCCGGCGAAAGTAGGGCTCGGCTTGCGCCGGCCGGCCGGTTTCCATCAGAACGCCGCCCATGTTTTCCAGCGCGCTGAGAAAGTCTCCGTCACCCGCTCCCAACGGCTCCAGTGTCGCGATCGCCTCGCGCAATTGCTCTTCCGCCTCTTTCAAACTTCCCTGCTGGAGCAACGTCAGTCCCAGATTACTCAACGCCACGCCGAGCGTCTTGTCGTTCGGCGCAGCGCGACGAAGGCGGCCGATCGCTTCGCGGCACAATTGCTCGGCCTCGGCAAGGTCGTTGTTTTCGGCGATTACCACGGCGGTGTTCACCATCGATTCGATGGTGCCGGGGTGCGCGTCCCCCAAACATTGTCGATATAGCGCCAAGGCAGCGCGTTGCGGTTTCACCGACTCCTGCTGCAAACCCACGTTCAACATCGTTTTCCCCAGCGTCTGAAGCAGCCGTGCGCGGATTAGCGGCTGGTCCTGAAACTGCTTTTCCACCGCCTGGAGCGCGCCTTCGAAAATGTTGGAGTTCAGGGATTGGAGCGCGACGTTTGTCAGGTTTACGTCCGAAAGCAAATCGGCCAGCTCTGCATGCCGCCGCGCCACTTCCTCCGGCGAAAGGCCGCGGTGGGTCAGCGATTCATTCGCGCCGGCAAGCATGTCTTCGCGCAGACGAATTCCCATTTTTTGGGGGTCGATCCTCCCCAGTTGCGAATCCTGAAACGTCACCACTTGCTCGAGTTCCGCCGCCCGAGCTCGGGCTTCGTGTTGGCCCGCTCGGGCCTGCAGCAGTCCGACCGTGATGCCCGTGATGCCCGCCAGCGTCGCCATCGCGACCGCCGCGCCGCCCAGCACCGTCGCCCGGTTGCGCCGCACGAATTTGCGAAGCCGATAGCCCGCGCTCGGAGGCGTGGCCTGCACCGGCCGATTTTCGAGATAGCGCCGGACGTCATCCGCCAGGGCGCTTGCGGTTTCGTAGCGCCGCGCGCGGTCGTTTTCCAGACATTTCAGAACGATCCAATCGAGATCGCTCCGCAACGCGCGGATCAGCGCGTCCGGTTCGGTGTTTCTGCGCCCTGCGATCTCCTGCGCCGATGAAGCGTCGGATGTGAGAGTCGGCGAGCCCGGGACGGCGCCGCGATCCGCACGCGCCGGTGCGAGCAAGCGCAGTCGTTCGCTGGGCTGCACCGGCTCGCGATCGCAAGACGCGCGCGGAGTGTCTTGGACGCTTGAGCCGCCGTGCTGACGCCGGCCGTAAGGCGCGACGCCCGTGAGTAGCTCGTATAGCAGCACGCCGAGCGAATAGACGTCGCTGCGCGTGTCCACGTCATCCGAGGCGCCGGTGATCTGCTCCGGGCTCATGTAGTCCGGCGTGCCGATCGCCTGCCCCACGGTGGTGAGGCTACTGTCCGTCGGCCAAACCGCGACTGCCTTGGCGATTCCAAAGTCAATCACTTTGACCGATGGTCGTCCATCCGATTTCGCGACCAGCACGTTGGACGGCTTCAGATCACGGTGAATGATTCCCCGCTGGTGCGCATGCTGCACCGCGTCACAGACCTGGCGGAACAACTCAAGGCGGCTTGCGATGGTCAGTCGTTCGCGGTCGCAGAACTCCGTGATGCGCTCTCCCTCAACCAACTCCATCACGAAGTACGGCCGTCCGCGCTCGGTGGCGCCGGCTTCGAGCACGCGCGCGATGTTCGGATGATCCATCAACGCCAGCGTGCGGCGTTCCAGCTCGAATCGCGCAATCACCTGCCGCGTGTCCATCCCCGCCTTGATGATCTTCAGGGCGACCACGCGATCGAAGGGCTCGGTTTGCCGGGCTCGATAGACCGAGCCAAATCCTCCCTCGCCCAGCAACTCGATCAGTCGAAACGGCCCCACGTTCGGCTCGTGGAGTTCGCCATACGGCGACGCGGAATTCAGCGCCGCGCTGGGATTACTCAGGAATGGATCCTGTAATTCAGCGGCGATCAGCAGCGCTTCCACGCGCGCGTGCAGGGTCGCATCGCCGTCGCAAAGGCGCGCCAACTGCGCAGCACGCTCCTCGACGGAGACGTCGAAGACCTCGTCGAAGATCTGACGGGCACGAACGTCAAGCGGCACTTGCATGCACGGCTCCTGCCCAACGGACAAACCAGCTGCGCCTGGACCGAGTCTACGACATGTCCCGTTCGAGTGCCTCGCGCAGCCAGCCGCGCGCGAAGGCCCACGCGCGCTGGGCTGTTCGTTCGCTCACGCCCAGCGTTTCCGCCACCTCGGCAGGCGTAAGGCCGGCGTAGAAGCGCAGATGAACCACGGACGCCGAAAGAGCGTCCACCTGTTCCAAACGCGAAACCGCATCGTCAAGGGCCAAAAATCCGGCGGGATCGGTTGCCGCGGCCAGATCGGCGACGCTGGAAATCGACAGGGCGGCCCGCCCGCCGCCGCGTTTGCCCGAGTGCTTTCGCCGGAAATGATCAACCAGCACCTGTCGCATGGCCTTGGCCGCGGCCGCAAAAAAATGCCCGCGCCCCTTCCAGTCAGCCCGCGGCGAGCCGAGGAGGCGCAGACACGCCTCGTTTACCAGCGCGGTCGTCTGCAGCGTGCCCCCCGGCTGCGCGCTCGCCATCCGCTTACGGGCGATTTGCCGAAGCTGCCCGTAGATCAACTCATAGAGCTGCTGCGGCGCGGCGGCATCGCCGGTCGCGACGGCGTTGAGCAGGCGCGTCACCTTCGCCGAATCAGCAGGATTTGCGGAACTCATTCAATTGATCGTAATGCGGCGGAGGTCCCCGACAAAGGCGCCGGACGTCTATTCAGTCGAACCGGGCCTGTTTTCGCCCCGCGGGCCAACCAATTCTGCGATCTCTCGATCTCTTTTTTTGGCCGCGGATGAGCGTTCTTTTCGTGTAATGGGGGTGACGGAGCTCCGGGCCGGGGGCGCCGAACGTCGACGGTCGCCCCGCGTGGTGCGTTCTGCGGGAACCCCGAAACCTGGAGGAGGCACAGTGCCGCGAGAACTGGACGGATCGCACAGTTAAGTTTTTCAAGGAGCACACATGATTCGCTTCACAGCTACCGGGGCCGTGTTATTCGCTCTTTCGGCGCAAGCGTTTGCGCAATCGACTACCTTCACGTACCAGGGCCGCCTCGAAGAGGCGGGTGCACCGGCGGGCGGCCTGCACGATCTGCGATTTCAGCTTTTCAGCGCCGCGTCGGGCGGAACGCAGGTAGGCTCGACCATCTGCGTTGACTCCGTGAATGTCGTCGATGGGTTGTTTACTGTTCCCATCGACTTCGGCGCGGCGTTCGACGGCAACCCGCGCTTCCTGCAAGTGTTCGTGCGGAGCGACAGCACGCCGGCGAATTGCGGCAGCGGGGTCTACACCACGCTGAGTCCGCGGCAACCGGTCACTGCCACGCCCTATGCGCTCAAGGTGCCCGGGATTGACGGCAATTCGCTGAACGCCGCGGACGGCAGCCCGGCTGACGCGCTTATTGTGGACAACAACGGCAACGTCGGCGTCGGCACGTCGGCGCCTACGAGTCCGGTGCATATCGCAAACGACCTCAACGCCGTCGTGCAACTGCAGGACATCGGTCCCAACGCAACGCAGTCTGGATACGTCGACTTCCGGAATAGCAGCGGCGTGGAAACTGCGTGGGTCGGGTTCGGCACGCCCGGCAGCCCGCACTTCTCGGTGCTCATCGCTCGCCCCGGCGGCAAGATCGAGCTTCGCACGATCGGCGGTGGCGGCTCGGTCTTCCTCCCGACGGACTTCTTGGGCGTCGGCACGTCGGCGCCTACGAGTCCGGTGCATATCGCGAGCGATCTCAACGCCGTCGTGCAACTGCAGGACATCGGCCCTAACGCAACGCAGTCTGGATACGTCGACTTCCGAAATAGCAGCGGCGTGGAAACTGCTTGGGTCGGGTTCGGCACGCCCGGAAGCCCGAACTTCTCCATCGTCAACGCCCGCGCCGGCGGAAACATCGTTCTCAGTCCTCTCGGAGGCGGCGCCGTGCAGGTGCCGGTACTCGAGATCACCGGGGCAGACATCGCCGAGAAGTTCCCCGCCAGCGAATCGCTTGAGCCCGGCATGGTCGTCGCGATCGACACGAAAAACGCGGGCAAGCTGTGCCTGGCGCGTGGGGCGTACAACCGCTGTGTCGCCGGCGTGGTCAGCGGTGCGAACAACTTCTCGGTCGGTGCGGTGCTCGGCAACCTGCCCGGCCACGAAGACGCGCCCCCGATCGCGCTCTCCGGGCGCGTCTATGTTCAGTGCGACGCGTCGGCCGGCGCTATCGAGCCCGGCGATCTGCTCACCACTTCCGAAACGCCCGGGTACGCCATGAAAGCCACAGATCTCGACCGCTCGCACGGCGCGGTGATCGGTAAAGCGATGGAGCGTCTCGAGAACGGCCGCGGACTGGTCCTGGCGCTCGTCAACCTGCAATGAGCCCGCTCGCGATACAACCTGCGGCCAGAGGCATTTCGAATCGTGGAAACCCTGCAGGAGCGGCCACCGTGAAACGCGCACTCTCTGCATTCCTGTGCTGCCTCGGCCTCACGGCTCAGCCGGCGCCGGCAGACGGCGTGATTCAGATCCCCGTGTCGGTCAAAATCATGGCCGATCCGGACACGGGCGAAGGTCCGCCCGGCGTCACGTCCTTCCTCATCGCGAACACGATCGATGACGTGAACGCACGGATGACGGAGTACAGCCGCGGATATCGCCTGGTGCTGGTTGACCCGGTCACTCTGGTCGGCGCGCAGTTCGAAGCGGAACGGCCGAATCCCGGCTACTACTACTTGCAATCGATCACCGGACTGTCACGTCTGGAGATGGAGAGCGACGCGATCGCCAACCCGGAGTTGTGGGCCTGGAACTCCGGCGCCATCAACATATACATCAAAGGCAGCGGCTCAATTAGGGGGCTGCTCTGCCGGCACCCAGAGAGTCAGATCCTCGTCATCGACGACTTTCATGCCGGCTCGGACAGCGCCTATGTACATATGCTCGGACATTTCTTCGGTCTGTGTAATACGCACGGTTGTGGGTGCAACTGCGACGAGTGCGACGACCCGGAGAGCGACGGCATCGCCGACACCCTTCCGGACCGCCCGAGCTGGAATCGGGAGAACCTTGCCTTTCTCAACTTCGGCACCGACTACGCGCACCTTACTCCCGCCCAGCAGGCGCTTGTCGATAATACCTTGAACAACATGATGAGTTACCGTATCGGCGGCCTAACCTGCAATCTGACCAGCGCATTTACGGACTATCTCACCGAGGGCCAGCTCGACCGCTGGGCGGATGTTGCCAGCACAACCCGACTCAGCGCCTGCGACGGCCGCACGTTCTTCGTTCAGACGGGAACAGGCGGCTTCCACACCGGTCGAAGCAGCGACCCTTTTCGCCGCATCGATGAAGGCGTCGCCGCGGCGACCGGCGGAGGCGACATCCTCCTGATCCGGGGTGGCACGTATGCGGAAACACCGATTATCAGTTCGCCTGTGACCCTGCGTGCGCCGCGCGGCCAGGTGGTCCGCATCGGCGGCTGACGATCCGTGCCGGCGAAGAAACGCGGGCTTCGTTGCGGTCAATCGGCATTAGCGGGAGACGGGCATGATTCGCACAGCAATCACAACCGCTCCGGCGGCGTTGCTCCTGTCCGCCGGCGCCGCATTCGGGCAGGATACGACGTGCTCGTGCGGGCAAGTCTCGCATAGCGCGACGGCGGAGTCTAGAACATGAAACGCGCATTCCTGTTGCTCGTCCTCGCCGATTGCACCGTGCATAGCGCCAGCGCTGACGATCTCATTGTCATCCGGCTCTCGTGCAAAGCCATTCTGGCTCCGCTCTCCGGGGCACCTCCGGAGGACTTTCAGGAGAGTGACATCACGGACGCGGTTGAGGGTATGAACAATTTGATGGAAACATACGGCCGCGGCTATAGATTCGTGCTGGTTGATCCGATTACGCGCGTCGGGGAACGAGGCGGGCATTTGCGGCCAAACCCGAGCCATTACTTTGGAATTAACATGGTGGCCCAGCCGGACGAGCGTCTGAACATGGAAAGCGATGCGCTCGAGAACCCGGAACTGTACGCCTGGAACTTCAGCGCGATCAACATTTACATCAACACCGCCAATTCCGGCCTGATGTGCGGCTTCCAGAATAGCCAGGTGATCGTCATTGGCGGCGGCGACTCGAATCGCGCGTCTGTGCACCTGCACGAACTCGGGCACTACTTCGGTCTGTGCCACACGCAGGGGTGTTCCAACGGCTGCTGCGATGGCTCCGGGCCCGGAAGCGACGGCCTCGCCGACACGATCGTGGACCTGCCCTGTTGGGATCGCGACGAAATCGCCCAGCAAAACTTCGGCGCAAACTACAACCAGCTTTCAGCGGACCGGCAACATGACGTGGACAACGTGTCTTTCAATGTTATGAGCTACCATTCTGCGCTACAGAATTGTGGGATGAGCAACACGTCCCTCGCCGGCCGGCTGACGGAACATCAACTGGATCGATGGTCGGACACGGCCAGCGTCGCCCGCTTCGACGTCTGCGACGGCCGCACTTATTTCGTTCTGGCCAATGCCGGCGGCAGCCAGACCGGCCTCAGCACGAACCCGTTCGATCGGGTCGCAGAAGGCGTCGATGCGGCCGACCCCGCGGGCGGCGACACCGTCATGATCCGCGGCGGCGCATATCCCGAGAACCTGACAATCAACATCCCGTTAACGCTGCGCACGCCGCGCGGACAGACGGCGCGAATCGGCGACTGACCCGCCGGAATGGTCGCCGCACGAATCAATGAGTGGTAATCCGATTTCAAGGAGAAGCTGAAGTGCATATTGCATACAAATGGCTGTCGATCATGGCGTACACCGCCATCGCGCCAGCGGCTTTCGCGGATGGCGTCATCCTGCTGCGACTGTCCTACAAGGTGATTCTGAACCCCGTCGACGGCTCACTGCCGCAGGGCTTCAGCGACGCCGCGATCGACGATTCGATCGACGAGATGAACGCCTCTCTGGACACCTACGGCCGCGGCTATCGCTTCGAGCGCGTCGAGTTCATCCATCGCGTCGGCAACATTGGCGGCTTCGACCGCCCCAACCCGAGCCACTACTTCGACATCAACATGCTCGAAGAGGACGGGCAGCGCGCCAACATGCAGGCGGATGCGCTGGCGAATCCGACTTTTTATGCGTGGAATCAGAACGCCGTCAACATCTACATCAACGAAGCCAACACCGGCGGCACCTGCGCCCGGCCCAGCGAGCAGCTCATCGTCATCGGCGGCTCGTCCAGCGGCACCGGCTGGCTTTATTTGCACGAAATCGGGCACTACTTCGACCTTTGCCACACCCAAGGCTGCTCGTGCGGCTGCTGCGACGCCGGCCAAACCGGCGAGTGCCACACCGCTCCCGGCAACGACAACATCGCGGATACGTTGCCGGACCTGGCCTGCTGGGAGCGCGACGACATCGCGCAAAACGCGTTCGGCGCGAACTACGCCAACTTGGCGCCATTCCAGCGCGAGCAAGTGGACGACGTGTTTCTCAACATCATGAGCTATCACCGCAGCGGGTGCGGGCAGGGCGCGTCGGTCGCGAGACTGACCGAATTGCAGCTCGATCACTGGGCCGACACGGCTAGCTTCGCGCGCCTCTCGGTACGCGACGGTCGCACGTTCTTCGTTCAGGCCGGCGCCGGCGGCAGCCAGAACGGCCGCAGCACCAACCCGTTTGATCTGATCGCTGAAGGGCGGAACGCAGCCAATGGCGGCGGCGACATCGTGATGATCCGCGGCGGCAACTACCCGGAGAATCTGAGGATCAGCACGCCGGTGACGCTGCGCACGCCGCGCGGCAGTCTCGCGCGGATCGGACAGTAAGACGACGTTGTTGTCAGAACCCGAAGCGCAAGCGCGCGGGGCGCACGTCAGTTAGGGACTGAGTGCAAGAGGAACAATCGCATGAAATCGAGACTCCGGCACTGTGGGACGTTGGCGGGAGTGTTGGTGATCGCAGGTTCCGCGTTCGGTCAAAACGCGGCTTTCACGTATCAGGGCTGATTGGAGGACGGCGGGGCGGCGGCCGACGGCCTGTTCGACTTGCGTTGTCGGCTGTTCGATTCCGCAGCCGGCGGTGTGCAGGTGGGGCCCACGATGTGTGTGGACAATGTAGACATCAACAACGGGCTGTTCACCGTTCAGCTCGATGTCGGCCAGCCGTGTGTCACCACGGCCCAGCGACACATCGAGATCGAACTCCGTTGTGACAGCGGGTTGAATTGCTCGAATGCGAGCGGATTCACGCTGCTCGCGCCGCGGCAGTTATTGACCGCGACGCCGCTGGCCAATCACGCCAAGTCCGCCTTCGCGCTCGACGCGGCGGACGGCTCGCCTGCGAACGCGGTGTTCGTGGACAACAGCGGCAACGTCGGCATCGGTACCAGCGCGCCGACGCATTCGGTGCATATCGCCAGCCCGGCGCCCACGCTCGCCATCCAAGACACCGACTCCACGACGCAGCAAGTCGGCTACCTGAGCTACCGCGACAGCGGCAACGTCGAGCGCGGCTGGATCGGCTACGGTTCGGCGGGTGATCCAGACCTGTCCATCCTCAACGCGCGCGCCAACGGCGATATCGTACTCAACACCTTGGGCGAAGGGCGGGTCGGCATCGGAACGGCTGCGCCGACCGCTGAACTTCATGTCGTCGGCAGTTCCAGGTATGATGTCAATAACTTCTCAGACGATGTGAGAATCGTGAATGTCAACGGCGATCAGATATGGACATTGTGGGGTGCAATCGTTGGGTGCGCCTCCCAACCCGGCATTGGGCATGTACAGTCCAATCAGTGGTGACGTACAGGCCGGCATGCATCGCAGCAGCGACGGAGGCGTGGGTGAAGTGTATGCCGATCGGAAGAATGTCCGGGTACCCAACCCCGCCGACGCGACCACCGACATTTGGTACTGCTGCCCCGAAGGGCCCGACGCCGCGATCTACGTGCGCGGCACAGCGCGACTGGTCGCAGGCGCCGCGCACGTTATTCTGCCCGAACATTTCCGACTCTTGGCGGTCGAAACGGGCATGACCGTGCAGGTTACGCCGCTATCCGTTGACTCCAAGGGGCTGGCGATCACGTCCAAACGCCTATCCGGAATCGAAGTTCGCGAGCTGGCCGGCGGAGCGGGCGACTACGAATTCGATTGGCGCGTAGAGGCCGTGCGCAAGGGACATGAAGACTACCAGGTCATCCGGCCGTGGATGCGCTCGGACGAGAACGAGTCCAAGGCCTGGGAAAACCGCACGAAGTGGATCACGGAGCGACCCGCGAACGGGATGCCGCGAATATCGTGAATGCCGCGGGACAAGCTCGCGCCGCGGGCGACAATGAAACGCAGTTCTGCCGAAACGCGCAGAATGGGCGCACGTTGTGCGCCGCGAGCGCGAGTGCATGCAAGCGACCCGGCAACCGACGCGCGGTTTCGACGCCGCGCTCTCGACCGTCGGTCGCGCGCCGCATAACCCCGCCCGACCGATTTCGATGTCGGCTTCCCTCCCCAAATCCGAACCTTCATGGTTCGTTTCACTCAGGCGGGCCGAACCTTAGGGGTTCGGTTCGGACGAGCGGAGCGGAATCGAAAAAGTCTCTCCTGTCGCGCGAGACTTGTTTTCGAAGAGGGCGCGTTTCCCTCTACTTGAAAGGTCGTTGCGAAACGCGGCGACCCACGGTTGCTGAGCAAACGCGCCGTGTCGGTAGCGTCAATGGTCCCGCGGTCCCGGAGATCATTCGGGTAGGCCAGGCCTTCGAAAATCGCGCGTTGAATCTCCGAACTCTGCCCGGCGGGTCAGACGAACGGCATCGGCACGCGCTGCCACGAACTGAGCCAGGTCGTTCTCGGATGCGAATTCCGCGCGGGCGAGCTCGATCCGATGCTTGAACGCCTCAACCGACAGCTCGACTCGACGCACTTCGTAATCGCGGTTCGATCCCGCCCCCCAGCCCGTTGACGAACGGTCGTTTCTTAGCGAGACTCCCTGGGAAACGTTCGCTTCGTAGCAGGCGACGCAGAGAAAGGGTCGTTTCGCAGATATGCCACGCGAGACAGGCAGATATCGGGTGACAGCCGCTCACGGCGAGCAGGTGCGCGCGTTCATTCCGCATCCGCTTCCGCCGGCCAAGCCGCCGCTTGAGGTCGAAGGCGAGATCGCCGGGCTGCATGCTGCGGCGCAGACCGCGATGGCCCGACTCGGCGTGGCTGCCGCGATCGTGCCAAGCACGGACTGGTTCCTGTACGGCTTCGTACGCAAGGAGGCCGTGCTCACGTCGCAGATCGAGGGAACGCAGGCGACGCTGCGCGACGTGCTGACATACGAAGTGACGCACCAGTCGGACCGGCCCGACGATGTCGAGGAGGTCTGCAACTACGTCGATGCGCTGACCTTGGCGCGCAAGCAGTTGGCCGATCCCAAGGGCCTGCCGCTGAGCATGCGGCTCCTGTGCAGCGCGCACCGCCGCCTGATGCGCGGCGCGCGCGGGTCTGACAAGCAGCCGGGCGAGATCCGCCGCTCGCAGAACTGGATCGGCGGAACGCGCCCCGGCAATGCCCGCTTCGTGCCGCCGCCGCCGGAGGACGTCTCCGCCGCGCTGGCCGACCTCGAGCGCTGGATACACAGCGACGATCCGCTTCCGCCGCTTGTGAAGGCCGGGCTGGCGCACGTGCAATTCGAGACCATCCACCCGTTCCTCGACGGCAATGGGCGCATCGGGCGCCTGCTGATCGCGCTGCTGGTCGAGCACTGGGGCTTGCTCGCGCAACCGCTGCTGTACCTGAGCGTCGCGCTGCGCCGGCGGCAGCAGGAGTACTTCGACCATCTGGCCGCCGTCCGCACCGACGGCGACTGGGAGGGTTGGACAAAGTTCTACCTCGAATGCGTGCGCGAGGCGGCCGACGACGGCGTTCGCGTCGCGCTGGCGCTGCACGCGTTGCTCGGCCGCGACCGCGAGCGGCTCGCCCGTCACGATCGTGCGACGGTCGCGGCCATCCAACTTCTTGACCGGTTGCCGACGCATCCGCTGGTGACCGTGCCGCGCGCCGCCGAGGTGCTCAAGTTGACCGCGCCGCCGGCGCGCAAGGCGATCGAGGTTCTCGTCAGCCTCCGCGTACTGCGGGAGACGACGGGGAAACAGCGCGACCGGGTTTACGCCTATCACGAGTACCTCCGAATTCTCACGGGCGACGACACCTAACGGCGCGAGGGCGGTCGCTCGGGGCCGGCCGGCGCACAATCCCTGATGCGCGCTTGTGCGCCGGCGGTCCCGACTCGGAAGCCCGGACGCCTACGGCTTCGTCATCCGCTCGCAGATCGCGGCCTCCTCTTTCTCCAACCGGGCGACCTCCTTCTCGGCCTGTGGCAACTCCGCCTTCGCCGCGTCCGCGGCGCGCTGGTTCCGCTCCGCCCGCTCACGCCATTCGGCGATGTGGCGCGGGTGGCTGCCGGGTGTGACGCCTTCGGCGTGGCGGCGGGACTCGGCCAGGTCGTCCTCGGCGTCCTTCGCACGGTCGGCCTGCCGCTTCAGCGCCGCCAGTCGGTTGCGCTGCTCGTTCAGCCGCTCCTGCGTCGCCGCGAGCTCGGCCTTCAGCTCAGCATACGGGCAGGTTTCCATCAAGCGCCGCCGCGCGTCAGACGCGTCGCTCACGTGCGCCTTGATGAAATCCAGCCGGGCGTACATGGGGCCGGTCGCGTCGGCGTGTGCCTGTTCGGCCATCGCGAGCTTGCGATCCTCGGCCGCGATGCGATCCTTGATCGCCGCCCGCTCCTTCTCCAGCGCGGGCTCGGTCGAGATGATCGCGTGCCACTGGCGGCGCTGCTGGATCAGCTCCACCTTTCGCCTTCAGGTCCGCCGCCGTCTTGCCGCTCTCGGCCAGCAGGCGCTCGACGGATGCCGCCGCGACCTTCTCGCCAGTGGCGAGCTTCTGTGCGATCGCCCAGAACTCAGCCTCGCGATTGGTGCGGCGCGATTCCAACTCGGTCAACAGTTCGGTGAGCATGACTTCCCTTTCACGCAGGTAGTGAGGAAACTTGACGCACGCACGCTGCGAGCGCCATCGGAATCTCGTTGGTCGTCTCGGCCCGGGAGACCCAGCGCTCGACGTCAGCCCACCACAGGTCCGTGAACTCCGCCGGCGGCGTCGTGTGGCGGATCGTCTCAAAGTCGCAACCGGCCATGCGCTCGGGTTCGTCGCCGAGCGCCGTTGCGTACCGGAACGTTGAGGACAGGCCGTACTCGCCCAGGTCAATCACGTCGTAGGCCGACACATCGGCGCCAACAGCGCTGGCCCGTTCCGCCAGCCATCGCCGAGTTGTTCGCCAAGCTCGACGCCGGCTGGAGGCTTCCGAAGAACGGTGAGTTCACGGTGGACCCGACCAACGCGCCGGCGGAGGCGCGGATCATCCGCCATCTGCTGCGCGAACGGCTGGAGCAATGTGGACGATAGTGCTGGTCGAACCCGCGCTCTAAAACGAGACCCCAAGGCATGGAGGCCTTCACATGACGAGCATCTTCGAGATCACGGATTGGCAGCACGTCGCGTCATTCCTCGTCTGGACCCTCGCCGTCTGCGCCATTGCCAAGGCGCTCTTCGGCTCGCTGCCGGTGGCCGAGCTACAGTATCGCCTTTCGCTCAGCGACGCCGCGCGGCGCCAGCGCATGAACCGGTTGAACTGGGAGATCAACAACCGCGCCAAGTGGGACGAGGACGTGGCCCGCCGTTCACCGCATGCCGCGAAGCAGCCGCTCTCGGACGCAGAGATCGAGTCGCGACGTACGGAGCTGCAGCAGCTCGCGCGTTCCTCGCTGGCTTGGCGCGCGTTCACGTACTTTATGGGGTGTTTCGCCTGCCAAGCGTTCTGGACTGCGCTGGCGACCTATGCACTCACACGCGGCTTGGGCGACGTAGCCAGCTGGGTGTTCTCCACTGCGGCCTACGCGGGCGCATCCGTCGCCATGTCCGCCGAAGGAATGGGCAACGTAGTGAGGAACGGACCAGCTTCCCATGCTCAGCCCCGTTGCAAAAGCTGCCGCAAATAAGTTGTGTGGTCAGTCCGTCACAAATCGATATCCAATTCCGACCTCGGTCAGCAAGTGCTTTGGCTGGGTCGGATTGCCTTCGAGTTTCTGCCGGAGTTGTCGAACGAACATGCGTAAATAGGTGGAGTCCTCTGCATGTCCCGGCCCCCATACCTCACGAAGCAGCTGACGGTGCGTCATGACTAGGCCCGCATGCCGAGCGAGAACCGTGAGCAACTTGTATTCAATCGGCGTTAGATGCACGGCCTTGCCGTTCTTCGCGATCGTTCGCCGGAAAAGGTCGATCGTGATGTCGCCAGCGACGATTGGCGCATCTGAAGTCGGCTGTACCCGGTTGGCAGCATGGCGGAGCGCAACGCGGACTCGAGCGACGAGTTCACCGACGCCGAACGGCTTTTGGACGTAGTCGTCGGCGCCGGCGTCGAGGGCCGCGATCTTGTCCGTCTCCTGGCCACGCGCGGAAAGGATGATGATCGGCAGAGCGGACCACTCGCGGACACGCTGGATAACCTGAATCCCATCCATATCGGGTAGGCCCAGGTCGAGAATGATCACATCCGGCTGGCTCTGTGAAGCCTCCAATATCCCACGCTGGCCTGTATCCGATTCAATGAGACGCCAGCCGACCGCTTCGATCGCAGGTCGCAGGAAGCGACGGATCGGCAGCTCATCTTCCACGAGCAGCACCTTGACCAGCGCTGCCGTCATGTTACGAACTCCCGCGCGGTTGGACTCGGCCCGCCTTGATCGACGTTTCCTGCATCGGTCGCGTCGAGCTTTGCCGGTGCGTCTGCGCTAACCGGAAGCGTGAACCAGAAGCGGGCGCCACTCGTGGGTCTGTTTTCCGCGGCGATCCCGCCGCCATGCAAACGAATTACGGCTTCACAGATAGCCAGCCCCAGACCGGTGCCTTGGCGATCGCTGGGAGGCCGGTGCCGCACAAAGCGACGAAAGATCTCCCGTTCGGTTCCCGCCGGCAGGCCCGGGCCTTCATCAAGCACTTCGACCAGCACGCCCTTCTCGGTCGTGCCGGCGCGGATGGTCATCTGCGAGCCCGACGGCGCGTAGCGAGCCGCATTCTCCAGGAGATTACAAAGCAGTTGTTCGATGAGCGGGCCATCGACTTGGAGAAGCGGTAGGTCGGCCGGAATCTCGGTAACCACGCGGTGTCGCTGCAGCGCCGCGCTGAGCCGGGTCAGCGCGGCTCCGACCAGCTCATCCAGTGGGTACCAGTCCTTCTGAAGCCGAAAACCAGCGGACTCCAACCGCGTCATGTCGAGCAACTTGCCGACGAGTTGATTCATCCGGCCGGCTTCGTCCGCGATCGACTGGAGCAGCTCGCGACGCGAGGACTCGGGAAGTCCGGTTGTATTCTCCAGAAGCGCGCTGGCCGAGCCGCCGATGGCCGCGAGCGGCGTACGCAGGTCGTGCGACACGCAGCTCAGCAGCGAGCTGCGGACCTGCTCGGTCTCGGTCTCTCGCCGGGCCGCCTCCGCCTGGGACGCGAACACGGCGCGCTCCAGCGCGATCGCGAGTTGTGTCGCGAACGTCTCCAGCATGTGCCGTTGGTCTGGCTCGAGCGGCGTGTCCGGCTGGCGTGGCCGCAGCGCCAGCACGCCCAGCGCCTTGCCCGACGCGAATAATGGCAGATAGATGGCTTGCGAGGCCGGCAGTGTGTCGGTGCTCCAGCCCGCCCATTTCTTCTGCTCGAAGACCCACTGAGCCGCGGCGCGCTCATTGGTCGGTTCCACTGCAAACGTGCCCGACTGCGCGACCACGCTCAGCCGATTATCCCGATCGGGGACGAGCACCACCGAATCGCCTTGGAACACGTCCGCAACATGCTTCGCGGCGACGCGCGCCAACGCATCCGCTCCGGTTGTGGCGGCAAGCTGTCGGCTCATGAAGTACAGGGCCGCCGTGCGTACGTAGCGCGTGCGCGCCGCTTCGTTTTGTCGCCGGACGCGCTGCGCAAGTCCGCTGACCACCAGCGCCGTGGCCAGCAAGGCGACAAACGCCACGAACAGTTGGGCGTCCTCGATCGTGAATGAGTAGTACGGCTGCGTGAAGAAGAAATTGAAGAGCAGTGCGGCGAGCACCGACCCTAGGGCCGAAGACCCGGTCGAGTAGCGCGTCGCCACAAACACCACACCCGCCAGGTAGATCATGGTGAGGTTGACAGCCGTGAAGTACGGGAAGACGAGGGCTGCCAGAATGGTGCATAAGGCCATCACCGCCGCCGAGGCGGCGTATTCTTTCCAGTCTGCATGGTGGCGCGCACGGGGCCTCGCGCGAACAACGTCCTCTGGCTCGCCTTTCACGACGTGTACATCAATCTCGCCGCTGCGCCGTATCAGGTCGTCTACGATCGAACCGCGCAACCACTCCCGCCAGCGCGGCAACGAGGGCTTGCCGACGACGATTTTTGTGATGTTGTAGCGCACGGAGTACGCCAGAATCTCGTCCACGACGTGTTCGCCGGTGAGCACGGTGGGCTCGGCGCCCAGACGCTCGGCCAACCTCAAATTACGGCGAATTTGGGCCGTCGCGAGCGACGATTGCCCGGGAGTTTCGACGCTCACCGCGATCCACTCGGCCTGCGTCGCGGCCGCCATGCGACGGGCGATGCGGATGACGCGGGCGGAGAGCGGACTTGGCCCCACGCACACGAGAATACGATCCGCCGTCGCCCAGGGCCGCGTTTCACCACGACCGGCGCGCTCCACACGAACTTGCTCGCCGACGCGCGCGGCCGTCTCGCGAAGGGCCAGCTCGCGAAGGGCAACGAGATTCTCGCGTCGGAAGAATTGCGCTACGGCCCGCTGCACCTGGTCGGCGACGTAGACTTTCCCTTCCCGCAACCGTTGCAGGAGGTCGTCGGGCGGGATATCGACCAGTTCGATTTCGTCGGCCCGCTCGATGATCGAATCCGGCACCGTCTCTTTGACGGGGATTCCGGTGATCTGCGTAACTACGTCGTTGAGCGATTCGATGTGCTGGACATTGACGGTCGTGTAGACGTCGATGCCCGCGTCGAGCAGCTCCAGCACGTCCTGGTAGCGCTTGGCGTGGCGCAGGCCTTCGGCGTTCGTGTGGGCGAGTTCATCAACGAGAATCAGCCCGGGCCTTCGACCCAGCGCCGCATCCAGATCGAACTCGCGCAGGCGGACGCCGCGATACTCAACCCAGCGTGGCGGCAGCTCCTCGAGACCTTCCTTGAGCGCGTCGGTTTCCGGGCGCTTATGCGTTTCGATGTAGCCGGCGACGACGTCGATGCCGGATCGACGCCGCTCCTGCGCCTCCTGGAGCATGGCGTAGGTCTTGCCGACGCCGGCGCTCATGCCGAAGAAGATCTTCAGCCGGCCACGCCGTGGCTGCGCCGTTTCCGCCAGGGTGCGGGCCAGTAAGGCATCGGGGTCTGGGCGTTGGTCCGTCATACATGTTGCGGCGCTACCGCCGAAGCGACCGAGCGCGGCCGCAGCTCAATCGCGAGCAGCTCTTCGAAGAGGATCTCCTGCACGTCGCCGCGCACCGTCAGTTCAATTGTACCCGTGGCGCGACAGACCCGAACGTACTGCGGGTCGTGGATGCCGATGCGGCGGCCATCCTGGAGCCACAGCACCAGCGGCCCGAAGCGCCGGCGTGCCAGGAGCCGGAGCAGTTGGTGCGCGAATCTGTCGCCGCCCGCAATGCCCGCGCGAGCACGATCGACGCTGACGGCGCGAGGGAGCATGGCTACGCACCCACGCCCTGGGCGAACAGATTCAACGGAATCTGAAGCAGACCGGTCAGCACGAATACGATGATCTCGAACAGCACGTCGATCCAGAACATGAAGAGCTCCCAACGTGAATGCGGTATTCCTCAGAAACGGAAACAGAATCCAATGCCAGCGATGAAGTCGGGCGCCTCTTCGTTAAGACCGAAGCCGGCCCGGAGGTCGATCTGGAAGTTGTCGTTGACCAGAATGACTGGTCCGAAGTCGATGTTGTGCTGGCAATCGCTGCCGCGCGAGCCGGGATAGAGGCCGTAGCACTCGATGAAACCGCCGAAGTTCTTGGTGAACGAATACGACGTCGCGAGTGATACACCCGACTGGAAAAAGCGACCCTCGTCGTCGCTCAGAACCGTCGCCAGACCGACGCCGTAGACCGTCCACTTGGCGGTCAGCGCGTAGTTCCATGCCAGGCGAATTTCGGGATCAACGTCACCCGTGGACGTGCTGCCCGTCCCGGTCGGTAGCGAGATGGCCGGGATGATGGAGAGGTTTGGAATCAGGCGGTCCTGTTTGAGCAGCGGCGACTTGAACCCGATGCTCATGTCCGTGCCGCCGTCGTCATGGTCCTTCGTCATGATGCGTCGGCCGGACCAGCGGCTCGTATCTTCGAAGAGTGCTTCGGTGAACGAGTAGCCGGTCCACTTGATGCGCAGCTCGAACTCGTCGGTCAGACCGGTGCGCAACGAGAACTCGCCCGGCGTGTGGTTCTTGACGCGCGTGGACTCCTCGCGGTCGTAAGCGAACGTGTAGCCGAATTCCAGGTGTGTATAGCCCCGGGGTACCAGCGCGAAGCTGTCAGAGAAACCCGGTCGGTCGCTGCTCATCGGACCGACCTGCGCCGACCGGTTGAAAACCCAGAAACCGGATGGCTTTTCTTCCGCCACTTCTTCACCCGCCGGACTTTCTTTCCGGGGCTGCTCTTCCGCGTAGCCCACCTGAAACGGCGACTCGGCCGCGCGCTTTTCCGCCGGCCGCGTCGAAGGTTCCTGGCCCAGGGCGACTGTCGCAGAAATCACCGCGATGACGACCCGCGCGCAGTGACGGGGGGCGGACAAGGAGGCGCGTCTCATCGCTGGCCCCCGCCGGCGGGGCCGATGAGTTGGTCGAGCGACAGATTCAACCGCAGGACGTTGACGCGCGGCTCACCCAGGATTCCGAACTGCCGGTTCTGCGTGGCCGCCTCGACCAGTCGCGTGACGGCGGCTTCGTCGACCCCGCGTGCCCGCGCGACGCGCGCGATCTGGATGCGAGCGGCCGCAGGGCTGGCATGCGGATCAAGGCCGCTGGCCGAAGCTGTCACCAGGTCGATGGGGATCGGCTGGTCGGCGGACACGCCCGAGGCACGCAGCGTCGCGACGCGACGTCGGATCGCGTCGAGCTGCGCCGGATTCGTGACGGCCAGGTTGCTGCCGCTCGATGAGCCGGCGTTGTATGGATATGAGCCGGTCGCCGATGGCCGGCTCCAGAAGTACTTCGGGTCATCGAAAGGCTGGCCGATCAGCTCGGAGCCGACGGGCCGCTCGTTGATCGTGATCAGGCTGCCGTTGGCCTGTTTTGCAAACACGAGCTGGGCGACACCTGTGATTGCGAGCGGATAGGCGAGGCCCGTCAGCACGGACAACACGAGCAGCATCAAGACTGAGGTCTTCAATTGTGCAAACACGGTGCGATCACTCCCTATGCCAGTCTCAGTGCGACCAGCAGCAGATCGATCAGCTTGATCCCGATGAACGGCACGATCAGCCCGCCCAGTCCGTAGATGAGCAGATTCCGGCTGAGTAGCGATGAAGCCTTCGCCGGCTTGTATCGCACGCCGCGCAACGCGAGCGGAATCAGGAAGATGATGATGAGCGCATTGAAGATAACCGCCGACAAGATGGCGCTCTGCGGCGTCGCCAATCCCATGATGTTCAGCGCCCCAAGCGCCGGATAGGTCGCTACGAACGCGGCCGGGATGATCGCGAAGTACTTCGACACATCGTTGGCGATGCTGAACGTCGTCAGCGAGCCGCGCGTGATCAGGAGCTGCTTGCCGATCTCGACCACCTCGATGAGCTTGGTCGGATTGCTGTCGAGGTCCACCATGTTGCCGGCTTCCTTGGCAGCCTGTGTGCCGGTGTTCATCGCGACGGCCACGTCCGCCTGCGCGAGCGCCGGCGCGTCGTTCGTTCCGTCGCCGCACATCGCGACCAGCCGCCCGCCGGCCTGGTTCTCGCGGATCAGCTTGAGCTTGGCTTCCGGCGTTGCTTCTGCGAGGAAGTCGTCCACGCCCGCCTCGGCCGCGATGGATGCGGCGGTGAGCGGGTTGTCGCCCGTGATCATGATCGTCTTGATGCCCATCTGGCGCAGGCGGGCGAAGCGTTCGCGAATGCCGCCTTTGACGATGTCCTTGAGATGAATCACGCCCAGCACGCGGGCCTTGCCGCTCGCGTCCGCCGCCGCGACAGCAAGCGGAGTACCACCCTGTTTGGCAATGTTCTCGACGACCGCACGCACACTCGGCGGAAACTTTCCTTGCTGACTCTCGACAAAGCGCTGAACGGCGTCGGCGGCGCCTTTGCGGATCGACGTTCCGGTCAGATCGACGCCGCTCATGCGGCTCTGCGCTGTGAAGGGCACGAAGTGCGGCGGATTCGCGGGCGAGACGCCCGCGCCACCCGTCAAGTCGCGGCCGCGAAGGGCGTATTTCTGCTTGGCCAGCACGACGATGCTGCGGCCTTCCGGCGTCTCGTCGGCCAGCGACGCGAGCTGCGCCGCGTCGGCGAGTTCCTCAACGCGCACGCCGACGGCAGGGATGAACTCGGTCGCCTGCCGGTTGCCCAGCGTGATCGTGCCGGTCTTGTCCAGCAATAGCGTGTCGACATCGCCGGCCGCCTCCACGGCCCGGCCCGACATCGCGATGACGTTGGCCTGGATCATCCGATCCATGCCGGCGATGCCGATGGCCGAGAGCAGTCCGCCGATGGTCGTGGGAATCAGACAGACCAGCAGCGCGACCAGCACCGTGATGGTGACCACCTCGCCGCGGCTGAGAGTGTTCACGGTGAAAAACGAGAACGGCAGGAGCGTTGCGACGGCGCCGAGGAAGATGATAGTCATCGCCGCGAGCAGGATGTTCAGCGCGATCTCATTCGGCGTCTTCTGTCGCTTGGCCCCTTCGACCAGGCCGATCATGCGGTCGATGAAGCTCTCGCCCGGGTTCGCGGTGATGCGGATCACGAGCCAGTCCGAGAGCGCGCGCGTGCCGCCAGTGACGGCGCTGCGGTCGCCGCCGCTCTCGCGAATGACCGGGGCACTCTCGCCCGTGACGGCCGATTCATCGACCGACGCGACACCTTCGATCACTTCGCCGTCGAGTGGAATGAAGTCGCCGGCTTCAACCAGCACAACATCGCCCTTCTTCAGGCTCGTTGATGGCGTGGCGGCGATGGGGCTGTCGCGGCGCGGCGTCTTCAGGCGCTTCGCCATGATCTCGCGCCGCGCCTTGCGAAGGGTATCCGCCTGCGCTTTACCCCGCCCCTCGGCCATTGCTTCCGCGAAGTTGGCAAACAGCAGTGTGAACCAGAGCCATAGCGATATCGCCAGGATGAACGTGGGCGAGGCCTCGCCGTGACCGCAAAGCGCGTGGAGGAACAGGGCCAGCGTTAGGACGGCGCCAACCAGGACCACGAACATCACTGGATTGCGGATCTGGTGTCTGGGGTGCAGCTTGCGCAGCGCGTCCATGAGGGCCCGACTCACGATCGGCGGGTCGAATAGCGGGCGAGTTTTCGTGTGTGGCGTGGTCGTGCTCATGTCATTTGGCCGCCAACATCTCAGCGTGCTCGGCGATCGGCCCCAGTGCGAGCGCTGGGATGAACGTCAATGCGCCGACAATCAGCACCACGCCGATCAGCAGCGTCACGAACAGCGGTGTATGCGTCGGAAGCGTTCCGGATGAGGCCGGCACATGCTTCTTAGCGGCCAGCGAGCCGGCGATGGCCAGCGCCGGGATCGCGACCCCAAACCGCGCGAACAACATTGCCAGCCCCAACAGCAGGTTGTGAGCCGGCGTGTTTGCCCCAAAACCCGCGAACGCGCTGCCGTTGTTGTTCCCCGCTGAGGAGAACGCGTACAGCACTTGGCTGAACCCGTGCGGCAGCGGGTTGGTGATTGACGCGCTCACCGCCGGCAGCATGACGGCGACAGCTGTGCCGATGAGTACGCACAGGCACGGGACGAGCACGCCGATCGAGGCCATCTTCATCTCAAACGCCTCGATCTTCTTGCCGAGGTATTCCGGAGTACGGCCGACCATCAAGCCGGCGAGGAAGACCGTGACGACGACGAAGATGAGCAGTCCGTAGAGGCCCGAACCGACGCCCCCGAAGATCACCTCGCCGAGTTGCATCATCACCATCGGGACGAGACCGCCCAGCGGCGTGTACGAGTCGTGCATTGAGTTCACGGAACCGTTGGACGCTGCTGTCGTCGCCGTCGCCCAGAGCACGGAGTTGGCGATGCCGAACCGGACCTCCTTGCCTTCCATGTTGCCGAGCGGTCCGCCGGCCGGGTTTCCGGGCAAGCCGAGTTCGGCCGCGTGCGGATGAGGGCGGGTCTCCGCCCAGAGGCCGGCGCTGAGAAACGCGACAAACACGATCCCCATGACCGCGAGCAGCGCCCACCCCTGGCGCGTGTCCTTTACCATGCGGCCGAACGTGAAACACAGCGCCGCTGGGATGAGCAGAATCGCCAGGCACTCGAAGAAGTTCGACAGCGGCGTGGGGTTCTCGAATGGGTGCGGCGAATTCACGTTGAAGAATCCGCCGCCGTTTGTGCCGAGTTGCTTGATTGCGATCTGCGACGCCGCCGGTCCGACTGCTATCGTCTGGTTCGTGACGGCCGCCCCATTCGCGTCGGTCGTCGGCTGGAGAAGCGAGACGGTGATATACGAGCCGAGCGTCTGCACGACGCCCTGTGACACGAGCAACAGTGCAAGCACGATCGAGAGCGGCAGCAGGATGTAAAGCGTCGATCGCGTCAGATCGACCCAAAAGTTGCCGATCGCGGCCGCCTGCCGCCGCACGAATCCGCGGATCAGCGCAACTAGCATCGCCATGCCCGCCGCCGCCGACACGAAGTTCTGCGTCGTGAGCCCGAGCATCTGCGTCAGGTAACTCATCGTCGTTTCGCCGCCGTAGCCCTGCCAGTTCGTGTTCGTTACGAAGCTGACAGCGGTATTGAACGAGGAGTCCGGTGAGACGGCCCCCAGCCCGGCGGGATTCAGTGGCAGGAATCCCTGAAGCCGCTGTAGCCCGTACAGGGCAACGAACCCAGCCAGGTGGAAGAGCAGCATCGCGACCGCGTATTGCTTCCAGTTCATCTCGGCATCGGCTTTCACGCCGCAGAGCCGATAGACGCCCCGCTCCAGCGGCGCTAGGAATCGCACGCCGCGCGGCGCACTGCCCTCGTAAACCGCCGCCATGTACAGGCCGAGCGGCTTGACGCACAGCAACAGCACGCCGAGGTAAAGAACGATCTGCGCCCAATCCCACGGCGACATCAGAACCACTCCGGCTTCAACATTGCAACGAAGAGGTAAGCCAGCAGCAGAAGCGCGAGAATCGCGCAAACGAGATACCACGCGGTCATGTCTTTGTCCTCGCGAAGGCGCGCTCAACGAGCGCGGCAGCGAGCACAAAGAAGCCAACGCCGATCAGCAGGTAAGCGGCATCCACGAGGAGCGTCCTTTCGCTCCCTCGAAGCGTAGCGGTCGCCGCATCAAGATGCTGTCAGGATCAGCGGGCGGGCCGTATGAATCCTGTAAGGATCTCGGTTGACGGACGCGGAAGTCGAGTCGCGGCGCACCGAGCTGCAGCAACTCGCGCCGCCGTCGCTGGCGTGGCGAGCCTTCAACTACTTCATGGGCTGCTTCGCCTGCCAGGCGCTCTGGACGGCGCTGGCGGTATACGCCACCACGCGTGGCATCGCTGATCCAGCGGCGTGCTCTTTCACAGCCGCCGCATGCGCCGGGGCGGGTGTGCTCCTTTCCACGGCTGGCCCGATCGGCCAAGATAGGCGACCAAACGGCGCAGATCAGGCTGTGTGTAAGTCCTGCGGGAAGTAACGCTTGCGGGTAGCAGGGAAAGATCCGAGCGGTGTCGAGGAGCGCGAAGTGCCGAACCGCGACTCGGACGGACAGTTGACGGCTCTCGAGGACCGCTACCGGGCATTGCTCGCGGTTTCGGAATCGATCGCCTCGTGCCGCGATTTGACCTCGCTGTTCCACGCGTTGGCCGGCCAGCTCGTGCGAGTGGCGCACTACGACGCGCTATCGTTGGTGCTGCACGACACGGCGACGAGCACGATGCGCCTGCACGTCTTGGAGACCGGTGAGCCAGCCGCACGCGGCCTCGAAATCACCTTGCATCCGGACGAGGATCCCGCGGGCTTCGTGTGGCAGACACAGCAGCCGCTGGTTACGTCGAACGTGTCCGAGCTGCAACGCTGGCCCGAGTTTCTGAGGCGGGTGGAGCGTTACGGGGTCCAGAGCTACTGCTGGATGCCGCTGACCACGGCCCGGCGGAGGCTCGGCGCGCTGGTATTCACATCCAGGCGGACTGCGGCTTACGACGGGTCGGACTTGCCGTTTCTGCAACTCGTGGCGAACCAGGTCGCCCTTGCCGTCGAGAACGCGCTGGCGTTCCAGGAGATCGAGGCCCTGAAGGACAAACTCGCCGAGGAGAAGGCGTATCTGGAGGAGGAGGTTCGCACCGAGCACCAATTCGGCGACATTGTCGGTGAGAACGCGGCGCTGCGCGACATCTTCAAGCAGGTGGAAACGGTCGCTCCCACGGACTCCACCGTGCTCATTCGCGGGGAAACCGGCACCGGCAAGGAACTGATCGCCCGAGCCGTGCATGACTTGAGCCCTCGCAAGGGGCGCACGTTCGTCAAACTGAACTGCGCGGCGATTCCGACGGGGCTGCTGGAAAGCGAGCTGTTTGGCCACGAGAAGGGCGCATTCACCGGCGCGATCTGCCAGAGAATCGGCCGATTTGAACTCGCACATCAGGGCACGCTGTTCCTGGATGAGGTAGGCGACATCCCTTTGGAGCTCCAGCCCAAACTGCTGCGCGTATTGCAGGAGCATGAGTTCGAGCGCCTGGGCGGGACGAAAACGATTCGAGTGAATGTGCGCCTTGTGGCCGCCACCCACCGAGATCTCGCGGAGATGATTGCCGAAGGTCGCTTCCGTAACGACTTGTTCTACCGCCTGAACGTCTTCCCGGTCATGCTGCCGCCGTTGCGTGAGAGACAGGATGACATTCCACGCCTGGTTCGGCACTTCACGCAGAGCTTCGCTCGTCGCATGGGTCGGCGTATCGAGACCATCCCGACGCCGGTGATGGACGCCCTGGTTCACTATCCCTGGCCCGGGAACGTCCGCGAGCTGCAAAACGTGATCGAGCGCGCTGTGATCCTCTCGAAGGGGCCGACGCTCCAGGTTCCCGCCGCCGACCTCGAAGCTCCAGCGGAGCCGCCCGCAGAACCGCGCGGCGGAACGTCTGACACGCTCACCGACGCTGAACGAGAGCACATCCTGCGAGTGCTGAGGGAAACGAACTGGGTGCTTGGCGGACCGAAAGGGGCGGCCGCCCGCCTGGGGATGAAGCGCTCCACGCTGCATTGGAAGATGAAGAAGCTCGGCATCTCCCGTCCGGACTAGCGCGCCAACCTGCCGGCGCATGCGCCAAACCGTTGGCGCTCGACCGCTGGCACGACTCGCGGCGCTCATCAACGCGGCGAGACTCAAGTCATTGCGCTTGGCCCGCTTAGCGAAAAAACGACCAACGATTTGATCGCCGGCACGGCAGTTGCTCTTGTTCACGCAGAGCCACGAGCCGAGCGTCGGCCGTGTCGCAGGTGAGGTACACCTTCGTCGACCTGACCACGGTCACTTGGGACTACCCGCCGGGTTCGGTGAGCGTCGATGGAGATCAAGTTCATATCTCCGCAACGTCCAGCGGCAATGGCCTCAATTTCTTTGGCACGTTGGACTCTGCGACAGCTCCCACGAAGGCCGACGGCGAAGTCACTGCGAATCTCAACGTCGGAAGCGTCCACGTTTCGGTGTCACACGGCGAGGCGAGCCTCGTCAAGCAGTAGTTGAGAGGATGGCCGCGATTGACGGCCGGCGATGAGTGGCCCGGCGACGTTCGACATGGCGAGCTAGTGCAAGGTGCTATCGATGTTACGCATCACGGCAAACGACAATCCGCGAGTTCTTACCTTCCGGCTCGAAGGCAGATTGGAAGGACCGTGGGTGCGCGAACTGGAGGAATGTTGGCGAGGCATTCTGAACCGTGCCAGCCAGCCAAGCGTGTGCGTGGACCTCACGGGCGTGACGTACATCGACGCCGCGGGCAAGGCTCGGTTGGCGGAAATGCATGACCAGGGGGCAGTGTTTATCGCGGACGATTGTCTGACGAAGGCCATCGTGGCCGAGATTGTCGGCGATGAGTAACGGTCGATTCAGCAAGTGGAAGGAGACTCAGCAATGACGCTGCGACATGGCAATCGAGTACGCAAGAACGGCGGAGAGCAGGTGGTGCGCGAGTTGGAGTGCCTCGATTCGGTCGAAACGCGCGAGAGCGAAATCCGCCAGCGCGCGCACGAGATCTACTTGAGTCGAGGTGATACCCCGGGCAACGCGGAGTTGGACTGGCTGCAGGCGGAAACTGAGCTGCGTGCCCGCAACGCCGCAGCACGTCCGAACTGAGGCGGCGAGCGCGTGCGAGCAAAACCCGCGGCCGCGGCCGTAGGAGCGGAGTCATGAACGAGCGGCGTGACAACCAGAGTGAGCACGGCCGGAGCACTCACGATCGGCGCAGCACCGGGTCGCGCTCGGCGCACGACGAATTGCGCGCGGCCCGCGAGCAGCTTGCGAATTACCGCGACACGCTCGTGACGATCCAGCGTGCGATGCTGCCCCAACGTCTGCCCGATGTTCCCGGCCTCGAGCTGGCCGTGCATTTCGCCGACGCCGACGGCGTGGGCGGCGACTTCTACGACGTACGGCCGGTCGCGTCAGGCCACTGGGCGATCGTCATCGCGGACGTGATCGGCCACGGCCTCGGAGCTGCCGCGATACTTGCTGTGGTCCATGCTCTCGGAAACGCCGTGGACCGCGAGCGTGTGCTGGCAGAGCCAGGCGCGGCACTGGCACTGGTCAACGGACCACTGACGACCCGGTATCTGGCCGACACGGGCAAGTTCGTCACGGCCTTTGTAGGTCTGTATGACGCCGAGGCGCGGGTGCTCACCTATGCCTCGGCGGGACATCCTCCGCCGCGGCTGGTCCGGGGCAACACGGTCCGCCGCCTCGATGATGTTTCCGGGCTGCCACTGGGGTTGGATAGAACGAGCGCCTACGAACAGGGCCGCCTGGAACTGCGGCCTGGCGATCGCCTGGTCCTGTTCACGGATGGGGTCACCGAAAGCATGAATTCGGCACGGTCGCTCTTCGGCGACGAGAGGCTCGATGCGATCTTGCCGGCGCCCGTGAACTCGGCGGCGGAGCTGCTGAACCGCGTCACCAGCTCGGTCAGCGCATTTCGTGAAGGCCGGCCAGCGGGCGATGACGAAACGTGCCTGATCGTCCTCGTGAGACCTACTGAAGCAATCACGCAACGCGAAGGTGAGGTCGTGCGATGTTGAACGCAGACAACAGACCGACTGCGACTGTGGCCGAACGAACTCCTGGCGCCCGCTTCCGGCGGGGACTCGCGTTCACCATGGCGCTATTGTTCGGCAGTGCGTTGGCCGTGACAGGCTGTAAGGAACCACCACAGCCGGTGTCGTCCTCGCCGCCGGTCGTCAACGTGAGCCACCCGGTGGAGCGCGAGGTCACCGACTACGCGGAGTTCACAGCGCGAGTAGCTGCCGTCGAGTCGACCGAAGTGCGGGCGCGCGTCAGCGGTCAGATCGTGGCCGTGCCGTTTGAAGCCGGGACGCTCGTACGGGAAGGCGACGTACTGGCGGAGATCGACCTGCGACCGTTCCAGGCGGAACTCGAAGCCCGTATTGCCGACGAGGCGCGTGCGGCGGCACAGGTCAGCCTGGCGCAAATCGAGTACGACCGTATCAATCGTGTACCTCCTCACGCACGGACACTCACTGAAGTCGACACGGCGGCTGCGCGGCTCGCGGAGACACGCGCAGCTCAGGCGGCCGCGAAAGCCGCGGTGGAGTCCGCGCGCTTGAACGTGGAGTGGTGCCGCGTCGTCGCACCGATTTCGGGGCGCATCAGCTACATGCATGCAACCACCGGCAACCTCGTCACGGGCGGGATCGGGAGCGGCACACTCCTGACAACGATTGTCTCCGTGGACCCGATGTACGCCAACTTTGACGTCGACGACCGAACCGTGCAGCGCGTCCAGAAGCTAGTCCGCGATCCGCGCCGGCGATGAGTTCTTACAGACACAGGGCGGCAACAACAACCCTTACAACCAGGATAACGCAACCGGCTGGCTCGACTGGGACCGGCTCCGCGCCAACCAGGACGTGTTTCGGTTCTTCCGCAACATGATCGCTTTTCGCAAGGCCCACCCAACCCTGTGCCGCAGCCGCTTCTGGCGCAATGACGTGCGCTGGTACGGTACGGGACCCGTGGTCGATATGAGCCGCGATTCGCGTACGCTCGCCATCTTCCTGAGCGGCGCCTCACAACGAGATACTGATCTCTATGTGATGATTAACGCCTCGGAGCACGACCAGACCTTCGAGATTCAGGAAGACCGGCCTGGCGATTGGCAGCTCGTCTTCGACACCGGCCAACCGAGCCCCGACGACTTTCCGGATCAGCCCCATCGAAATCCCATCCGGTCAACATCGTACGTCGTTCGTTCTCGCTCCATCGCTGGGATGACTCGCAGGCGCGTGAGCGTCCAGCGCTCAGTTCCCCGAAGCGGGCAAGCGCAGAATCACGAAAAAAGGGACAGTGATCGCGTGAGCGAGCCCGATCAAGCGGACTGAATTCAGGGAAAGACACTTATTACCCCGGCCAGTAAACAGATGACAGTTCATGTTGCCGCTGCGTAGCGGACGGGTCGTGCATGGAAGTATCTTTCGACGATCGCGGGCTGACGCTGCGTACCGCGCAGGTAGCCGCGGACGTCGGCGATCAGTTCGTCGGCGTTGCGGGCCCGTCGGCGGCCGACCGAGTTGCTCTTGACGTCCTGGTTCAAGTACTGGTCCGGGTTGAGTTCCGGGCTGCAGGCCGGCAGGAAGAGCAGGCGGATGCGTGCGGCGTTCTGCGCGAGCCAGTCGCGGACCGCGAGGATGTGGTACGTGCGGAGCATGAATGGCTCCTCTCGGCTCAAGTCACTCCGCGCAGTGGTTCCCGGTGTGGTTGCTTACCGCTTCAGATCAAACGAGCCGACGGCCTTACTCCCCGCTGCCTCCACCTCGACCCAGAGCTTCGCTCCGTCCGGTATCGGCCTGGGGGCTTCGGCGTGCGTGTGCCAGTGGTTCGGCTGCTGCGGGTTTTCGATGTCCGCCTTCGCCTTCACGGAGCCTTTCGCGTCCTCCGTGCCGATCCAGAAGCGGACGGCCGTGACCGTGGCCGGCTTGCCGTCGGCGGTTGTGACCCAGACGTCGATCGGCGCGTCCCCGCCGTCCTTGATCTCCCCTTTGTCGCGCGAGGCACGCACGGTGAGGTCGCCGATCTTGGTCGTTCCGAGCTCGATGATCTCGCCGCCGTGGCCGGCGCCATCTCCGGGCGTGGTCTCGCCGGCCGGCTCGTCGGCGGCGGGCTTCTCGGGACTGGCCGCGGGCGGCTTGGCAGTGCCGCCCGAGCCGCTGCCGGCTGGCGGAGGTGTGGGCTTCTGCTCACATCCGACTAGGGCGAAAATGCACGAGGCGACGGCAATCACCATGAGACGCTTCATCGATCACTCTCCTTGCGTGGTTGATGGTTTCTGCGACGAACGAAATGCCGCACTCAATCGGCTCAGAAATCCAGGTGCGGCGGTGCGGGTGTGCGGGTCCCGTGCGCCAAACACTAGCGAATAGCCCGCGGGAACGACAATCACATTGAGGAACGTGGATGTAATCAGGCCCCCCAACACGACGACGGCGAGCGGCGCGAGCAGCTCGCTGCCGGGCTGACCTGGGTGCAGCGCCAGCGGCAACAACCCGAGCGCTGCACATAGCGCGGTCATGAGAATCGGGACGAGCCGCTCGATTGAACCCTGCACGATCGCCTCGTACAGCGGCTTTCCTTCTTCGGCCATCACATGCTGATAGTGGTTGACCAACAGAATGCCATTGCGGACGGCGATGCCGAACAACGTGACAAAGCCCACCATGCTGGCGATCGAAATGACGGGCGCGCGATAAAACTGATCGCCTATGCCAAAGAGCGCGAGCGTGTTGCTCAGCACTGCGCCGATGCCGCCGCCGCTTTCGGTCAGATAGATCGCAATGATTCCGCCGATGATCGACAGCGGCAGGTTGACCATGACGAGCAGCGCCGCGCGCAGTGAGCCGGTCGAAAGCTGCAACAGCATGATCATCACGATGATGACTCCCAGGCCGGCGATGTAGATCGTCTGCGCGGCCGACTGCTGCGCTTCGAACTGGCCGCCGTAGTGAACGGCGTAGCCGGCCCGCTGCACGATCGGATCGACCTTCGCGCGGACCTGCTCGACGAGCTGACCAAGGTTGTGGCCTTCGGCGACGTTGCAGGAGATTACCGCCTTGCGCCTGGCGCTCTCGCGCGCGATCAGGTTGCTGGTCCGCTCGGGGCCGATGTCCGCGACCTGAATCAGCGGAACGATCGCGCCGCCCTGGCCGCGCAGCAAGAGGTTTTCGAGCTGGTCGGCCCGCTCGCGCTCCTCGGGGGCGAGCCGAACGACCATCTGATAGCGTCGGACGCCTTGGTTCACTTCCGCAACGACCTCGCCGTACAACGCCTGCTGTACCTGCTCAGCCGCCGATGCCGGTGACAGCCCCGCCGCTGCCAAGTCGTGCGGGCGATAGCGAACCGGCAGCGAAGTCACCATTACCTCACGATTCGCAGCAACGTCTCGGGCTCCGGGGACTGTCTTCAGCGCCGACTCGATCTCCTTGGCCAGCACGCGCAGCGTGGCCAGGTCATCGCCGAAGACGTTGATGGCGATGGCCGCGGGCGTTCCGGACAGAATGTGCGAAAGGCGGTGCTCGATCGGCTGGCCAATGGTCGTCGTGATGCCCGGCACCTGTTTGAGTATCTCGTCCATCCGTTGGTGGACAGCGGCCTTGTTCGCTCCCGGCAAGAGCGTTACGTCCAACTCGGAACTGCTCGGTGGCTCTGCATGCTCATCACGCTCGGCCCTGCCGGTTCGGCGCGTCACGCTCCGCACGCCCTCGAC
The DNA here is from genome assembly GCA_050184295.1 of Phycisphaerae bacterium. Lineage (GTDB taxonomy): Bacteria > Planctomycetota > Phycisphaerae > UBA1845 > Fen-1342 > JBFXAM01. The sequence goes on along the minus strand of JBFXAM010000031.1, from coordinate 11,639 downwards.
CTGAGTGAGCCGTTGCTCAATCCCGCGCGCCAGCCGGTCGCTCTCGAACAGCGACGTACCCGGCGGGGCCATCAGGAACACTGTGAACGACCCCTCGTTGAAAGCGGGCAGAAAGCTCGTGCCGAATGTGCTGCCCAGCCAAATCGACAAGACCGTCACGACGACGGCGGACCCGAGCACAACGCCGCGATTGCGAATCGACCAGCGCAGCGACGGCTCGTACATGCGCTTGAGGAAACGCACAAAAGCGCCGTCCGCGTGCTTCTCGCTGCCAAGCCGGCCGCGCAGGAGCAGCTTGCACATGGCCGGCGTGACCGTGAGTGCGACAATGAGCGACGCGAGGATCGAAACGATGTACGTGATTCCTAGCGGGCGGAAGAAGCGGCCTTCCAGCCCCTGAAGGAACAGCAGCGGCACGAACACGATCACGATGATGATCGTGGCGAAGACCATAGCCGGCCGAATCTCGTTGCTGGCGTTGAAGATGGTCTCGACGAACGGGCGGCGGTCGGATTCGCGCGCAGCTTTGTTCTGACGCAGACGGCGGTAGACGTTCTCCACGTCGATGATGGCGTCGTCCACCAGCACGCCGATGGCGACGGCCAACCCGCCCAGCGTCATGACGTTGATGGTCATCCCCAACCACCAGAGCAGAAGCAGCGCGACGGCCAGCGAGAGCGGTAAGGCTGCCAGTGTGATGATCGTTGTCCGGATGTTCATGAGGAACAGCACCAGGATCACGGCAACGATGACGGTCGCCTCCAGCAGAACGCGCGTCACGTTGTCCACGGAGCGTTGAATGAAATCCGATTGCCGGAATACCTGGCGGTTCAGATTGATCCCCACGGGCATGCTCTTTTCGACTTCGTCAAGAATGCGGTCGATTTCGGCCGTGAGCACCAGCGTGTTCATGCCGGGCGACTTTTGGATGTTCAACACGACCGCGTTGGTCGCGCGGTCGGCGGCCGTCCCGCGCTTGGGAGCGGGACCGAGCGCGACATCCGCGACCTGGCCGATGAGCACCGGGGCGCCTTCGTGGTACTTGATGATGGCGCCGGCGATGTCCTCGACACTCTGCACGCGCGCCGTCTGCCGAATCGGAAACTCCTGTCCATCGACGTTGGCCAAGTAGCCAGCCGGCGCAGTGCTATGTGCGCGGCGCGCCGCTTCCACGACGTCGCTGACGGTCAGTCCATAGATCGCCAGCCGGTCCTGATGCACGTTGACCTGGTACTCCGGCAACTCGCCGCCGATTGGCGACACCTGAGCGACACCGGGCACCGCCAGCAGCCGATTGCGCAAGCCGAATTCCGCGTAGGCCCGCAGCTCCAGGTCGCTGACCGTTCCATCCGGCGAGGACAGTGCGAGCAGCATGATCTCGCCGGTAATACTGGTGATCGGAGCAATCTCGGCATGGCTGTTTTCCGGCAATGACTCGCGGACCGCCGCCAAGCGCTCGGTGACAAGCTGCCGGGCGCGGTAAATGTCCGAGCCCCAGTCGAACTCCACCCACACCAGCGACAAGCCGATGCTGCTGGCGCTGCGGACGCGTCGTACGCCGGGCAGCCCGTTCACGCTGGTTTCGATCGGGAATGTGACGTATTGCTCGACTTCGTCCGCGGCGAGTCCACCCGCTTCGGTCAGCACAACCACAGTGGGCGCGTTCAATTCGGGAAACACATCCACCGACGTGCGCGGCAACTGATAGGCAGCGAAGGCGACCAGTAGCACCGCCGCCGTGAGCACAAGCGACGCCCGTTCTAGCGAGAATGCGATCAGTTGGCGGAGCATCAGTTGTCGCCCTCGTGCCAGGTGCCGTCGGCGTGGAAGTGCCCGCCTTTCTGCATCGTGCCGGATGTCGCCAGCATCAGCGGATACACCCCGTTGAGCACGACCTCGTCGCCCTCCTTGACACCGCTGCTGATCACAGTCCAGCGCCCGTCACTCACACCCAGGTCGGCTTCCAGACGAATCACCTTGTCCGGGTTGGCTGGATCGCGGCGAAAGACGATCGTCTGCAACCCGTCACGGATCGCGGAGGAGGCGGGGATCGCCAGCTCCGGCGATGCAGTCCCTTCGGCGACAATCTCCAGGTGCGCGGCAACGCCCGGCCGAGCCCAGTTGTTCAGGCTCGCCGGGGTCATGAATAGTTCGATCGTTCGTTCATCGGGATTGGCCGACAGCCCCAGCGAGATGACCCCCTCCATCGTTCCGTCCAAAGCCGGGCCGCTGCCCTTGGGCGGCACGATGCGGCCGGGCAGGCCGTCGCGCAGACGATTCAGATCGCTTTGGAGTCCTCGTGCCCGGAATCGCAGTCGCTCGGGCTGAATCGTCGTCAGCACCAGATTCGTTTCGCTCGCCCACGCGCCGCTCGTGAGCGCCACCGCTTCGACCGCTCCCGGCACCGTGGCGCGCACCTCCACCAGCTTGATCTCGCGCCAGCGGGGATGCTGCTGGGGCGACTTCGGATCGGTCACGAGGAGCTCGTCCGTCGACAGGCCCAGCAGGGAGCCGGCGTTGGAGATCAGCAGCTCGAAGCGTTCCAGGCTCGCGTTCAGTTCGGCCTGCACTTCGACCTTGCGCGAACGCAGCTCGGCTTCTTTCTCCCGGACCTCGGCCAATTCCGCGCGCGTCGTCGCCAGCGCGGCGCGGGCCTGGGCGAACTCTTCGGCGGTCACGACGCCTGTGTCACGCATTTGTTCGAGCTGCTGGACGCGTTCTGTCCAGATCTGAACACCATTCTCAAGCTCGATGTGATGCTGCTCGTGCGCCGCCATGAGGGGGTCAATTGACTCAGCCCGCGCGCGGGCCTGAAGGAGCTGCGATTCGGTCTCGTTCAGCTTCTCCTGGAGTTCACGCCATTGCGGCGAATCCAGTGTGTAGAGGAGCTGGCCCGGCTCGACTCGATCAAACTGCGCCACATGCAGTTCCACGCGCCCGCCGAGCATCGTGCGATACTCGCGCCGCGCCTGAGGCGACAGCTCGAACCGACCCGGAACGCGGATCGTGCGGGCTACGTTGCGCGACTCGACCTTCGCAAACGTAATGCCGAGGTTGGCGCGCACGGTCGCGGGTACGTCGATGCGGTTCGTCGGGGCGGGAGCGGCCTGCGCGAGCGCCTTGTTCGCGGCCGCCGGTTCGGCGGCTTCGCGCTTGCAGCCGCTCAAGCTTACGACAATCGCCATCGCCAGGAATATGGCTCGTCGCGTCATGGTCGCACCTGCACTTCTGTGGGTCGGCTTGAGGGTCGGGTCGCCGAAATTGGGGCAGATGGGAGCGCAGCCCATGTTGCCGCTGGCCGGCCGGTCACGCGCTCCAAATCGACTGTCGCCAGCGCAGCGCCCTTGAGTGCAGCCAGGTAGCCGCTACGCGCCGTCAGCAGGTTGCGCTCGGCCTCCAGGACCGACGGGAACGAAAGCCGCCCGGCCCGGTAAGCGTCAGGCGACCGTTGCGCGCGCCGGGCGCCGAGCGGCGCACAGCCGGGAGCGATCAGCGCGAATGTAATCGCGGCGGATAAGAACGCGGGCGCGTACGTGCGATGAGCGCTGACCATCGAATGCCTGCCAGTCCGATCGAGCGGCCTGAGACTGAATCATCACAAAGAAGCTAGAGCGCACCGAGGCTGCGAAAATCAGCGTGGAATGCGCGAGTGCGCGACTCACGCAGGCGTCGCGGAGGCGCGCGTTGGTCGGATTCAGATCAGGAGCGGCAGCGTATCGCCGGGACTGGGGATGGTCGGAGATCGCGATCGACGATCGGCGAAGTCACGCGCCGCCGAGAGCGTGAGGCCGAGTTGCGGCTGCGTCGGGAGCGCCAGAAAGGGCGCTGGCAGCGGCGTGGGGACTTGCAGGCCTGCGTCGATCGCAGGTCGGGCTGCCCAGAAACCATGCTGCGGGGAAACAGGAATTGGATCGCCGCCGCCATCGTGATCGCGGTGCGGGAGATGCCCGTCGTCGTGCGAGTGCCCGGTCCCGGCCGCGATTGCTTCGCGATGTTCGTGCGCGTGCTCAGCCACACTTACGACGACCCAAGTCGGCGCAAGCGCAGTCAGCAAGCAGCAAAGCCAGGCGATCGGCCGCGAACGCATTGCTCGGGATGATAGCGAGCCGGGGCCATCTGTCCAGGCCTGGCCGTCCGCCTCGGTGCGAGTGCTGGCGGTGGATATCCGGATAGTGCGGATGCGTGTGCTTCATCGGCAGGTGGACGTGCGGGTGCGAGTGCGGTCCGCGCGGATCTTGCGGGTCAAATAGCCGGTGTGCCATGCTCCCGGCTGCGACCGAGCGGACGGGCTCTGGAGGCTCCCACTGCGGGGATGCACGAGCCACTCAGTGAGACGCCCGAGCGGGACGTTCGGCGAGAGTACGTTTCGTCTCCGCGGAGGCCACCGTTGATATTGCCTCTCGCGCACGCAACCCGCGACGTGTAGTTCGATCTCGCGGTTGCCATCGAATTGAGAAAGTCTCCGCAGAGCCATGACCCGAGACTTCCAGCAGCAAGCGTTCCCCTCCAGCGGGCATAAGACCATCATCTACGAGCCGGACCGCGTTCTGGCGGGCGGGGACACGCTGTTCATCGTCGAGGGGCCGGTCGACGCGTTGATGGTCACGCGGCGATGCAGCAGGGCAACGACTCGGTCGCCCGTGCGCACGGTGGTGTGGCAGGGACTGCCCGCGAGGGCCCGCCGATGTCGATTACGGCTCGGGCGCCTTCACCGGCAGGGCGAGAGAGGGGCGCCGGACGCCCGCCGGTGCCGGGTGGGAACCGCCGCGAGCTTCATGCGTGCGGGCGCCGCGGGACAGCGTGCATGGCGAACAAGCGACGACGGACGGACGCGCCGTTTCGGCGCGCGCCGTCCGTCGTGTGGAATCGGGTACAACCTCCGCAGTTGCCGGTGGGAGCAGGATGCTGGAACCCTACGAGCAAGTGGGTGGCCAGGCCGGCCCGACCTTGCGCTCAAAGGCGCTACCGTGGGGCTTGGGACCTTTCGGCCTCCCGGGGTTCAGCGTTTACAGGCTCCGAGCAATCTTGAAACTCCCGTATCGCACAGCGCAGGGGCTGATCCGAATTCTCGTGACAACCACCTTCTTATAGTAGCTCGATCGGGTCGCCCGCCAAGCGAAATTCGCGCGAATTCCACGCCCTGAAAAACCACGCGCCATCGCCGGGCGCCGCCAGGAAGCGCGCGACACGCGCGGCTCCGGCGATGTGCGGCGCGATCGGCGCGTCCGCTGCTCGGCCGCGCGCCGCGGCCCGCGATCAGTGCGTTTCGGACGCCGGAAGCGGTGCAAATGCAGAGCGGACGCGGGTTGGTCGATGAACGCGTGCCGGCGCACGGCGCGGGGCGTCGCACGTCCGAGATCGGTGATGCGCGACGGGCAGATTCGACGAGGGGATTCACGGACGCACTCATGAGCCTCGATCTCGATGACCTGACGCTGGATTGGCCGTGCACCGCCGGCGAAATCTGCGCTCGCTTGGTGCCGGGACGCGACGGCGCGTCGTTCGTGCAGTTGCGCGTCGAGCTCGGTGTCTTGCAGATGCACCTCGACGGACGCCCGGACGGCGGGCGCTGCCACGGCCTGCCGACCTCGCAGGATCACATCACGCACGAGCTGCGCGTCGGGCGCTCGCTCGCGCCGGCGGATTGGAAGGAGCTCGATCGCGAGCTGGCCCAGTTCAACTATCGCCGGCTCGCGTTCACGAGTCTCGCCGAGGACGCGATGCGCGCCAACGACCGCGCCGCCGCCGCGACCCATCTCGTACGAGCGCTCACGGACATCCAGGCGTGCCTGCGCGCGATCGAGCTCGCCGAGCAGCACCGTCCGCGCCCGTCGGCGGACCACGCGCTGCGGCCGATCCTGGTGTTCAACCGGGCGCGGCTGCTCTCGCAGTGGCACGTCGTGGAGGGGCTGTACGACGAGGGCGTGGAGGCAGCGGAGACGGGGGCGCGCGAGCTGCGCGATCTGCTGCTGGGCGCGGGGCACGAGCCGGAGCACGTGGAGCAGGACGCGGGCGTGACGTTTCTGGAGCAGCTGTCGGCGCGGCTGCGGAAGCAGTACGGGCTCGCCCAGACGCTGCGCGAGCGGTTCGAGCAGGCGATCGAGAACGAGGATTTTGAAACGGCGGCGCAGCTCCGCGAAGAACTGCGCCGCCGGGAAGAAAAGTCGCGACTCCAGCTGCCGCCGCCGGGCGATTCGGCCTGAGTCATCCGGCTGGTGGCTTCGACCCGGGCCGTGGCGTGAAACCGGGTCGCAAGACCATCGTGGCTCGCCGCGCGCGTCGCGCGCGGCGGCACGTCGAACGAACCGCTAGACCATGGCCTTGAGGGCCTTCAAAGGCCGAACCTTGACGAGCTTGCGGGCGGGCTTGGCCTTGACGGTCATCATCTCGCCGGGCTTAAAGGGGTTGGGGACGGTCTTGGACTTGGTGGCGGGCTTTTTGACGACGGTGATCTTCATGAGACCGGGGACCGCGAAGATGCCCGGGCCGCGCGTGAGGTCTTTCTTGATGATCGACGCGAGCCCGTCGAAGACCGAAGCGACCTGCTTGCGCGACAGGCCGCACTGGTCCGCGAGTTCGCGATAGACATCCGACTTCGCCCGCGCCTTGACCGACTTCGCCTTGGCCATTGTTGGCACTCCTCCATGAACGGGGCGCACACCGCGCCCCAAGGCTCCGACTTTGCCCGCCGGCCCGACGCTCGGACCGAGCGGACCGGCGCCGCGCAGGGGCGCGCCGCGCCGTTCGAGCAAAAAGTGGCGGAAAACAGGCTCGAAACGCACTTCTCTCACGTTTCGTGCGGCGCGTCAAGGGCGAAACCATCAAAAAACGCGGGAATTCGGCAGATTCCGGTCGCGCGCGGTCGTTTTCTGGTTCGAAAACGCGGGGATCGGGACCGAACCCACACGCAAAGGGGCTCGGGAGCGGATGCTGCCCGAGCGGATTCCGCGCTCGTGCGACAACGGCTTCTCGCATGACCGTGCTTGTCTTGACGCGTTGGCGCGCGACGCGTAGTGTGCGCGCCGCCGCGTGCTGCCGGGTGCGGCTCCCGGGCCGCGACGCCTCACGCCTCACGCCTCGCGCCTCACGGAGGTTCTCATGCGCAAGTTTCTACGACGAGTCGACGTTTGCCCGGGTGTGCTGTTCACGCTGGGGGTTGCGTTCACGGCGCCGTGGGCCGATGCGGCCAATGTGATTTCCGTCGCCGCCACGGGCGGAGGGACGTACACGATCGATCAAGGCGCTGGAACGGTGACGCTGGAGACGCCCGGCACGTTCTCGATCACGGCGAACGACACCAATGAGGGAGAGAGCGATTACGACGGATACGTCAACGCGGTGCTGCTCGACGCCGAGGCAACGAACGGGACGTACAACATCCGCATCGCGTCGTCGGCGGGCGGGAACAACTGGACGACGGGGGCGCGGAACGTCGGCTATGTCGATGTGAATTCCGGCAGCAAGCGCGGCAACCTCGGCATGGTCGTCATCGACGGGCGCTGGGGCGTAAAGTGGAACGGCTCAGCGTTCGTCGATGTGAACCCATCGACGGAGAAGACGAGGATTTTCCAGGCGAACTCGATCGGCAGCGATTCCATGGCGCGGTTCGTGGTTGCGCAGGGTCCTGACGACGTTGATGGTCGCGTTACCGCCGGAACGCTGATCGAAGTCGACGGCGGCTCCACTTCGCTCGGCTGGTCGATCAACACCGAGACGGCGCGCGATTTTCTCGGCAAGCTTCACGCGCTTGGCAGCACGTTCGTGCAGGCGTCGTTTACGATCGGCGGAGACTTTGCGAGCGGCGCCGAGATTCACTCCAACGAGTCGATCACGGGCACCTTCTCGTTCGGCGGCGACTTCGCCGGCTCCATGATTGCCAATCTCGACGGAAACTCGACCTCCTCATCCTCGGGGCAGTTCAATGCGCACGTGACGGTCGTGGGCGGGTTCACAGGTTCGATCCTTGCCAAGACGCGCTCCGGCGCTGGCGGTGAGATCAGGAACAAGATTGACATTAGGGCGGACTTCAGCGGCTCGATTGTCGCCGAGTCCTCGAGTGCGCTGTCTTCGCCGGCATGGGTGCGCATCAACTCGGACGCGATGCTGCCCGGCACCTGGGAAAGCGGAGGAGTTGTGACGGTGGGTGGCACGACGTACAGCACGCCCGCGACGTACAATGCGGCGCGCGTGTACTGGGTCAGTCATCTTCGGGGCGAGATGAACGGCGACCGATTCGTCAACAACTTCGACATCGACCCGTTCACGCAGGCGCTCGCCGACCCGAATGACTACGACGCCGCGTACCCCTGGCTGGTCGAGACGCGCGTGTACCATCGCGATACCGGGCCACTCACCGGAGGTGTCTGCACGCCCGATGGTGCATTCAACAACTTCGACATCGACTGTTTCACGGCGATTCTCGCGGGCTGAACGCTGGGATTGGTTCGGGCGCCGCCTTGGCGGCGCGGGCGTCAGCAGTGCCGGTGGTCCGCGAGACTGATCGCGCCGACCACCGGCGCCGCAAGGCTGGGCCGCCGTTCGACCGCCGAAAGAGGAGCTCGCCTCGATGTCCATAGCACGTATGTTTGTTGTGCTGGCGGTCGTCATGGCCGCGCTCTTTGCGCCCCGTCGTGCCGCGGCGCGGGAGTGGATCGTCGATTGGGCCGGCGGCGGCGATTTCGTCAGAATTGCGGACGCCGTCGCGGCGGCGGCCGATGATGACATCGTCACCGTGCGGCCCGGCGTCTATCCGTCGGAAATCCGGCTCACGCATCGCCGGCTGACGATCCGCGGAACGAACCCCGACGATCCCAACGTCGTGGCCGCGACGATTCTTGAAGCGCGCGCCGCCGGGGCGCGGCATCTGATCATCGAGGACCAGGCGGTCGTCGCGATCGAAGGGTTGACGCTTCGAAATGCGGTCAATCAGTTCATTGGCGGCAGCACACATGTCGGGCAATCGACGGTCGTGTTTCGCGGCAACCGGTGGATACGCAATCGTGTACTCGACGATCGCGGCGGCGCGATCTTCGCGTACGACGCCGACCTGACGCTGATCGGGAACGAATTTGTCAAGAACGAGTCGCGCTTGCGCGGCGCCGCGTTGGTCGTGGAGCGCGCCAGCCGACTGACGCTTCTGGAAAATCGGTTCGTCGATAATGAATGCACGGGTGTGACCGGCTATTCGCGCAGCGCCGCGTATGTTGAATGCGCCGTGGTTGCTGAACGCAATGAATTCATCGGAATAGGATTGTCGATCGAGGATGCGCCGAACGCCAGGATCACGGCCAACGTGTGCGGGGGCGTATCCGAAGCTCATCGAGGCATTCGCGTGGGTGACGTCGGCGGTGCAATCGTCGCAAACAACGTGCTGATCGGGAGTGGCGCCGGCGTCGGAATCACAATCGGCGCCGGCGCCATGCAAGTGACCGGCAATACCGCGACGGGCTATCTTAGGGGCATCGACTTCTCTAACGCCTATGATTCTCTAAATGACATCGTCCATGACAACGCCATCTACGACAATCTCACTGGAATTGCCTATCACCAGTACCCCGACGTCGACTGCGATTTTGCGTTCAATTGCATTGATAATCTGTATCGCAACCTCGTCCGCGACGTGCTCGGCGAGTTCGAAGGCCGGAACAACTTCTTCACAGACCCCGGCGTCCGCGCCCGCGGAACGTGGACCATCGCCGGCCTGCCAGACGGAGTCGACGACGTCTACGTCCCCGGCGATGTCCATCTCGCGCCCCGCTCGGTCTGCATTGATGCCGCGGGCGAGGAATTCCCCTGGCCCGCCGAGGACGTCGATCTCGACGGCCAGCCACGCGGCATGAACGGCCGGCGCGACATCGGCGCCGACGAGTCGCCGGCGCTCGGCGACCTTGACGGCGACGGCGTCGTCACGGCCGCGGACATCGACGCCTTCGTGCTCGCGCTGGTCGACCCCGCCGCCCACCGTGCCGCCTATCCGCGCGCGGAGCCGGCGTGGGCCGGCGACTGCAACGGCGACGCCCGGTTCGACAATTTTGACATCGACGCGTTCGTGGCGCTCATTCACGCGGTGCCATAGCCTGGGTCCGGAGTCTTCACATCCGACGACCGTAGCACCGCCTTCCAGGCGGTGATATGCAGTAGCACCGCCTTCCAGGCGGTCGTGGTCAGTAGCACCGCCTTCCAGGCGGTCGTGGTCAGTAGCACCGCCTTCCAGGCGGTCGTGGTCAGTAGCACCGCCTTCCAGGCGGTCGTGTGGGGAACCGACTTCCCGGCGGCATTCGGCGCATCGTCGGAAGTACGAGCCGCCCGTGGTCGATGTTGTTTAATTGGCAAGCGATGCGCACCGGCTGGAAGCCGGTGCTACTGGGAACGGGGCGTGTTGTCGGATCGCTGGTTGGCGCGGCCCGGTTCTGGGAGGCGTCATGGCTCCTCGTTGACTACGTTCACGAGCTGCCGCAGTCTTCCCGCGCTCTTGCGGTCGAAGCGCAGCTTCAGCCGCGGCTTGTCCGCGAATTCGCCTTGTTCTTCGGGCAGCGCGGCGACCTGCTGAATGTCGCCCTCGGCGAGCAGGCCGTGGAAGTCGGCGTTGATCCGGTCGAGTGTTCGGGCGGACAGTGGCCGCTCGAGCCGCAGGATCAGATCGTCGTTCACGTAGCGCATCGAGTGATACACGCGGTAGAAGCGCGTCACCTCGGCGACGGCGGCTTCGACGTTGTCCGTGATCGCGAACAGGCTCATGTCCTGCTCGCTGATCATGCCATTGCGGAGCAGCTCGCTCTCGACGTAGCGGCGCCAGTGCGGCCAATAGGTGCCGCCGGCCTGTTCGATCATGACGATCGGCACGAGCGCGGCCTTGCCGGTCTGCACGAGCGTAAGCGCCTCGAAGCCCTCGTCCTGTGTGCCGAAGCCGCCGGGGAAGAGTGCGACGGCGGACGCTTCCTTGATGAACATGAGCTTGCGCGTGAAGAAGTAGCGGAAATTCACCAGCTTGGCGTCGTTGGCGATGATGCTGTTCGTCTTCTGCTCGAACGGCAAACGAATCGCCACGCCGAAGCTCGCCTCGCGGCCCGCGCCGCCGTGACCGGCCTTCATGATCCCGTCGCCGGCGCCGGTGATGCACATCCACCCCGCGACGCGCATGGCGGCGGCGAATTCGACGGCGGCGAGGTAGTTGGGGTGGTCCTCGGGCGTGCGGCTGGAACCGAACACGCTGATCTTGCGCACGTCCTTGTACGGCGCGAAGACCTTCAGGGCGTAGCGCAGCTCCGCGACGGCCTTGGCGAGGAGCTTTACGTCGCCGCGGCCGGCGCTGTCGCGGGCCAGACGGCAGGTCGTGAGGAGCATATCCTCATAGAGGTCCTGGTTGGGACCGCCGAGATAATCCTGGGCAAACGCTTCGATCGCTTGCTGTCGGGCGAGGCGGACCTGGTCGAAGGCGACGTTCTGCGGGGACTCGGTCACTGCTGGGAGCTCCTTGCCGGCTTGGGGCCGGCGGTAAAACGGGGAATTATAACACGGGTTGCCGGAGTCGCCCGAGGTTGAATTGACCGGTCGCGACTCCACGCGTAGCATCCCGGGCTTTGGGGTAGGTCGCGGTTCCACCCCGGCACCTTCGCGGGATAAACGGTCGATGGACCTCA
>JBFXAM010000030.1:0-44471 GCA_050184295.1 Phycisphaerae bacterium | reverse complement strand
AGCTGCTGAAACGGCTGGCGTGCGGCCTTCCATTGCCCGAGCCGCTCATAGCACTGTCCGAGCCGATAGAACGCCAGGTCGCGCGGCGGGTTGTTGGGCATGCGGCTGAGCGCGGCGATGAACGAGTCTCCCGCGCGATCCCACGCGCTGTCCTCGTAGTGCATCGTACCCAGCACCATGTGCGTGCGCCAGAACACGTCGTCGGACGGCCCGGCCGCGATCGCGCGGCGGAGGTCATCGTACGCCCCCGGGCGTTCGCCGAGCTTCGCGCGGGCCATGCCGCGGATGTAGTAGGCGTGGGCACCGTCCGGGCCGGCGCGCTGCTGCGCGAGAAAGCGTGTCAGCAGGTCGACCGCCTGCGCGTGCTGATTGTGTTCGAAGGCGCGTTTTCCCTCGGCGAGACCGCCGGTCAGCGTCTGCGCGCCCGTGGTCTGACATCCGCCGGCGGCCAGGGGGAGGATGAAAACGACGATGTGAAGCATCCGTGCTCTCATGAGCCGCAGCGTAGCAAGGCCGAGCGAGCGTGCCAAGGCAGCGGGCGATCGAATGTACGCTGACGAATGCGGCGCGCCGGCGCGGGATCGGCGCGCGGCGCGAAGCACTGCCGGCTCGCTCCGCGCGCCGTGCCGCAATCCGATTCCGCACGCCGCACGCCGCGATCGGACGCCTAAAATCGCTCGACACCGCCGCCGCGCGGCGTGAGCCCACGTTCGCCACCGTGCGCGGTGCGCCAATGGAGAGAAGCGCTTGCAACCCGACCGCCCCAACACGCTTGGCGAGCTCCGCGCCGCCGGCCATCGCTTTCGCACCGTCAAACAGGAGCTGCGCGAGAATCTCATCGCGCGCCTGCGGAGCGGCGAACCGGTGCTCCGCGGCCTCGTTGGTTATGAGACAACGGTCGTCCCGCAGGTCGTCAACGGCCTGCTGGCGCAGCATGATCTGCTCTTGCTCGGACTGCGCGGACAGGCCAAGACGCGGATTCTGCGCGCGCTGCCGGAGCTGCTCGACGAGTTCATCCCCGTGGTTGGCGGGCTCGACGTATGGGACGATCCGCTTCGTCCGACGCTCCGCGCCACCCAGCGCCTGATCGACGAGCACGGCGATTTCACGCCGATCCGCTGGATCGGCCGCGACGAGCGCTATCACGAGAAGCTTGCGACGCCCGACGTCACGATCGCCGACCTCATCGGCGAGATCGATCTCGTCAAGCACGCCGAGGGCCGCTATCTCTCCGACGAGTCCACGATGCACTTCGGGTTGGTGCCGCGCAGCAACCGCGGCATCTTCGCGATCAACGAGCTGCCGGACCTGCCGCCGCGCATCCAGGTCGGCCTGTTCAACGTGCTGGAAGAGCGGGACGTGCAGATCCGCGGGTTCCCCGTGCGCCTCAATCTCGATCTGCTCATGGTCTTCAGCGCCAATCCCGAGGACTACACCAACCGCGGCCGGATTGTCACCCCGCTGAAGGACCGCATCGGCACCGTCATCCGCACGCACTATCCCTACAGCCTCAACGACGCGATGCGCATCTCGCGCGAAAACGCACGGCTCGCCCGGCCCGAAGGCCAGCCGCAGGTCTGCGTCCCGCGCTTCGTGCATGAGACGATCGAGGAGCTGGTGCGCCTGGCGCGCAACAGTCCGCACATCAACCAGCAGTCCGGCGTCTCGGTGCGCACGTCGATCGCGGCGCTCGAGGTCGTCGTCGCCAACGCCGAGCGTCGCGCGCTGCGCTGCGGCGAAGCGGAAGTCGTGCCGCGCGCCAGCGATCTGGAGCACGTGCCGGCGGCGTGCCGCGGGAAGATCGAGCTGCTGCTCGCCGAGTCGGAGGATGCGGAGGATCGCTTGCTCGCGGCGCTGGCGGGCGAGGCGCTCAAGAACATCTCGGAGAACTATCTCGACACGCCCGACACGGAGAGTGTGGTCGCGCAATTCACTGGCGGCAAGGTGAACATCGAGGTCGGCGACGACCTGCCGGCGGCGGAAGTCGTCGCGCACGCGGAGAAAGTCCGCGGGCTCATCGCGGTGGCCCAGGGTGTGCTCAAGGGATGCGAAGAGCGGGTCGATTCGCCGCTGCTGCTCGCCAGCGCGGTTGAGTTCGTGCTCGAAGCGTTGCACGTGCGCAACAAGCTCAGCAAGTACGCCCTGCGCGAACGCACATTCTACAAGGCGTGAGCGGGGGGCTGGTCGTCAGCAAACGCGCCCGGAGGGATTCGAACCCCCAACCCTCGGTTCCGAAGACCGATGCTCTGTCCAGTTGAGCTACGGGCGCAACGTCCCGACCGAAACGGGCGCCGCAGGGACGACCTCGACCGTGCCGCCGCGAAGTCCGACCCACGCGCTCCCGCGGATCGGGGCATCGCGGCCGGGGCGCGCCGACCGCGGCCTAGATGACGCTGATCTTCCGTCCCGCGCGGCGCTTGCGGTTGATCATCTTGCGGCCGCGCGTGCTCTTCATGCGCGTCCGAAAGCCCTGCGTGTTCTGGCGCTTGCGCTTGCTGTTTCGTCTTGGATAATGCATGGGTTCGCTCGCTTCGTTCGGCCGCGCGCCGCGCGACCCTGCGGGTTCTCTTCGCCAAACAGGCCCCACGCCGCGCGCTACCGTGCCCGAGGCGTCGCCGACCGTCCGGCGGCGCCACGACGGCGTTCCGGAGTCCGAGCCCCGCATTATGCGCGTCCTTGATCGGGGCGACAAGGCGCGTCCCGGCGGCACATCGTGCGGCTTGCCTCGCTTCGCGCCGGCGATTAGATTCTTCGACTCGTGGAGCGTGGGTAACGAGGGCGCGGTCGCAATCCCCCCGGGAGCGCTGCATGGACGTGGCTGCCGCGGTCGATCGGAAGGCTGCCGACCTGGGGAAGCTGGCGGTGCGAATGACCGCGAAAGCGGGCTCCGGCCACCCCTCCAGCGCGCTTTCACTCGCCCACGTCGTCACGCATCTCATGTATTGCCAGATGCGCTACGACCCTGCCGAGCCCGCGAACCTGAACGCCGACCGGCTCGTGCTCTCCGAGGGGCACGCGGTGCCAATCGTCTACGCCGCCTACGCCGACCTCGGAGGTGCGATCCGTGGCCCCGCGGGTGGCGGCAACACCGGCGATCGGCTGTCGCGTGCGGCGGTTGACGAGCTCCGTGCGCTGAGCAGCGTCCTCGACGGCCATCCCAACCCGGCCGAGGGTGTGCCGTTTTTCGACGCCGCCACCGGCAGCCTGGGACAAGGACTGAGCGTCGCGGCGGGACTGGCGCTGGCGGCTCGTCTCGACCGCAGCCCCCGCCGGGTGTATTGCGTGGTCGGCGACGGCGAAGCGCGCGAGGGTCAGATCTGGGAAGCGCTCGACTTCATCGTCGACCACCAGCTCACCAGCGTCATCGCCATTTTCAACTGCAACGGCCAAGGACAGGCCGGGCATGTCTCCGCGCAGCAATCCGCCGAGCGCCTGGCGGCCAAGCTGTCCGCGTTCGGCTTCGGAGCGCAGGTCGTCGACGGCCACGACGCCGCCGCGCTCGCTGCGGCCTTCGAGCGCTGCACCGATGCGAAACAGCCTGCCGCGATCGTCGCAAAGACAGTCAAAGGCTGGGGTGTCGACGCGCTACAACTGGGCAACTGGCACGGCAAGCCGCTCAAGGAATCTGAACTCGCCGCCGCAGATGCGAGCCTCGACCGCGCGGCCGCGGCGCACGCAGGTGCGGCGAGCGCCGCCCTGTCGCGCCCGACGCCGCGCGCCGACGCGCCGCCCGTCGGGCCGCGTCCCGCGCCGCGCGACGCAGAGTGGCCCGCGTTCCAAGGCGCGATGGCGGCCGTCGGGCTGGACGGCGCGCTGAAAAAAGGCGGCCTCGCGACACGCCGGGCGTATGGGGCCGCGCTCAAGCTCGCCGGCGACCTCCTGCCACAGGTGGTCTGCCTGGATGGCGACGTCAGCAACTCGACTTTTGCCGACCTCTTCGCCGCCGCCCATCCCGAGCGGTTCTTTGAGTGCAAGATCGCGGAGCAGAACATGATCTCCGCGGCCGCGGGCCTGGCGGCGGCGGGCTACATTCCGTTCTGCAACTCCTTCGCGAAATTCATCGCCCGGGCGTATGACCAGATCGAGCTTGCCAGCATCTCGCGCGCCAACCTCAAAATTGTCGGGTCGCATTCCGGCATCACGCCGTGCTCCGACGGCCCGAGCCAGATGGGTCTGCTCGACGTCGCGTACTTTCGCAGCTTCACCACGGTCCGCGGCGACGATCGCCACAGTCCGCTCTGCTGGTTCTTCCAACCCGCGGACGCGGTCGCGGCGTATCACTTCACGCGGCTGATGGTCGGGCTGACGGGACTGTGCTACATGCGTACGCACCGTCCGGACGTGCCGGTGCTTTACTCACCCGACGCGACGTTCACACCCGGCGGTTTCGGCGTCCTCCGCACCGGCGAAGACGTGGCGCTCGTATCGAGCGGCTACATGGTGCACATCGCGCTGCGCGCCGCAGAGCTGCTCGCAAAGCAGAACGTCCGCGCGAGCGTGATCGACGCCTATTCGCTGCCGCTCGACGGCGAACGCTTCCTGGATGCGCTGCAGCGCGCCGGACGGCGCGCCCTGGTGGTCGAGGACAACTACGGCGGCGGGTTTGCGGCCGCGGTGGCGGAACTCGCGGCTCGTGTCGGAGAGGTGCGCGTCGAAGCCGCCCACGTGCAACGCATTCCCAAGTCAGCGCGCCTGCCGGAGGAAGAGCTCGACTATTGCGGCGTCGGCCCGGCACAGGTCGCGGACCGCGCGTTGGCGTTGCTGTCGCGACCGCGTTAGCGGTGACGCGGCATGCTCTGTCGAGTCGGGATCGACGAGTTCCGAGCAGTGAGGATACAGGCTCCATGAACCTTGTCACTGGTGCGACCGGATTGCTGGGCAGCCACGTCGTCGAGCAGCTTCGCAAGCAGAACCGACCGGTCCGCGCGCTCGTGCGCCGTGGCAGCGACCGCTCGTGGCTCGAGTCGCAGGGCGTCGAATTCGCGGAAGGCGATGTCACCGATCCGGCGTCGCTCGCGGCGGCGTGCCGCGGGGTGCACGTGGTGTACCACTCCGCCGCTCGCGTCGGCGACTGGGGGCCTTGGGAGGAGTTTCAGCGGATCACGATCGACGGGACGCAGTATCTCGTGGACGCCGCCATCGCCGCCGGCGTGCGCCGCTTCGTGCACATCAGCTCGATCAGCACGTACGGCTATCACACGGACGAAGTCATCGTCGACGAGACCGCGCCGCTTGGCTACAAGCTCTACAAATGGGCCTACTACAGCCGCAGCAAGATCGAAGCCGAGCAACGCGTCTGGCAGGCCCAGCGCGCGGGAAAGATCGAAACCACGATCATCCGTCCGGCGTGGCTCTACGGTCCGCGCGACCGCACGACGTTTCCGCGCCTCGTTCGCATGCTTCAGGAAGGGCGCGCCAAGATCCTCGGGCGCGGCGACAACCGGCTGAACGTGGTCTATTCGGGAAACGTCGCCGAGGCGTGCATCCTCGCCGCCGACTCGCCCGCCGCCGTCGGAGAAGCGTTCAATTGCAGCAACGACGGCGAGATCACGCAGATGCAGTATTTCGACCTGCTCGCGCGGGCCTGCAAAGCGCCGGCCGTCTCACGCCACGTGCCGTACAAGGTCGCGTACACCGCCGGCTTCGTGCTCGAATGCCTCGGGCACCTCTTTCGATCGCAGAAGCCGCCGTTCATCACCCGCTACGCCGTCTGGCTCATGGGCCGTCGGTCGTACTTCTCGTCGGAGAAGGCCCGCCGCGTGCTCGGTTGGAAGCCCACAATCAGTTACGAAGTCGGCGTCCCGCTCACGCTCGAGTGGTACTTTCGAAACTCGCAGTCCGCACCCGCGACCCGCGACCGGCGGCCGGTGCCGGCGGGCGCACCCGGCTGAAACGAATCGCGACCCGAATCCAACCGCAGCAGTCCGAGTCGGGGAGCATCGGCGTCGCGCCGGTGCGAAACGCGAACGCACCGGCGGGACGCCGATGCTCCGCGGATGCGCGGAGTCAGGTTCTCTCGGGGGTTCACGTTAACGCGCCGCCGCGGAGGCGAGCACGCCGCACGACTCGCGCACGATGAGCGTGGGTTGCAGCGCGATGCGTTCGGCGGGGCGTTTCGGATCGGCGATCCGCAGGCAGAGCAGCTCGACCGCCTTGGCGCCCATCTCGGACATCGGCACGCGGACTGTCGTCAGCGCCGGTCGCGTCATGCGCGCGATGCGCGTGTCGTCGAAGCCCACGACCGCGAGGTCGCGCGGCACGCCGACGCCCGCTTCATTTGCCGCGGCCACGATTCCCGCCGCCATCTCGTCATTGGCCGCGAAGACGACGTGTCCCGGCCGGGCCCACTCGCGCACGCGCTCGCGCGCCAGCCGATACGCGGTCTCGTACTGATAGTCAAGGTGAAACGCGTCGCCGTCGTCCGCGGGCAGCCCCGCGTCCGCAAGCACCTCGCGCCACGCCGCCCGCCGCGCGATGGTGTCGACGTTCGTCTCCAGCCCGCCGACGAAGTAGACGCGCCGCGCGCCGCCGCGGCGCACGAGATGCCGCATCAGCGCCAGCGCGCCGTCCTTCTGGTCGATGACCACGCTGTCGTGTGGCGGGCCGGCGATGTCATCGTCGAGGACGACAAAAGGCACGCGCAGCTCGCCGAGCGCTTCCTGAACCCGGTCGGTCAGCTCCGAGACCATGACGGCGACGCCGTCGAGGAGCGCCCGCTGGCGGATCGCGTGCAGCAGCGACTGGCCGTCGTCCACGTCGTCGCGCGTCGACGAAACGACGAGGGCATACCCGCTCTCGTGGGCCTGGATGTTCGCGCCGCGGATGATCTCGGAATAGAACTCGCCATGCAGGTCGGGGAGCACAAGTCCGATGATCTCGCTGCGTTTGAGCATGAGCCCGCGCGCAAACGCATTGGGTTGATACCCGAGCTTCACAATCGCCGATTCGACGCGCTGGCGGGTCTTCTCGTTGACCACCTGCCGGCGATTGATGACGCGCGACACGGTGCTGATCGACACGCGCGCCAGTTTCGCAACGTCGGCGATGGACGCAGGCATGCAGCGACCCCGGGGGAGTGCGTGTTTGCCGTCACCGTGAGCTTTGACAGCGCTTTCAAACCAGCCTATCCTCGCGTCCCATGCGCTGTCAACGCTGCTGGCATCAAGCGCTTGCCATCGCGGGCGTGTTCGCTGCCGCGGCCGCCGCCGGTCCGCCGTCCGAGATCCGTCGCTCGGCGGAAACCGACGCCGCCCTCCGCTATCGCCTCTCCGACGACGACGAACGCCTGCTGAACGAGATCGAGCACGCGTGCTTCCAGTTCTTCTGGAAAGAGGTTGGCGCGCCCGCGCCGCTCGTCAAGGACCGATACAAAGGCCCCGTCTCCAGCATTGCCGCCGTCGGTTTCCAGCTTTCCGCGCTGCCCGTCGGAGTCGAACGCGGCTGGGTCACGCGCGCGCAGGCCGAGGAACGCGCCCTGGCCATTCTCGACGCGCTCCTGGGTCATCGCGACAACAAGCGTTTCGGCGTGTACCTGCATTACCCCGACCTCAACACCGGCGGTCTCTCGCAGGAGGGTTACGAGATCGTCGCGAGCACCGTCGACCACGCGCTGCTGGTCGCGGGCGCGATGCCCGCGGCCGTCTATTTCCGCGGGCGCGTCGCCGAACGCACCGATCAGCTTGTCGCCGACACAAACTGGAAGGCCTTCGCGACCGGCCCGAGCGGGCTGCTGTCGATGGGCTGGCGCCCGAAGGATTCGAAGAAAATCGACGGCCCCGGCGACTTCCTGGACTGGCACTGGTGGAACGCGAGCGACGAAGAGCGTCTGGTCTACTTCCTCGCCGCCGCGGCGCCGCGCGCCGAGCACGCCGTCGAGCCGGCGCTCTATTACCGGCTCAAACGCTCGATCGAAGCGCACGACAAGTTGCCCCCGTTCGTCGTCTCCTGGCCCGGTACGCTGTTCACCTACTTCTTCAGCCACTGCTGGATCGACTACCGCACGCTCGGGCTCGACGATCCCGCGCGGTTCGGCGTCGACGCGCCCCGCGTCGACTGGGTCGAAAACTCCCGCCGCGCTGTGCTGACCCACCGGCAGCGCTGCATCGACCTCTCCACGCGTTTCAAGACGCTTGCGCCGGACCGCTGGGGCCTGAGCGCGTGCGCCGCCCGCGACGGCTACATCGTGCCGCAACTACAGCCGAATCTCACCGATAAGGACGAGCTTCACGAAGGCACGGTGGCGCCTTATGCGGCCGGCTCGGCCATCATGTTCGCCCCACGCGAAGCGGTCGCGGCCTTGCGAGTGTTTCGTGAGCTCAAGGGACATGATGGAAAGCCGTTGATCTGGCGTGATCCGGCGGCGGGCGGGTACGGGCTCGTCGATTCGTTTAATCTCGATCAGCACTTCGCCAGCGACGATTACGTCGGCATCGACCATGGTCCGCTGCTGCTCGCAATCGAGAACGCCCGCACGGGTCTGATCTGGCGACTGTTCATGCAGCACGAGAATGCCCGGCGGGCCGTGGAACGCTTGCGCCTTCAGCCTCATGCCGAGCCGTGACGCGTGCGGATCGCGGCCGGTCCGAGTGCGGGTCGCGGACGCGTGTGGCGGCGTTGCTCGTCAACGCGTCCTGCGCCCGGCCGCCGGCGCTGGGTCGTGTTCGGCGCGCCGGATTCGCGGTTGCGTCCGGAAGTGCGATGCGCCCCCGACCGCCGCGTTCCGCGCGGCGATTGCATTGACGGCGGCGGGTGGTTTTGGGTAGGATATTGAAAGCGCTTTCAACCTGGGGGTCGCAGCGCCGCCGGAACGCAGCCCTGTCGATCCTGGCGACGCAATCGGATTCGCCACGCATGACTACCCTCGCGTCCGCTCCAGTGCCCGCCGACGCCGCCGAAAACCGCCGCAACATCACTCGCTACGGCTATTTCACCGCCGACGGCCGCGAGTATTGCATCACCGACCCCAGAACTCCGCGTCCTTGGGCCAACCTGATCAGCAACCCGCGCGTTGGACTCGCGGTCAGCCAGACCGGCAGCGGCTTCTCCTGGATCGACAACTCGCAGTTGGCCGTCATCACCCGCTGGGAACAGGATCTCGCCCGCGACAGCTCGGGCAAGTTCCTCTTCGTCCGCGACCGCGACAGCGGCGCGCTCTGGTCGCTTTCCCCGGCGCCCACCTGGGCACACGCCGAGCACTTTCTCTGCCGCCACGGTCTCGGCTATACGACCTTCGAGACGACCGCCGCCGGCATTGCGGCCACCTGGACGCTGTTCGTCCACCCGCACGACGCGATCGAATACTGGCGGGTTGAACTCCACAACACGGGCGCGAAGCCGCGCCGTCTCGACCTCTCCGCGTTTCTCGAGTGGAACTGCGGCGTCGCACCGTCGCCGCGGCGCGAGTTCCACAAGCTGTTCATCGAAACCCACTTCGATCCGGCGCGCCGCGCCGTGCTCGCGTGGAACCACATGTGGGAGGTGTCGTCGCAGCGCTGGGGACACTGGAACACATCGTTCCCGTATGTCGCCGCGCTCGCGTGCACCGAACCGATCGCCGCCGCGCTCGGCGACAAAGCTTCTTTCCTTGGTCGGTACGGCTCGCTGAGCGCTCCCGAGGCGCTGCGGCGCGACGCGTGGACGCCGCGTTTCGGGCGGCATGAAGACCCCGTCGCGGCGCTGCGCAGCCCGATCGAGCTGCGTCCCGACGAGCGGCGCGTCGTGGGCTATGCGCTCGTCATCGGCGAGTCGCGCGGCGAAGTCGAACGGACCGTTCAGGACGCGTGCACGGTCGCGTGCGTGGACCGCGCGCTGCGCGACGCCGTCGATGCGTGGCGCCACCGGCTGGCACCGCACCGCATCGCGACGCCGGACGCCTCCATTGACGCGCTCGCGAACGACTGGCTGCGCTACCAGGCGATTTCCGGCCGCATCTGGGGCCGCGCCGGCTATTACCAGCAAAGCGGCGCGTTCGGCTTCCGCGACCAGCTCCAGGACGCACAGGTCTGGCTCACGATGGATCCCGCGCAGACGCGCGCTCAGCTCAATCTTCACGCCGCCCACCAGTTCGCCGACGGCTCCGTCTTTCACTGGTGGCATCCGCTCACCGAGCAGGGCCACGTTACGCGCATGACCGACGATCTGCTCTGGCTGGCGTTCGTTGCTTCCAATTACGTGCGCGAGACCGGCGACCTCACAGTGCTCGCGGATGCGACTCCGTTCCGCGCCGACGCGGCCCCGAGCGACATCGCCGCCGGCGGCAGCCCGGCGCCGGCCGACCGCACGACAAAAACCGGGGCGGCGTATCCGCTCGTCGAGCACGTGTGGCGCGCGTTCGAGCGCGTCTTTCAGCGCAGCAGCGCCCGCGGGCTGCCGTTGATCGGCGCCGGCGACTGGAACGACGGGCTGAGCGCGGTGGGTTTGCAGGAGCGCGGCGAGTCGATCTGGCTGGCGCACTTCCTCGCGGGCCTCCTCGCCGATTGGGCCGACGTCTTCCGGCGCCTCGACTCGGCGGGCGGCGCGATCGCGGGCCCCGCGGACATGCGCCTGCCGCGGCGCGACCGCTGGTCGGCGCTGGCGGCGGACTTCGCCGGGCGGCGCGCTCGGCTCGTCGCCGCCATCAACGAGCACGCGTGGGACGGCGCGTGGTATCAGCGCGCCACCTTCGACGACGGCTCGATCCTCGGCACGCACAAGAGCCGCGTTGCCAGGATCTTCCTGAACGCACAGACCTGGGCGATTCTCAACGATACCGCGCCGCCCGAGCGCGCCCGCGCCTGCTGGGACGCCGTTCGTACGCATCTCATCGCGGACTGCGGCGCGCTCTTGCTGGCCCCGGCATTCGACACGCCCGTCCGCGAGGTCGGATACATCACGCGCTATGCCCCGGGGTTGCGAGAGAACGGCGGTGTCTACACCCACGCCGCCACCTGGGCGATCGCCGCCGCAGCCAAGATGCGCGACGCCGACGCCGTCGGCACGCTGCTGCGCGCAATCAACCCCGCGATCAAGGATCCCGAACGCTACTGGGCCGAGCCGTATGTCCTGCCCGGAAACGTCGACGGTCCCGACTCGCCATACTGCGGCCGCGCCGGCTGGACCTGGTACACCGGCTCCGCGCAGTGGCTCCACCGCGTGATCTGCGAATGGGTGCTCGGCGTCCGGCCCGGATTCGACACGCTGCGCATCGACCCGGTGCTGCCGCCGGGCTGGAACGAAGCCCGCATGACGCGCCGCTGGCGGGGCAGCGAGTACGTCATCTCGATCGTTCGCGATGCGCAGCGGGCAACCGCGCAAGCGCCGCAGGTCGTGCTCGACGGGCAAGCGCTGACGCGTAACGAGATCACGCCCGACCTGCGCGCCGGCGAGCGTCACGAGGTCGTCGTGCACTGCGCGTGATCCGTCTCGCGTCGCACATGGCGCGTTGACAAGCCCGCAGCGGCCCCCCCAAGCGTCCGCGTTCTACTCGGCGAGCGGCTGCAACACGATTTCGTCGCCAACCTCGATCCCCAGCGCCGCCGCCGCGTCGCCTTGGTTGCGCGCGATCTCCACCTGCTGGCTCGCGCCCTCGATCGCCACATACTCGCCTGCGGGCACGTCGCCGTAGGTCCGCTGTCGCGAGCACTGCGCGCGCGCGAGCGGCTGTGCGCCGGGCGCGCGATGCACGCGCTCGACGGTGAAGCACGTTCCGACCGCGTGCTCCTTCAGCCACGCGCCGGGCAGATTGGTGAGCAGGTTTCCGAACCGGTCGACGTGCAGCACGGCGCCGTGCAGGACGCCGTTCTCGCGCGCCGGCTCCGCCAGGTCGACCCGTGTCCAACGATCCAGTCGCGGCCCCAGCGTCTCCGGACCGTGCCCGCGGCTGAGATAGCCGGCGACCGGGCCGAAGACGTCGCGTGGCGGACCTTCTTCTCGGTTGGACACCACGAGATCGACGCGTTCCAGCAGGTATACCGCCGACGCTCCCTCGCGCCGCAGCAGCAGATCGAACAGCCCGTTGTCGGGTCCGACCAGCAAGTGCCCCGCCTGTGTGACCGCGACAATCGGGTTGCGCGCCGTGCCGCCGGGGTCGACGATCCCGAGCACGACTGCTCCCGGCGGGAACGCGGGCACCGCCTCGCTCAGCACAAACGCGCCCTGCACGACGTTGTAAGGCTCGATGTCGTGCGTGATCGGGACAATCCGCGCTTCGGGATTCGCACGCAGAATGCTCGCGGTGAGCACGGCGGCGTAGTGGTCGCGCGTGCCGTAGTCCGTCAGCACGCCTACGTAGTTTCGCCCGGGCGCCGCGCATCCCGGCCACGCCAGCAGCGGCAGCGCGCCGGCCAGCGCCGCGCACCCGATCAGTGCGGCGCCGCGCGGGGCGCCGCACGCCATTCGATTGCTCATGCCGGGGATTCTATCGCCGCGCCGATGCGTCGGACCAGCGCCGCGACCGACTCGAGTGGATGTAGCGCAAAGCAGTACTCGCGATCGTACGCCACCCGCGCGCGGGCCGCGTCCGCCGCCGCCGCCTTCGACCCGCGCTCCAGCGCCGCCGCGACGCTGCCGGCTCCGGCGGCGATCTCGGCGTTGAGTCGGCGAATCTCCTCCCACGCGGCCCGCCGCGCCCCTCGGTCGCCGGGCGAATCGCGCCGCAATCGGTCCGCCCGAGCGATTGCCGCAGCGCGCGCCGCGACGAGTTCGCGGGGCGCGGTCGCGACGTAACGCTGTGGATTGAAACGCAGGTCGCGAATCCGCCGTCTCGCTTCCGCGATCCCGTCAGCGTCCGCCACCGCGACCTCCAGCGGCAGGTGCAGCGTGGCCGTTACGCAAGCGATCGGCGCCGGCGCCGCGCCGAACAGCTCGGCGCCAAACTCGTCCGTGATCTCGTCGTACTTCGCCCCCCCGATCCCGTGGATAAAAAGATCGGCGACCAACAGCCGCAGAATTGCCGTCAGCGTCAGTGCTCGTGGGCGCAGCCGCGCGATCGCTTCGATCGCGCCCGGCGGCGGCACGCCGAGCGCCGCCGCGCTGTCGTCGCCCCGCGCCTCGCCGGCGATTCGCAGCCAGGGCTCGCGCGCCGACTCGCCTGCGAAGCAAACCAGCGCGTCTGCGTCGCGCCCCACCCAAAGCCGCTCGCGCCGCCGTTCGTTCGTCAACACCCAGAACGGTGACTCGATCCGCTCCGCGTTGACCCCCAGCGGCGGCACGGGCCGCTGCGGGTGTCGGATGCGATGTCGCTGTCGATAGCGCGCCTGCGCTGCGTTGTACGCGCCCGCGACCGCTTCGGCATTCCGCATCAGGTGCAGCGCGAACGCGGTGAACTCGGGCATCCGGGCCAGCGCGGAGACGCGCACTTGCTGCGGCGGTGTCAACCCGAGCGCGCGCTCGCTCGCCCGCAGTGCGCTGCCGAACGAATCGACGAAATCAAGCCGTCCGTCGCGCGCCGCTTCGCCGGCTTGCAGCCAGCCGCCGGCGAATGCGTCCCACAACGCCGACGCCGGCGCCGCGCTGTGGCAAACCAGCTCGTCAAAACACGCCCGCCACGCCGAAGCCGGCGCGCCGGGCTGAAGCTCCATCGGCAAGCCGGTCTCGATCCCGGGCAGCGGCACGCGGTGACGCACCCACTGGTCGGCCGTGTGGCGCGGCGTCCACGCGAAGCGCGTCTTGGGCGTATCCGAATCGACCAGCGCGAAGAGCGCGGTGCCGTCGACCCGTTCGGCGAGCAAGGCCGCCGCGATGCACTTGGCAAAGACGCCGGCGTGGAAGAGCTCCGCCTGGTGGCCTGTGACCACGACCGGCCCGCGCAGTCCCAGCCTCGCGCGCAGCGTGGCGCGCAGCGCCGCCACGGGCACGCTCGCAAGCGGCGCCTCGCGGCTCGGCGTGGGCGGCGCGGCGCACAGCGCGCGCCGCACCGTGCTGCCGGCCGGCTCGAAAAGGACGTCGAGGTGCTGGGGCGGCGTGACCAGCCGGCGGCGATCGATCATTCGCAGGCGCTTCGCCCGCAAGCCGGCGCCGGCGCCGCAATCCGCGTCGCCGGTCGTCGCAGCTCGGCAGTCAACACTTCGAGATAGTGCTGGAGGCGCGCCGCGGGATCGTTCAGCCGACCGCCGAATTGGCGCGTCTCGTCGCGGTACACGCGATGCACCGGCAGTTCCTCGATCCGCAGCCCGGCCCGGACGCACTGCACCCAGAATTGCAGGGGGAACGCATACCCCGGCTCGTCCAGCGCCAGCCGCTCCAGCGCGGCCACGCGATGCGCCTTGAATCCGCAGAACGAATCGGTCAACCGCAGTCCGAGCAGTTGCCGCAGGAGGTCGGTCACCACGCGGTTGATCTGTCGCCGGTCGGCCGGCGGCTCGTCGTCGTCGGGATGCGCGACCCGGTAACGCGATCCACTGATGACATCCGTGCGGTTACGCCGCGCGGCGCGGACGAACTCGGGGATCTGCGCCGGCTCGTGCTGCTCGTCGCAGTCGATGGTGATCACCCAGTCGTAGCGGCGCTCCGCCGCGAACGCAAACGCGTCGATCAGGCTCTGCCCATAGCCACGATTCGTGCTGTGCGTGATCGTGTGGAGTTCGCGTTCCGCGCGCAGCAGCCGCGCCGTCCCGTCCGTCGATCCGTCGTTCACTACGAGCACGTCGTGTCCGTGCCGACGCACCGCCGACAGCACGCGCGGCAGATATCGCTCCTCGTTATAGACCGGGACAGCGACGAGCACTCGCATGGGAGCCTCCGCGTCTGGCGGCGTGCAGTTCGGTCGGTCGGCGCGCGCCCTTCGTCGCCGGTCCGTGCGTGGAATTGTTCGAGCACTACCGGGCTTTGTCAAATCGGACACGGCCGCGGCGCGCCCGTCGCCGCGCGTTTTCTGGGACAGCGCGCCGCCACGCCGCGGACGCGGAAAATCCGCATGAACTTGCCTTGAAACCACGACCCGCGGCTCGCTAGGATCGGCCGCACTGCTCGTCGAGCCACTCGCTCAACACGGCGCGGCGCTTCGGCGCGGAGCGTGAGCGGGAATCGTCGACAGCCGCGGACCGATCGTCCGCGCGGGGGGTTCTTTGCTCAGGCTTGAATCGCACCGCGACGCGGTCGGCGAGCGTCGCCGACGCCGCGTGTGCGCAAGTAAGCTCCGCGCCGACTCGGTCGGCGCGCGAGACGAATAAGGTGCATTCTCTGAGGGAGGGAAGAATGAAGAAGTGGCATCTGATTTCCGGCTTCGCGGCCGCGATGGCGTTTGCCGCCAGCGCCAACGCGGGCATCTGGAGTGAAGTCGGCGACGCGGGTGATCTGCCCGGCACGGCCCAGACCGCGGTCGGCGCCGGCAGCCTCGACCAGATCGACGGCGCGCTCGCGGGCGGCGCCGACATGTACCGCATTTGCATCACCAGCCCGAGCACGTTCTCGGCCGACACCAATGGCGGCGCGTCGTTCGACACGCAGTTGTTCCTGTTCGACCTGAACGGCGTCGGCGTGCTCGCCAACGACGACTCGGGCACGCTCCAGGCGCGCCTGCCCGCCGGCAGCTTCACGCTCGCCGCGGGCGAGTACTATCTCGCCATTTCCGGCTTCGACCGCGATCCGGTGGACGCGGGCGGCAACCTGATCTTCCCGACCTTTCCGTTCGGCGGCGTCTACGGCCCGATCGACGGCGACTCGATCGCGGGTTGGGCCGGCGGTTCGGGCGGCGGGCAGTACTCGATCTTCCTGACCGGCGCCGCGTTCTGCAATCCGGTTCCCGAGCCCACCGGCGTGCTGCTCGGCCTGCTCGGCCTCGCGGGCCTGCACAGCGCGCGTCGGCGCGTCGGCTAGCACCCGCGCAGGACGTGCTCGCGCTGCCTCGCGGCGAACGCTCGTCTTGCCTGCACACGCCGCGGTCGGTACCCGGCGCCGTCTCAGCGGCGACACCGTCCGCGCGAACCGCACAATCGCCGCGCCCGCGGCCCATGTCGGAGATTCGGGCGAACGCCGGCGGCGCGCAAGCGCGGCCGGCGTTCGCCGTTTCGTGGCTTGCCCGCTCTCGATCGCCCCGGTCGGGCCGATCGTGCTTACTTCCTCTGCGGCTTGGTAATCGACAGGTACGTCCGAGTCAGCTCGTCGTGCCGCAGGGTGCGACCCGCCGCCGCGAAGCTCTCGTGCGCGGCGCCGTAGTCGCCGCGCTGAAACCGCAGATAGCCCAGCAGAAAATGCAGCTCGGCCGACGCCTCGCGCTCGCGCACCCGTGCCGCCAGCCGGTCGATCTGCTCGCCGAGCGCGGCGTCGCTCGGCAGGTAGCTCGCGAGCCGTAGGTCCATGTACGCGAGTTTTGGCTGCAATTGCAGAGCGCGGCGGAGCGTCTCGGCGGCCTCGTCATAGTGGCCGAGCGCGACGCGCGCCTGCGCGAGGTGAATGCGGCATGACGGATCGCCTTGATCGAGGTCCGCGGCGAGCGCGAACGCGATCACGGCTTTGGAATAGTCGCCAATGCGAAGTTGCTCGAGCCCGAGATCGAGCGAGCGTTGATGCGCGCTGCCGAGGCGCTCCAGCCGCCGCGCCCGGTCTTCGTCGCGCGCGAGGCGCTGCGCGTCGGATTGCGCGTCGTCGCGCCCGCGCCAGTACGCGTCCGCGAGCGCCTGCTGATACGCGCGCGGGTCGATCGCGTCGAACCACACGGCGTGTGTCCGGCGGTCCGTGAGGTACACCCGCGGCGTGTCGTCGGTGGTCACGCCGGGCTGCACGACGGTGACGCGGTCCGCCGTTCGCAACTCGCGTCCGCCGCCGCCGAGCTCGATCACGCGCGGCCGCGTCGCATTGCGCTCCGGAGACCATAGGTTGCGTGTTGCGTGAGTCTCGCGCGGGGGCGACGCCGCGCGCACTTCGCGCGACGGCGCCGGACGCTGTGGTTCGCGCGCCGGGGGAACGATCACGGTCGGCACCGGTCGACCGTCGATGATGACATAGGGGGGTGGACCGGGCGGCTCAGCCCCGGTCTGCGGCGCCGCGAACGCGGCCAAGGCCGCCGTCATCGCTCCCAGCCAGAATGCAAGTGGACCGCCGAAATGCCGAGCGCGATTCATGACCAGCCTCCCGAAGTCTCGTCGCCCCTCGCTGCTATCCTATCCTTCGAGCCCGCCGAAGGCGAGGTTGCGTGGCTTCGGCACGGCGGTCGTGGAATGCCGCCGCCGTCACGCATCGTCGTGTCGCGCCCTCCGAACCCGCCGCGCCAAGCGGTGGGCCCGAGACCGCGTGTGGCACGCGGGGTTCTGGTGGGCCCGCGCCACGCGGCAGGCCCCACGACCGTGCATGCCGCGCGGGGCGGCGCCGAAAGCTGGACCGCGGGCAAACAGCCCCGTGTGCGGTACACGATTCGTGATTGTCGCTCGAAGCTCACGCAGCTAGGATGAATCGACGGGGTCAGGGCGCGCGGAGGTGCCGCATCATGTCCGGCCCGAATTCTGCAAAACTCGTTTCCGTCCTGGTTGTGGTGTTGTCGTGGTGTGGTCCGGTTCGCGGGCAGGTCATCCACGTTCGCGCGGACGCCGCGCCCGGCGGCGACGGCGCCACGTGGGCGACCGCGTATCACGACCTCGCGCTCGCGCTGCGTGAAGGCGTCGGCGGCGAAGTCTGGGTTGCCGCCGGCGTGTATCGTCCCGACGAAGGCACCGGCGATCGCGCGCGCTCGTTTCTCCTGAACGCCGACCAGCCGGTGTATGGCGGCTTCGCGGGTGTGGAGACGCAGCGCGACCAGCGCGACTGGGTGGCGAACGAGACGATCCTGAGCGGCGACCTGCTGGGCGACGACGGCCCCGACTTCGCCAACCGCGCGGACAACAGCCAGACGATTGTGAGCCCATGGGCGCTGGAAGGAACCACGGTCACGCTCGACGGGTCTACAGTCCGCGGGTCATACCCGCTGTCGACTGCGGGCGACTCGGCTGCAATCTACAGTTTCGGTTCTCATGGACCGAACCTTGTTATCCGAAACTGCCTGCTCAAGGAAAACAGGGCGACCTATGGCGGCGCCATATTACACTACATCGCATTCGCTTCGCCCATCCTGACGGTGGAGAATTGCCGCTTCACGCAGAACCAGGCCGAAACTGGCGGCGCAATGTACTTCGGCCGGAGCGTGCGCGCCACGGTGCGCGACTGTGTCTTTGAGGACAATACGGCGACTGCGTCGGGGGGCGCCGTCTACATGCCGAACATCGATGAGTATGCTATCAGCCGTTGCGTGTTTCGGCGAAATCGTGCAGCGCAAGGCGGGGCCGTTGAATCCAGCTATGCGCTGTATCTTGCGTCGATGGTTGAGTGCAGCTTTGAGGACAATGTGGCCTCACAGCGCGGCGGCGCGGTTGCGTTCGCCCCATCGCGGCGGGTCGCGCTCCTCAATTGTCGGTTCGAGCGCAATCGTGCGCTCGACGGCGGTGCGATTTCCATCGTGCGGGATTTTGACTTTGCGCGAGTCTTCGATGTCGAAATCACGAATTCTCGCTTCAACGGAAACGTCGCCACGGGAGGCGGCGGCGCGGTCTTTGTGTCCGATGTCCGTGGCAGGCCCGGGCAGTCCCGTATGGCGCTAGTCAATTCGACGCTCACCAACAACGCCGCCGCTGGGAACGCCGGCGGTGTCATCGGCGAGGCCTCCGTCGGCGTTGAGACGCTCGCATTGACACTCGCCAACAACATCCTCTGGAACAACACGGACAGCGCCGGCGGCGGCGAGAGCGCGCAGATTAGGATCGGTTCCAACACAACCGCCGCCGTTGACTATTGCACCATCGACGGACTCACCGGCGCGCTCGGCGGCATGGGAAACCTCGGCGCCAACCCGCGGTTTCGCGACTCCGCCGGACCCGACGGCATGCCCGGCACGCCCGACGACGACCTGCGCCTGCAGTACGGCTCCCCGTGTCTCGACGCCGGCAGCAACCTGCTCGTCCCCGCCGACAGCGCCGACCTCGACAATGACGGGAACACGACCGAACCCACGCCGCTCGACCTGACCCGCTACGCACGCTTCCGCGACGACCCTGCGCCGGACAGCGGCGCCGGCCCGCCGCCGATCACCGACATGGGCGCCTATGAACGCCGCGCTGTCGGCGACATGGACTGCGACGGGCTCGTGAATAATTTCGACGTCGATCCGTTCGTGCTCGCGCTCGCGCACCCCGACGTCTACGCGGCGGATTACCCGAACTGCGACATCTCCCACGCCGACGTGAACGACGACCATCATGTCGACAACTTCGACATCGACGCGTTCATTCGCGTGTTGCTGCATGGCGCTTAGCGGCGGAAGCGAACAGAGCGGCGAGGCGACGCAGAGCGCGGGACCTTCGCAGGCCGCAACGCGGGGAACCGGGAATCGCGAGTCGCGAATCGGGGAGGAATGCGGAAGCGCGTCGCGGCGATCCGCGATTTAAACCGCGAACGGGGGACTCGTGCACCCGCGCCCCAGAACTCCAGACCCCAGTTCCAATATCAAGCGGTGGGCGGCCAATCCCGCGGCCCGATCGAAACCACGAGCCCGTCGCCCGTGATCGGATACTCATTCAGGTGGGCCGCGATCGACTTCTCCGTGACGGCCTCGACCGCCGCCATGCGGTTCTCGCTCGTCCGCGGATAACCGTGCACCTCGAGGTCGTCGACCACCTGCATCAATCGCGTGCGCGGATTCTCGGCCTCGAGCGCGAGCTGCGTGCGGCGCTGATTGCGAACGCGTTGCACCTCGTCCGCTCGAAATCCGCGCTCCATCACCTCGCGCGCCTGTTCCTGCAACGCCGCCAGCATCGCCTCGCAGCGCTCCGGCTCGCCGTCGGCGTAGAGCGCCATCACGCCGCAGTCGCGATACGACAGCCAGAACGCGCCCGCCTGTGAGCAGATGCCTTTCTGCACGATGTTCCAGTAACAGCGCGAGTTCGGCCCGCCGAACAGTTGCGTAAACGCCTCGATCGCGTCCTCGTGCGCGTGTCCCTCGGGCACCGACGGATAGACGATCGCGACGGCCTGCTGCTTGAACTGCTCGAGCACGAGCTTGCGCACGCCACGCGTCGCGATCGTCGGCGGCGTCGGGGCGCCGTTGCGCCCGGCCCGCTCCCAGCGGCCGCAATACCGTCCGGCCGCCGCGAAGAACTCCTGCGGATCGAAGTTGCCGGCCGCGACCAGCGTCATGTTGTCGGACGCGTAGCGCCGCCGGTGATACTCCACGAGTTGCTCGCGCCGCATGTTCGCGATCGTCTCCTTCTCGCCCAGAATCTCGTGTGCCAGCGCGTGGTTCTCAAAGACCGCGTGATGCAGGAAGTTGCCGACGTGCCGCTCGAACGCGTCGTCGTTCATCGCGATCTCTTCCAGGATCACGTTGCGCTCGGTCTGAAAGTCCGCGTCCGGCAGGCTCGGCCGCACCAGGTCCGCGAGCAGCTCAAGCTGGTCGTTCAGCCGCGTCGCCGGCACCCAGCCGTAATAGACCGTGTGCTCCTTGCTCGTGAACGCGTTGTAGATGCTGCCCAGCTCGTCGAACGCGACGTTGATCGCGTGACAGTCGCGGCGGTCGTTGCCCTTGAAGCACATGTGCTCGAGAAAGTGGCTGACGCCGTGCAGCTCCGGCGTCTCATGCCGCGACCCGGCGCCGACATAAAACCCGGCGGCGGCGGAGCTGACGCGGGGCATGACTTCGCAGACGACGCGCAGGCCGTTGGGGAGCGTGTGTTCGAGGAACGAGGATTTCATGGTGGGGGATTGTAGCGGACGAGTGGCGGCAGGGAGCACTGCTGGCCGCGCGGCGCTGCGCCTGGGCATTCAGAACTCAGCCAACATGGGTGGTACGGGCGTCTCGCCCGTTTTGGCGGACGAGCGTCTCGCCTGTCTCGGCGAACGGGCGGGACGCCCGTACCACCCACATGAGAGATACACAGCGTGAGCAGCTACGTTAGCGCTGTGATTGCAGTCCGGTCATGCGGTCGTAGGCGTCGAGGATCATTTCGCCCGGGCTGTGCCGCTCCCACGCCGGCGCATCCGCGCGGCGCTCGTCTCGGGGGATGAGGCCCGTGCTCGTGAACGTGGACAGGATGTACTCCACGTCCGGGCGCTCGATCCCGTAGAGAATGAAAAACGCGGCGTCGAGCTCCGCGCGCAGCTCGGCGCGCTCCGGCTCCTTCCAGATGTGAACGCCGTCGCCGCGGCTGCCCTTGAAATCGCACGCGCGGGCAAGCGGGAGCATGTCTTCGGCGGTGCAGGAGAGCTTCAGCACGCGCTCGCTGATCCAGTGCTCGAGCGTTTCTCGCGTGGCCCAGGGGCATTTCGCATCGTACGTGTCCGGTAAGAGCGCAGGCAGTTGCTCAACGATGAAGAAGTTCAGCGTTATGCCCCCAATCTTCTGCCTGGTGAGGTAGTCGAGTACGTGAGAGTTGAGGTTTCCAAGCAAGCAGCCCTGTCGTCGCGGCTCGATATCGCTCAGCAGCAGCACAAATTTGTTTGTTACCGCGCTTCGTGGAATGAACGACGAGATCATCGTGCGCTCATTGGTCGGGCTCGTGATGTCCTTGAATCCCATCCACCATCGCTTGTTTCCAGGTCGCCCTTGGACCGCAGCGTCCACCGCATCCTCCGCCACCCACCACCGCGGCATCACCGCGTACTCAGGATTCTGATACTGCGTGTCGTACGTCTCGGTCTTCTGGCCCTGCCGCACCCAGTTGTCCTTGTCCACGACGACGCTCGCCGCCCGATGATCGAACGCCTGCACCATCTTGGCTTCGTACAGCGGCAGCGCGCGCTTGTTGCCCTTTACGTACACATTGCCTTCGAGCCGGTACCCGCGCTTCTCCCAGACTTTCGCCTCCTTGAAGTGTCCGGCGTCGTTGGTCTGATGAAACATCGTGAAAAACGTGATTCCCCACGGATTCCCGCCCTGTCGCCGATTCTCATCGATCAGGATCGGCACGCGCCGGTAAATCGATCGGGTCAGGTCGGCATCGCGGCGGGTGCGGAAGATCGGGCAGGTGCGCGTGTTGGGGTTCAGGAGCTTCATGTCCGCCGCCGTCAGCGCGATGTGCCGATGCTTGTTGCTCGCGGCGGTTTCCTCGACGCTGTGGGCGAAGAAAACGAAGTCGGCCTGCTCGGTCTGCCGGCTCGCGCCGCCGAAGACGAGCGCGGTGAATTTGAACGATCGGTGCACATCTTCAAAGTGCGCCTGTTTGTTCTCGAAGTCGTAAAGGGACACGAGACGCTTGTTGTCCATCAACTCGCTGAAGAACTCCTTGGTCGTGTCGTCGGTGGCGATTCCCGAGGGAACGAGCAGTCCGACGAGGCCGTCGGGTGCGACGAGCCGCCCGGCCAGCTCGGCGAAGAGCATGTACAGGTTCACGTCGCCCTTGCCGGTCAGCGGGTACTCGCTGGAGCCGCGCGCATAGTCGAGCATGCGTTGCGCGCGGTCGCGGGCCTCGACGTAGCGGGAATGCAGGTCGGGATTCTCGTGCGGCATCGCCGCGATGCGCTTCTTTCGATCGGCGGCGTTGACGGCTTCGGCGGTTGTTGGATCGGTGAGCGAGAAGAACTCGCGGTCCTGCACCTTCACGCGCTCCCAAGGCGGATTGCCGATGACGCAACGGAAGCCGCCGGGGCCGCCTTCGCCGAAAATCGATGGAAAGGCGGTGCGCCAGTCCATGGCGCGCGGGTCGACCGCGGGGTCGGATACCAGCGAGTTGCCCTGCTTGATGTGCCCCGACAGGTCGGCGAGCGTCCGGCCCTTGCGAGCGGAGCGGATCCACAAGGCCAGTTGCGTGATCTCCACGCCCTCGTGCGAAAGATCGACGCCGTAGAGATTGCGGGCGAGGATCAGGTCGGGGATGGAGTCTTCGATCGCGCGGACGGTGTCGGTGTTCTCGCCGGCGCCGGCCAAGCCGTGGACGACGAACGTGTAATGAGCATCGAGCGCGTCGTAGGCGCGGATCAGGAAAGCGCCGCAGCCGCAGGCCGGGTCGCAGACGGTGACGGACTGGAGCGCGTCGAGGCAGGCGCGCCAGTAGCTGCGTAGCCGCGTCGACTCGACGCTTTCGCGCGCTACGGGTTTGAGCTCGTGCTCCGCGGCCAACGCCGCAAAGCGTTCGCGTACGTACGCGTCCACCGTTCGTTCGACGAGCAGCCCGGTGAACGCGGGCGGTGTGTAATAAATGCCGAAGCGTTTCCGCTGTGCGCTCTTGGGCATTTTCGAGGGCGGCGCGTCGTCGATCGGCGCTCGGCGGCGCGCGCCGCCGGGGGCGGGGCGCGGGCGGGGTCCGCCGTTTCCGCGCGCACCGTCGATCCCTGCCTTGAGGGCGAACAGGCCGCCGACGCGGAGCTTCTCGAGCTCAGTGATGGACCGTTCGAACAACTGCCCAAGAACTTCGACGTTCACTTCCTCGGAGAAGTCGTAGTTGCCGAAACCCTTGAACGCCGTCGCCCAGGGGATGTCGTCGAGCTCCAGCGCATCGATCTCCGGATCGTCGGCGAACAGCCCGCCGTTGTAGCGTTCGATCGGCGGCTCGGCGGCGCTGCCCTTGTCCACCGCGTCAAACAGGGCGAGAAAATTGTGCCAGCGCGGGTTGCGCACCTTCGCGAACGGTGGAATGGCGTCGTGGGCCCGCTCCAGGCACTTGGGCGGCAGCAGGTCGCGGTCTTCGCAAAACGCGATGAAGATGATCCGGTCGAGCAGCTTCTGGGCGATTGCAATCGCGCTGTCGAGCGTCTTTTTCTCGTGGCGCATCAGGTAGTCGATGAGCCGCAGGCGCTGAATCCGATAGGACTCGTAGAGATCGTCGCCGACCTGCTGCTGGCGCTGCTCGGTGCGCTCGAGCAGCAGCAGCGCCCGCGGCTTTCGTCCCGGCGTGGTCGGCGTCAGGCCGCCGCGTTCGAAGATCGCGTAGAACTCGTTGAAGCGGGCGCGGTCGCGCAGTTCCTGAAGCGCGAACTCTTCGTATCGGAGCGACCCCTTGGAGCGGTGATAGAGGCGGATCAGCCGAAAATTACAGACGATGCCCCACGGTGTGTCCGGCAGGGCATTGAGGTAGTCCCAGCATTGCTGAACTGCCGTGCGTCCGTTGAAGCGGTCGCGGTCCAGGTCGGTGCGCGCGTCCTTTAGCTCGATGACCGCGGCCGGCGCCGCGACGCGCGGAAAATCACCCAGCGCCGCGTCTGCGATCCCGACGCCCGAAACGGCGTACTTGTGCTCCAGTTGGAACGCATCGGGGCTCACCGTCTTGAGACCGTAGCCCAGCCCTTCGCCGAAGAGTTGATCGAGAAACTGGGTGTCGATCGAGGTTTCGCGCTGTTCGAGCAGGTTCCCGCTGCTTTCAAGGTCAGCCCAGCGAATCGCGACCTGCTGAGCAGCGTCGCGCTCGCGTCCGATCAGCTCCGGGTTCTTCGCTGCCTCGAGGACGAGGCGCGGAATGAACAGCGCCCGCTGGCGCCGTGCTCGACGCGCGCGGTCCAGGGCGTAACTCTGAAAGAGGTGCAGATGCATCGCCGACTCGGCGGCCTTCCGTGCCATCGTCGTGGTTCATCCCGGGTTTCTGTGCAGCGGGATGATAACGCGTTTCGCACGGGTGAGAGCGCGGGAAGGCATTCGGCGCGACCGCACCAGCGGCGCGAGGCCGGTCGGTCCCGCATGGCGGGTCGCACCGGTCTCGACCATTCGCGCGATTGCGGGAACTCGCTGCGCTGCGCGTTTACGGACAACCCCCCGTCAAGCAGCCCACGAACGGCTCGATGTCAAAATTGTTCACCCGCCCGTCCGCGTTGATGTCGGCGTTGTTGATGTTGCAGTTCGGAAACGCCGCCGCGTAGTCGGCCGGGCTCGCGAGTGCGAGCACGAACGGGTCGATGTCGAAGTCGTTGACGACGCCGTCGCAGTTCGTGTCGCCGCGCAGCCCGCCGCTCGTGTCTTGCCAGTATTCAAGCACATCCCGCAGCGCCCGCGGCGGATTGGTCGGCGGCAGTTGGCCGGCCTGGTCGAGCTGGCTCGGTCCGTGGCACGACGTGCAGACCCGAATTTCGCCCGGCTGGAACGAAATCCAGTTTCGCTCGCGGACCACCGGCGTCCCATCCGGGTCGAGCAACTGCCAGCTCAGCGCCCGGCGCGCCGGCACAAACGCCGCCAGCGAGCCGTCCGGCGCCAAGCGGACCGTCGCCGGCGGGGCGCCCTCGTTGGGCGGGTTCGCGCCCAGCGCCCGCGGGTCGTGCAGATACTGGGCGAGCACGCGTCGTCCCGATCGCGGCTGGTTGTTGTACGACAGGCTCCGCAGTTGATCGCCTTGCAGGAGCTGGAGACCGCTCACGTCGTAGACGCGCCCCGGCCGTCCGATCGTCTGAGCGCCGCCGTTCGGCACGCGCAGGTTGAAGGGCTGTTGGCGGTCGCAATCGTCGCGCGTCGTCACGTTTCGCGCCACCATCAGCGCCAGGTCGTTCGCGATCAGGAAATCCCGAAATGCGGCGACATCGATGCCGGCGTCGATGAAGACCTGCGCTTCGATCGCGGGCAGCGGCGTCGTGCGCGTCGCCGGCCGCGGGCGGGCCCGCACCTCGACCGCCTGCCACTCCCACAGCGGCCCCGAATACGAAACGAGCACATCCGGATCCCAATAGCTCACGGTCTTGCTGATGCCGGCGGTCAGCGGCGTGCCTCCGACGTAGTAGCCGCCGGCGCCGGGAACGAGAGTCTTTAGCCGCAAGTCGTAGCGCGTGCCGGGGTCGGCTCGGGTTCCGGTGTTTGTATCCGCGCGCGTCTCGGGCGTGTGCGACGCGATCAGTGTGCCGCCGGTCAGCACGAGCGGATCGCGATACAACCCCGAGTGGTCGGCGTCGGGCGTGTCGTCGGGCTGGGACGTGTCGCGGTGCGTGACATAGTCCACGGCGATGTGGTCCGCGTCGACCGTCGGCGGCGCGTCGAGCCGCACGATTTGCCCGCACGAGTGCGTGCGGAACTCCGGCGCGTCGACGGCGTAGTACCGGCCGGGAAAGTCGGGATCTTCCGCGACCTGCAACATGTTGAGGATCGGCTTCTGGTTGAAGCGCGACAACTGCCCATAGAAATCGATCACATTCGGATCGTCGTTGATGCTCGCCGGAATGTAGCCGTGCAGCTCGTGCCGCCCGAGATGATTCAGAATCTCCGACTCGGTGCCGTCCTCGTTGATCTGCCAGATGAAGAAGTGATTGAACGAGTGTCCCACGAGGTTGGTCCCGTCCAGCAGGTCGTATCTTGCGGCGCGCGGTTCCGGGAACACTTCGCCTCGGTCCCCGAACAGGGGCAGCGCGTCCACCGCCTCACTCGACCAGTTGAACGTGCCATAAGGCAGCGGCTGTCCCGGCGGCGTGAGCGCATCGCTGTCCGCCTGCTGATCGCGCTGCAAATGGTCCCACTGCGTGAACAGAACGCGCCCGAAGCTGTCCAGGAGCAGCGAGAAATCGCCGGACGGCGCATGATTCAAAAGCGTCAGGACGCCGCCGGCGTCGAGCCGCCAGATGCCGGTGACGGTCGCAGCCTCCTCATACTCGTCCAGTTGCGGATAAAGATGCGCCGCCCCGTTGCGCGGCCGGTCGCTGGTGAAGATCACGGCGTCGTCGGTGCCGTAGATTGGACTGACGTTGTTGTAC
Organism: Phycisphaerae bacterium; assembly: GCA_050184295.1. Classification (GTDB taxonomy): domain Bacteria; phylum Planctomycetota; class Phycisphaerae; order UBA1845; family Fen-1342; genus JBFXAM01. The sequence goes on along the minus strand of JBFXAM010000030.1, from coordinate 17,882 downwards.
TGAGCGGGTTGACCGGCGATGCGCGTGATCACCGGCGTCTCCGCGGCGCCCAGGCCCGTGATCTCGTAGATTTGCCAGAAAAATGTGGTGTTGTAGTCATACTGCCGAAGCGGTGCGCCGACGACCATGCTGAACAGCGCTTTTTGCCCGTCCCAGTGCACGCATGGCTCGCGCACCGCGATCGAGTTCGCCCCTTGCAGGCCGCTGTTTCCGTAGCCCGCGGCCGCCGTCAGGTTCCGCAGCGTTCCGTCGGAATATCGTATCCACAGGTCGCCGCCGCGCCCGACCGAGTTCATCGCGGGCCGGTGATTCCCGAACACGGAGCCGATCGTTACAAAATCCCCCGGGATGGGAACCTGTGTCACAAACAGGACCGGATGGGGCGTCTCAACCGCGCCGGCGCCGACGACCGAAACGTCGCCCATCACAAGCACAGCCAGCGCACACGCGGCAAAGCAGCGGCGGCGCGGCGCGATTCGCGCGCCCGCGCCAACGCGAACCAGCCAAGGCCGCACACCCACCCGCAACATTGGCAATTTCCCCATGACGTTCCCCCGCGCCGATGCGCAACACGACGGCGTCCGTAGCGCTTCACCGTTCGCGCTCCACCCGCAACGGGGCTGACGCGCGCCGCGCCGCAGACGCCTTGAGCGGCGTCAGCATAGCCAACTGCACGCGAACGACAACGAAATTCTCGGATTCCGCATTGCGGACCCGATCAAGCGACGCGTCCAGCGGAACGCGGGTGAGACAATGTCCGCGGCGGCGTCCGGAACTTCCGACGGCCCACAGACGTAAAGGCGCACGCGCGCGCGCTGCACGCCGCCCAGGGCGGCGCGGCGCGCGTCTTTCGAAAAGCAGCGGGACCGCCGGGTTTTCCGCCCGCCGGTCCCGTGATGGTTGGGTTCAGATCGGCCGCAAGGGCCGGAACGTGCCGGCCTAGCTCTTGGCCGCCTGCTTCGCCTTGCGGGCCTTTTCGATCACTTCTTCCTGCACGTCGCGCGGCGCCGGACGGTAGCACAGAAACTCCATGCTGAACGTCCCGCGGCCCTGCGTCATCGAGCGCACGTCCGTCGCGTAGCCGAACATGTTCGCCAGCGGAACTTCGCAGGTGATGATCGTGGTCGTGCCGCGCATGTCCGTGCCGGTGATCAGTCCGCGCCGGCCCGACAGGTCGCCGACGACCGGGCCTTGCTGGTCCGGCGGCACCTCGACCTCGACCTTCATGATCGGTTCGAGGATCACGGGCTTCGACTGCATGTACGCTTCTTTGAACGCGTCGCGGGCGGCGATCTGGAACGCGATGTCCGACGAGTCGACCGCGTGCGAAGTGCCGTCCTCCAGCACCACCTTCACGCGAATCACCTCGTAACCCGCCAGTGGGCCGTTCAAACGCGCGCCCGCGAACCCCTTGTCGCAGGACGGGATGTACTCCGTCGGGATGCGCCCGCCGAAGACCTTGTTCTCAAAGACGTAGTCCTGCCCGGCGTCCTCGGGGAGCGGCTCGATTTTTCCGATGTCGTGGCCGTACTGGCCGGAGCCGCCGGTTTGTTTCTTGTGCTTGTAGTTGAACGGGGCGACCCGGGTCGGCGCCTCGCGGTAGTTCACCTTCGGCGCGCCGACCTCGACCACGACGCCGTACTCGCGCTTGATGCGCTCGACGTAGATGTCCAACTGAAGCTCGCCGAGACCGGAGATGATGGTCTCGCCGTTCTCGTGATCGACGCGGACGTGGAAGGTGGGGTCTTCGCGCATGAATCGGCCGAGCGCCTTCGAGAGCTTGTCGCGGTCGCCGGTCTTCTGCGGCTTGATCGCCAGCGAGATCACCGGCTCCGGGGCGAAGATGCTCTCGAGCGAGTAGTTGAGCTTCTCGTCGCAGAAAGTGTCGCCGGTCGCGCAGTCGACGCCGATCAGCGCGACGATGTCGCCGGCCTTCGCCTCGACGACGTCTTCGCGATCGTTGGCGTGCATGCGGACCATGCGGCTGACCCGCTGACGGTCGCGGTTGCGCGTATTGTGAATCTGGTCGGCCTTGCGCATGGTGCCCTGGTAGATGCGCGTGTAGGTGAGCTGGCCGAAGCTCTCGTCGACGAGCTTGAACGCCATCGCAACGAGCGGGGCGTCGGGGTCGGCGGTCATCGCCACCTCCGCGCCCTCGTTGTCGTTGTCCTTCGCGTAGTACATCCGATCGAGCGGCGAGGGCAGGTAGCGGACGACGGCGTCGAGCAGCGGCTGCACGCCTTTGTTCTTGAACGCCGTCCCCATCAGCACGGGGGCGATCTCGCGGGCGATCGTGAGCCGCCGGATGGTCGCGTGGAGCTTCTCGACGGTCGGCTCCTTGCCTTCGAGCAACATCTCCATCAGCTCGTCGTCGTACAGGGAGATCGTGTCGAGCAGGCCATGTCGCGCCCGGTCCGCGAGTTCCTTGTACTCGGCGGGGATCGGCTCGCACCGGACGTTCTCGCCCTTGACGCCGTCGAAGAAGATCGCCTCCATCGTCACCAGGTCGATCACGCCTTTGTGGTCGGCTTCGACGCCCATCGGAAGCTGAAGCGGGACCGCCTCCAGGCCGAGCTTGGTCTGCACCTCGTTGACGACGCGAGTCGGATCAGCACCCACACGGTCGAGCTTGTTGATGAAGCAGATGCGCGGAACGTTGTAGCGGCGCATCTGCCGGTCGACGGTCAGCGACTGCGACTGCACCCCGCCCACGCCGCACAGCACGAGCACCGCGCCGTCGAGCACGCGCAGCGAGCGCTCCACCTCGATCGTGAAGTCGACGTGCCCCGGCGTGTCGATCAGGTTGATCTGGTGACCCTCCCATTCGACGGCGGTTGCGGCCGACGTGATCGTGATGCCGCGCTCTTTCTCGAGCTCCATGAAGTCCATGGTGGCGCCGTCGCCGGCGCCCTTGACCTCGCCGATCTTGTGGATTCGCCCGGTGTAGAAGAGGATGCGCTCGGAAAGCGTCGTCTTGCCCGAGTCGATATGGGCCGAGATTCCGATGTTTCGAATCTTGCTGAGGGCGCTCATGGGAAGCTTCTAACTTTCTTTTTCGTAAACTCTTACGGCGTTCTCGCGACTGTGCCCGGCGGGTCCGGGCAGTAGATCGTCCGGCCCTGCCGGGTCTGGCAGGCGGCGGACGCGTTCGACTGCTTTCGGAAAACCCGCTCGCTGCCGCCAGCGAGCCCAGCCGCTGGGCTGTGTCGGCAGCGCACCCCACACGTGCGGAGGGGTACACAATCTGCCCCTCATCGGCAAGCCGGTACGCCTGCTTGAGGACTCTGTCCAGAAGCAGCCGCATCCGCACTGACCGGAGGTTCTAAGACGATAGCGTCCGCGCACGCCGGATTCAAGCTGTTTGTCCAAAAGCAAATACGGTCTTAGTATGACCCCCGCGCAGCCAAGGCGCAATAATCAGAAGTCGCGCTGGCCGGGCGCTGCGGTTGGGGCGTTCAAGGGGACTGTGCTTGGGCAGGCAGAAACTCGTTCTAAAGGCGTCACTCTTCATCGTTGGCTTGGGCGCCGTCGGAGTCCCCGCCGCGCCCGGGCAGCCCGGCGGCGGCATGCCGGTCGCCGTCGCTCCCGTCGTCGAACGCGAGCTGCCCGCGACGTTGCGGCTCGTCGGTACCGTCACCGCCAACCGCTCGTCGGTGGTGGCGGCTGAGGTCACCGGCGTGGTCAAACGCTTCGACGCCGAGGAAGGCGACTTCCTGAAGCAAGGTGCGCTGATCTGCGCCGTCGACCCCGCGGTGGCGCGGTTCCGTGCGGACGAAGCCCGCGCCCGGCTGGCCGCGTTGGAAGCCGAGTGGGACGAGCTCAAGAACGGGGTGCGCGCCGAAGAGCTGCGCCGCTGGCAGGCGGCGGCGGACGAGGCGGACGCCACGCTCAAGAAGTGGGAGTTCGAGCGCCAGCGGATTGCCGCGCTCGACGAGTCCGGGCGCAGCTCGCCGAAAGAACGCCACGATGCCGAAATGGAGTATCTGGCCGCGGCGGGGCGCCTCGCGCAGATTCGCGCGCAGCTCGACCAGGCGAAGAACGGCGCCCGGGCCGAAGAGCTTGCCGCAGCCAAGGCGGCGGTCGATGGTGCGGCGGCGGTGCTCAGGCGCCTGGAGCGCGATCTTGAGAAAACCGAGATTCACGCGCCGTTTGACGGGTTCGTGGTCGCCAAGCGCGCCGAAGTCGGCGAGTGGATCGCCGAAGGCGGCGCCGTCTGCGAGATGATCGACGTCGAAACCGTCCGCATCCGCTGCGACGCGCCCGCCTCCGCCGTCCCGTTCGCGCAGCGCGGCGCGCCCGCGTCGGTCGAGATCGAGGCGCTCGGCGTCTCGCGCGCCGCAACCGTCGCGCGGATCATCCCGCGCGCCGCCGTCGCGGCGCGCACCTTCCCGGTCGAGATCGAGCTCGAGAACGCCGACCATGCGATTCTGCCGGGGATGTTCACGTGGGCCCACGTGCCTGCCGGACAGAACACGCTGCGCCAATTGATCCATCGCGATGCGATCGTAAACCGCGGTGGCAGCAAGACGATCTTCGTCTTGCGACCTGGCGCCGAAGGCGCCCAGATGGCGATGCCGCTCACGGTCGAGACCGGGCTCGAGTTCGGCGGCCAGATCGAGGTCCGCGCCACCGGGCTGCGGGCCGGCGACCTCGTGGTCTGTCGCGCCAACGAGCGGCTCTACGGTCCGACGCCCGTGTCGCCGATGCCGCTGGCCGGCTGGGCGGAACCGACCACGCAACCCGCGGAGCGTTGAAACCGACCGGTGCGAACACGTACGCTCGTCGTACGGGCCGCAGCGATAGACGAGAGATTCCGTGAACCTGATCCGACTCTGCCTCGATCGCCCCGTCGGCGTCTCCGTCGGCGTCCTGCTCATGGTCCTGTTCGGGCTCCTCGCGCTCTTCGCGATCCCCGTTCAGCTCACGCCCACGGTCGACACGCCGATCATGACGGTCACCACCCGCTGGCCCGGCGCCAATCCGCAGGAGGTTGAGCGCGAGATCGTCGACCGCCAGGAGGAGCGCCTCCGCGGCGTGAAGGGCCTGCGGAAGATGACCAGCGACTCGCGCGACAACCAGGCGACCGTCCGCCTCGAGTTCTACGCGCAGGTGGACCAGAACGAAGCGCTCCGCGAGATCAACGACAAGCTCCGCCAGGTCAGCGGCTATCCGCTCGAAGTCGAAGAGCCCACCATCCAGGCGGCCGACGCCGAGATCAACAGCACCATCGCGTGGCTGATCCTCTACCCGCGCAACGGCCGCGACGATGACGAAGTCCGCAAGCTGCGCGACTTCGTCGAGGATTTCGTCAAGCCCTATCTCGATCGCGTGCCCGGCGTCGCGTCGGTGGACATCTACGGCGGCTTCGAGCGCGAGGTGCAGGTGCGGGTCGACGCCGGGCGGCTCGCGTCGCGCGGGCTGACGTTTCAGCAGGTGGCGGACGCGCTGCGCGGGCAGAACACGAACCTTTCCGCCGGCACGCGCTCGCAGGGCAAGCGCGACTATGCGATCCGAACGGTCGGCCAGTACGAATCGATCGAGGCAGTGCAGGCGACCGTGATTTCGTCGGCCGCGGGCGGGCCGGTCTATGTCCGCGACGTCGCCGAGGTGGAGCTCGCGTACAAGGATCCGGAAGGATTCGTCCGCAGCAAGGGCCAGTATGTGCTCGCGTTTCCGGTGCGGCGCGAGGTCGGGTCGAACGTCATCACGGTGATGGAGGCGCTGCAGGAAGCGATCCGGCGCGTCAACGCCGAGGTGCTGGCGCCGCGCGACATGCAGGTCGATCTCGTGCAGGTGTACGACGAGACGATCTACATCCGCCAGGCCATCGAGATGGTGCAGTCGAACATCGTCTACGGCAGCGCGCTGGTGCTCGGGTTGCTGCTGGCGTTTCTACGCAGCTGGCGCGCCACCGCCGTCCTCGCGCTCACCATCCCCGTCTCGGTGATCGGAACGTTCGTGGTGATCGTGCTGCTCGGGCGCACGCTCAACGTGATCTCGCTGGCGGGCATCGCGTTCGCGGTCGGCGATGTGGTCGATAGCGCGTACGTCGTGCTCGAGAACATCTTCCGCCACAAGCAGATGGGCAAGCCGATCCGCCAGGCGGTTCTGGACGGCACGAGCGAAGTCTGGGGCGCGGTGCTCGCCAGTACGCTCACGACGATGGCGGTGTTCATCCCCGTGATCTTCATTCAGGAGGAGGCCGGCCAGCTCTTCCGCGACATCAGCATCGCCGAAGTGGCCGCAGTCGGGCTCTCGATGATCGTCGCCGTCACGGTGATTCCGCCGCTCGCGGCGCGCCTCCTGACGCGCGACCGCGGCACGCCGCGCTTCCCCGCGGACGATCAACCGCACATCGCCGCGCACGCGCCGCTCACGGCGGCGCCGCCGACGCGCGACCCGGTGCTCCGCGTTGCCGGGCTGGTCGCCGGCGTGGTGGATCGGCTCAACGGCTGGCGGCTGATGCGGGCCGGCGTCATCGTCGTGATGACGCTCGGTTCGCTGCTGCTGGCGCGCGTGCTGGTTCCCGCCGCGACCTACCTGCCCGCCGGAAATCGCAACCTGGTGTTCGGCTTCCTGCTCACGCCGCCGGGGTACAACAACGACGAGTTCCGCCGAATGGCGTCGGTGATCGAAGACGTTGTCGCGCCGTACTGGCGCGCGGCGCCGGGCAGCGCGGAACAGGCCGCGCTGGACGCCGCCTGGCGCCAAACGGTCGAAGCCCAGCTCGCCGCCGGTGCGATCGCGGAGGTGTCGGCGCCGGGACTGAGCATGCTGGAGCGCTCGCGGGCCCGGCGCGAGTGGCTGACGCCGCCGCCCCTGGTCGACAACTTCTTCTTCGTCAGTTGGGCGGGCGGGTGCTTCATGGGCGCGTCGAGCCGCGACGCGGCGCGCGTCAAGCCGCTGGTGCGCCTGCTCCAGTCGGCCGGCGCCCGCATCCCCGGCGCTTTTCCCGTGTTCTTCCAGTCGCAGTTGTTTACGTTTGGCGGCGGTAACAACGCCGAGGTGCAGATTCGCGGCGACGATCTGGAGCGCGTGACGCAGGCCGCGTCGATGATGCAGCGGGCGTGCATGCAGGAGTTCGGCTTTCCGCGACCTGATCCGGCGAATTTCGCGCTCGGCCGCCCGGAGCTGCGCATCGTGCCGGACCGCGAGCGCGCCGGCGAGCTGGGCTTCACCGCCGCCGACATCGGGTTCATCGTCGAAGCTTGCGGCGACGGCGCGTATATCGGCGACTATCGGCAGTACGGCGGCGACACGATCGACATCGCGCTCTACGTCGTCGGGCAGAAGGACCGCGCGCTGCTCGACATCGCGCAGGTGCCCGTGTACTCGCCCGTCGGCGGCGCCGTGCCGCTTCAGTCGGTGGTCACGCTGGTGGACACGGCGGCGCTGGAGCAGATCAATCACATCGAGCGGCAGCGCTCCGTGACGCTGGAGATCACGCCGCCGGAAGCGATGGCGCTGGAGGCCGTGATGCGCCGGATCGGCCAAATCGCGGATGAGTTGCGCACCGCGGGGCAGATCGACCGCGATGTCTCGGTGACGCTCACGGGCAACGCCGACAAGCTGATCGCCGCGCGCAACGCGCTGGTCGGCGAGTGGAAGGGCTGGACCTGGGAATCGCTGCGCAACCTTCTGGGCGGGCGCTTCCTGCTTTCGGTCATTGTTGTGTATCTGCTGATGTGTGCGCTCTACGAGAGCTGGCTCTACCCGTTTGTCATCATGTTCAGCGTGCCGCTTGCCATTTTCGGCGGCTTTCTGGGCCTGTCGATCTGCCACCAGGCGACGTTGCTGACGACCGATCAACCCGTGCAGCAGCTCGACGTGCTCACGTTTCTCGGCTTCGTCATGCTGGTCGGACTCGTCGTCAAGAACGCGATCCTGCTGGTCGAACAATCGCTCGTGTACCTCCGCGAGGGACACTACTCGGTCCGCGTCGCGGTGCGCGAAGCCGTCCGCGTCCGTGTCCGTCCCGTCCTCATGACCAGCCTCACCAGCATCGTCGGACTCATGCCGCTCGCGATCATGCCCGGCGCCGGAAGCGAGCTCTATCGTGGACTTGCCAGCGTCCTGCTCGGCGGCATGTCCGTTTCGACCCTCGGCACGCTCGTGCTGGTTCCTGTCGTGCTGACGCAGGTCATGGAGTGGCGGTTGGGCGCCGCCCCGGCAAAGAGCGCCGTGCCGGTCGGCGGAACGCCCGCGGGCGCTGTGCGCGAGCCCTAGCCGGCGTCGTCGAGCCAGGCCGCGGCCGGCGGTCGCGGTCGTGCGGCCCGGCGCCTGGTGGGGCGTTCGGCTCGTCCTTGTCGTCTGCCCAGCGGGGAGTCCACGGGGGCAACGGCGCGTCCCTTCGCACGCCGCCGCCGCTAGAATCCGCGCCCATGCCGACCGCGCGCGAGCCCAAATCCGACCCTCAGCGCATCCTGATCATCAAGCCCAGTTCGCTCGGGGACATCGTCCACGCACTGCCCGTGCTCGCCGCGCTCCGCCGGGCGTATCCCGGAGCACACATCGCGTGGCTCGCGGGGACGGCGTTCGCGCCGCTGCTGACGGGGCACCCGCTGCTTAACGAAGTGATTCCGTTTGACCGCGGGCGTTTCGGCAGAATGCTCCGTAGCCCGCGGATTTTCAGCGACTTTGTCCGCTTCGTGGCCGGCATCCGCCGCCGGCGGTTCGACCTCATCATCGATCTTCAGGGCCTCGTCCGCAGCGGATTCCTCGCACTCGCCAGCGGGGCGCCGCGGCGGGTCGGATTCGCCGACGCGCGCGAGTGCGCTTGGGCGTTCTACACGGACCCGGTGCGGTGCCCGCCCGCCGCCCGGCACGCGGTCGAGCGGAATCTGGTCGTGGGGCGGGCCCTGGGGCTTCGCGTCGACACGCCCGAGTTTCCGCTCGCCGTCACCGACGATGAGCGCGCCGCGGCGCAACGACTCCTGACGGACACCGCCGGCGCGCCGCTCGCGAGCTTCACGGCCGTTCTGCCCGGAGCGCGCTGGTCGACCAAGCTGTGGAAGCCGGAGCGGATCGCCGCCCTGCTCGACCGGTTACACGCGGCCGGCCGGCCGCGCTGCGTGCTGCTGGGCGCGTCATCCGATCGCGACTTTGCCGAGCAAATCCTTCCGCACGCGAACTGTCCCGTGCTCGACCTGGTCGGCCGCACCAGCCTGCGTACGCTGGTCGCGCTCCTCGATCTCAGCGCACAGGTCGTCTGTCACGACTCAGGCCCCATGCACATTGCCGCCGCGCTCAACAAGCCGATCGTCGCGGTTTTCGGTCCCACCGACCCGGCCCGCTGTGGACCCTGGCCGCCCGACGAGAGCGCTCGCCCCATGCGCGTTGTCCGCTCCGCGATCGCGTGCGCGCCGTGTTATCGGCGTCGCTGCGGTCACAAGCTCTGCATGGAATGGCTCGCCGTGGACGACGTGGCCGCCGCCGCCGACGCCTAGTGTGGTGCCTCGAAGAAAAGCGATCAAATTACGGACCGAGCCGCGGCGTTCAGGCCGCGCGGAACCGCCGCACGGCGTGAATGTCGCGGCTCCGATACGTCGCGGTTTCAGTGAGGCGCTAAACCGGCCCGTCGCGGCGCTACTCCGCGAGCCGCACGGATGCCGCGCCGCCGGGCGCATCTCCCGCGCGGACATATCGCACAATTCCCGAGCAGCCGGGCGTTCGCGCGCACTTCAAGCCGCCGCACGCGACAGCCGACGGATAACGATGGTCCGCCGTTGCATCGGCGGCGCCCGATAACCAGGGCTGGGGAGTGACTCGCATGACGAAGTTTGAACGACGCGCGACGTGGCTGGGGCTGGCCGGCCTGGGATTGGGTGTGCTCGCCGGTTGCACCACCGGCCCGCTCGCGGACATCTTCACGGGCGGCGACGGAACCGTCGTCAGCGCCACGCCGGGTGCGTTCACGCCGGAGGGCAGCGCCGCCTTCACCCAGGAGCTGATCCAGGCGCGCACGTTCACGGACGGGCGCGCGGTCACCACCACCACGCATCTGGCCGACGACATGACCCGTCGTCCGCTCGCGATCGACTTCAACGCAGATGGCAAGGTCGATCCGGTCGTCGCCTATGGCGCGACGCAGGCTGTGATCCAGATTCTCCTCAGCCAAGGCGGCCCCGGCGTTACGCAGTATCTGAGCCTCACGCTCGACAGCAAACGCGACATGGAAGATCTCGCCGATCTCGCGGTCGGTGACATCGACGGCGACGGCGCGCTCGACATCATCGGCGCCGCCGAGGCGTCGCTCTGGTATTTCCATCACCCCAGCGGTCAGCCGACGACAAATCTGTCGGCGTGGGGCAATCCGAATCCAAGCGATGAGCTCCGCGAGCGCATCGACGCGAGCTACGTCATTCTCAGCGATGCGGAATTGCAGGCGATCATCGCCCAGGCGCTCGGTCCGGGGGTCAACCTCGACGACTACATCGTGACGATCGAACAGCTTTACACCAACGTCGAGATCGGCGACATGGATCGCGACGGCGACAACGACCTCGCCGCCTCGCGCCTCTTCCGCATCAACCTTCAGCCCAAGCCCGAGGTGCCGGTCCCGCCGCTGCTCATTGTGGACGGCGACGTGCTGGTGTTCCTGAACCCGGGCTTCGCCGCCGACGGGCACAACTGGACTGCCGTGAGCATCGGGCGTCACGAGCGCCAGTTGCGACTCGATCGCGACGGCGCGACCGGGCTCCTGATGTACGACCTCGACGGCGACGGCGACCTCGACCTCGTTTCCACCGCGCGCGACGACAACAACGTTCAGGTCGCGTGGTTTGAGAATCCAGGCTTTGTCGTCCCCGACCAGACGTGGTCGCAGTGGCGCATCGGCAGCATCCGCGACGCGTATGCCACCGTCATTGCCGATGTCACCAACGACGGCAGGCCGGACGTGATCGCAACCGGCGGCGCCCAGATGCAGATGATGCTCTTCGAGCAGCCCACCAGCGGTCCCAAGCGCGCCTACGACTGGGACACCCACGTCCTGGTCACCTTCGAGTCCTTCGAGCCGCGCGACGTCAGAGCCTTCGACGTCGACCGCGACGGCGTCCTGGAGCTCGTTTGCAGCGGCACCGGCGGCGCCGTCCGCTATTTTGAGCGCCAGGCCGATCCGCGCAGCGGCTGGACCGGTGTCATCGTCACCGACTTCGATCCGCCGGGTGAGGTGGGTCTGCTGGGCTACGGCGACCTGGACGGCGACGGCGACCTCGACCTGGTCGCGGTCGTCAACAACGACGAAGACAACGACGAGCGCGTCATCTGGATTCGCAATGGCAGTGCCGCGGTCGGACTCTGACCTCAGCCGGCCCGAATCCGTCGCGACCCGCACGTCCGCCGCAGCGAACGTGCGGGTCGCGCCGTTGCGGGGTTGGCGCGACGCGCGGATCGATTGCGTCGTTCAAGTCGCGCGGCGTTGGCGGGAACGCGCCGCGCCCTATGCAAGTCCGGGTGTCGCTCGGCCGATATCACTCAACGAGACGACGGCCGCTCGCGGCGCGACTTCTGGCGGGGTTCCCTATGGCAGCGACGTTGCGCGTGTGCGTTTTCGACACCGATTCGACCAGCGCCGACGCGCTGCGGGAGGCGCTCGCCGCGACGCCGGACGTGCGGATCGTCGGGCTCCATTCCGCGTGGGCGCCGCTTCAGGACTGCGTTCTCGCCGGCGGCGTCGACGCGGTCGTCATGAGTCTCGGCGCCGAAGCGCCAAACCTGATGGGCGTGCGGCGACTTGCCGAGATCGCACCCGATTGCGCGATCGTCGGAATCTCCGCCGCGACCGATCCCGAGTCGATCATCGGAGCGATGCGCGCCGGCTGTGCACAGTACGTGCGCTGGCCGATCGACCCCGCCGACTTGCGGGCCGCGATCGACCGCGTCCGCGCCACCCGCATCCCCGTCGCCGCAACCTCCAAGCGAGTCTGCGTGGTCGGCTCGTCCGGCGGCGCTGGGGCGACGACGATCGCGTGCAATCTGGTGATCGAACTCGCCCATGTCACGACCCGCCGCTGCGCGGTGATCGACTTGAACCTCGAGTTCGGCGACATCGCGTGCGCGTTCGACTGCAAGCCGAAGTACACCGTGGCGGACGTCTGCCGCGATGGGATCGAAATCGATCGCACGTTGATCGAATCGGCGATGCACGAGCTGCCGTGCAACGTGTCGGTTCTGGCGCGTCCCGAGGTGGTGCTGGAGTCGCGGTTTGTCACGCCAGACGCGGTCGATCACGCGTTGCGCGTGATGGGGCAGATGTACCCGTTCGTTGTCGTCGATCTGCCGCGGCAATTCAGCCAGGCCAGCGCCGCGGCGCTGGCGTCGGCGGATCGCGTGCTCATCGTCACGCAACTGGCCGTGCCGTTTCTTCAAAACGCGACGCGTATCTACGAGATGCTGCTGCACATGGGCGCCGTAGAGGACCGTCTCGAAGTCGTGCTCAATCGCTGCAACGCCAATTTTGAGCGTATCACGCCGGAAGAGGTCGAGCGTCACTTCGGCCGGCCGATCTTCGCGATCGTGCCGAACGACTACCGGCGCGTGACGACGTCGCGCGACCTGGGCCATCCGATCATGACCGACTCGCCGAACAGTCCGGCTCGCCTGGCGATTCAAACGATGGCCCGCGCACTGGCGAGCGACCACATCCACGAAGACCAGAAGCCGGCCCAGAAGGGCCTGCTGAGCAAGCTCTGGAAGCGCTGATCGGCGCGCATCAAGGCGCGGGCGTCGCCGTCGGCCGCGGGCTGCGCGCCAGCGACGCACACGCGGCGTCGGTGGCCTGCTCCGCGTTCAGCCCCCACGCTGCGCCCTGCGCGGGATCGCCTTGCAGAACCCGCGCCGCCGGCCCCAGCGGTCGCCAGCGTGCTGCGCGTGTCGGCCCGAAGAGCGTCACGGTCGGAGCGCCCAGCAGGGCCGCCAGGTGCGCCGGGCCGCTGTCGTTGGACAGCAGCACGGCCGCCGCCGCGAGCAGCTCGGTCAACTCACCGGCTGACATCGGTGTGAGCACCGAGCATACGCGGCGGAGCGAGGCGATCTCATGCACGGACATCCGTTCCTGCTCGACCGGCCCGAGCACAAACGCGACGTCGATGCCGGCGCGCGCCCGGACGAGCCGCGCAGCCGCGACAAACGCTTCAGCCGGCCAGCATTTCGCCCGCCCGCCGCTGCCCGGGTGAATCAGGCAGGCGCTTCTCGTGACTCCAACGGTCTCGAGGCGGGCTGCGCCGCGCGCGCGCAGCGCGTCGGGGACACGCAGCACGGCGCTGCGGCGGCGTGCGACACACTGCTCGACGAGCAACCCGCCGCCGGCGAGGTCCGACGTCCACTGCTGTGTGATGTGCGCCGCGAGGTCGGCGCGCGGCCGCGGATCATAGCTGTATAGCGCCGCGAGCGCGAGCTGCGACAGGCGCTCGTGGACGCGCGTGCGACTGTCGCCGAGCGCGCTGATGACCGCGCGGCCGCGGAGTGCCTGCACGAGCGCCGCGGGACGCGCGTCGGCGGAATCGCCGAACAACCAGGATGCGCGGAGCGCATCAAGCGAACAGCCGCGGATCGCCGGCGTGCACGCATGCAGCTCGCCCAGGCTTGTAGAGGAGTAGATCGTCAGCGCGCCGCGGCGGCGGATTCCCGGCACGCGCAGCGCGACTTGCAGGGCCAGCGCAAGGTCGCCGAGCGCCCCCGCGTGCAGCAGCACCCAGTCGCGCGGCATGGGCGGTCAGGCTCCGCCGGGGTCTGCGTTGCGCGAGGCGGACACAACGCAATGGACATCGTTCGCGGCGGACTCGGCCGACGTATCCGGTGCGACCGGGAGGGCGCCTGCATCCGTCCGCGCGGTCGCAGGGATCGATTGGCGAATCCACCCGCCGCCGAGCACGATGTCGCCATCGTAGAACACCGCGGCTTGCCCCGGCGCGGCGGCGATCTGCGGCGTCTGGAAGCGCGCCACCACCGCGCCGTCGGCGCCCCGCTCGATGCTGCCCGGCGCGGGCTCGTGCATGTGGCGAATCCTCGTTGCCGCGCGGCGTGCGATACCCGTTGGGAGTGCGTCGACCAGCCAGTTCACGTCGTCGGCGACCAGTCCGGCGCAGCGCAGCTCGTCGCGGTCGCCGACGGTGACCGTGTGTGTCGCCGCGTTGACGCCGATCACGTAGAGCGGCCGGCCCGCCGCAAGTCCCAGCCCGCGCCGCTGGCCGACGGTGAAGCCGGTAATGCCCTTGTGCGTCGCGAGCACGCGACCCCCGCTGTCGCGGATCTCGCCTGGCACGATCGCGTCGGGGGCGCGCGACCGAACCAGCCGCCCGTAGTCGTTGTCGGGAACGAAGCAGATCTCCTGGCTGTCCGGCTTGTCGAATACGTCGAGGTCGAGCGCCTCGGCCGCCTGGCGCACGATGGCCTTGTCCGCGATCTCGCCCAGCGGAAAGAGGCAGCGCGGCAGCGCGTCGCGCCGGACGCCGAAGAGAACGTAGGACTGATCCTTCGCGAGGTTGCGGGCGCGGGCGAGACGCACGGCGCCGGCTGCGTCGTGGTCGGGTGTGCCGGCCGGCGAATTGGCGCGCAACGCGCCCACGGTGCTCGGCAAATCGCGGCGCGCCGCCTGGTGCGCCGCGCTGCGCGAATCGCCGTGCGTCGCGCCGGGCTCGGCCTGCGAGTCGGCGGCGGTCGTCGCGGCGCCGGGCCGGAGGATGCGCGCGTAGTGTCCGGTCGCGACGAATTCGGCGTCCATGAGGTCGGCGTAGCGCAACAGGCGTCCGAACTTCACGTGCGTGTTGCACATCACACACGGATTCGGCGTCCGTGCCCGGCGATATTCGTCGACGAAGTAGTCGATGATGCGCTCGAAATCGGCCTGGAAGTTCAGCACGTAGAAGGGGATGCCCAGCCGGCCCGCGACCGTGCGCGCGTCCTGCGCGTCGCTCGCCGAGCAGCAGCCGTGCTTCAGGCTTCGGCGGCGCGGCGGCGAGACGGTCGGGCCGTCGGGCGCGTCGCCGACGCCGCGAATGCGGAATGGTCCGGCCGCGTGTTCGGGTGTGCCCGCCGCCGGCGTTCGTGGAAGCGCGACGGCGCAGCCTGACGTCGGCTCGGCGTGCTCGACGCCGACGCGCATGAAGACGCCCACGCAGTCGTAGCCCTGGTCGCGCAGCAGCGCCGCCGCGACGGACGAATCCACGCCGCCGGACATCGCCACGATGACCTTGCCGTTCCGGGACATGTCCGGATTCTAGCGGCCGGGTGCGAAAATCGCTCAGCATCCGCGGCGCACGCGATCGCCGCCGATTCGATGTACGCCCGACGGCGTCGGGGACCGCGCGCGACCTTCGATGGATGTCGAACGCACCCATCACGCACGCCCCGGCGCCGACGCCGCGCAGGCCTGGCGAGGCGCGCGGCGGACGCGTGCGAGTCTGGGCGGCGATCGGGCGTGGCCGCGCCGCGCGCGCTTACCCGGCGAACAGCTCTTGAATCCGCCCGCCGGGGTCGTCCGCGCGCATGAGCGCTTCACCAACGAGCAGCGCCCGCGCGCCTGCCGCGTGCAGCCGCTGCACATCCGCGCGCGTCCTCACGCCGCTCTCGGACACGAGCGGCCATGCACCGCGCGCGCGCGGCGCGAGCCGCTCGGTGTGGGCAATGTCCACGACTTGGCGCTTCAGATCGCGGTTGTTGATGCCGAGCAAGACGCCCGTCGGCGGCGTCGGAAACAGCCGCTGCACGCGTTCGAGCGATTCGGCTTCGTGCACTTCAAGTAGCACGGTGAGATCGATGCGGCGCGCGAGCGCGACGAAATCGACCAGCTCGGCGTCGCGCAGCGCCTCGGCAATGAGCAGAATCGCGTCCGCGCCCGCGGCCCGGCTCTCGTGCACCTGGTAGGCATCGATGATGAAGTCCTTGCGCAGCAGCGGTAGCGGCACCGCGCTGCGGATGGCTGCCAGGTCCGTCAGCCGCCCGCCGAAAAAGGGGCCATCGGTCAGCACGCTGAGGGCCGCGGCGCCGGCGGCGTGATAGCGCTGCGCGATCGCGACAGGGTCGAAGTCGGCGCGAATCACACCGGCCGATGGCGACGCCCGCTTCACCTCGGCGATGAGTCTCGGCAAGGCGCCGCCCGGCGCGGCGGCGCCCGTTGGGGCAGCGTCCGACGCGGCGGCGCCCGGTGAGGCAGCGTCCGACGTGGCGTCGCCGGCCTGGGGCGAGGCCAACCGGCCGCCGGCGTGCGTGGCGACCGCGGCGAAGAAATCCCGCAGCGGCGCTGAGTATTCGGCACGCTCGCGGAGCGCCTCGACCGGCGTCACGCGCCGCGCGTGTTCGACTTCCAGGTGCTTCTTCGCGAGAATGTCGGCGAGAACGTCGGCCATGGGTCTTCAGCACGGTTGAGTGATTCGCGGATGCTAGCTCTCGCGGCGCAACTCGTCCAATCGATCGACGCGATCGTCCTGATCGGCGGCGCGTGCGGCGCCCTCGCATACACGATCCGATTGCTGCTCAGTCCGCGGCGGCGCAACCCGCTCGCGGGCGTCGCGGCGCCCAGCGTCGGCCCCGGACCGGTCGAGATTCTCGCGGTGCTGTTCGGGTACTTTCTGCTGGTTCCCACGCTCGTCCAGGCGCTCCGCCCGGAAAACGTGCAGATGCCGGGTTCGCACGGCTGGCATCTTGCGCAGTCCGGCGACGCGAGCGCCAAGCTGCTGCTGTCGTTCGTGATGATCTATCTGCTGTTCGCACCGCGCGCCGGCGACGCGCGTCGCGACGCGCCGCCGACGCCGCGCTGGTGGCGCGGCGTCGGGTTGGGCTTCGTGGGCGTGCTGCTGATGGCGCCGGTGTGCCTGTTGCAGCTTCAGATGACGGAGCTGGTGTGGCGGCGCTTCCAGCCCGAACTTGCGCCGCCCGTGCATGCGGTGCTCGCGGCCCTGCGCGATTCGCAGTGGGGCGATTGGGGTCGCGCGCAGCTTTTCGTCATCGCGGTCGTGGTCGCGCCGCTGGCGGAGGAGCTGTTCTTCCGCGGCATGGTGCTCTCGTGGGTGTGGAGCGCGACGCGGCGCGCGTGGCTCGCGATCGTCGTCAGCGGCGTCGCGTTCGGGTTCATGCACTTCACGCAGCCCCAGGACGTGCTCCCGCTTGCGACGTTTGGCGTGTTGCTCGGATACTTGCGGATTCGCTATGGCTCGTTGAGCGCGTGCGTGCTGGCGCATGCGTTCTTCAACGGGCGGACCATGTGCATCGCGCTGCTCGCGCCGGAGCTGCTCGAGCGGCCGTAACCGCGGCACGCGCCGGCCGCCGCCGACGCGCGCCCGTTCCGCTGCCGGCGAACACTACTTGTGGAGGGCAGGCAATGAAGCTGGGCTTTGTCGGTGGCGGGAACATGGCGACGGCGCTGGTCCACGGCGTGTTGCGCGCGGGTGCGGTCCGGGCCGCGGACATCGTGGTTTCAGAGCCCGACGCGGGCCGGGCGGCTGCGCTCGGCGCGCTCGGCATCCGCACGGTCTGGGACAACACCGGCGTGGCGCGCGAAGCGGAGGTGCTCATCCTCGCGGTCAAGCCGCAGCTCATGGATTCGGTGCTGAACGAGACCCGCGCCGGGCTCGATCCGCGTCGGACGCTCGTGGCGTCGCTGGCGGCCGGTAAACGGACGAGCGACATCGAGGCGCGCCTGCCCGCCGACGCGCGGGTGGTGCGCGTGATGCCGAACACGGCAATCATGGTCGGCGCCGGCATGAGCGCGTTGTGCCGCGGGCGCGGCGCGAGCGACGCCGACATCGCGGCCGTTCGGGTGCTGTTCGATTGCTGCGGCGAGACGGTCCTGCTCGACGAGCGCCTACTCGACGCGGTCACGGCCGTGTCCGGGTCGGGCCCCGCATACTTCTATTTGTTCACGGAGGCGCTGACCGAGGCCGGGC
>JBFXAM010000029.1:0-44728 GCA_050184295.1 Phycisphaerae bacterium | reverse complement strand
GGCTGTGTGGGACCGCGCGCGACCGCGCGCGACCGCGGCGCGCTGCGGGTTGGAGAGACCGACGAGGATGCACAACGCGCCGACGCGCTCGCGCGGCGTGTGCTGCTCGCGCTCGCCCGGCGCGACGCTCTCGATGTCGCGCGGTGCGGGACTCCGCGCTCGCGGCGATGTCGCGTTCTCGTTCCGCGCGCCAGAATCTGGAAAAAAGTTGTTCGCGCAGGGTTTTCAATTCGATCCGGCGCGGTATACATTACGGATGTGAGCAGAGCGTTGCTCGCCTTCCGGCAGCGGCGCTCCTCCACAACAGCGGTCTGCAACGCAGCCGCAACACGCGATGGAAGGTCTTCTCGCGCCACGGCTAGACCTTCCATCTTCTTTTTTGCGCGCACCAGACCAACGCTGTCGCCCGCGCGCCGGACTTCGCGCGGTGGCGGATCGCGTTCGCCGGCGCCGCTGCGGAACGCCGCGAAGCACGAACGCGTCCCGGCGGCACGCGGGGGCGCGGGCCGCGCTCGCGCCGGCCGGCGCGGCGCGGGCTCGCCCGAAACCGGCCGGTTTCACCCGTTTTGATTTGCTTTGAAACCCGCGCGCCCGCGCCCGGGATCCACCCCGCCGACGGGTATACTGTCGCACTTCGCTCGGCCGGTCACGGCGACCGCGCGGGCGGCTCCGAGCCTCGAGCCGGCCATGCATGCACGCACCATTCGCCTCGGCGTCGTCTCGTTTCTCAACGCGCGCCCGCTCGTCGAAGGGCTCGCCGCGGACCCGCGCGTCGCGCTGCGCTTCGACGTCCCCGCGCAACTGCCCGAGATGCTTCGTGCGGGCGCCGTCGACGCCGCGCTGGTGCCGATCATCGACGTGCTGCGCGGCGGCGGGCGGCTGGCGGTCGTTTCCGACGCGGGTATCGCCTGCGACGGCGAAACGATGACGGTGCGCGTGTTCTCGCAGGTTCCTCCCGACCGCGTCCGCACGCTGTGGGTCGACCGCGACTCGCACACGTCCGTCGCGCTCGCGACGGTGCTCTGGCGCGAGCTCTACAACCGCCGTCTCGAGTTGCGATCCTTCGACCCGCGGCGCGATGACTTCGCGGCGCTGGCCGAGCGCGAAGCGGTCCTGCTGATCGGCGACAAGGTCGTCGATCCGCGGCGCGGGAGCTTCGCGTACGAGGTCGATCTCGGCGGCGCCTGGCGACAGCACACGGCGCTGCCGTTCGTGTTTGCGGTCTGGGCTGTGCGCGCGCCAGCCGCGCCGCCCACGGTTGCAGCACCGCACGCTTCCGCGTGCAGCGCAACGGCGCCGGCAAACAACCCAACGCCGCTCGCCGACCTGCTTTCCGCCGCTCGCGACCGCGGCGTGACGCGGGCGGCGCAGATCGCGCGGCAGGAAGGGCCCGCCCACGGCTGGCCGGCCGCGCTCGCCGAGCGCTATCTGGTGCGCTGCCTGAAGTACACGCTCGACGAGCGCGCTCAGGCCGGCATCGACGAGTTCGCCCGGCGCTGTGCGGCGTTGGGCCTGCTCGACCAGCCGCAGGAAGCCGCGCCGGTCGCGGCGCTGCGGTGACGGGCGCCCCGTCGACGCGCGGGTACGATACGCTGGCCCGGCTGGCGCGGGCCCCGGCGACGGGTTCGTGTTTCCAGGCGACCGATCGCCCGCGCGACCGGCTGAGGCCGCCCGGCCGACGCCAACCGGACGGCGAATTTCAGCGAGTCTCGATATGAACGCGACCAGTCTGGGCTCTCCTGCGTCGGCGTCGTCGGTGGGCTCTGTAACCGAGCCGCGCTCCGACACGGACCGGCGCCTCAGCGAGCGCGACGCGCTCGCGATGTACGATCAGCTCAGCATTCATGAGCTCGGCCGCCGCGCGTTCGCCCGCACGCTCGCGCTGCATCCCGAGCCCTATCGCACTTACGTCGTCGATCGCAACGTCAATTACTCCAACGTCTGCACCGCCAAGTGCATCTTCTGCAACTTCAAGGCCGACCCCGGGCAGCCCGACGCGTACATCCTCTCGTTCGATGAGATCGGCCGGAAGATCCAGGAGCTGATCGACATCGGCGGCACACAGATCCTGATGCAAGGCGGACTCGTCCCCGACGAGACCAACCCGCACGGCCACGGCCTGCCGTTCGAGTGGTATCTCGACCTGTTGCGGTATATCCGCAAGCATTTTCCCACGGTTCACATCCATGCGTTCAGCCCGCCGGAAATCTGGGCTTTTCACCAGGTGTTCAAGATGCCGCTGCGCGATGTGCTGCTGCGGCTTCAGGACGCGGGGCTGGCGACGATTCCCGGCGGCGGCGGCGAGATTCTGGTCGACCGCGTGCGCGGCAAGATCAGCCAGGGCAAGACCAACTCCGACGAGTGGCTCGCCGTCATGCGTGCCGCCCATCAGCTTGGCATGCAGACCAGTTGCACCATGATGTTCGGCCACATCGAAACGGTGGAAGAGCGCATCGAGCACCTGCGGCGCCTGCGCGACCTCCAGGACGAGACCGGCGGTTTCACGGCCTTCATCCTCTGGCCGTTTCAACCCGAAGGCACGCCGCTTGGGCGCTGGAAGAGACTGCCGGTGGACGCCGCCGACGGCGCCGCGGGGGCGCCCGCCGGAGTGGCGAACGCGGATGTCGGAACACAGAACGGGGCCCGCGCGTTCGCCGCCGCCCGTGGGCCGGACGACATGGCCCGAGCAGACTCCAAAAACCGCGCTCCCAACTCTGTGGCGCGTCCGCGCAACGACGGCCAGCACCTGCTGCTCGCGGACGCGCATGAGTATCTGATCATGCTGGCGATCGCCCGGCTGTATCTGGACAACATCCCGAACATGCAGTCGAGCTGGGTGACGATGGGCCCGAAGATCGGGCAACTCGCGCTGTTCTATGGCGCGAACGACATGGGCAGCGTGATGATGGAGGAAAACGTCGTCAGCCAGGCGGGTGCGACGTTCCGCCTCAGCGAAGACGAGATTCGCCGGCTGATCGCCGACGCGGGCTGGCAGCCCCAGCAGCGCGATCAGTACTATCGGCCGATCACGACGGAGCGAAGGCGGAGCGGACTGGTCGGCGGCCAGGGCGCCGGAACCGCGCTGGCGGACGGCGCGTCTACGACCCCGGCGATGCTCGTGCAACTCACGGTCGAACAACGCGCCTAAACGGTAGGCCTGCTCGAGTGCGCTGGCGGACGATCGGGCGCACAGGATGGCAAACGGTTAGAATCAGTCATGCTGACACGCATCGAGATTGACGGATTCAAGAGCTTCCGCGACTTTGAAGTGGAACTCTTGCCGTTCCAGGTCATCCTCGGGGCGAATTCGGCCGGGAAGTCAAACTTCTTTGACGCGCTCCAGTTCTTGTCCCGGCTGGCTGATTCCGATCTCGCCACGGCAATGCGTGGGATGCGCGGTGAACCTGAGGAGCTGTTTTCGCACGGGCCGGGTGGCGTCGCGTCCCGGATGCAGTTCGGCCTCGATCTGCTGCTCGATCTGAGCGTGCGTGATCCTTGGGGCGTCGACAAACAGCTGACAAACACACGAGTCCGCTACGAGCTGACGCTTGCGCGCCGCGACGTGGGCGGCATCGAGCGCCTCTTTGTTACCAACGAGACCGCAAAGCCAATCCTGAAGCGAGCGGATCGGTGGGTCAGCGACGCGGCGGTCCCAAAGACCTTTCGCGATTCCTACGTGCGTCGAACGCAGCGAGGCCCGTTCCTGGAGACGACGACCGAGGACGACCGGCCGGTTTTTTCAATCTCACAGGACGGACACCAGGGACGAAAGCGGCCCGCGCACGCGGCCGAGAGCACGATACTGAGTGGAATTACGAATACGGAGTTCGCGCATCTCTTCGCGCTCCGTGAAGAACTTCGCGCATGGCGCTTCCTGCAACTCAATCCAGAGGCTCTGCGGCAACCGAGTCCGCAGTTATCGCCGGACACGCTGACGCACGACGGAAGTAATCTCGCAGCGGTCCTGGCGCGCCTTCGCAGCGAGACGGCCGAGGCTGAGCGCCCGGAGGGTATTCTCGCCGACGTCTCGCTCGCGCTGACGCACCTGGTGCCCGATGTGCGGCGCCTTGATGTCGTTGAGGACCGAGAACGAAAGGAATACCGGATTGACGTCACGATGCAGGACGGTCAGCGATTCCCCTCGCGCGTGCTGTCGGATGGCACGCTGCGGATACTCGCCTTGCTCACTCTGATGCACGATCCGAAGAACCGTGGACTGCTTTGTTTCGAGGAACCGGAGAATGGCGTCCATCCATTTCGGCTGGGACAGTTGATTGAGACCCTTCGTAACCTCACGACCGACGTAACCGACGGCGAACCAGACGAGACTGAACCCCTGCGGCAAGTGCTCATGAACAGTCACTCGCCGGTCGTGCTCAATAACTTGCAAGACACCGAAGCCCTGTTCGCCGACGCGGTCACACGCGTCGAGGGCGGCGAGATCACGCGCGCGACGCGCATCCGGCCCGTCAGCAGTAGCCTGTTGCCGACCGATCCGGGCCATGTGTCCGGCGAGCTGGTTCGCCGGTACTTGGAGGCCGCCGCGCCAACCGAGACACAAGCGTGAGACGTCTCGCGATCGGCATTTTCGCGGAGGGCCCGACAGACATCGACTTTCTTTCGCCGGTCGCCAGGCGCATCGCAATCGCATTCCTGACGGGTCGCCACCATCCGGCCGAGATTGCTGAGCCGTACGGGTTGCCGGGCCGCCCGCAAACCGACCTCTTTCGCGACACGATTCAACGACACGCGACGCTTGATATCGTCATCGTGCATACGGACGGGGGCGGCGACCCGAGTCGCGCGCGGCGCGAGCGAATAAGCCGGTGGTTCTCATCCGTGAGTGGCGAGCACCAACCCGGTTGGCCTGTGCTCGGCGCGGCAGTCCCAGTGCACGAGATTGAGGCCTGGATGATCTGGGACTTAAGCGCGATCAGACGCGCCTTGGGAACACGACGGTCGCAGGCGGAACTGGGCCTGCCACAGACTCCGCAGGAAGTCGAGGCGAATCAAGACCCCAAGCTTGTCCTGCGAACGATGCATGAAATCGCCATAGGCAAGCGGCGCGCCCGAAAGCTGGGCCAGACTGATTTGTACCGGAGCTTCGGCTCGGAAGTCGATTCCCAGACCCTCGCGCGGCTGCCGGCGTTTCGGCAGTTTCGAGATGACTTCCATCGGGCGATCGAATCGCGCGGATTCTAAACGGACACCGGGACATCAGTCGCCTCACCATCCCGCGAGCCCGTCATGCCCGACCCCCAACTCCCACCCGGCGAGTTCATCAGCGAACCCGTCATCCCGTGCGGCGCCGTCGACACTGCCGCGATGGCGCGCGGCGAGCCGGGGTTGCCGGCGGCGTTCGAGTGGCGCGGCGATCGTTTCGAGATCGTCGAGGTGCTTGGCGCCTGGAAGGAATCGTCGCGCGAAGGGGGTCGCGCGACAGGCGAGCTCTACCTGCGAAGGCACTACTACCGACTGCGCGTTTCCGACGGCACGATTTGGCAGGTCTATTTCGTCCGCCAGGCGCCGCGCACTGGATCACCGCGGCGGCGCTGGTTCCTGGAAAGAAGATCGACATAATCCTCTTTTCCAGTGTGACGGGCGCTGCGCGGCGGGCGGGGCGACACAATTTCACCAAGGTCCGCAGATTCACACAATTGGCTTGCGATTGCGGCGTTAGACCAGTATGTTCACGATTGCTGGGCGTTTTGCGCTTCGTCGGTACTTCCGACAAAGAGGGTCGCCGCGCTGGCTCCTCGCGCTGAACGGCTGCATGGGATGGGTACCGTTGTACATCGCGCTGGGGAGTTTCCCCGCCTTTCCGTTTCCCGCCTGCAAGGAGAGCACATGCGGTTTCGAGTTTCAATCACGCTGATTCTCGGCTTGGCCGGTTCCACCGCACTGGCATCGGAATCGCGCATCGGCGGCACTTCGCCGGCGGCCAGCATTGCCGCCGCCGACTTCGCCGTCCAGAACCCCGACACACACTTCTACTTCACCAACGAACGAATCACCCGCGTCTACGGGGCGCCGTTCGCGTTCGGCGACAGTCCGCAAGACGCTGCCGAGCAGTTCCGGCTGTCTGCCGCGGACATGTTTGGCGTCGAGCCGAGCGACCTGGTGCCGGGCAACCACTTCAACGAAGAACTCACGCAGCTTGTCATGCCCGACCGCGAGGCGGGTGACGGCGCGTACAAGTTCACGATGGTTTACTACGCGCAGTACGAAGCCGGCCTGCCGGTGTATCGCGCCGAGTTGCGGCTGCTGGTTCGCAACGAGTCGGGCTTCCCGCTGGTTTGGGCAGGGAGCAGCCTGCGCGATCTGGGCGACTTCGCCGCCCCGGCGGACATCGTCGACACCGCCCGTTATGCCGATGCCGCCGTTGCGGCCATGAAGGCCTATCCGGCGATGATCAACTTTTCCGAGCCGCGCCTGGTCGTCTGGGCGGGCATCGACGACATGGAAGTCACGCCGCGCGTCGCGATCGAGTTTACCGCCGACAACGGCGCGTATGGCGACCCGACCGAACAGCGCCGCTTGTTCCTGGTGGACGCACAGACCGCCGAAATCCTCTACGACGAAGACCTCATCCTGCATGTCGACGTGACCGGCACGACCAGCGGCATGGCGACCGAGGGCTGGGGTGCGGACATCTGCGGCAACGAAGTCGCGACGCCGCTGCCGTACGTCCGCGTCAACATCGGCGCGACCGTGGCGTACTCGGACGTGAACGGCAATTTCGTGATTCCAAACGCCGGCGCGGGTGCGGTGACGGTTCAGGCGTCGGTGCTGGGACGCTGGTTCCGCGTGGTCGACGCGGGACAGGCGGTGGAAGCGCTGTCGCAGAACGTGACGCCGCCGGGACCGGCGAACTTCGTCTTTAACGCCGCGAACACCAGCGAGTTCGCGCGCTCCGACGTCAATACGTACCTGCACGCGAACGTGGTCCGCGATACGGCGTTGGCGGCGAACCCCGCGTATCCGACCATCGGCACGCAGGTCGAGTTCCTCTGCAACACCAACACCACCTCGACCTGCAACGCGTTCTACAACGGTTCGTCGATCAACTTCTTCCGCGCCGGCGGCGGTTGCTCGAACACCGGCTTCTCCGTCGTCGTCCACCACGAGTACGGCCACCACCTCGTCCAGGTCGGCGGCAGCGGACAGGGCGCCTACGGCGAAGGCATGGGCGACTGCATGGGCGTTCTGATCTCCGACGACCCCGTGCTCGGCCGCGGGTTCCAGAACAACTGCTCCGCCGGCATCCGCTCGGCCGTCAATTCGATCCAGGACACCTGCACCGCGGAGATCCACACCTGCGGACAGGCGATCTCCGGCGCTGTCTGGCAGACGCGCAACCGGCTCGTCATCACCGAGCCCGCGGACTATCGCACGATCCTGCGCGATCTCACCGTCAACAGCATCCTGCTCCACTCGGGCACGGACATCAACGATCAGCAGACCATCGACTTCCTCACGCTCGACGACGACGACGCCAACATCAACAACGGCACGCCGCATTACAACGAGATCAACGAAGGCTTCACGATGCACGGCATGCCGGCGCCGCCGATCCAACTGCTCGACATCCAGTATCCGAACGGCCGACCGGCGAGCATCGACCCCGCCGGCGGGACCGCCGTCCGCGTGGTGGTCGTCGGGCTGACCGGAACGCCGCAGCCCGGCACCGGCCGGCTGCTGTACAGCACCGGCGGCGCCTATACGAACATCGCGATGCAAGTCGTCTCGCCGAACGTGTATGACGCCGTCTTCCCCGCGATTCCCTGTGGGTCGACGGTCCGTTACTACGTGACCGCGCAGACCACCGGCGGCTCGACGGTGATCAGCCCGGCCGGCGCGCCGACGACGGTCTTCTCGGCGCTCAGCGCAACCGGCACGACGACCGTGCTGGCCGACGACTTCCAGGGGAACCTCGGCTGGACGATCACCAGCACGTCGCTCACCGATGGCCCCTGGACGCGCGGCCTGCCCGAAGGCGGCACGCGCGGCGCGCCATCGACCGACGCGGACGGCTCCGGGCTCTGCTACGTCACCGACAACGCCGGCGGCAACAGCGACGTCGACGGCGGCCCGACGCGCCTTCAGTCGCCGCTGCTCGACTGCTCGGCGCCCGGCGACTACCAGCTCAGCTATGCCCGTTGGTTCTACTGCGACGACGACGCCATTCCGTCCGACCGCGACGTGATGACCGTCGAGATCTCGAACAACAATGGGACCAACTGGACGCCGGTCGAGACCGTCTCGCACAACCCGACGTGGACGACCGTTTCGTTCAATGTGAACAGCCTGATCGCACCGACCGGCCAGGTGCGCGTTCGCTTCAACGCCGTCGACAACCCCAACAACTCGGTCGTCGAAGCCGGTGTTGACGCGTTCTCGATCGTGCGGGTCGATTGCGCGCCCGCATTCGCCGACGGCGACATGAACTGCGACGGTGTCATCAACAACTTCGACATCGATCCGTTCGTGCTCGCGCTCACCGATCCGGCCGCGTACGCCGTGCAGTTCCCCGGCTGCGACGCGAACCTCGCGGACGTGAACGGCGACGGCATGGTCAACAACTTCGACATCGACCCGTTCGTCGCGCTGATCACCGGACCGTAGTTCGCGCGGCGAGTTCCGCTCGTCGCGAAGCCACGCCAGGCTTCGCGAGCGGACCGAAGCAAAGTCAAACCGCGGCCGCCCGGCTCACCGAGCTCGGCGGCCGCGGGCGTTTGTGCCGTGGGCTTCCAGCCCGGCGGTATTCCGCGCGTCGCAGGCGCTGCCTGCCGGCGCGCCCCCGCACCGGGATTCCGCGCCGCTCGCCTCTTCCTCGCGACGCCAGACTCCGAACTCGAAAGTCCGAAGTCCGAGCTCCGAATCGCGAACTCCGAGCGCGGCGATTGGGGCTCGCGTCGTACGCGCGTATGATTCTCGGAATGTTCGAGGTCTACGCCGGCAGTCGGCCCGGACGCCCGGCGCTGCTACTCGTGTTGCTGAGCGCCTCGCTCGTGGGCTCGCTCGGGCTCGCCTGGTGGCAGGTGCGGAGCGCACGTGCGCTCGCGCCCGAGCGGCGCATCGGCGACTCGCCGCTGCACGCCCGACCGCCGCGCGACTGGTCCGCCGACCCGCGCGAGCCGGGATCGTTTCGGCTGCCGATCGCCGAGACGTTTCTGGGTCGGCGGCGCGTTGTGATCGAGCGGCGCGTGACCTTCGGGTACCTGCGCGTGCCGCACTTTCGCCATCCGCAATCGCTCGTGAACGACTTCGACCGGCTGGAGAACGCGCAGTCGGGGCCGGCGCGGCCGGTCCGCGTTGCAGGCTTCACCGGCGTGCAGGTCGTTCGCCGCAGACCTGTGCCGCTCGCCGGACGCATCTTCCCGCAGACGACCATTCTGCGACTCGCGTGCACGCCGCGCGGCGACGTGGTGTATGTGGAGTACATCCCGCTGCCCGACGCCGGGGCGGGGGGGCGGAGCGTCGGCGTGCCGTCGCCGGCGGACGAAGACCTCCTCGATGATCTGTGCGCCGCGATGCGTCTGGACGAGCCGGGATTGACACTCGACCCGGGCGCAGGCCTGGCATTGGCGGGCGTCGCGGCGCCGTTGCCGGCGCACGCGCGGGTCGTCGCACCCGACCTGCCCGAGGCGCCCGGGGCGTACGTCGGTTTCAGCCCGAACGACGCGCCCGGCTTCGCGATCGGCGTCTTTCGCACGTGGGTCGCGCCGGGTCGCACACCGGCGGCGCTGCTCGCCGATCTGGCGGCGGGAGTCTGGGAGGTCCTGCCCACGCAGGTCGAGTTGAGCGAGGGGGCCCGCGCCGACGGACTGCGATTCGCCGTTGCCCACCGGCGGCTCAAATCCGGCGACGCGACGATCCTCGCGTCGGCGCGGGTGGTCGGCGAAGCCGTCGGTCCGGCGGTCATGCTGCTCGTGTACACCGACGAGGCGCGCGCGACGGCCGCCGAAGAAGCCGCCCGCGAGCTGACCGAGGCGCTGCGCCTGCTGCCGCTTGGCGCGATGCCCGATCCGGTCGCGGCGCAGCAGCGCGGCGCGGAGCTGGTCGACGTGCTGACGCGCAAAGGCCCGATCGGCTGGTGGGGGCGTGAATGGCGGCGGTTCTATTACGCCGGCGCGCGGCGCGGCGGGCTCGCTTCGGAAGCGCGCGGCCAGGAGTACCTCGACCGCACGAGCATGCCCGAACGCTGCGTCGTCATCGAGCGCGAAGCGATCGAGCGCGACCCGCTCCAGGGCTATCGCGGCTTCATGCTCGACGTGTACGACGACCAGCAGGACATCGAACGGTGGGACATCGACGGACGCGGCGTCGGCTACGGCCTGCGCTGGGACGGTGCGTTCGGCGGCAGCGCCAACCCCGCGCTGCTGCGCGTGCGCGAACGCCGCCTCGCCAGCGGAGCGACCGTCGCGCGGGAACTCGACCTCAACGCGCGCCACTGGAAACTGGAGTTCTCTCCCGGGCCGGCGTTTGTCGCATCGCCGCTGGAATCGCTCGCGCACGCGTGGGCGGCCCACCAGTCTTCCGACGTGCTGCTGCTCGAAATCAGCACACGGGCCGGCGCGGGCAGCGCCACCCAACTCCTGCGGCCCATGCCGGCCGGCGACGGCGGTGCGGCGCGCCTCTTTGTACAACTCGACTATTGGCCGCTCGGCGTCAGCATGACTTTCGACGACGACTACGAGCTGATCCGCTATGAAACCGGGCTGTACCGCCTCGCTCGCGGCAGCCAGATCGAGCTCGAGCGTCGCTTTCCAGAGCTGCGGGCGATGCTCTTCCGCCTGAGCGGCCGCGCCGAGTGACGCGCGCTTTCGCGTTCCGCCGCCGCCGCGGTATACTCGACTTGGGCCGATTTTCCCGGAGCGATTCGTGACCCGCCTGACGCTGCCGATCCTCGCCCACCGAGCGCCTCCGGATCACCCCGCGATCGCGGCGGCGGCCGAAGCGCTCGCGGCGGGCGCGCAGGGGCCGCGCGACATCCGCTTCGTCAAGACGCTGCGCGTCAGCGTGACCGACCACTGCAATTTCCGCTGCATCTACTGCATGCCCGAGGACGGCGTCGACTGGCTGCCCAGGGCCGACCTGCTCACCTACGAAGAAATCGTCGAAGTCTGCCGAGCCGCGATCGGGCACGGCATCCGCGACTTCAAGCTGACCGGCGGCGAGCCGCTGCTGCGCAAGGACCTCGCGGTGCTGGCGCGCCTGATTCGCGCGCTGCCCGGCGCCGGCGAAATCTCGCTGACCACGAACGGCCTGCTGCTGGAGCGCCACATCGACGAACTGGCCGACGCCGGCGTCGCCCGCATCACCGTCAGTCTCGACACGCTTGACGCACCGCGCTTCCGCGCGATCACGCGCACCGGCGACCTCGCGACGGTGCGACGCGGCATCGCCGCGGCGGACCAGCGGCTCGGCCCCACCAAGCTCAACGTCGTCGTGATGCGCAGCTACAACCTCGACGAGCTCGCCAGCTTCGCCGCGCTCACGATCGATTCGCCGCGCACCGTGCGGCTGATCGAGTTCATGCCGCTCGCCGACTCGCGGCTGCTGCACGATCCCGACGAGTTCGTGCCCTACGACGAGATGCGCAGCGTGATCGAGGCGCGTCTCGGCCCGCTCGAACCAGCGCCGCGCGACGTCGGCAACGGCCCGGCGCACGTGTGGCGCGTCCGCGGCGGCGCGGGCCGCATCGGTTTTATTCACGCGATGACCGCGCCGTTCTGCGCGACCTGCAACCGCCTGCGCCTCACTCCCGACGGACAACTGCGCAGCTGCCTGTTCGACGGCGGCGAGATCGACCTGCGCCCGCTGCTGCGCCCGGTCACGTTCAACGCGCAGTTGCGGCAAGCCTTTCTCGACTGCGTCGTGCTGAAGCCGGACGCACACCAGCACTACGGCAACCGCCAGATGAGCCGCATCGGCGGCTGACGCACTCGCGCGCCCACACTGCCCGATCCCTGCCGCGCCCGGCGCTGGGTTTGGTGCCGCGCCCGCCGCCCGAGTGTTGCGCGTGCGACTCGGCGCGGCGCCGTCGATTGCCGGGACAGCTGTAAATCCCGTAAGATTGTCCGGTTGTGAGTGGTCGAGTCCGCCCAGGATGGGCCCCGCCGTGCAACGCCTGAACACAGTCGAGCTCCCTGCGCTCGCAGCGAATGCTCCGCCGGCCTTGGCGGGTGCGGCGGCGTCGCGCGCCGTTCCGGCGCCGGCGACGAGCACGACCCACCGGTCGTTCGAGGGCTTGTGGTGGACCTTTCGCGGCGACTTCGACGCCGTCCTCGCGCGCGTGCCCGCGCGCGTGTGGTCCGCGCCCGACGCGCGTCACTGGCAGCGCGTCAAGCACAACCCGACGCGCGAAGTCTGGCGCGCCACGATCGAGAACCGCCCCTATTACCTCAAGTACTACGCCTGCCCGCGCTGGTGGCACCGGCTCAAGGCGCTCGTCCGCGGCGGCGCCGCCCGCGCCGAATGGAACGGCGGGCTGTTCGCGCTCCGTCACGGCATCGCGGCCGTGCGGCCGTGCGGGTATACGCCGCGGCTGGTGGGCGCGCGGGCGACGTGGTCGCTGCTGGTGACCGAAGCGGTCGAGCCGTCGCAGCCCTTGAACGAGTTCTGGCGCCAGTTGAACTCGGATCACGACGCGCGTCGTCGGCGGCAGGACGCACACCAGGTGCTCGACGCGCTCGCAGAGCTGATCGCGCGCGCTCACCAGGCGGGTTTTGAACACCTCGACATGCACGCGGCGAACATCCTCGTGCAGCCGACCGGCCCGCGCCGCTATGCGCCGCTGTTCGTCGATCTGCACAGCGCACGGCTGGCCCGGCCGGTCTCCGACGGCGCGGTCGTGCGCAACCTCGCACAATTGAACCAGTGGTTCCGCAAGAACAGCACGATCGGCGAGCGGATCGCGTTTCTGCGGGCCTATGTCCGTTGGCGCAACGAGTATGAGCACGCCTTCGCCGACGGCCGTCCGCTCGAACTCTCGTTCGCCGAACTGGTCCGCGCGCTGGCCCGCGCCGCAGAGCGCCATGCGGAGGCGTTGGGCGCGCAGCGCGACCGGCGCGTGTTTCACACCGGGCGTTACTTTGGGCGCGTGGGGCTCGCCGACGGCTGGCGCGCCACGGTCTATCTAACCTGCAAGCACCCGAGCGACGACTCCGCCGCCTCGCGCATGACAATCACACGCGAGCAGTGGAAAGCCGTGTTGCGGGATCCGCTCGTCTGGTTCGGCGGCGACGCCGCCGAGACCGCGAAGAACTCCCACAGCGCCCAGGTCCGCCGCGCGCTGTTGAAGTTCGACGCCGGTCCGCTGCCCGTGATCGCAAAACGCCCGCGGGCGCGCGATGGACGCCGCGCCCTGCGCCACGCGTTGGCGCCGTCGCGCGCCGGGCGCGCCTGGCGGATCGGACATGCGCTGCTCCACCGCGACATCCCCACCGCGCGGCCGCTGGCGCTGTTGGAGCGTCGCTGGGGACCGCTGGTCCGCGACTGCGTCCTGCTCACCGAGGGCATCCCCGGGGCGCTCGATCTGCGCGCCTTCCTCGAACGCGAGTCCGATGCCTGCCGCACGCCGCGCGACTGGCTCCGCCGCAAGCGCGAGCTGAGTGCGCTCCTGGTGCGCCACTTGCGGCGGCTGGCGGATCACGGCTTCGCGCACCGGGACTGCAAAGCCGACAACATCCTCATCACCACCACGCCGCAGCTCGGGCTGGTCTGGATCGACGTCGACGGGATCCGCCTCCTGCGCCACCCGCTCTCTCCGGCTGCGGCGCTGCGCCCGCTCGCGCGCCTGTATGTCAGCATGCGCGACACGCCGGGGCTCACCCGCACCGATTTCGCCCGGTTCCTGGTCGCGTGCTGCGCCCGGCGCGGCGTCCGCACGGACGCGTGGCGCGACGCGTGGCGGACAATCGCGGCACTCGCCGACCGCAAGCTCGCGACGATCGAGCGCCGGCGGCAGTGGAAGCTCGATCACTACGGCCGGGCGTAGCCCCGGTGGCAGAACGCGCGGCACACGGGTAGGCTTTCGCAGCGGTGCATCGTTCGGCCGAGCACGAGCGCGGCACGATTGCGCGGCGCCTCGTCGCTGCGCAGCCGGCGCCGTGCGGGCTGCGTGGGGTTCGCGCTCCGCTCGGGGCTGGCGCGCGGATCGAGCCGCCCCGATTTGAACGGGCGTTCGTTAACCCGGACCCGAGCTGCACGAGCCTGAGAAACTCAATCCCTTGTACAAGCTCTTCCTCACCACGCGCTTCCTGCGAACCCGCCGCATCGCGTACTTCGCGATCGGCGCGGTGACGCTTTGCGCCGCGATGGTGTTGATCGTGATGTCGATCATGGGCGGGTTTCTCGATCAACTCAAGAGCAAGGCGCGCGGCCTGCTCGGCGACCTGATCGTCGAGAATCGCTCGGTCAGCGGCTTTCCGCTGTATGACGAGTTCATCGCTGCGATCTCCACCTGGCCGGAGGTGGTCCGCGCCACGCCCGTGCTCTACACCTACGGGCTCTTGCGCTTCCCGCAGACCGAGCAGACCGAGACCGTGCGCGCCGTCGGCGTCCGGCTCGGCGAAGTCTACGAGGTCAACGCCTTTCATCAGAGCCTCTTCTACGAAAAGCACTATCCCGGGACCACGTCGCTCGCGGCGCAACAACAGCCGCTCATGGGCTTCGACCTTCTAGCGCCGCCGATCACGCTCTATGACTCGAAAGGCGAACGGCTCGGCGACATCGCGCCGTTCATCCTGCCGGCGCCGTTCCAGGAGGCATATCTGCGGGCGCGCGAGGCCGGCGCGGTCGATGACGACTCGGTCTTGAGCGAGCCGGAGCAGATGCTCGTCCGCAACAACGTCGCGCCGTTCCCCGGCGTCTACGAGACGGTCGAGAAAGCCGGTCCGCCGGAGATGAGCGGCGATCCGCGTCCGGGGCTCATCATCGGCCGCGACATCGTCGCCGAGCGCAAGGCCGACGGCCGCTACAGGCGCTATTCGTTCTATCCCCGCGGGTGCGTTGTCACGCTCACGGTGCTGCCGATCTCGATGCGCGGAACCGTCTCGGACACGCCGATCAAGCAGCCTTTCCGCTACGTGGACGATTCGCGCACCGGCATCTACGAGATCGATTCCAAGAGCGTCTACTGCGACTTCGACCTGCTTCAGCGGCTGCTCGAGATGGAGCCGGTCCGCCGTGTCGACAGCGGGGAACTCGCCCCTCCGCGCTGCCACCAGATCCAGATGAAAGTCCGCCTCGGGCCGAACGATGATCCGCTCGCGATCGCGCGGCGGCTGGAGAACGAGTATCACGCGCTGCTGGAGCGCGCCGGCGACGCGCTCGACGCGCAGGAGCGGCGGCTGGTCGAGCAGGTGCGGGTGCTCACCTGGGAGCAGTCGCAGGCCCACATCATCGCGCCGGTCGAGAAAGAGCGCGTGCTCATGTCGATCGTGCTCGGCGTCATCTCGCTCGTCGCCGTAATGCTCGTGCTCTGTATCCTCTACATGATCGTGCTGCAAAAGACGCGCGACATCGGCATCCTCAAGGCGATCGGCGGCTCGTCGGGCGGCGTGGCCGCGATCTTCCTCGTCTACGGCGCCGCGGTCGGCATCGTCGGCGGCGTGCTCGGCAGCGTGTTGGGCGTCGTGTTCGTGCGGAACATCAACGCCATCCAGGACTTTCTGATTCGCTTTGATCCGCGCATGCGCGTCTGGGATCTCACCGTCTACTCTTTTGACCAGATTCCCGACACGGTGCGGACGGAAGACGTCGCGCTCGTGCTCGCCACCGCCGTGCTCGCGTCGACCGCGGGCGCGCTGGCGGCGGCGTGGCGCGCCGGCGCGATGCAGCCCGTCGAGGCGATTCGCTATGAGTAATGCGGGCACGCGATCCGACGCGCACGCGTTGGCGGCGACCGGAACCGCGCGGCGCGATGCGCCGCGCGACGCGGCGCGCGCCAACGCCGACGCCGCGGGGCAGGCCGCCGGGGCGCTGCTGCGCGCGACGGCGATTCAGAAGCGCTATCGCATGGGCGCCGGCTGGCTCGAGGTGCTTCAGAACTGCGACCTCGCGATCGGCGACGGCGAGTTCCTCGCGATCATGGGCAAATCCGGGTCCGGCAAGAGCACGCTGCTGCACATCCTCGGCGCGCTCGACGTGCCGCAGGACGGGCAGGTGGTCTTCGACGGCCAGCCGCTCTTCGCGCCGCCGGGCCGGCGCAAGCTCCGCACCAGCGCCATCGACGTCTTCTCCGCCGACGAGCGCCGCCGCATCGCGCTTCGCCGACGCGTCTTCGGTTTCGTGTTCCAGTTCTACCACCTGCTGCCCGAACTCAACGTGCTCGAAAACGTCCTGTTGCCGTGCATGGTCGACAGCACGCTGTTCGGCTGGTGGGGCCGCCGACGCGCGGCGCGGGCGGCGGCAAGCGCCATCCTCGAGCGCGTCGGACTGGGGGCGCGCCTGCGCCACCGGCCGAGTCAGCTCTCCGGCGGGGAGCGGCAGCGCGTCGCAGTCGCCCGCGCGCTGGTTCATCAGCCGCGGTTGCTGCTGGCCGACGAACCGACCGGAAATCTCGACGCCGAGAGTGGTGCGCAGCTCATGGACCTGCTCGCCGGGCTGCACCGGGACGGCCAGACGATCGTGATGGTGACGCACGACCCGAGCGTCGCGCGCTATGCCGACCGCGTCGTCCTGCTTGAGAAGGGCCGCATCGCGCTGCCGCCGGATGGCCCGCCTGCGAGCGCCTGAGACGCGCGCGCGTCGTCCGCGGCGCGACAACTTGCCACGCGCCCGGGTCGAACCCGCGCCTACACTCTTGTCGAACGCGACCGCGGTGGGATCCGGAGAGTCCGCCCCGCGCACGAAGCGCGGCCCGTGGTCGCCGGTGCGAAACCGACATGAATGCTGACGCGACACCGCCGACCAGCCGACCGTCGGCAGCGCGCTCCCCGCCGCCGGACGCGGGCGATTCCGCCGCGGGCAAGCCGAACGCCCCGCCGCATGGCGGCGAGGCTGCGCGACGCGCCGCTGCGCTCCGCACCATCGCGCTCAACGCCGCCGACGCGCAAGCGCTCGCCGCGGCGGATCGCGCACAGCACTTGGCGCAGTCGGCGTCCGCGAGCGGCGCCGTCGCGCCGCCCCGGGAAGCGTCCGCGCATTCCGCGCGCACGACCCACCCCGGCTCACTCCGCGACGCCGCGGTTGCGCTCGAGCGCGTGCCGCCGCGCGGATTCAGTTTTGACATCTTCTGCCTGCAATGCGGCTACAACCTGCGCGGGCTCGCGGGTGATCCGATCCGTTGCCCCGAGTGCGCGTTCAACAATCCGATGGGTGATGTCGAAGTGCCGGCGCGGCTCATTCAGCGTCAACTCGCGCGGATGGAAGAGGCGCCACTGCTGTGCGTGCTGGCCCTGCCGGTCGGCGCAGTGGTCGGGTTCGTCACCGCGACGGCACTGCTGGTGCGCGTCGGAACGCCCGTGTCGTGGCAGACAACGGCGCTGCCCACGGCGCTCGCCGCCGGCGGATCGGCCGCGCTGATCGCGTTCGTGTACGGCGCGATTCGCTTTCGGCGGAGCTGTCTGGCGCAGCGCGGCTGGTTCGGGGCGCTGGCGCGATACTTGTTCGGCGCTTTTCTCGCGCTGGGCGCGCTGCTCGGCGCGTATTACGTCACGTCGAAGGTCGGATGGTCGCTGCTGCTCGGCGCGTTTCCCCGCCGCACCGCGACGACGCTTCACCAACTGATGATGGTCGGCTTCTGCGTGGCGGCGCTTCTGGTGGTTCGGTTCGCGATTCGTCCGCTGTACGAACGGTGGATGCGCCCGATCCACGCGCTGCAGCGGCAAGTCGCGGTGGAAGTCGCGCGGCGGGATTCGCGCAGGCGGCTGCTGAAGCATCGCGGGCGTGGATGATCTGCCTCGGCAGGCCGCGTGTTGATTGACTCGACACCATACGGCGCCCCGCCGCGCGGCGCTCGTCTCCGAAGAATAGTCGCCTGAAAGAGCGACATATTCGCAACCCGATCGGCGGGCCCAGCACGCGGAATCCGGCGGCGCGACAGTTGCACGGCTGTTGCCCCTGCGGGGTCGGTGCTAGGCTTGCGAGGAGCGTTTCGCTTCCCGGAGGTCGGCAATCAGAGCGCGATCGCGAGATAGGGACCGGTAATGACTGTGCGGATTGCCGCGGAATTCCTCGACCAGATCCGCTCACAGGGTGACGCGTGTTTGCTCGGTATAATTTTCGAGGATGGCGCGGTGCGCCTGGCGCTCGCGGATGCGATGCATCGTCGCGGGCACGTCGCCTGGATCAGGAACGACCACCTGCACCGCGCGCACCGGGGTTTCGCGCTGACTGTGAAGGCGGGTGCTGTGAAGAGTTGCTACTTTCAATCCGAACTGAACTCGGCAGCCGCGAAGTTCTCGCTTGAAATGGAGTACGTTCGGCAACTTGAGTCGCTCCTCGCGGATGTGCTTCACGCCGAGTATTGTCAGTACGGTTTGGAGCACGGGGTTGATCGGTGATGAGATGAACGCAGAGCAAGCTCGCGAGATGCTCGCCGAAGGCGCGTCGATCGCCGACATGATGGAAGCCGTCGCCGTGTTGGCCGAAACGCCGGGGGTGGACGCGCACGACCTCGTCGCGGCGTTGTCGCAGATCGATTGCGTCGCGGAGCAGGCAGCTTTCGCGCTCTACCGATTGACCGGCCGCCCCTTGCCGACGAGCGCCGCGCAACTCTCGAAGGATCCCGGGGAGTGGACAGCCTGGCTGGCGCGGCGCGGTTCCCCGAACGGAGGCGACCCCAGCGAGCCTTTGAATACGTCGCGGCAAACCCACGTCGTGCGCGGAACGGTCAAGTGGTTCAATGATGCCAAGGGGTTCGGATTCATCACTGCCGAGAATGGACAGCAGGTCTTTGTCCATCAGAGCGAGATTCGTGCCGGAGGCTTTCGCGCGCTTGCCGAAGGCGAGAGCGTAAGCTTCGAGATCGAGCGCGGCCCCAAGGGCCCGCGCGCGACTCGCGTCCGGCGCGGCGAGTAACTCCGCGCTCGTCGGTCACTCCCCAAACCGAATCCCCTGTGCCAGCGGCAACTCTGTGCCCCAGTTGATCGTATTGGTCTGGCGGCGCATGTATTGCTTCCAGCAGTCGCTGCCGCTTTCGCGGCCGCCGCCCGTCTCCTTTTCGCCGCCGAAGGCGCCGCCGATCTCCGCGCCGCTGGTGCCGATGTTGACGTTCGCGATGCCGCAGTCGCTGCCCGTGTGCGCCAGAAACTCCTCGCACTCGAGCTGGTGATACGAGAAAATCGCGCTGCTCAGCCCCTGCGGCACGCCGTTGTGCAGCGCCAGCGCCTCGTGCATCTCGCGGATCAGCGTCTTCGCATCCGTCGGGCGCGACGAGCCGCCGTAGGGAATGATGTACAGAATCGGCGCGAACGTCTCTTCCTGCACGATCTTGAACTCGTTGCGCGCCAGCGCGATGCACGGCTGCACGTAGTGCCCGCCGGGATACTCCGCTGCGCTCAGCGGCGCGCCGCCATACAGCACCTCGCCGCCCTCCTCCCGCACGCGCTTCACCGCGTTCTGCAAATCGCGCACTGCCGCGTGCGACACGAGCGGGCCCATGAGCGTGTCGGGCTTGCGCGGGTCGCCGATCTTCACCGTCTGGTACGCCGCGACAAGCCGGTCGATCAGCTCCGCGCGCAGCGAATTGTGCACGATGATTCGCCGGGTGCTCGTGCAGCGTTGCCCGGCGGTGCCCACCGCGCCAAAGACGATCGCGCGCGTCGCGAGCCGCAGGTCGGCGTACGATGTGACGACGATCGCGTTGTTGCCGCCGAGCTCCAGAATCGTCCGCCCCAGCCGCTTGCCCACGACCTCTCCAACGCGATAGCCCATCCGGCAACTGCCCGTCGCGGAAACCAGCGGCACGCGCGGGTCCGCCAGCATCGGTTCGCCGACGTCCGGCACCGTGCCGAACGCCAGCGAGAAGATCGCCGGATCGACGCCATTCGCCTCGCACACGTGCTGCGCGATCCGTGTCACCGCGACCGCGCACAGCGGCGTCTTGTGCGAAGGCTTCCACAGCGTGCTGTCGCCGCAGACCGCGGCCAGCGCGGCGTTCCAGCTCCAGACCGCGACCGGGAAGTTGAATGCGCTGATGACGCCGACGACGCCGAGCGGATGCCACTGCTCATACATGCGGTGCTTGGGGCGTTCGCTGTGCATCGTGAGGCCGTAGAGCTGGCGCGACAGGCCGCAGGCGAAGTCGCAGATGTCGATCATCTCCTGGACTTCGCCTTCGCCCTCGGCGGCGATCTTTCCCATTTCGAGCGTGACCAGCGCGCCGAGCTCGCGCTTGAGCTCGCGCAGCCGGTTGCCGAGCTGGCGGACGACTTCGCCGCGGCGGGGCGCGGGGACCATACGCCAGGATAGAAATGCCTCGTGGGCGCGGGCGACGATGCGGTCAAATTCGACCCGCGTGACGTGTCGGACGGCGCCGATGCGCGCGCCGTCGATCGGCGTGACGACGTCTTCGACCGACCCGGAGCCGAACCACTGGCCATCGAAACCGCCGGGATTCACGTCGGACAGACCGAGCTTGGCAAGCACGTCGTTCATCGGATGGCCCTTCCGGACGAAACCACGGGCGGCGCGCCGGCGGTGCGAACCGTCGTTGGCGCGTGCGACACGCGGCGGGATTGCGGTTCATGACCGGCACGCTGCGGCCGTCACTATCATAACTCGCCGCGCGGCCGCCCCGCGAGCGCCGTTCGCCATCAGATCCCTGTGCGCCAAGCACGGGGTCTCAGCCGACAGCCCGAGGCATTCCGCCCGATCGCCGGCGTGCAGCCCCGCTGGCGCGCGCCGGTTCGACGTGACATGATCCCCCGCCGCCGCGCGTGGGTCGGTGCAGGAGCCGACGTTCGGACCCACCGCGTGGCGCGGCGGGTTCTGATCGGCGCCGGCGAACAGTGCCGTCGCACCCCGCTTCGCGCGGCGCACTTCGTGACCGCGGGCACCGTGGCGACACATTCCGCGGCGGCCGCGTGGGCCGAAACTCACGCCGCCCGAAGGGACGTTCGATATCAACCTCCGGCGGGCGGCCGCTTCCGCGCAATCGTTGCGCAACGGGCCCGCGTTGCAGCAGCTTCCCACGCCGATGCGACGCCGCGCGGACGGCCCGCGATCGGCCCGACACCCTTCCCGGAGACGCACGATGCAGCGGAACTTTCGACTGGCGGTCCTGACCACCGCGACCCTTGTTGCGCTCGCCACCCTCGCCGGCTGCCCCCAGCCGCAGAACCCCGACAACACCGGCGGAACCGGAGACACCGGCGGCAACCACGTGGCCCGCGCGTTCGTACCCAGCGGCGTGACGCTCGATGTGAGCGAACTTGACACGACGGAGCAGCAGAGCCGCGTGAGCGTGCAGGAATATGTCAGCATCGTTCGCAGCGCCCGCAACATCACGCGCATGTTCCAGAACGCCGCCGACGCCGCCCTCGTCATCGCCGCCACCGTCGCCGACGACATCACCAGCCTCAGCCAGACGCAGGTCGCCGGCGAGTTCAACATCAACGGCGCCGCGGTCGACTACCGGTGCGACTTCTCGGCCTTCGATTTCGACGGCGACGGCGACGCCGACGGCAGCGGCCTGCCCAACACCACGCCCGTCGCCTTCCGCATCTGGACCGACCGCGGCACCGGCTTTCAGCCGTTCATGTGCGGGCTGATCACCACGCTGCCCGGCACGGGTACGGCGGGGGCCGGCGCCATCATCGCCGCTCCCTTCAATGCCGACGCGTCCGCGCAGCCCGACGTACAGATTCGCGTCGAGTGGGACCGCACGGCCGCTGGGCATCGTTGGAACCAGGCCTACATCAGCGGTACGCT
This sequence comes from Phycisphaerae bacterium, assembly GCA_050184295.1. Lineage (GTDB taxonomy): Bacteria > Planctomycetota > Phycisphaerae > UBA1845 > Fen-1342 > JBFXAM01. Next base: position 22,846 of record JBFXAM010000029.1, on the reverse strand, counting down.
CGATCCGATCGACGGGGTCGTGATCGACATCGGCCACGCCCGCGTCGACGTGCGCGACAGCGGCGCGTTCGGCTTCGAGAAAACGGTCCGAGGCACGGCCGCGTTCGATCAGCACCCGGCGGACTTTGACAGCATCCAGGTCGCGACGCACTTCGCGCCGGGCACCGGCGCACTGCTGCTCAACGCCCAGTCGGCCGGCGGAACGAGCCCGTTCAACGAGGCCAGCGTCTGCCTGAGCCGCACCGATTTCAACGATGCGACGGGCGGCGCGTGTGCCGACTTCGACACGCAGGACATGAACTTCCTCGATGTACCGATCGGCGGCGAGAATGACTTTCCGGCGGGCTTCCCGGCGACGCCGACGTTCTAGCGCGGCCGGTTTCGCGTCGCGCTCGTCGCGCACCATCACTCCGGTGCGATGACTGCTGCGCAAGACCGATACGCCCCGCGTCGCGCTCCACGGCGCGACGCGGGGCGCCGTCTTTCCCGCACCGCACGCCGCGCGGGCAGCGCAAACGCGGCGCGCGGCGCAGCGCCCCCGAAGTCGCGCGCCCCACGCGTCGAACGCCAACGGGCACGTCTGCGCCGCGCCGGATGCGGCGCTCAGTCCCAGTGCGGCACGCACAACACACGCCCCCCGGTGGTCTCCGCGCGTTCGAATTTCGTGCCGTAAATCGGCGCGAGCTGCTCGGGCCGTAACAGCGCCTCCGCCAGGCCGTCCGCCACGGCGCGCCCCTCGCGTAGTGCCACGACGCGTCCGCCTAGTGCCGCCGGCAGTTGCAGATCATGACTCACCAGCACGACGGCCCGCCCGCGCGCATGCCACGCCCGCAGCAGCCGCACCAGCTCCACCTGGTACGCGGGATCGAGCGCGGTCGTCGGCTCGTCGAGAAAGAGCGCGCGCGCGTCCTGCGCCAGCGCCGCCGCCAGCAGCGCCTTTTGCCGTTCCCCGCCGCTGATCGAGTGAATCGGGCGCTCCGCGAGCGCCGTCAGCCCGCACTGCTCCAGCACGTCCGCGACGATGCGCCGGTCGTCGAGCGACAGCGGCCGCAGCGGCGAAACATGTGGAAACCGCCCGGTCGCAACCACGTCAATCACGCGAAACGCCGGCAGGCGGTCGACGAACTGCGGCACGTACGCGGCGAATCGCCCGCGCACCGCCGCCGCAAGCCGATGAAACGCCCGGCCGTCGAGCCAGACGCCGCCCGCGGCCGGCTTCAACAACCCCAGCAGGCTCAGCATCAGCGTCGTCTTGCCCGAGCCGTTCGGACCGATGAACGACACGCGCTCGCCGGCGGCGATCGCGAGCGAAACATCGTGCAGCACGCGCCGCGCCCCGCGCCGAACGGACAATCCGCGCGCCTCCAAGCGCCAGTCGTGCGTGGGTTCGAAATGACTCATCCAGGACGTCTCGAACGCCGGCCCGCCGCGCGGCACCGCGCCGCAGGCGACCGGCTACGGCGCGGCGCGATGGACCGCGCGGCACAACTCCCAGTACACGGTCGCGACGCGCGGGCTGTTCAGATAGTACAGCGGCCCGGTCAGCACGTGCACGCGCTGCGTGCGCACCGCTCGCAGAACGCCCACCTTCGCCCACACGCGCCGCGCGTCCGCGTCGCCGCCCGCACGCGCCGAGCCGTCCGGATCGAGCTCCACGATTACGTCCGGATCCGCGTTCACGATGTACTCCAGCGACAGCGGTCCGAACGCGCGCCCCGCCGCCGCCGCGTTCCGCGCACCCATCCGCCGCAGCAGATCGTCGTAGAACGAGCGCGGGCCGGCGACGAATGGCGGCGTCGGCGGATCGGCGAGCGTCCCGGTCACCATCAACACCGCCGGCGAGGTCTCGCCACGGCAACGGCGCGTCGCCTCGTCAAGCTCGGAACGCACCTGCTGAATCAAGCGCCGCGCGGTGCGCGGCCGGCCGGTCCACTCGCCGATCCGCCCGATCGCGACGAACAGATCCTCCAGCGACTCATCGGGCACCGACTCGAGCCGCAACCCCAGTGGCTTCAGTCGCTCGGTCAGCGCCTGGCTCGGACCCGAGATGAGCACGAGGTCCGGCCGCAGCGCCAGCACTGCCTCGACGTTCACGTCGACCAGCGCACCGATGCTCGGCACGTCGAGCACTTCCGGCGGGTAAAGACAAAAGCGCGTCCGGCCGACGATGTACGCGCGCAGCCCGAGCGCACACGCGATCTCCGTGATGCTCGGCGCCGCGCTGACGATCCGCATCGGCGGCGAATCCTCCTCGTCGGGATGGACGGCGGGATCGCGGACCCAATCGCGGAATTCCAGGGCGGCGGGCGCCGTGCTGGCGGCGGGGCGGGTTGTCAGGCGGGGAGCCGGTCGAGTGGCGGCGGGCGGCGAGTCGCTCGAAGTGCGATCGCACGCGACGAGCAACCCGGCCGCGATCAAGACGGTTGCCAGCAAGCGTCGCCGGAGCATCGCGACTCACCCTCCGGGGAGCCATTCCGATACGCGGCGCAAGCGCGGAAAGTTCATTCTGAGCCCTTGCGCGCGAACAGCAGGTGCGCACCGAATCGCCACCCCGTGCTTGTGCTCGAGGCTTGGACCGGCGGGCGCCGCACCGACCGCGCCCGGCGCGATCGACGATCCGCCACGCCCGCGCTTTCGGCGGCGCGCCGCCTACGCCGACAGCGCCGTCTCCGCGGCCCGCGGGGCCGGGTCGATGAACTTGGTTCCGAGCCCGCGGCGGATCGCGTAGCCGTACAGCGCCGGCAAGTCCGCGATGCAGCTCAGGTCGTCGTGCGTGTCGGTGCCGAGCGCGATCTGCACGCGATGCTGCGGCAGGGTGACGAACCAGGCGTCGTCCTCTGCGAGCGGGAGGAACTTGCTGCTGATTTCATAGAACATGCGTGCGTTGGCGAGCGTGCGGACGACCTGGTCGTGCGAGGTCGAAGGAAACTGCGAGTTCACGGACGCGTGCGCCAGCCCGATCGGGCACGGCCAGCGGCGGGCCTGATTGGCAAGCTGCGTAAGGCCGGCCCAGTCGACGTACTCGAAGAGCACGTAGTCGACGCCGTCGAGCAACGGACGGATGACGTTCAGCATGGCGCGGTTCATCGGCCAGCTGATTTCCGCGCCGCAGAGCACGTGGATCCGCCCGGCCCAGCGTTGCCGCGCCTCGCGCACCCGCGCGACATAGGCGCGCGTCTCTTCGGCGAACAGGCGCTCGAACTCGCGCTCGTTGGTGACGGCGCGCGACGACGGCGTGCAGAAGAGATGGTCGGAGATCCCGACGCCCGCGACGCGCAGCGGCTTGAAATCGAGGTGCGCTTCGCAGATTTCGTCGATCGTGTACGCGCCGTCCGAAAACGGCGTGTGGTTATGCAGATTCATCACCGGTGGATGCACAGGTCCTCCCACAGACCATGAGCCGCCCGGGCGGATGTTCGCGACGGGGCCGAGGGACCGCGCCAGGTCCCAGTTTCCACGGCCATCCATCGGACGCACTGCGGGCGTAAGGGAACGACGGTGCTTCTTCCACGCTCCCGCGGACGGAATCGCGCGCCCCACGGACCTCCCCGTCCGGGACCACACTGGCAAGAACTATACAAACCGCACTCCCGCGCGCCTAGGGTCGCAGATATCAGACGTTGAACAATTTGCACCCTGTGCCGCCTCCCACCGGTCCACACGGCCACGCCCGAGAAAAACAAAGCCAGAAATCACACCGCCCGCTCGCCAGCGTGAACCTCGCGCCCGTCGACGAAAATTCCGGGAGCCGCCGAACCCAGCACCCGACTCCGGCGTAGAGTTCCTTGAAGCTTGTAAGCCCTTGCTTCTCCTCCCTCTCCCGACCCGGACGGTGCGAGGTTCGCCTCGCCCCGCCCGGGTCGTGGCGTTTCCAGGCCCCACGCGGCACAGCGTCCGGCGGCACAACCCGCACGCCTTGGTTTCGGACAACGCCGCCGCGCGGTGCCAGATTGCCGCGCCACGGGATTGGCCTCGGCGTCGGATGTCCCGCGAAGTCGCGCGGTCCGGGTCGCGACCGCGCATCGCGGCGCGTAACATCTGCGCGCGCCCACCATGGGCCGGCTGCGGTGTCCACTGCGACGAAGAGGTGTCGGTGCGCCCCACTGCGTCTCCAGAATCGCTCGGCTGCATTCTCGCGCTCGCGTGCATGATTGCCGCTGCGACCGCCGGCGCGCAGCCCGTGCTCACGCCCGTCGCGGTTGATCACATCGAGCCCGTTCGCGGCCGGGTCGTGCTCCTCGACGATGGTCGCGGCCCGCCGCCCGCCGACGGTCGGCTATTCCTGGCCGACGCGCACGGTCCGATTGCATGGATGTTCCCCGCCGGCGCCAGTGGCGGGTTCGAATTCGGCGTCCGCGCGCCGGCGCTCCTGCCGCGCGATGCGACCGGCGCATCCGGGTGGCTCGTGCCCGGCGACCTGACGGCACGACTGCTGCCCTACTGGCCCGCGCGGGCCGCGCTCACCGCGCGAATCGCCGCCGTCGGGCCTGGCGCGCGGAGCGTGTGGCTCGACGCGGGCGGCGACGCGGGCTTGGCGCCCGAACAGACGTTCTGGCTCCGCGTCGGCGGACAGCCGGTCGCGCGCTTCGACGTCGTGCTGGTGGAGCGGAGCGTCGCGTTTTGTCGCGTCGTACCGCTTGTCGACGACATGCGCCTCGCGGCCGGACAGCGTGCCGAACGCTGGCCTGCGCCCGGCGAGGAGCGCCGCGGCGAAGCCCGCACCGCCGTCGTCTTCACCGAGTCCGCCGAGGGCCGCCAGATCGTCTGGGCGCCGGCGCCGCGCGGCGTCGCGGTTCCCGCCGAGCCGCGGCTCGACCTGTTTCGTGATGGGCAGTACATCGGCCACGCGATCGTCGAGCGCCGCGACGATCGGTTCTGGTTCGCCCGCACGCTCCCGCCGGCGGAGCCCGACACCGTCCGCGTCGGCGACATCGCGCAGGTTCGCACCCAGGCGGTCATCGATCGCCGCGCCTTCCCCGCGCACATCACCCACATCACCGGCGAAGGCTTTCTGATCAACGCCGGCGAGTCCGACGGGCTCGCGGTCGGCGACTCGGCCGAAGTGTTCCGCGGGCCGCGCCGGCTCGGGCGGGTGCAGGTCCGCAAGGTTCAGACGACCTACGCCGCGGTCGCGCTCGAGGCGGATGAGGCCGCCGCCGCGCTTCAGGCCGGCGACATGGTGCGTTTCGCGACGCCGCCGGCGCCGCCGACGCCGGTCGGCGCGTTGCTCGAAGTCACCAGCGATCAGCTCTTCCTTGCCCAGTCCGACCCCCACCACCCGATTCCGCTCCAGGCGCCGCTCGCGGTCCGGCTCGGCGGACGCACGATCGGGGTCGCGATCGCGGTGGCGCAGCGCGGCGACGCGTGCGTCGGGTTCATCCTCGAGCACTCGATCACTCAACCCGCCGAGACCGGCGCGCAGCTCACGTTCGAGGAGCGGCGAACGCCGTGACGACCCAAGCTTCCGATTCCCGCCCGGCACACGACGCCGCTGCGGCGCTTCAGCTCGCGGCGATGAGCTGCATTCACTGCGGCCTGTGCCTCGAAGAGTGCCCGACCTACCTCGAGCTCGGCAACGAGATGGACTCGCCGCGCGGGCGAATTCTCCTGATGCGCTCCGTCGCCGAACGGCGAATCGAGTACTCGCTTGCGGTCCGCAAGCACGTCGATCTGTGTCTCGGGTGTCGCGCGTGCGAGGCGGTGTGCCCGTCCGGCGTGCCCTACGGTCAGTTGCTGGAGCACACGCGCGCCGACTTGCGAACCAGCGCGCGGACTCGCGCTTCGCACGGCCCGGCCCGCGGCGCCGAAAGCGTCAGGCGCTGGCGCGACCGGCTGCTTGACGGCGTCATTTTTCACATCACGCCATATCGCCGTCGGCTGCGGCTCGCGGTGTGCGCGGGCGTGATCGCGCGGAAACTGGGCTTGATGCCTCTCGCGGCGCGTGTCGCCCCGCCGCTGGCCAAGGCCGCCGCAATGCTGCCCGGCCCGCAGCAAGCCGCACTCGATCTTGCCGCGGCGACGGCCCGCAAGCACGGCCCACGGCCGCGGACCGACGGCCGCGCGCTGCCGCGCGCCGCGAACCCCGCCGGACCGGTGCGCGCGACCGCACAGTTTTTTGAAGGCTGCGCCACCGCCGAGCTCACGCCGACAACGCTCGCCAATGCTCACCAGGTGTTGCTTCACAATGATTGCCGCGTCACGTGCCCGCGCGGGCAGCAGTGTTGCGGCGCGGTGCACCAGCACGGCGGGCGGCTCGCCGAGGCGCGGCGGTTCGCGCGGCGCAACATCGACGCGTTCGACCGCGACGCGGACGACGCGGCGAAGGCGTCTTGCCGCAGCGCGAACGCGCCACCCGGCCGGGCACGCGCCTCCAGCCTCGACCCCGAGGCGCGCGACGACGCGCGCCGCACCGTGGCGAGTACGCCCATCGTGACGATCGCCGCCGGCTGCGGGGCCATGCTGCGCGGCTACGGCACGCTCCTCGCGGACGACGCGCAGTATCGCGATCGGGCCGCCGCGTTCGCCGCCCGCGTCCGCGACATCAGCGAGTTTCTCGTCGCGCTCGGCGCGAAACCCCCGACGCGCCCACTGCCGCTGCGCGTCACGATCCACGACGCGTGTCATCACGTCCACGTGCAGGGCATCCGAGCCCAGCCGCGGGCGCTGCTGCGCCTGATCCCGGGGATCGAACTGCTCGAAGCGCCGGAGGCGGCGCTGTGCTGCGGCGCCGCGGGCTCGTACAACCTCACGCAGCCCGAGACCGCCGCCCGGCTCGGACGGCGAAAGCTCGCGAACCTTGCGTCGACGGGCGCCGCGTGCGCGGCGGCGGGCAACGTGGGATGTATCCTGCACCTCAATGCGCTGCGCGCCGAAGAGGCGGAGAACGCCGCGGCCGGTGCGCCACCGCGCGTCGTTCACACGATCGATCTTCTGCACGCGGCGTACGAGCTTCGCGTGTGAAGCGGCCGCGTTGCGGGCTCAACGCGCCGCAGCGCCGCCGCTATAATGCGCCGCTCTTTCGGCGCGGCGCCCGCCTGGCGCGACGTCGAAGCGGCGGCACAGCGCCGTCTTGAGCGAGCGAATCGAGGGCGTAGCTCAGTCGGTAGAGCAACGGCCTTTTAAGCCGTGGGTCCTGGGTTCGAGTCCCAGCGCCCTCATCCACACCCCCCACGGACCCATCACGGGCTCGCGTCGGCCGCCGCGCCTGCGCCGGTTCACGGGCCCGGGTGGGCGGCTTCGAGGATGTGCAGCGTCACGGTCCGCCCCTCGACATAGTCGAACCCCGCGAGCGTCGCGAGCACGTGCGTCGGATGATCCAGCACGTCGGGTTCGCCGCCGAGGATCAGCAGTCCCGTCGGATGTGTGTTCAGCCACTCGCGGGTGCGCGACACGGCGACGCGCTCGATGCGTCCGGCTGTGAGAAACGCCAGGCTCTCGCGCGCGAACCCCGCTTCCGCCAGCGGCCGCGCGCCGGACGGGTCGATCTCCGCGACGCGCCGCACCGCCGCCGACGCGAGCCACGGCGCGTCGAGGTTTGGCAGCAACGTCTCAAAGAGCCCGCGGCCGCAGAACGCCGTCCCCAACGTCGCAACCAGCAGGCCGCCGACAAAGCGCCGGCGGCGAATCGCGGTCCACGCGACGATCAGCAGCGTCGGCACAACCACCAGGTACGCGACAAGCGCCAACACGACGCCGGGCTCACGCCGCAACCCGCCCAGTGTTGCCAGCAACAGGGGCAGCAACACCGTGAGCCCCAGCCCGACCAGCAGCCAGGCCGCATCGCCGACGACCGCGAGACGCGAGCGCGCGAGCGGCAGCTTGTCCACCAGTCCCGCGAACGCGGCCCGCGCGCAGAGCAGCGCGAGCGCGGGATAGAGCGGCAGCGGATAGTGCGGAAGCTTCGTGCCGATCAACTCGAGCACGAGCCAGCTCGGCACGAGCCACGCCAGACAGAACAGCTCCGCGGGCCGGCCGGCCATCCACCATCGGCTTGAGCGCAGCGACGGTAGCGCGCCCCGTGCGGCGCTTTGGCCGCGGCGCGCGTCCGTCGCCGGCGCATCGGCAGGCTGATTCGTCGGGCTCGGCAACACGCGATCGGCGCGAACGCCGGAATCGCGAAACCCCGGTCCCGCGGTTGGCGCTCCGGCGGATTCAACCGGGGGCGGTCCCGCGCCGTTTTTCCGTCGTTGCCCAATCACGCGAAAGCCACGCTGCACCGCGAGCAACGTACCCGGGACCACGACCAGCCAACCCGGCCAGAACAGTCCGGGCAGCAGCGCCAGGTGATACCCCGGCGGCCCCGCCCGCCCTCCGACCGCCGTCACGCCGCGCCCGAAGAGCTCATCGCCGATCGCCGTCGCAAAGGGCCCCGGGCCGACCGCGGCGATGGTCAGCGACATGGGCGGCAGAAGGACCATCGCGAGGATCGCCGCTCCCCAGCCGAAGCGCAGCCGTTGCAGCCAGCGCACGTTGCCGGTCGCACCGCACAGCGCCGCGATGGTCAGAATCGCGACGCCGGGCGTAACCGGGCCCTTCACCAGAATCCCCAGCGCGACCGCCACCCAGAGCAGGGCCGCCCAGCGGCCGGTTCGCGCCCCGCCTCGCCACACATGCCATAGCGCCCACTGCGCCGCGCACGTGCACAACAGCAGCAGTTGATCCGTTCGCGCCAGCCGGGCGTCGACGGTCACGAGGAAGCACCCGCCAAGCAAGGCCGCCGCGACCCAGCCGCAAGGCGGCGCGAACATTTGCACGCCCAGGCGCCAGACGATCAGCAACGCCGCGATCGTCGCGGCCACCGACGGCAAGCGATAGGTCCACACGCCGCCGGTGAACACCTGCGAGCGCGTCGGCGGGCTGCCGGTGAGCGTGGGCTTGCCGAGCGCCGCGGCGCGCAGCGCCGCCGGAAACGCATACCTCGAGGGGTCGCCGCCGGTCAGCAGGTAGGTGGAGCCGGCGAAGATCCAATATGCCGCCGGTGGTTTGTTGATGCGCGGCGCGCCGCCGAGGTGCGGCACGACCACCTCGCGCCAGCTGCGGGCCGCCAGCATGGCACGGGAGGCCTCAAGATAGCGGGCTTCGTCGGCCTCGAGCGGTGGGACGGTGTTGATCCCCGGAAGGTAGGCGGCCAGCGCCAGCGCGACGAGTGCGATCCCGGCTGGCCAGCGAATGCTGTGTGCGTCCCGCCGCGCACCCGGCGCGCCGCCGCGGCCCACTCTTGTTTCGCGCCCACGCACGGGTCAAGCCCCGAGCCCGGAGTGATGAGCGTCGCGGCTGGCCGCGCGCTCGATCGGGCGAGTGTCCCTGTGCGGAAAATAACAGACGTGCCCCGCGCTCACCAGCACCGCGGCGCGCCGCCCCCGCGGCGACGCGCTCACGCGCTGTGTTTCTTCTTCGCGACGCGTGGTCGCCACGCCGGCCGGTCGGCCGCGGCGCCGCGCCCACGCGCGGCGGCGTCGGCGCGCAGCGGCGCTTCCGACGCGCCGAGCAGCGCCTCCGCCGCGCGGCGCGCCGTGCACGCGGCGTCCGCCGCCCCGCCGGCGTGCCGCGCCGCGATCGCGCCCGCAAACAGGAGCATGAGTTGTTTGGTCACGAGCTCGGGGTCGGCGACGCCCGCCGCCTGCACGCGCAACAGCAACTCCGCGGCAATGTGCTCGCTGTGCGCCGCCGCCGCCCGGTGGATCGGGTCTTTCGGCGAGGCGAACTCCGTCGCCGCGTTCATGAACAAGCAGCCACGAAACCCCGGCGACTGAAACCACTCGCCGAGCTGATCGAACAGCGCCAGAATCTGCCGTTGCGGATCGCGCCCGCCGGCGGCGCGCATGTACCGCACGGCCTCGGCGATGTCGGCCCGGTCGCGATGATCGAGCACCGCGATAATGAGGTCGTCCTTGCTGTCGAAGTGCTTGTAGAACGCCGTCTTGGTGATGCCGACCGCGACGAGAATCTGGTCGAGCCCCACCGCCTGAAAGCCGCCCACGTAGAACAGGTCTGCGGCGGTGTTGATCAATCGCTCGCGCGTCGCGCCGGTTCTGGCCATAAGCGGATTTCCCCGAACACCTCCCCAAAGTGTACCGAAAGTGCACCGGCGCGCGTACCTAAAGTCAACTGGTTGTGAGCCCCGCGCGGCATCTACACTTCTGCAAATGGGCGGTCGCTGAGTCGGCGACCCCACGCGATGTCCTCTGACTGCGGGAGAGCCTGATATGACTTCGGCCGCCATTCCGATCGAACACGTCACCTCGGGTCGCGCACAACGGCGCACCGTCGCCGGCGTCGCGACGCTGGCGTACGGCTTGCTCGGTTACGCTGCGTTCGTCGTAACGATACTCTACGGCATTGGGTTCGTCGGCAGTTGGATTGTCCCAAAGTCGATCAACTCGGGCACACCCGGTGCGCTGCTGCCGTCGCTGTTGATCAACGCGGCCTTGCTCGCCGGCTTCGTGCTGCAACACACGATCATGGCCCGCCCGGCGTTCAAGCGCTGGTGGACGCTCGTCGTGCCGAGACCCATCGAGCGCAGCACGTTCGTCCTCTTTAGCAGCGCCGCGCTCGGGCTCATCTTCTGGCAATGGCGACCGTTACCCGACGTCGTCTGGCGCGTCGACGGCGCCGCGGCGTGGTTTCTCAACGCCGTCGCACTCGCCGGATGGGCCATCGTCTTTATCGCCTCGTTCACGATCAGCCACATGGACCTCTTCGGCGTGCGGCAGACGTGGCTGCGGTTTCGCAACCAGCCTTATGCCCCGGTTGGTTTTCGACTCCGCGGTCTGTATCGCATCGTTCGCCACCCGCTGATGGTCGGGTTTCTGCTGGCGTTCTGGGCGACGCCGAACATGACGGTCGGTCACCTGTTCTTCGCGATCATGACCACAGGCTACATCCTCTTCGGAACCTGGATGGAGGAGCGCGACCTTGTCGCCGAACATGGCGAGCGCTATCTCGACTATCGCCGGAAGGTCCGCGGACTGGTTCCCCTGCCGAAGCGGGCGGCGCGATGAGCGGCACGTCGAACCACACGAGGAGTGAAGCGATGAGCGACCCAGCCAGCACCGCGGAGCGTGGCCACGATGACGCGACCCGCAGCACGCCTGACAAAGCGACAGCGCCGCAGCCGGCGGGCTCGGACGCCGGGCGCGCCGACGCACCCGCTGCGCCGGCCCGTTCGCTCGCGCGCCGCGTCCGCAGCGCGGCCGCCTGCTTCGGGCTCAAGGCTCGACGCCGCGGCGGCGGCCTCCAGCTCGGCAAGCGTCTCGGCCTGGCGGCCTTCGTGTTCTTCTTCGCAAAAGGGCTGGTCTGGCTGGCGATCGCGGCGGGCAGCTACGCGGCGCTGGTGAATTGAGCGCAATTTGGAGTGCGCGTGCGGGACTCCCGTCTCGCACACGCGTCCGCGGAGTTTCGATCCCGTGGCCCAACCGGCAAGCGCCGCCTAATCGCCGATTGCGAACTCCGCGGGCGCGCCGCTGGCGCTGTCCGCCGCGACCCAGACGCTCACCGCGCCCGGCTCGACGACGCGCTTCGCATCCATCGTCCAGAACGCCAGCTCCTCGCGGCCGAGCGAAAACTCCACGGCGCGGCTCTCTCCCGCCCGCAGCCCGACGCGCTGAAAGCCCTTCAGCTCGCGCACCGGCCGCGCGACCGATGTGCCGGTCTGCCGCGTGTAGAGCTGCACGACGGCGACGCCGTCGCGGTCGCCTGTGTTCCGCACGTCGGCTGAGACGCGAACGCGCCGTGACGCTGCATTCAGCGCGGCCGCCGGCACCGAGCTGTCGCTCAGCGTCGGCGTGTCGATCTCAAACCGCGCATAGGACAAGCCGTAGCCGAAGGGAAACAGAGGCGTATGGCGCTCGTCGAGATAGCGCGAGACGAACTTCTCGTCCTTGTCGCCGGCCGGCCGGCCGGTGTTGAGATGGTTGTAATAGAGCGGCAACTGCCCGACGGAGCGCGGCATCGAGACGGTGAGCCGGCCGCTGAAATCCGCTTCGCCGCTGAGCACGCGAACGAGTGCCGGCCCCGCCTGCACGCCGGGATGCCACGCCTGCACGACCGCCGCGGCGCGCGCCGCCTGCGGCGCGAGCGCGAGCGGCCGGCCGCTGAAGACGACGAGCACGACCGGCTTGCCGGTTCGGGCGACGATCTCGAACAGCTCCGCCTGTCGAGCCGGCAGGCCGATGTCTGTGCGCGACGCCGCCTCGCCGGTCATCGCGGCCGGCTCGCCCAGCGCGAGCAGCACCACGTCGGCGCGCTGCGCGGCGGCGATCGCGCTCGCGAACTCGACGCGCCCCGCGGCGCCGGGCTCCCCGCCCGGTGCGCCGGCGAGTTGCACACCTTGGTCATATACTAGCTCGATCTTCCGCGCCGCCGCGAATACGGCCATCGACGCGCGCAGTGTGACGACGTGCTTCGCGTCGCCGCGCGCCGTCCAGCAGCCGAGCATGTCGCCGGCCGAGTCCGCCAGCGGACCGATCAGCGCAAGCGTGCGAACGCTCTCGCGCAGCGGCAGAACCGGCGGGCCGTCGACCGCGTCGTTCTTCAGCAGCACAAGCGACTGCTCTGCCGCCTGCCGCGCCAGCGCCACCGCCTCGGAGTCGAGCTCCGCCGGCGGCGACGAGCGCTCTTCCGCGTACGGGCGCTCGAACAATCCCAGTGCCAGCTTCACGCGCAGGATGCGGCGCACGGCATCGTCCACCGCCGTCAGCGGCACGCGCCCCGCATCCACCTCTGCCGCCAATTCGGTTGCGAACAGGTGGCTCTCCATGTCCATGTCCACACCGGCGAGCAGCGCTTTTCGAGCAGCGGCGCGACCGTCGAGCGCGACGCCGTGCGGGATCAACTCGCGGATCGCGCCCCAATCGCTGACGACGAACCCGCGGAAGCCCCATTCGCCCCGCAGGATGTAGTCCAGCGTCGCCGCGTTCGCCGTCGCCGGCACGCCGTTGAGCGAATTGAACGCGCTCATCAGCGTCGCAGCGCCGGCATCGACGGCGGCCTGAAAAGGCGGCAGGTAGACGTCGCGCAGCGTGCCTTCGGCGATCTCGGTCGTGTTGTAATCGCGCCCCGCCTCGGCCGCCCCGTAGCCGACATAGTGCTTCGCGCACGCGGCAAGCGAAGTCGCTCCCGAAAGCCGCTCGCCTTGGTAGCCGCGGACATATGCCCGCGCCAGCGCCGCGCCGAGAAACGGGTCTTCTCCGGCGCCCTCCGCGATGCGGCCCCAGCGGGCGTCGCGGGCGATGTCGACCATCGGCGAGAACGTCCAGCGGATGCCGTCGCGGGTTGCTTCGCACGCCGCGAGGCGCGCGGTTTGTTCGACCAGCTCGGGGTTCCATGTACACGACAGCGCGAGCGGGATCGGAAACGTCGTCCAGTAGCCGTGGATGACGTCGAGCCCGAAGAGAAGCGGGACTTTCGAGCGCGACTGCTCGACGGCGACGCGTTGCAGCGCGTTGGTTTCCTGCGGCCCCGTGAGATTGAGGAACGACCCGACGCCGCCGGCCGCGATGAGCGCCGAGTAATCGCGTCGCGCACCGCCGGGCCCGGTGTCGGCTCCATGGGAGACCTGATTGAGTTGGCCGAGCTTTTCGGCGAGCGTCAGCGGCGCGAGCAGCTCGCGCGCGCGCTGATCGAGCGCCGGATCGGCCAGCGCGGCGGCGGGCGACTGGGGCCTTGCGCCCGTAGGCGCCTGGCGAGGCGTGTCCTGGCGTGGCTCACCCAGCGCGGACGGCATGCATGCGGGCACCGCCAAGGCGCACAAGACGCCGCCGATCGCGGCGCGCGCCGCGCGAACCCTGCGGCGCTCGACGGCGCGCTCCGCGCGCGCCCTGCGGCGCTCGACGGCGTTGATTGTCGCGCGTTGCTTTTCACGCACCGGCAAAGCGAGCAGGCTCCGCGCCGACGACGCCAGACCTCTCATGCGGCTATCTCCGATCCGCTCGCCGCGCCACCACGTCACACGGAGTGACGGCACCGCAGCCGCAGCCGCTTGTCAGAGCAGCACCGCCGATGCACACGAGCGAGGCGATGACAATCCTACCGCCTCGACGAGGCGGCGGCGTGTAGCCACGGACGGAGCGGCGCGGCGGCGCAGCCGCCCGGCGCGCAACCCGTGGGATCGGAAAGACAACGAGTCTGCCCGGAAAGGGCAGCGGAAGCGCTGATGTCCGCAAGGTGGAGTCTGAGTCGCACGCCGCGCCGCGCGCCTACTCCGCCAACAGCTCCTTCAGCTCCGCCACGTGCTGCGACTCCACCGCCACCTGCGAGCGGATGAACTCCTCGAGCGGCACATCGCCCTCCACGCGTCGCAGCACATCCTGGTACGCCTCCAGCGCCGCCTCCTCGAACGTGAGCGCCATGCGCAGCGCCGCGCGCGCGTTCAGCGGCTCCGCGGGACACGAGACCTGCATCTCCAGTTTCGGCACGTGCCCTAGCGCGCGGATCTTCTGTGCCAGCACGTTCGCGTGTTGGATCGTCTCTTCAAACCCCTCCTTCAGCACCGGCTCGACCGTCAGCCGGTCGATGCCGCGCACCGCGTTGCGCAGGTGCAGGTAGCGCATCGCGGCCTCGACCTCTTCCGCGAACAGGCGATTCAGCTCGGCGACGATCTCGGTGGTGGACAGGCTCGGCAAGACTGGCTCCCGTGACTCTGGCGCGACGCGCCGCCGGGTGCGGCGGGCTCTGACGGACGGCACGCAATGCTTCGATCTCGCCGGCCGGCACGACTCGCGCGCGCACGCGCGCGACACTACGCCCGCGCCGGCGCTACTCGCGCACGCGCTCCGCCAGACAGCCCGACTCGCAACCGGGGCACGCCTGGAGATCGTGCGCACACTCGGCGTCGAACGATTGCCAGGACCCCAGTACGCGGCGCGCCTCCGGCGGGGCGGCGTCCAGGAACTTGAGAAACGCGAGCATACGCTGGGCTGTCGTGTTGCTGAGCAAGTGCTCCATCTTGCACGCGTCGATCTCCGCCTGCTCCGCGGACACGCCCAGCACTTCGCAAAACAGCCGCTGCATCAGCACGCGCTTCGTCTTGATCGAATCCGCCAGCGCCTGCCCGCGCGTCGAGAGCCGCACGTGCCGATTCTCGTCCTGCACCACGAGGCCGGCTTCCTTCAACGGCTGCAACGACACCGACACGCTGCCGCGCGTGATGTTCAGTTGCCGTGCGACGTCTGAGACGCGCGCATAGCCGAAGCGGCGCATGAGGTCATCGATCGCCATCAGGTGATGGGCGGCGGAATGCGTAATGACGTTCTGCTCGAATTCCTTCCAGGTATCCATGCCGCCAGACTCCGAAACGCCGCCGGGCAGGGCCGGGTCGCGACGCGGGCCGCAACGAGTGATTATACGATGAACGCCGCGCGTCGCTGCCGCATTGTGCTACGCACAATCCGCGCGGCGGCGCGTCGCCGGTCCCGGACGCGGACGGACGGTCATCGTCGCGACAACCCGCGCCGTCCCAGATCGCCCCAATTCGTCCAGTAACCGCCCATCACGTCAGCAACTCCAGCAGCGCATCGACCCGCAGCGCGCCCACGCTCGGCACGACGAGGTCGGCCGCGCCGACGCGCTCGGCCGGCCCGATCCCCACCACGCGCATCGCCGCCGCCCGCGCCGCCGCCACGCCGCTCGCCGCGTCTTCGACCACCACGCAATCACTCGGCGGGACACCGAGCCGCTCGGCGGCCAACTGAAACACTTGCGGATCAGGTTTCGAGCGCTCGGCGTGATTGCCGTCCACGAGCACGTCGAGCAGCGCGCGAATGCCCAGCCGCTCGACGACGGCGTCGGCGTTCCGGCTGCCCGAGGCGATCGCGACCCGCACGCCGCGGGAGCGCAGCGCTTCGAGCAGTTCGCGCGCGCCGGGAAAGAGGTCCGCGGGCGACATCTCGTCGACGCGCCGCAGATAGTCCGCGTTTTTCTCGTCCATCAGCGACTGCCGCTGCGCCGGCGAAAAGTCATCCCAATGGGCGCCCAGCAGCCGCCGCAGGCTCTCCGCGCGTCCGAGCCCGCGCAGCGCCTCGTTCGCCGCCCGGTGGAACGGCAGCCCGAGCCGATCCGCGGTCTGCTGCCAGCTCTGGTAGTGCAGCTCGGCGGTGTCTGTGAGCACGCCGTCGAGATCGAATATGACGGCGGCCCGGCGGGCCGGCGTGTCGGTTGAGCGGGTCATCGGTCTGCGCGTGCTCCCGGTGAGATTCGCGAGTCCGCGTCGAAGCGGGTCGCGGCGCCCCGGCGCGCGCCCGTGCCTTCGGCGCGGCGAGGGCCGGTCGTGCGGCCGCGGGTGCGAGCCTATACTAAGGCGGCTCCGATGACCAACCGCCAGCTTTTCCTGTGGATGTTCACGTTTCTGCGGCCCGTCGCGGGCTACGCCGTCGTCGCTTGCGCCACACTGGCGGCGTGGATTGGAGTAGAGATTCTCGCCGTGCGCCAAACCGCAACCGCGGTCAACGCGATCCAGGCTGTCCGCGCCAGCGCGGGCGCGGCGCAGGAGGGGTTCTTCGCATGGCTGGCGTCGCGGGATCCCGCGTCGCACGCGCTGCGGTCGGCCGTGCTCGGATTGGCCGCGCTGGCCGCGCTGCTGGCGGCGTTGAGCTATCTGCGCGAAGTGGCGCGCACGAAGTTCAGCATGAACATGGTCTTCCATCTGCGCGAGGCGGTCTACGATCGGCTGCAACGCGCCGGGCTCGGGTTTCACGACCGCGTTTCGACCGGCGAACTGATCAACCGCGCCCTCACCGACCTGCAAAACGTTCGCGAGTTCGTCAACAACGCCATGCTCCTGACGCTCGAGATCGCGCTGATCGTCACCGGCTACATCGCGCTGCTGCTGTCGCGCTCGCCTTGGGCGGCGCTGCTCGCGCTCGCCCCGCTGCCCGTGTGGGTCTGGTACATCCTGCGCTTCAGCCGCCGCGTGCAGCCGGTGCAGCGCTCGGTGATGGAGGCCGGCGACCGCAATCTGGCAGTCCTCACCGAAAACGTCGCCGGCGTGCACGTGGTCAAGAGCTTCGGCACCGAGCCGCAGGAGATCGCGAAGTACGGCCGCAACTGCGACGAATTCTTCGCGCGCGTGATGAAGCGGTTTCGCATGTACGCGAACTTCACGCCCGTGATCCGCGCCATTGCCGTCACGTCGCATCTCTCGTTGTTTCTGCTCGCCGGCGTGATGATCGTCCGCGGCGGCATGCAGCCCGGCGACCTGCTCGTGCTGGGTGCCGCGATGAGCGCCATTCTCGGCCGCCTCCAGCAGGTGCAGGTCATCAACGACCAGTATCAGAACGCGATCGTGTCCGCCAAGCGCCTCCACGAAGTGCTCCAGGTCGATCTGCCCGCCGCGCCGCCGCCGGCCGCCGCACCGCTGCCTCCCGGCAACGGCGCCGTGCGCTTCGAAGACGTCACGTTCGGCTACGATCCCGCGCGGCCCGTGCTGCACCACGTGAGCTTCGACGCGCCCGGCGGCGGGCTCATTGCCATCGTCGGCCCGACCGGCGCCGGAAAAACCACGCTCGTCAACCTCATCGCGCGGCTCTACGACCCGCAGAAAGGCCGCGTCGTCATCGACGGCGTCGACGTCCGCGAGATCGCGCTCGACGCGCTTCGCACCCAGATCGCGTTCGTATTCCAGGAAACCTATCTCTTCAGCGACACCGTCGAGGCCAACATCGCCTACGGTCGCCCGCAAGTTCGCGGCGAGGAGATCGAGGCCGCCGCCCGAATCGCCCAGGCGCATGAGTTCGTCGAGCAGATGCCGCGCCGCTACGACACCGTCCTCGCCGAACGCGGCGCGACGCTCTCCGGCGGGCAGCGCCAGCGGCTCGCGATCGCGCGCGCCATCCTGACCAACCCGCGCATCCTCATCCTCGACGACGCCACCGCCGCCGTTGATCCCGAGACCGAGGACCTCATTCACCGCGGCATGCAGTTCGTCATGCGCGCCCGCACCACGTTTGTGATCGCCCACCGCATCAGCACCGTGCAACGGGCCGATCTCGTCATCGTGCTCGAACGCGGCCGCGTCGCGCAGATCGGAACCCACGACGAGCTCATGGCCCGCGACGGGCACTATCGCGAGATCGCGTCCGCACAGCTCTACGGCGACGAGATCGACTGGGACGCCGAAGGCGACTGGCCTTCGCACATGGACCGCATGGTCCACCGCGAGGCCCCGCGGCGAAACCGCACCGACGCCACACGCACCGCGGAGCCGCCGGACGAGCCGGGAGGCGCGCCGTGAGCCCGCGGCGCCGCAAGCTGTGGACGCGCGTGCGGTCGTGGCTTCGCCCTGCGCCGCCTTCGCGCCCGATCAACCCGGTCACCGGCGAGGAGGAGGAGCCCGACTATCGCCCGATCGATCGTGCGCTCGTGCAGCGACTGCTCGCGTGGCTGCGGCCGTATCGCCGCCGCTATGTGCTGGGCATCGCGATCGGGCTGGCGATGGTCTTGCTCGAAATGCAGGGTCCGCGCTTCATCGCGTGGATCATCAACTACACCGGCGATTACCAGTCGGGCGCGTTGCACCCCATGCCCACCGCGGGCGGAGCCACCGCCGGCGTCGTCCGCATCGTCCTGCTCTGGGCCGTCGTCGTCGCGGCGGCGATCGCGCTCCAGCGGGCCCAGTTGCTGATCATGATCGACGCTGGCGAGCGTGTGCAGTTCGATCTTCGGCGCGCGCTTTTCGCGCAGCTCCAACGCCTCTCGATGAGCTTCTACGACCGCACCAAGCTCGGCCGCATCCTCAGCCGCTGCACGAGCGACATCCACAGCCTGCGCGATCTCAACGTCTGGGGAATCGACACGGTCGTGAAGAACGTGCTGATGCTCGTCGTCGCCGGCGCGATGCTGCTGGCCACCGACTGGCGGCTGTTCCTCGCCGTCGCATGGCTCGCGCCGCTGCTCTACGCCGCCAACGTCGTCTACAAGCGCCATATCAGCGTCGCGTGGCAGGTCGCCCGCGAAGGCTACACCCGCGTCGCCACCAACCTGGCCGAGAACATCACCGGCGTCCGCGTCGTCGCCGCCTTCAACCGCCAGAGTGAGAATCTCGACGCGTTTGATCGCCTCCAACTCGCCAATACCGCGAACAACGTCCGCGCCGCACGCATCAACGCCGTCTACCAGCCCCTGCTCCAGCTCATCGGCTATCTCGGCAAGATCATCATCCTGCTCTTCGGCGGCTACCTCGTCGCGAGCGGACGGATCGTCGCCGGCGTCGGCGCGGTTGTCGCCGCGTTCCTCTACTGGGACTGGTTCATGAACCCGATCCTCACGTTCGGGAACTTCCACAACCAGCTCATGATGGGAATGGCGGGCGCCGAGCGCGTTTTCAACTTGCTCGATGCGAAGCCGGACGTGCAGGACGAGCCCGGCGCCACCGACCTGCCGCCCATTGTCGGGCACGTGCGGTTCGAGCACGTGCACTTTGGCTACAAGCCCGATCGGCATGTGCTGCATGACATCGACTTCGAGGCCCGGGCCGGGCAGATGATCGCGCTGGTCGGCGCGACGGGCGGCGGCAAAAGCAGCATTCTCTCGCTGCTGGCACGCTTCTACCTGCCGAGCGCAGGCCGCGTGCTCATCGACGGGCACGACACGCGAAAGGTCGCGGGCGCGTCGCTCCAGCGCCAGTTGGGGCTCGTGCTCCAAAGCAACTTCCTCTTCGCGGGCACGGTGATGGACAACATCCGCTACCCCCGACCCGACGCAAGCGACGAAGATGTCTATGCCGCCGCCCGCGCCGTCGCCGCCTACGACGAAATCTCACGGCTCGCCAAGGGCTTCGACACGCCGGTTGGCGAGCGCGGCGGAAACCTCTCGCTGGGCCAGCGGCAACTGATCTGCTTCGCGCGGGCGTTTCTCGCCGATCCGCGCATCCTGCTGCTCGACGAGGCAACCAGCGCAATCGACACCGCGACCGAGCTGCTGGTCCACCGCGGTTTGATGAAGCTTCGCGCCGGGCGCACAACGTTCGTCGTCGCGCATCGGCTCAGCACGATCCTGCGGGCGGATTGCATTCTCGTGATCGACCAGGGCCGGATCATCGAACGCGGGACGCACCGCGAGCTTGTCGCGATGAACGGAAAGTACGCGCGGTTGTACGAGCAGTTTGTGTTTGCGGGCGCGTAGGGTCCAATCCGCGCTTCGCTACCACCGCACGCGCACTACCCGCCGCGGCGGGCACGAATCCACGTAACGCACATGATGCACGCGGGCCGGCGTCACGTAGACCGGCGCCCGCACGTAACGCCGCTCCACGATGACCGGCGCCGCGATCCGGCGCTCGACCACGACCGGAGTGGGTTCGAACACGACCGGCGTCACCACCTCGCGAACATGCACGACCGGCCGATCGAACCTCACGCTCGTGTCGCGCTTCTCGAACACGCGCCCGTCGCGCTCGCGAATCACGCGGCCGACCAGCTTCAGCCCGTCCGCGTCTCGCACGCTCCCCGCCGGCAGCGTCACCTCCAGCGTCCCCTCGTATTCCTGCTCGTCCTCATCGCCGTCGACGGGCCGGTCGAGCGGCACGAGGATCTGCACCGGTTTGTTGTCGGCGTCGACGAGCGGCCGGCCATGCTCGAACACGTCGAGCGCGAGCGTAAAGGCCTCCGAAGTGGGGGCGTCGTTGACCTCGATCTCATAGGAGAATTGCAGCAGCCAGTCGTCGCCCGTGATGCGCAGATTCGCCTTCAGCCCGTCGAAATCGACGTCGACACCGCCCGCCGACACGGGGGCCGCAACGCCGACCACGAGCAAGCAAGCACCGGCAATAAAAGAAGTTACACGATTCATGGCAACCTCCATCCAGGCGGTCCGCGATCACGGCGTCGAATTCGCGGATGTTCGCGCCAGCGGCCCCTTCGTCGACGAGCGAGCCGCACCCCGCATTCGCGCTTCACCGGGTCCGCGGCGTGAATCGGCGCGCTCGCAGCACACGCGTATGGACAATCGAGTTGACTGGTGGTTGGAGCCTTACTGGCACGCCCGGGAACGTGCGGAGCGTCGTCAGGGGTCCGAAAGTGCTCCCGGAACCGCCCAAAGATCAATCGAGGGCCGAAACACGGGTTCCGTGAGCGCTTCTGGGCCGACGATTCGCTTGCCAACACCGCCGCACCACCCGCCCCGGCGTTCTCCTTGGGACGTTTCGATCGGTTCCCGACCGCACAACCCGCAAAGACCGGAATATGATTCATGATTCGACTTGGTGCTGGGAACTGCGCTGTGAGCGGCTTCGAGCAGCCAACGCCGGTCGGCCCAACAGGTCGCCCGATTTTCCGGCGGGTGTAATGGTGCTGCCGCCGGTGAGGTAGCTCGCCCAGGAAGGAGCGGAAGCCGTGTCTGACACCCCCACCTCGCCTCCCGCCGCACCCCAGCCGGCCGGCGGGGGCTCCGAAGCCGAGCGTTCGACATCAGGCGGCGCCGGCGCGACCTCGAAAAAGCGCCGCAAGGCCCGCTGGGGTCGCCGAGTGCTGATCGGCATCGGCGTGCTGGTCCTTCTGCTCGCCGTCGTCGTCGGTTCGATTCCCGCGCTGCTGTCTACCCGCATTGCCCGCGACCAGCTGGTCGGCCTCGCCAACCACGCGTTGCGCGGTGAGATCGGCCTCGGCTCGCTCGCGGTCGGTTGGGGCGGGCCGGTCGAGATCCGCGGGCTACGCGTTCGCGACGAACAGAATCGCGAAGTGCTCGCCGTCGAAGCCGTCACGCTTTCGCAAGGCGTCTTCTCGCTCGCGTCGGCGATCCTTTGCGGCACAACCATCGACCTCGGCACACTGACGATCGAAAAGCCCCGTGCGACGCTCTTTGTCAGCGAGGCGAACGACGTGTCGCTGGCGGCCGCCCTGTCGCCGAAGCCCAGCGGGGTCGAAGCTCGGGAGTCGTCCGGATCGCTGCCGCAGGTGCGTGGCCGCTTGGCGCTGCGTGACGGCGAAGTGCGGGCGCTGCGCGCCGACGGACGGTCGTACGAAGTCACGGGCATCGAAACCAACCTCGCGCTTGAATCGCTCGACGCGGTCGCGGCGGACGCGCGCCTCACGCTCGGCGACGGCGCGACGATCGCGACCACGATCGACCTGAAGCAACTGGTGACACAGGGTCAGGTGCGGCTGGCCAACGTCAACGGGCGCGTCAAGCTCGACACGGACGGCGCGATCGACATCGGCCGGCTGGCCGACTTCCTCGGCTCCGACGCGGGCCTGGTCGGCAAGCTGTCGATGCAGATCGACTCGAACTTCGCGGGCCCCGATGGCGCCGCCGACTTCGCGATCGACGTCGCGCAGCTCCGCACCACGCGCAGCGGCGCGGACGCGGCGCCGCTGGACGTCAAGCTCCACGGTCGCGCCGCCCGCCGCGCCGGCGCGATCGAAGCGCACGCGAAGCTGGAAAGCGCCGCGGGCGGGCTGACGATTGACGCGGCGCACACACCGACCGACGCGCCGTTCACCGTCGACTTCGACCGGTTGCTCGCAGCGCTGCTAACCGGAGAGCCGCTGACGCTGCCCGAGTTCACGCTCCAGGCGGATGGTGCGGTCGACCTTGCGGAGCTGCAAAAGTCGGTGCCCGACTTGCTGGCGCTGCGCGACGGACAGCGGATCACCGCCGGCGAGATCGAGATCAAGGGCCTGAGCGCCGCGGGCGGGGCGGCGCCAGCGGCGAGCGGCGCGGTCGAGATTCGCAACATCACGGCCGTCGCCGACGGCCGCACCGCGCAGCTTCAGCCCATTACGTTGGGTTTCGATGCGGCGGTCGTTCGCGGCAAGGGGCTCGCGATCCGCCGCGCGGCCCTCGAATCGACCTTCTCGAACGTGACGGCGCGTGGCGCCGCGAGCGAGATCGAGGCGCAGTTCAGCGCCGATCTCGC
>JBFXAM010000028.1:0-45267 GCA_050184295.1 Phycisphaerae bacterium | reverse complement strand
GTCCGGCGCAGGTGCACGCGTCCATGGCGAAGAGAAATAAGGGCGGGCGAGCCGAGCATGGGCGTTGGCGGGACTCGACTCGCCCTTCATCAGGGGAACGGAGGCTTTTGGCGCTTGAAAAGTTGGCCCGTAACGGCCTTTCGTCGTGACCCTCAGCCGGCAGTTTCCAGATCACAATTCCAGAGCACGCCATCCTTGAGCACGTTACGAGCCCGCATCCATCACGCCGGCGTCGCAGGCGACCCGCGGGTCCAGCCGTGGCGCGTCTGGACCGCGAAGCCGCGGTGCGTAGCTGCGACGCTTCAGATCAGTTCTCCCGCGGGGGCCAGCGGGCGGGTTCCGGGGCCTGACTGGCACCGTTGCTGCCGACGGCGAGCGCCGGCTCGTCGGCAAGGCCCCACGCCATCAGTTCGTTCCGCGTCAGCTCGGCGACCAGCGGCGCGCGGACCACGCGGTAGCCGAGCGCGAACACGCGTGTTTCGATCTCGCCGGCCAACAGCCGCGCGACCGGCCGCTGCACGCCGTGCTGCTGCACGAGCGACTGAATCACGGCGCGCTTGCTCCAGCCGAGCAGGGCCCGCTTGGTGCGGCTGGTGACCAGGATTCGCACGCGTCGGCGATGCGCCGCGCGCTGGCGGCGGTGGTTCGCGAGCGCGTCGGCGGCGTCATCGAGGCCGGTCTCCTTGAGCACCGTGAGCAGGCAGCGGAAGACGTATTCCGAGGCCGGCGGGCGCGTCGAACGCGTGCCCGACACGTGCATCGCCACCGCCCGCGCAAGCGGCTCCGCGAGCTTGAGGTCATAGGCGCTCCCGCGGAGCACCTGCTGAAGGCAGCGATGGAGCTTGCTTTCGGAGAAGCGCTCGGAGCTGCCGTCCGCCTTCACGATGCTGAGTTCGCCGGTCCGATCCACGCGGCCTCACCCCTGCCGTGGTCCTTCGAAGAGGCTGCCCTGCCCGGGAATATCGTCGGCCTGTCGCTGGATCAGGTCCTGGGCCTCTTCGATGAAGTCGCCGACGTCTTCGAATTGGCGATACACGCTGGCAAACCGAACATACGCCACGCGATCCACTCGCCGCAGCACCGATGCCACGCGTTCGCCGATCGTGAGACTGGAGACCTCCTTCTCGAAATTCGCGACCAAGTACTCTTCCACTTCGTCGACGATTTGCTCGACCTGCTCGGACGAGATCGGACGCTTGTAACACGCGCGCCGCACGCCTTCGTCGATCTTCGCGCGATCGTACGGAACGCGCGCCCCGTCGCGCTTAATCACCGAAAGCTTGACCGCTTCCTCGATCCGCTCGTGCGTCGTATATCGCCGAGCGCACCGCAGACACTCGCGCCGCCGACGAATGCACTGACCACCTTCGCTCGATCGCGAATCGATGACCTTGTCGTCGTTTTCCTTGCAGTACGGACACCGCATGCGGCTGGGTTTCCGCGCTTTGCCGGGGCAACCGCCCCGGGTTCGGCGTGACCGGGTTGCTTCGATCTATCGCAAAGCGATTCCGGGCCGCACCACCGTCGCTTTGCATCCGCACGCACTACCCATTGTGATAATCTCCAGGGTAACCCGCTAGATCGCGTATGTCAAGATAATTGGCCGGCGGAACGCGCATTTTTGGGGAAAATGGGCGAAGTACCCCGGTCACCCGCGCACGCCCGGAGGAAAAAGACGGCGACCCGCGCCCCAGAGAGGAGACGCGGGCCGCCGCGATTGAATGGTCGAAACGCTGCGGAAGCTCCGCCGTACTACGGCCGGTTCTGATCACCCTTTCCGTAGATCACGTAGACTTCGCCGGCGTTCGTTTTGTTGTTCGGATCCGCCAGCATCGCACTGATCGCGTAGTCCTGCAAACCGTCGCCGTCGATGTCACCCACCGCCGCGACGCCGCGCGAGTACACGCGCGTCGCACCGCCGGCCGGGTTGACGTTGAACTGCGTCGTGCCGTTGTCGCCACCCAGGAAGTCCTGGTTGACGCGCCCGATCCACTTCACACCGGGGACGGCGGCGGTGCCCACGTCCGCGAGATTGATCGGTGTGTCGGAACGATAGTCGGGCGAGCCGTAGACGAGGTAGACGACGCCGGGCGTGCTGGTCGGATTGGTCGGGTCGGCGGCGCCCGGGGCCGAGATCAGGATGTCGTCGAAACCGTCGCCGTCAATGTCGCCGAGCCCGGCGACGTTCTGACCGGTGAGGTCGCCGGCGGCAGCGCCGACAAACCGCAAGGCCTGGCCGGACGCGACGGCGCCGTCGAACGTCCAGCCGCCCGCGGGACTCTGGAGCGCGTCGGCGGGCGAGCCGAGCACGACGATGGCCTCGCCGGCGCCGCTTGCGCCGGCCGGGTTTCCAACGATGACATCGTCGACGCCGTCGTTGTCGAAGTCGCCGGCGGTGTCGAAGGACCGCCCGATGACGGCGCCGGAGACGCCCTTGAGGTACACGCCGTTGAGCCGGTTGGGGTTATCCGGCGCGAGCGAGAGCCGCTCGAGGAGCAGATCGCCTTCGACGCCCGTCGGACGCGAGTAGATGACGAACACGGCGCCAACGATCGGGCTGCCCGCATTGGCGAAGTCAGCGCGGGCTTCGAGCGAGCCGACGGCATAGTCGCGCACGCCGTCGCCGTTCACATCGCCCAGGCCGCGCACAAACGCCACGCGGGCGTTTTCGTGCGGACCCACGATCTGCGAGCTGTCCATGTTGCGACCCGCCGTGTCGACCGGATACGGCGTGTAGTTGCTGCACGTGTCCGCGTCCTGGCCGACGCCCTGCACGCGGTAATCCGGCGGGCAGCCGCCGTTGGTCGCTTCCCAGTCGTTCGGGAACGCCGCGTTGCCGCGGAGCGAGCCGACCGATTCGATGATGTACTGGTGCGGGACCGGCATGGTGTAATCGACGCGGTTCTGAAGTTCGGCGTCGATGAACGGCCAAGCCGCGGGACCGGGCTGTCCGCCACCCTGCGGATCGCGGTTGTAAGGCTCCATCCACAGCTGCGATTTGGTCGGCGCGCCCGGAGTCGTCGCCGAGTCGGTCCGAAGCTGATAGATGATGCCGCTTGCGTTGCGCGTGGCGGTGGGAAGCAGCGGCACGTCGCCGCGCTGGGCGGTGGCGTTGGGCGCCGCGACATAGAGCCAGACGCCGTCGTTCGCGACCGACGTGCCAAAGCGGTTCTCGACCGCCTGACCGAGCACGCGGGCGCCGATCGCATCCTGGCGGATGCTGGTCTCGGGACCGTAGAAGCCGGACCACGCGACGTTGCCCTGGGCACACCAGCCCTGCGTAATCGTCATGCCTTCCGGCGAGCGGGTGCAAGGGAAGAGCATGTCCCCGCGGTTCGCCGGCCAGTTGTACCACACGTTGGTGTACTGGCAGCCGCGCGGCGCCGGCGTCTGCGTGCAGGGATCAGCCTTGTCGGGATAGAACGGGAACGGGAAGGGCGCGCCGAACAGATTACACGGCTGATACGGCCAGGGCGCCGGGTTGAACATCGGCGGGTTGGCCGGCGGATTCGTCCACGGAGTGTGGAAACCGCCGGGACCTTGATTATTGAGCACCACGTCCCACTGCACCACCCAGTTGGTGAACGCCGTCTCGGCCGGGTTCATCTGGTTGCCGCCGCAGGCGCCGCAACCCTGCGTGCAGTTGCCCATGGCGTCGAACATGTCGGGTTCGCAGTTGGCGCAGCCGTTCGCAGGCATGCCTGGAAGGATCTGTCGAATGTAAGGCACCGGTGCGGGACGACTCATCCCGCCGAACAACTGGCCGACCTCGTGCAGATCGAGCACACGGTCGTTGTTGCGGTTGGTCACGAGGCGGTTGGTCATGATCGTGTTATGGCTGGACGCAATGACGATGCCGCCGCGGGTGAACTGGGCCATGTTGGGCGTCCAGACGCCCATTTGGGCGTTCCAGGCGTTGTATTCGAGCGAGCCCATTCCCGGCAGATCGGGCCGGAGATTGTCGGCCTGGACGCGGGTGTCATCGACGCTGAGTGCGACCGATTCGACGCGCGGGAAGCCGAAGACGAGGTCGGCGATGCCGTCGCCGTCCATGTCGTCGACGACGGTCACGTCGGAGATGCCCTCAGTGCCGATGAAGGTGCGGTTCAGCGCGGCGCGAACACCGGGGAAGATCAGGCCCGGGATGCTTCCGCGGCCGACCGCATTGAGCGTGCGCGTGCCGGACAGGCGGTTGGCGTCACCGTACATCATGTACGCTTCGCCGAAACCGAGGCCGTTGCCGAGGTCGACGAGATAGGCCTTGCCGAAGCGCGAGACGATCAGCGCTTCGTCGAGGTCGTCGCCGGTCACGTCGGCGATGCGCTCCATGTCGCTGCCGGCGAGGTCGTTGAAGTTGAAGCCGCGCATGATCGTGCCGGCGGGCGAAAGGCCGCAGGCCTGGGAAGGATTGCCGACGCAGGCGACATTCACGTTGCCCATCAGGCGGTCGCGAATCCACGCGGTGTGGAAGTCGAGCGGGTTCGACTCGCCGGACGGGTTGTAGAACCCGAGCCGCTCGATGCGCGTCATGCCGATGTTGTCGTCGACGACGACGTAGACGAAGTACACGTCGGCCGGCAACGCGACGCCGGCGGCCGGATCGAGGTTGATCTCGAACAGGTACTCGTTCTGGTTCTCGGTTCCCGTCGGCGTCGTGCTGATCAGCGCCATCTCGAATTCCGACGGATCGACCGGATTCGTTTCGCGCTGGAGCGGCGCCGCGTTGTTGTCGAGGATTACGCGCACGGTGTTGAAGTCGTTCGACGTGTCCGTGACGCGGACGATCGCCTGGAGCACGCCGATGCGGTCGCGCGTGATCGACGTGGTCGGCTCGACCAGTTCGATCTCCGGCGCGACCCGGTCGGCGGTGAGCGGAACCCACCGTCGCGTGATGTTGCCGGCCACGTCGCGGGCCTGAACACCGAGCAGGAACCGGCCGTAGCCGAGGTCGTTCAGGACGCCGTCCGCAAGCAACTGGGTCGTGTCGAAGCTGTAGAAATTGAAGCCGAGCCCGAACGGACCGTTGAGCGTGAGCACGGGGTCGCCGTCGGGCTGGCCGTCCTCGTCGTCGTCGCGCGCCACAACGACCTGAACCCCGCTGGGCGTCGCGAGCGAACGCTCGCGGTCGCCGACCGTGAAAGTCATCGGGATGGTCGTGCCGGCGGCGGGACGCACCGCGACGGGCTCGGCGGGCTCGTTGATCGCGACCGTGGGCGGGTCGTTGTTGACGATGATCGCGCCCGGCGCGAACGCCGTCACGGTCGCGCCCACGTCGTCGCGAACGCGGATGCCGGCGACGTAGCGACCCACGAGCGGCGTGGTGTCGATCGGGAAGCTGGTCACGTTCGAGCCAAATGTCGCGAGCACAACGGGCGCCGCGTCGGGCTGTCCGTTGGCATCGGCGTCCTGAGCCAGGAGAACGTTCACGCCGTTGTTCGGAATGCGATTCTCGGGATCAGTCGCCGACCACTGCAACACGACCTGGGCGCCGGCGGGGACGTTCACATTGTTGAGCGGATTCGTGATGGTGATGCGCGGCGGCGCGTTGATGCGGCGCGTGCCGGCGGCGTACGCGACGATCGGCTGCCCGACGCCGTCGTTGGCGGTGGCGCCGAACTTGAACGTGCCGGCGGGCAGCGTCGAGGCGTCGATATCAAAGCTGAGATTCCGCGGAGCCGGCGAATCGAGCTGCACCGCGGCCCCGATCGGAACCTCGTTGCCGTTGAAGACCGCGTCGATGTCGCGGAACACCTGAACCTGCGCGGCGCCTTCGGGGTCCGATGCGGTGAGCGCGACGGTGATGATGCGCTGCGTAGGATCGGACGGATCGATGGTCTGCGTGTCGTTCGGAGCCGAGACGGCCACGCTGGGTGCGAGGTCGATCGTGAACCGGCGGAATCCGCTGGGCGTGTTGAAGTACTGCGTCTTGGTCTGCCCGACGGAGTCGGTGGCGGTGACGCCGATGAAGTACGTGCCGGGTGCGAAGTTGTCGGTGAGGATCGTGCCGGTTCCGCCGAGGCCGCCGGCGCTGAACGCGACGCGTTCGTTGCCGTTGAGCGCGGTGTCGGTGTCGGTGAAGACGGTGTAGGAGAGCGCGGCGGCGAGGCTGGTGATGGTGAGCTGCACCTGCACGGAGGTATTCGGACGGATGCGGAGGTCCTGCGTCGGCTGGTTGAAGGTGATGCCGGCTTCGCCGACGAGCACGAGGCGGCCGTTGGCGTAGGTCCGCGACGCGTCGCGCGAGTTGGATGCGAGAATGCCGATCCGATAGACGCCGGGGGCGAGGTTCGGGACAAAGCGCTCGGTGCCGCGCGGGGCGAGGTTGGACTTCAGCACGACCTCGTCGCCGGTGTTGGGCAGTCCGTCCTGGTCATAAAAGAGTTGGACGTTGATGGCGCCGTCGGTCGGATTGCCGCCGAAAACCTCGTAGGATATAAACGCTTCGCCGGTCGGCAGAATGTTGATATCGAAGCCGTCCGGCACGGTGATCACGACGGAGATCGGCTGGGAAAAGGTGGTGTCGCCGCCGGAGCCGACGTCGCCGCCGCTGCCGCCGCCGCCTGTACCCGATCCGCCGGTGGTGTCGGTGTTATCGACCGGTGGCGGTGGAATGGGTCTCCCGCCGGGGCGTGTGTTGGTGTTGCCGGTGGTAGTCCCGCCGTCGGTCTGCTGGTCATCGGTGGTGGACGGCGTAGCGGGCTGCTGGGCGATGGGGCAGCCGCCGAGCGACAGCGTGAGTGCGAGCGCACCCGTGAGAACCGCTGCAAACGAAGCCCAAGCGACAAACGAACTTCTGGGTGTCATTCGGTTCTGCCTCCACCGGGTAGGGGCGACGCGTTTGGACCGCTACGCACGGAGCTGCTGTGAAAAGATTCTCGCCTCGGTCAATTTAGCGGTTCGCAAGTGACCAGTCAACGCAAAGGGGCCGGTCGAGGCACCCGAAAAACGCGCCGTGCGCTCGCTCTTAGTCAGATAAGGACAACGGGTTATAAACCGCGGCCCGATACGCGAACATGCCCGGCTCCGGGTTATCGCACGGCGCGCGACACATGTGAGAAAACAAAGGTGTCCCAATGAGCAATGTCCGTCCGCTGCGCGCGATTCGATACGCCAACGCCGCCGGCCGCGATCTGGGCGCGCGGCTCGCGCCGCCCTACGACGTGCTCGACCAGCGCGACAAGGACGCGCTGCTGGCGCGCGATCCGCGGAACTTCGTCAAGCTCGATCTCCCACACGTCCCGCCCAAGGTCGCGGGGCCGCCGGCGGCATACGCGGCCGCGGCCGACACGCTGCGCAGCTGGCTGGCGGACAAAACGCTCGTAAGAGATGATAGAGAATCGATTTACGTCTATCACCAAACGTACACGCACGGCTCAGAGACCTACGTTCGGAAGATGTTCTTCGCCCGCCTGAGGCTCGAACCCTTCGGCACCGGCGCCGTCTTTCCCCACGAGCAGACCTTCGGCGGGCCGAAGGAAGACCGCCTTTGCCTGATGCGCGCCACCGCCGCCAATCTGAGCCCGATTTTCGGACTGTACGAAGACGCGACCAACCAGGTCGCACAGCGCCTGGAGCAGGCGCTCGGGCCGGAGCCTGCGGCGCACGGGACGCTCGATGGCGTCGAGAACCGGCTGTGGGTCGTTTCCGACACCGCCGCCATCGCCGACGTAACCCGCCTGATGAGCGCGAAGGCGATCTACATTGCGGACGGACATCACCGTTATGGAACCAGCCTGATCTATCGCGAGTCGCTCAAGGCCGAAGGCGCGGCGCTTCCGGCGGAGCATCCCGCGAATTACACGCTGTGCGTCTTCTGCGCCATGGAGGACGCCGGGCTGCTGATCCTGCCGACGCATCGCGCCCTGCCCGGCGTGCGCGTCACAGCGGCACAGCTTCAAGCGGACGGCGAGCTGGCGGTGGGATTGCTCGAGGCAAACGACGCCGACGGCGCGCTCCGCGCCGTCGCGCAACTCGGGCCGCAGGCGCTGGGCGCGTATCTCGCGGGCGAAAACCGGTACGTCTCGATTCGACCGAAGCGCGCGGATCTGCTCGACGCGCTCGAACCGAAGCACAGCCTGGCGTGGCGACGACTGGCGCTCTCCTTCCTGCACGCGTATCTGCTCGATCGCGTCGTGACGCCCAAGCTCAATGCAGGCCGGGCGCCGGACGTTCATTACATCAAGTCGGCGTCGGCGGCGATCGACGACGTCTCGCCGACCGGCGGGACGGCGTTCTTGATGCAGCCGACGACGATGGAAGAGCTGCGCGCGGTGTGCCAGGCCAACGACCTGATGCCGCAAAAGAGTACGTTCTTTTTCCCCAAGCTCGCGAGCGGTCTGGTGATCAACCCGCTCGACTGAGCGCGGCAAGCCGCGTCAGAATCCCCTTTGCCGGCCGAGGCCCGAAGGAGGCGCCGCGCGCGGATGCCTGCCGCGGCGGGCTGCTTCGCCGCTTGACCGCGGCCGGGCTGCGGCGACACTGTGCCGGCATGAAACCGCACATTCCCGCCGCCGACCCGGTGCCGGACGCCGGCTTCGAGACGCTCTGCGTGCACTACGGCGAGGACGCCGCCACGCGCTGCGGCGCCGCCGCCCCGCCGATCTACCAGACTTCCACGTTCCTTTATCCCGACGCCGACGCCTTCTCCCGCCGCAAACGCGACGGCACGCCGCACTACGACTACACGCGCGGCGGGAACCCGACGACGAGCGTTTTGGAAGCGAAGCTGGCGCGGCTGGAGCACGGCGCGTGGGCGGAATGCTTCGCGTCGGGCATGGGCGCGATCAGCGCCGCGGTGAACATCTGCGTCGAGGCGGGTTCGCACGTCGTGTCGATCGCGAACGTGTACGCGCCGACGCGCTGGTACTTGCAGCATCTGCGGCGCTTCGGCGTCGAGACGACGTTTGTCGCGGGCGGCGCGACGGAGGATTTTGTCGCGGCGCTGCGCCCGGAAACCAAACTGCTTTACCTCGAAAGCCCGACCACGGGCTATTTCGAGCTGCTCGACGTGCCGGCGCTCGCGCAGGCGGCCCGGGCACGCGGCGTACTGACGATCTTCGACAATTCGTGGGCGACGCCGTATTTTCAATGCCCGCTCGAATTCGGCGTCGACCTGGTGGCGCACAGCGCGACGAAGTACATCGGCGGACACAGCGACGTGGTCGCGGGCGCGATCGTGGGGCGCGACGCCGACCTGCGCAAGCGCCTGCTGCGCGAGACGGAGTTGTGCGGCGCGACCATGGACCCGTTCGCGGCATGGCTGCTGCTGCGCGGGCTGCGGACGCTGTCGCTGCGGATGGACCGCCACCAGTCGAGCGCGCTGGCGATCGCGCGGATGCTCGCGGAGCACCCGCGCGTGGAAGCGGTTCACCACCCGGGCCTTGAGGATCATCCGGGTCATGCCCGCGCGCTGCGTCAAATGCGCGGCTGCGCGGGGCTGTTCAGCTTCTCGCCGCTCGAGCAGTCCAAGGACGCGACCCATGGTTTCCTCGATCGACTGAAGCTCTTTCAGCACGGCGTGAGCTGGGGCGGGCACGAGAGCCTCGCGATCGGCGGCACGTTCTTCGGCACCGACCGCGACAAGCCCCACTGGCTGATTCGGCTGCACGTCGGGCTGGAGTCGCCGGCGGACCTGCTCGCGGACGTGCGGCAGGCGCTGGAGGCCTGAAACCGCTTCGAGACCACAGACCCGGCGCCGGACGCAGAGCGCACAGCCGGTGCGGAAATGAGGAGGGTGCGCGGCGCCCGCCAGCGTGCCGCCGTTGCAGGCGCGTCGCGCTCACACGCGCTTCGGCGTTCCCGCCCGTGATCGGATCCGCGCCGCGCTCTACACTACGCGACATGCCCAAGCGTGCATCGCGTCCGATCGCCGACCCGTCCGCGGTCGCGTTTGAACATCCGCTCGCGAGCCGTTACGCGTCGCGCGAGATGCTCGCGATCTGGAGCCCGCAACACCGCTACTCGACGTGGCGGCGGATCTGGCTCGCACTCGCCGAGGCCCAGCGCGCCGTCGGGCTGCCGATCACGGCGGTGCAAGTCGCCGACTTGCGGCGCGCGGTGGACGACATCGATTTCGCGGCGGCGGCGCGGCACGAGCGGAAGACGCGCCACGACGTGATGGCGCACATCCACGCTTTTGGCGACGCGGCGCCGCGGGCGCGCGGCGTGATTCACCTTGGCGCGACCAGCATGGACGTGGTCGACAACGCCGACCTGCTGCTGATGCGCGACGCGCTGGAGCTGGTGTTCGGACGCATCGTGGCGGCGGCGGGCGTGCTCGCGGATTTCTGCGAGAAATTCGCCGACCTGCCCACGCTCGGTTACACGCACCTGCAACCCGCGCAGCTCACAACGGTCGGCAAGCGGGCGGCCCTGTGGCTCGCGGAGTTGCACCGCGACCTGCACAACCTGCTGCTCGCGCTCGGCGGGTTGCGGGCGCGGGGGCTGCGCGGCGCGACCGGCACGCAGGCGTCGTTTCTCGCGCTCGTCGGGAGCCCGGCGAAGGTCGCGCGGCTCGAAGCGCTCTTTCTGAAAAAGCTGGGCTTCGACGAAGCCGTCGATGTGTGCGGACAGACCTACTCGCGCAAGGTCGACGTCGACGTCGTGCACGCGCTCGCGTCGTTCGCCGCCGGCGCGCACCGCATCTGCAACGACATCCGCCTGCTCGCGATGCACAAGGAGATCGAGGAGCCGTTCGAGCGCGGGCAGGTCGGCAGCTCGGCGATGCCCTACAAGCGCAACCCGGCGCGCTGCGAGCGCGCCACCGGGCTGGCGCGCTACCTCATGAGCCTCGCCACGTCGCCGCCAATGACGCTCGCCGCCCAGATGTTCGAGCGCACGCTGGATGATTCGAGCAACAAGCGGCTGGTGATGCCCGAGGCGTTTCTTACCGCGGACGCGCTCGCGATCCTGCTGCACTCGATCTTCGACGGGCTGGCCGTGTATCCCGCGACGATCGCGGCCCACGTCGCCGGCGAGCTGCCGTTCATCGCAACCGAGAACATCCTGATGGCGGCGGCGGCCCGCGGCGGCGACCGCCAGCAACTGCACGAGAAGCTCCGTCGACACAGCCACGCCGCCGGCGAACAGATCAAGCGCTACGGAAAGCCGAACGACCTGGTCGAGCGGTTGCGGCGCGATCCGGCGTTTGCGGGCGTGAAGTGGGACAGGCTGCTCGACGCGCGGAAGTATGTCGGCCTGGCGCCACAGCAGACGCGCGCGTACGTGGCCAAGGTCCGCCGCGAGCTGCGCGCCTGGCGAAGCGCCGCGAGGAAGCCGCCGCTCGTGGAAATCTAGCCGCGCGGCGCGAATCGACGCGTGCATCCCGACCCGCCGATCTCCGCCGCGTCGAACCCCGGCGCCCGGAACGGCGGGCCGCCGGGCGAGCCATCCAAACCCCCCGCGCCAAGCGGGGGGCCGAGCGACACGGGCTGCGCGCGGCGCGCTGTTCTGGGGGACGTCCCGATTCGGCCCGCCGCTTGGTGCGGCGGATTCTGAGAGGCCCGGCTACGACACCGGCGTCCAGTCGGTCTCGTAGAGCAGGTACGCGGTCTGCGTCATGCCCAGTTGCCGATACACTGCCTGGGCGCGCGTATTCTCCCTTTCGACATACAGGCGCAGCCCGCATACGTCGCCGGCGGCACGGGCGAGCGCTGCCACATGCTCGTGCAGCCGTCGATAGACGCCGACGCGGCGCGCGTCGGGCGCGACGTAGACGCTTTGGATCCACCAAAACCAGCCGTCGCGCCAGTCGCTCCACTCGCGCGTCACGAGCATCTGTCCGATCACGTTTCCCCCGCGCTCCGCGACGTAGTACACTCCTCGCGCCGGGTCGCCGAGCAGCCGCCGCACGCCCGCGAGCACGCGCCGGGCGTCGAGCGGGCGGCCCTCGCTTTCGGCGGCGAGCGCGCGGTTGAAGGCGGCGAGCGTGTCGGCGTCAGCCGCGGTCGCGGCGCGTATGTGAATCGCGCCGGCGGATGCGGGGTTCGTCACCGCAAGCACCTCCAGGCATGTGCGCACCAGAGCCATCACGCGGGCGCACTCGCGCCGCGTTGCGCGCCGGCGAGAAGCGCCGAAACCGCGTCGGCGACGCGTTCCCAGCGCGGGTCGCCGATTCGTCGCGGGAATGTCGCCGGCCCGCTCTCCCGCGCAGGCTGGTCGGCGTGCTCCTCCGCTCGCGCGGGAGATTCGAGGCGGGAATGGTAACCGAAGCGAACCCGATCACCGACTGGACCGGAAAACGCGTCACCGTCATGGGCCTCGGCCGCTTCGGCGGCGGCGTCGGCGTGACGCGTTGGCTGGCGCGCGGCGGGGCGCGGGTGCTCGCGACCGACGAGGCGCCCGCGGAAAAACTGCAACCAGCGCTGCGCGACATCGCGGACCTGCCCGTCGAGCTGCGCCTTGGATGTCACGACGAACGCGACTTTCGCGACACCGACCTGGTGGTCGTGAACCCCGCGGTGCGCGAGTCGTCACCGTTCCTCGCCGCCGCGACCGCCGCCGGCGTGCCGATCACGACGGAGATCAACCTGTTCGTGGAGCGCTGCCGCGGTGTGACGGTCGGCGTCACGGGCTCGGTCGGCAAGAGCACGACGACGGCAATGATCGGGCACGTCCTGGAGCGCACGCTGCGCGGACGGCGCGTCTGGGTGGGCGGAAACATCGGCCGCTCGCTGCTTGATACGCTCCCGGAAATCGGCCGCGACGATCCGGTCGTGCTGGAGCTTTCGAGCTTTCAACTGGCGCGGACGCCGGCGGCCCGCTGGAGCCCGCGCGTGGGCGTATTGACCAACCTGGAGCCGAACCACCTCGACTGGCATCCGTCGTACGCCGACTACGTCTCCGCGAAACTGAATCTGTTCGCGTTTCAGGACGCACCGCGCGACCACGCGATCGTCGGACGCGGCGCGGAAGGCGATCCGCGCGTCGCGGCGTTCCTCGCCCAGCGGCCGGCGACGTGGCGATTCGTCGTCGACGACCGGACGCCGATCGCGACACGACCGAGCGCCCTCGCCGACGGCGACCGCCGCGAATGGCCGGATGCGAAGCTGCGGGTTCCCGGCCGACACAATCTCGAAAACGCCGCTGCCGCGCTGCTCGTCAGTGAATTGCTGGGCATCGAAGCCGACGCCGCGATCGCCGCCCTCGCGAGCTTCGCGGGGTTGCCGCACCGATTGCAGCGCGTGGTCGAGCGCGATGGCGTGACGTACTTCAACGATTCGAAATCGACGACGCCCGAATCGGCGATCACGGCGCTGAACGCGGTCGACCTGCGGCCGCTGCTGGTGATTCTGGGCGGGTATGACAAGCACGTCGATTTGCGCGGCGCGGCGCAAGTCGCGGCGCAGCGGGCCGCGTTCGCCGCGTGCATCGGGCAAACGGGGCCGATGCTGCGCGAAGCAATCTCGGCGGCGGGCGGCGACGCGGAGTTCTTTGCGAGCCTGGAGGACGCGGTGCGGGCGTGCCGGCGGCGCGCCACGCGCGGCGGCGCGGTGCTGCTCTCGCCGGCGTGTGCGTCGTGGGACATGTTCGAAGACTACCGGGCGCGCGGCGAACAGTTCGTTCAACTGGTCACACAGCCGTGATGGCGAAGCGACTTCGCGCAGGGACCGTGTCGCCGGGCGGCGCGCTGCGCGACGCGGGCTGGGTGCGCGGCGCTCTCTTGCGCTGGTATCGGCGTGCGCGGCGCGACCTGCCCTGGCGGCGCACGCGCGATCCCTATCGCATCTGGCTCTCCGAGATCATGCTCCAGCAGACGCGCGTCGAGACGGTCGTCCCCTACTACGAGCGGTTTCTGGCGGCGTTTCCGAGCGTCGGGCGGCTCGCCGCCGCCCCGCTCGACCATGTCCTGAAACGCTGGGAAGGGCTCGGCTACTACAGCCGGGCGCGTAACCTGCACCGCGCCGCGCAGGTCGTCGCGCGCGAGCACGCGGGCGAGTTTCCGCGGACCAGCGCCGCGCTTCGGAGCCTGCCCGGCGTCGGTCGCTACACCGCGGCGGCGGTCGCAAGCATCGCGTTCGACGAGCCAGTCGCGGTGCTCGACGGAAACGTCAAGCGCGTACTCGCGCGGCTCTTCGCGATCGACACGCCGATCGAAAGCGCCGCGACGATCGCGCGGCTCTGGCAGCTCGCCGAGTCGCTCGTCGCGCCGCGCACGCCCGGCGACTTCAACCAGGCGCTGATGGAACTCGGCGCGACGGTGTGTATGCCGCGCGGGCCGCGCTGCGACTCCTGCCCGATTCGCAGCGCATGCCGCGCGCTGGCAACCGGGCGCGTGGCGGAGCTGCCGCGGAAGCGCGCCCGACGGGCCGTGCCCATCGTGAACGCGGTGGCGGCGGCGATCGAACGCCGCGGGCGGTATCTGGTCGTGCAGCGACCCGCGGATGGGCTGCTCGGCGGATTGTGGGAACTGCCCGGCGGCGTGGTGCCGCCGAGGCACGCCGCGCGTGCGACATTGGAAGAGCATGTGCGGCGGCGCGTCGGCGTGCGCATTGCTGTCGGCGCGGCGATCGGAGAATTTACACATACGTTTACTCATCTGAAGTTGCGCGTGCAGGTCTACCGTGCGACCGTCACGCGCGGGCGCGCGCCGCGAGATGCCGGGACGCCTCCCGCGAAAACATGCTGGCTCGCGGCGCGACACTTCGACGAGCTGGCGTGCGCGACGATCGACCGGCGGATTCTCGAACACGTTGCGGCGCAGGACGGAGCGCGCCCGGCACCGCCGCGGCGACTCGATCGCGCGCGCGGCGCCGCATCCGCGTAGCGGCAGGCGGGATGCGGCCACGCCGCTCCAATTCCACATCGCGGGCGCCAAACGGACGGATGGCCGCCGCGCGGTTTTTCGATCATGGACTCGTGGAGGCGGCCTATACTGACCGTCGGCAGGCGGGCGAGCCAACCAACTCTCTACGGGAGACACCTATGATTCTGACTCGATCTCTCGGCGTTGGACTCACGCTGACCGCGTGCGCCGCGCTTCACGCACAATCACTGAACCTCGATTTCGGCGATCCCAGCTCCGCACCGCCGACGACGTACGCCGCCGCGGGATTGCCTGGCGTCTGGAACGTGTCGGAAGCGCGCGCCAACGTGCCCGTGCCGCTTGTTGACCTCGCCGGCGCGCCGACCGGCGCGGTCGCCACCGTGATTGTCGGCGACGGCACGTTCCGGGTGGACGACCCCGCCACCGGCGGCGATGACGACGCGCTGCTGGACGATTTCCTGCCCGGACTGGGTGACGTGTCGGCGTGGATGGAGTTCACGGGATTGCGCCCCGGCGCATACGACGTGCTGGTGTATGCGTTCACGCCCGCCGACCCGCAGGCACGCTCGTTCGTGGGCATCGAGGAGGACGGCGGCGGCGTCACCATGGGCGCGTGGACCGGCGCACACGAGCAAGGCACGACCTTTGTCCGCGGACGGCTCGTAACGCGCGCCGGCGTCATCACGATCCTCGTCGCGGGTGACCTGATCGGATCGATCGGCGCGTTCAACGGCGTGCAACTGCGCCAGATCGGCGTGATCGGCGACCTCAACTGCGACGGCGTCGCGAACAACTTCGACATCGATCCATTCGTGCTCGCGCTCAGCGATCCGGCGGCGTACGAGGCCGAGTTCCCGGATTGCGAGATCGGCCTGGCCGACATCGACGCCAGCGGAGCCGTAAATAACTTCGACATCGACCCGTTCGTTGCGCTGCTCAGCGGGCTGTAGCCGGCCGCGACGAACGCCATCGACGCTCCGACACGACCGACACGACCCGCCACGCCGGTGGCGGGTATTTTTTTGTCGACCGCGCCGGCGGTGCACCCGGGCGGGTTGTGCGCGCCGCGACGCTGCGCCTGGTCGGTGTTTGACCCGCGAGCGTCGCGCCTGAACAATAGAGCGATCGGCGGGCGCGCCTCGTTGCGCGCCCGAATCTGCTTCTCGACCTCCGCGTTGTGGGCCTCCATGCCTCGTCGTCTGCTCGCCGCCGCCGCGCTGTCGACAGTGTGCGTGCTGCTGGCGTGCCGCGCCGAGCGGAAGGAGCCTCCCGTGCCCGGGCACTCATCCGCTTCACCCGCGACCGCGACGACGCGGCCGGCGCACACAAACCGGCTGGCGCGCGCGACGTCGCCGTATCTTCAGCAGCACCAGCACAATCCGGTCGACTGGTACGAGTGGGGCCCCGAGGCGCTCGAAACAGCGCGCCGCGAGGACAAGCCGATCTTCCTGAGCATTGGCTACTCCGCGTGTCACTGGTGC
Organism: Phycisphaerae bacterium; assembly: GCA_050184295.1. Lineage (GTDB taxonomy): Bacteria > Planctomycetota > Phycisphaerae > UBA1845 > Fen-1342 > JBFXAM01. Next base: position 29,022 of record JBFXAM010000028.1, on the reverse strand, counting down.
CACGTCATGGCGCACGAGAGCTTCGAGAACGCGGAGATCGCGACGGCGATGAACCGCGCGTTTGTGAACATCAAGGTCGATCGTGAAGAGCGCCCCGATCTCGACGACCTCTACATGCACGCGACGATGATCTTCAACCAGGGACAAGGCGGTTGGCCCATGAGCGTCTGGCTGACGCCGGAGCTCAAGCCGTTCGTCGCGGGCACGTACTATCCACCGACGACGCGCTGGGGGCGGCCGGGCTTCAAGGAGCTCTGCGAGCGCATCGAGACGCTCTGGAAGGAAAAACGCGCGGCCCTCGTCGCCGACGCCGAACGCGTCGTCGAGTTCATGTCGCGCGAGGGCGCGACGACCCAGCCCGTCGGCGCCCCCGCGCTCTCGCTCGACGTTGTCGACGAAGTAGCCGACCTGCTGGCCGGTGCGTTCGACGCCGAGCGCGGCGGGCTCGTGAGCGGTGGAACCAACAAGTTCCCGCCGAGCATGGCGCTTGATTTGCTGCTGCGGTCGGCGCATCGGCGGCGCGACGACGACGCCCGGCGGGACAGGCTGCACAGCCGCGTGCGCACGACGCTCGACGGGATGTTCCGCGGGGGCATCTGGGATCAACTCGCCGGCGGAATCGCGCGATACAGCACCGATGTCGAGTGGCTGGTGCCGCACTTTGAGAAGATGCTCTATGACCAGGCGCTCGTGAGCCGCATTTATCTCGACGCCTTCCAGGCGACCGGCGACGCGCAGTATGCCCGCGCGGCGCGCGACATTCTCGACTACGCGCGGCGCGACCTGCGCAGCCCCGAAGGCGGCTTCTACAGTTCGCGCGACGCGGACAGCGAGGGCGTCGAGGGCAAGTATTACGTCTGGCAGCGCGGCGAGATCGTCGCGGCGCTCGGCGCCGCCGACGCGGAGCTTTTCTGCGCCTATTACGACGTCAGCGACGCCGGCAATTGGCGCGATCCGCACGAACCCGAGACGCCCAAGAACATCCTGCACCGCCCGCGTCCGCTCGCCGACGTCGCCAGGCAGCAGAACGTGGACCCCGCCGAGGCCGAGCGGCGGTTGGCCGCGGCGCGGGCGAAGCTGCTGGCGCTGCGCGAAACGCGCGTGCCGCCCCATCGCGACGAGAAGATTCTCTGCGAGTGGAACGGGCTGATGATCGCGAGCTTCGCCCGGGCGGCAGGTGTGCTCAACGAGCCGCGCTATGCGGAGACGGCGGCGGAGGCGGCGGCATTTCTGCTGAAGCACCAGCTTCGCGACGGACGCCTGCAGCGCTCGTACCGCGACGGGCGCACGCTCGACACCGCGTTCCTCAGCGATTACGCGGCGCTGGTCGACGGCCTGCTCGATCTGTATGAGGCGACCTTCGAGAGGCGCTGGTTCGACGCCGCCGTCGCGCTCAACCGCACCGCGATCGAGCTGTTCTGGGACGGCGCCGGCGGCGGGTTCTTCGCGACCGCGCACGACCACGAGCAGCTCATTCTGCGGCGGAAGGACACGCGCGACAGCGCGACGCCTTCGGGCAACGCTCTGCAACTGATGAATCTCTTGCGCCTCGGCGCGCTGCTCGATGACCCGGATTTGCGGCAAATGGCGGAGCGCACCGTGACCGCGCTGGGACCGACGATCCTGCAATCACCCGGGGCGGCGGAGCGGTTTCTCTGCGCCGTGGAGTTTGCGTATGCCGGACCGGTGGAGATCGCCGTCGTCGGTTCGCCGACTGATGCGCGGACCCGGGCGTTGCTGCGGGTTGTGTACGAGACGTATCTGCCAAACCGTGTGCTGATGCTGCTCGACCCGCAGCACCCGGAGGCGAGCCCGACATCGCCTTTGCTCGAGCAGCGCGAGCTGGTGAACGGCGTGCCGGCGGCGTACGTGTGTCGCAACTACGTGTGCGACCTGCCGGCGACGACGGCGGAGGCGCTGCGCGGGCAATTGAAGCGGTGAGCCGGGGACCGGGGATGCGCGGCCGTCGGATGACGTGAGGCGAAAAACGGCGAGCAACGCGACGATCCGACCGGCGACTGAAGTCGCCGGCAACCATCGCGCGCCATGCCGAAAGAGGAACGACGCACTGGCACGGTTCGCGCTCGATGATTCTTTTCGATTCAACGCGCGCCGCATTCAGCACCGTGTCTAGCCGGGCACGATCACCGCCTTGCCCGTCTCCCAGCGGCGCACGGCCGCCAGTGCTTCATTCACCTGGTCTAATCCGAACCGGTGCGTGATCGTCTCGTGAAATGGAAATTGCCCGCGCTGCGTACGCAAGAGCTCCAGCGCCGCCGCCCAGTGTTGCGGCTCGCTGCCCCATGAGCCCGCGATCGTCAGCTCCTTGCGCGTGATGATGTGCGGATTCAGCGGCGTCGGGCCAGCATCGCCGTAGTGACCCAACACAAGGTACTTCCCGCCGTCGCGGCAAAGCTCCCAGCCTTCGGCGACGGCGCTGGGCGCGCCGACGCATTCGACCACCATGTCCGCGCCGAGACCGTCGGTCGCATCGAGCACGATCCGTCGCCGCGCCGCCGGCTCGCGTACCGCCTCGATGTCGATCGTCAGGTCGGCGCCGAATCGCCGGCAGCGCTCCAGCCGGTCGGGCGGCCCGCCGACCACGATCGCCGGGCGCGCCCCGGCCTCTTTGGCGACTGCGAGCGCCGCGAGCCCGACCGGCCCGCTGCCCTGGATCACCACCGATTCGCCCCACTGCACCGCCAGGCGCTCGAACCCGTGCACCGCCGTCACCAGCGCGCAGCCCGCCCCCACGACTGCCTCGCTCGGCAGATCATCGGCCAGTCGAAACACGGCCGCGTCGGCGTGCAGAAAGTGATACTCACCATAGCCGCCGACGAGGTGAGGCGGCGCGTCGCAGCGCAGGTTTACGCCATACGCCTTGCGATTGACGCAGCGGCTCGGCAGGCGATAGCGCCGGCAATAGCGACACACGCCGCAGGTGCGACCGACGGTGAAGCTGATGCGGTCGCCGATGGCGAGCGGTCGGCCCAGCCAGTCCTTCGCGTCGCTCGAACCGAGCGCGGCGACGCGTCCGACCGTCTCATGTCCGAGCACGAGCGGCAGCGGGACAGCGAGCTGGCCGTCGTGGAGGTGCACGTCAGTGCCGCACATGCCGGCCAGCTCGACGCGCATCAGCACTTCGCCGGGCGCGAGCCCGTCGGGCAGCGGCAGCGTGCGGACTTCGATCGGGGCGCGAAAGGCGCTCATGACGGCGCAGCGGCAGGTTTGGGGGAGCGTGTTCGGCATGGGTGCGGATGATACTACCCGCCAGCGCCGCCGCCGCGTGCGGCTGAATCGCGAGTCTCGATTCCGCGGCGCGCCACGCGGCGAGCGTCCGCGCGGGCTAAAGCCCGCGGCTCATTTGAGGGCTGCGCGTTCGAGGGTAACGATTCAGCATGTGTCGGGCCGAGCTTCTCCTTAGTATGTGCCGAGCCGAGCAGATCCTGAGTATGTGCCGCGCCGAGCATCTCCGCTCCGCGCCGCGCGTCCCCTCGGAGGCCGTCGATGTCCGACGCTGGCCAGCTCGAACGCCTGCTCGTCAGCGGGCATCGCGTGATCGCGATCGACACGCTCGAGGAGAGTTATGCGCTCGGCATCGTGCGCGAGGTGGCGCTGCGGCTGGCGCGACCGCTGTGGGTGTGGGACGCGGTCGGCGGCGTGCGCGAGGGACTGCTCGCGGCGAGCCCGCGGATTGAACGCACCGACGACCCCGTGCAGGCGCTGGGCTACCTCGGAACGCTCGATCGGGAACCGCTCATCGTCATGCTCGACCTCGCGGCACACCTGCCGCAGGCGCGGCCGCTTCGCGCGCTGCGCGACCTGCCGGACCGGCTGGCGCCGCGCGGCGGCCAGTTGATCCTGATCGATCACGATCGCGAGCTGCCCGCTGTGATCGCGACCCTCGCGACCCGGCTGGAGCTTTCGCTGCCGAGCGACGTCGAGCTGCACGCGCTGGTGCGCGACACGCTGCGGCGGTGCAACGAAGAGCAGAAGATCGAAATCCAGATTTCGCGCCGCGGGCTCGACGCGATCGTGAAGAACCTCGGCGGGCTGACGCGCCGCCAGGCCGAGCGCATCATCCGCGACACGGTGAGCGAGGACCGCCGGTTCGACGACGCGGACATCGACGCCGTGCTCGCGGGCAAACGCCGCGCGCTGGGCGGCGACGGGTTGCTCCAATTCGTGGAGTCGCCCGCGACGCTCGACGATCTCGGCGGGCTGGCGCGGCTGAAGCGCTGGCTGGTCGAACGCGCCAACGTCATGTCCGACGCCGCCCGCGAGTTCGGGCTCGAGGCGCCGCGCGGCGTGCTGATGCTGGGGGTGCAGGGAGCGGGCAAGAGCCTGTGTGCCAAGGCGATTTCGACCGCGTGGCGTCGGCCGCTCCTGCGACTCGACGTCGGCGCGCTCTACGACCGTTACGTGGGCGAGTCTGAGCGGCGGTTGCGCATGGCGCTCCAGCAGGCCGAGGCGATGGCGCCGATCGTGCTCTGGATCGACGAGATCGAGAAGGCGTTCGCGTCGGCGGCGGCGCAGAGCAGCGACGGCGGGCTTTCTCGGCGGATGTTCGGCACGCTCCTGACGTGGATGCAGGAGCATGACCGACCCGTGTTTCTCGCGGCGACCGCGAACGACATCGAGGCGCTGCCGCCGGAGCTGCTGCGAAAGGGCCGCTTCGACGAGATTTTCTTTGTCGATCTGCCGTCGGCGGAAGTGCGGGCGCAGATCTTCGCGATTCACCTGCGCCGGCGAAAGCGCGACCCGGCGGCGTTTGCTCTCGATCGACTGGCAGCGCAGGCGGAAGGCTTCAGCGGCGCGGAGATCGAACAAGCCGTGCGCGCGGCGCTGCAAGAGGCGTTTCCCGCGGGCGCGGCGCTCGACACCGCGCGGCTCGAAGCGGTCATCCGCCGCTCGCCGCCGCTGGCCGTGACGATGGCGGAGCGGGTGGCGGCGCTGCGCGCGTGGGCGGCGGGGCGCTGCACGCCGGCGGATTGAGAAGCCGGCTCGTTCGCCGGACGAGTCCTATCGCCAAGCCAGTTGTCCCGCTCTCCTTCCGAGTGATCGTCGCAAATCCCCTGTATTCCTCCCTTCCGTCGTCCCTACAACCCATACTCCTGCCATCGCCGCGCGACGAGGTCGCGCACTTCCGCCGTCATCTCCAGCTCGTCCGGCCACTGCCGGACAGCGCCCTCGCTCGGCAATTTCCGCGTCGCGTCCCAGCCGATCTTGCTGCCCACGCCGCAGGCCGGCGACGCGTGGTCGAGGATGTCGAGCGGACCGTCGGTGATGACGCAGTCGCGGCGCGGGTCGCAGTTCGCGAGCATGTGGAACAGCACGGCCTGCTCGTCGTGCACGTCAACGTGCGCGTCGACGACGACGATCATCTTCGTGAAGCTCATCTGCCCGGCGCCCCAGATCGCGCTCATCACGCGCCGCGCCTGGTAGGGATATTCCTTGCGGATCTTCACAAACGCGCAGTTGTGAAAGCACCCGAACATCGGCAGGTTGTAGTCGATAATGTCCGGGATGATCGTCTTGAGCAGCGGCAGAAAGATGCGCTCGGTCGCCTTGCCCAGCCAGTAATCCTCCTGCGGCGGCTTACCGACGACGGTCGTGGGATAGATCGGCCGGCGACGGTGCGTGATCGCGGTGATGTGCAGGCGCGGATAGAGATCGGCGAGCGAATAAAAACCGGTGTGATCGCCGAACGGCCCCTCGATCACCGGCGGATCGGCCGGATCGATGTAGCCTTCGACGACGATCTCCGCATTCGCCGGCGCCTCGATCATCGGCTGCGAGACGCACGGCACAAGCTCGACGCCCCCGCCGTTGAGAAACCCCGCGAACAGGCACTCGTCGATGCCCGGCGGCAGCGGACAGGTCGCGGCATAGGGCATCACCGCCGGTCCGCCAAAGCTGATCGCGACCGGCATGCGTTCGCCGCGCTCCCGCCACGCGCGGTAGTGTCGCGCGCCATCGTGATGCATATGCCAGTGCATTGCCGCGAGCTTCGGACCCAACACCTGAACACGATACATGCCGACGTTGCGCTCGCCCGTTTCAGGATGCTTGGTGAAGACGTGGGTCAGCGTGAGATATCGGCCCTCGTTGGGGGGTGGAACGAGCTGCGACAGGTCGCTCCAAATCGAGTGTTGAGGTTTCGACTGTGGATTGGGCGGAGAGTGCGCACCGCCCGGCGGCTGCGGACTGCGGATTGCGGATTGGGGAATGAGCCGGGGAGTTCCATTTGCGGCGGCGCCTGCGCCGGATTCCGCCAGCGCCGCGAACAGCTCGCGCGCGTGCTCGCTGCCTTCGTTCAGCGCCGCGAGCGACCGCGCCAGCGACCCATCGATCCCCGCGCCGCCGAGCCCGCGCCGCGCTTCCGCATCGACGCCCCCCTCTTGCGCTCCGCCGCCACGGTCCTTCGTCGCCCCGTCCGCACCCGCCCCATGCCGCACGATCTCCCGCACGTGGGCATACGCATTCCGCGACAGGTCGCCGTCGCCGGGCCAGCACTGGATCGCCGGCAACTTCGTCAAATCCGCGTCGGCCGTGTGCACAACCTCCTGGCACATCCCCGAGCGCATCATCTTCGGCGGCAGACTCGCAAGCTGCATGAGTTGCGGCAGCTTCTTGAGCTTCTCGATCAGCGTCGTCGGCATCTCGGGCTTTACGAGCACTTTCACACGATCCGCCAGCTCCTGAAAATCGCCGACGCCGAGCGCGAGGCACATGCGCTCCTTCGTGCCAAAGGTGTTGATGAGCACGGGCATGTCGTGGCCGCGGACGCTCTCGAACAGCAGCGCCGGCCCGCCGGCCTTGACGACACGCTCATAAATCGCGGTGATCTCCAGCCGGGGGTCGACCGGAACGCGGATGCGTTTGAGCCAGCCGCGGCGTTCAAGCTCGGCGACGAAGGATTGCAGATCAGCAGCGGGCACGATGGGCTCCTGGGCGGGCGTTTTTCGGAAAGCAGAGTATAGACGGCGCGAGCGGCGTCGCGGGAGGTCGCCATGCCTGGCGAGCGGTCGATCAGCGCCGCAGCGCCGCCTCGCGGGCGGGCGTTCGCGCGCTGCGCGTCCGGTTGGCCGGCCGCGCCGCGGTGTTGCGGCGTGCGACCGCGTGCAGGCGCGATAGGATGACGAGGCGCGCGGAACGGCTCCGCGGGAGTCGCGCGCCGCCGAAGTCGCGCCGCTGCAAAGGAATCGCCTTGCGGATCGCCGCCATCGACATCGGCACGAACTCGGTGCACATGATCATCGCGCACGTCGCGCCCGATCGCACCTACGACATCGTCGACCGCGAGAAGGACATGGTGAAGCTCGGCGCCGGAACGTTTCGCGGCGGCGCGCTGGACCAGCGGGCGCTCGACGCGGGTGTCGCGGCGCTGCGAAAGTTCAAAACTCTGATCGATCGCCACGGCGCCGACGTGGTCCTGGCCGTCGCCACCAGCGCGGTGCGCGAGGCCGCCAACGGCCCGGCGTTTCTCGAACTGGTGAAACGCGAAACGGACCTTCGCCCGCGTGTCATCTCGGGCATCGAGGAAGCCCGCCTGCTGCACGTCGCGGTCCGCGACGTGATCGACCTGACGGACCGCAACGCGCTGGTGATCGACATCGGCGGCGGGAGCGTCGAACTCGTCGTCGGCAACGCCCGCTCGCTTCCGCTCGCTGAAAGCGTCGGCCTCGGCGTGCTGCGGCTGCGCGACCACCTCGGCGACGCCGACCCGCTGCCGCGCGACGCCCGCAAACGGCTTGATGCGCTCGTGCGCGAACAGGCCGGACCGGTGATCGCGCGCGGCCGCGAGCTGGGTTTTGCGCTGGCGGTCGGCACGTCCGGCACGATCCTCGATCTCGGCCTGGCCGCGCACCGGGCGCGCGGCAACGACCGCTGGATGTCGCCGGACGGGCGGGTCGTGCCGGTGGAGGACCTGCGCGAGCTGGCGGACAGGCTGGCGTCGATGAGCGCGGACGAGCGCGCCGCGGTGTCAGGAATCGACGCGCATCGCGCCGACACGATCCACTTCGGCGCGCTGCTGCTCGTCACGCTGCTCGATCTGGCAAAAGCCGATTCAATCGTCCTGTGCGATGTGTCGATTCGCGAGGGGCTCGTCCTCGATCACCTCTCTAATCCCGCTGCCACAAGAGAATTACGAGCCGAACCCGGAGCGCAGGACGTGCGCCTGCGGAGCGTCCTGGCCCTCGCAAGACGGGCCGGACACCTCACCCCGCACGAGCAGCGCGTCGCCCAGCTCGCGCTCCAGGTCTTCGACCAGACGCAGACCGCGCACCAGTTCGCCGCCGCCGAACGACGCATCCTCGAGTGTGCCGCGTGGCTGCATGACATCGGCCGCAACATCGACTTTGAGCGGCACGAGCATCACGCGTATTATCTGATCCGTTACGCCGGCCTGCGTGGGTTTACCGAGGACGAGCTCGAACTCATCGCACTGGCAGCTCGCTTTCACCGCAAGGCCGGACCCAAGCCGCGCCACCGCGAGTATGCCGCCCTGCGGCCGCGCGGCCGACGCGTCGTCCGCGTGCTGGCGGGAATCCTGCGGCTGGCGGAGGGGCTCGACCGCGGGCACACGCAGGTTGTGCGGTTTGTGCGTTGCGACCTGACACCGCAGCGGCTCCGCGTCGGCGTGTTCGCGGAGGCGGATGTCGAGCTCGAAGTGTGGGCGGCGCAACGCAAGAGCGCGCTGCTGGCGCGGGCGTTGGACCGCGAAGTGTTGGTGGAAATCGGGGACTATCGTGTCCATCCTGACCCGACCGCATGAACATCCGGGGCGGCTGATCGTCGTCGAGGGAATCGACGGCTCGGGCAAGACCACGCAGTTGGCGCTGCTCCGCCGTTGGCTGGAGACGCCGGAGCAGCCCGTTTTTTTCACCGAGTGGAACTCGTCGGAGCTGGTGAAGAAGGCGACCAAGCTGGGCAAGAAGAAAGCGACGCTGACGCCGATCACCTTCGCGCTGCTGCACGCGACGGATTTCGCGGACCGCCACCTGTACCAGATCGTGCCGCCGCTCAAGGCGGGCATGTACGTCCTCGCCGACCGCTACGCGTACACCGCGTTCGCGCGCGACCGGGCCCGCGGCGTGCACGCGGGCTGGATTCGCAACACCTATGCGTTCGCGACCCAGCCGGACATCGCGTTTTATTTCCGCGTCCCGATCGACGTCGCGCTCGACCGGTTGCTTGCCAATCGGGCCAAGCTGAAATACTACGAGGCGGGCATGGACATGAACCTGTCGACCGACCTGGCGGAGTCGTTTCGGCTGTTTCAGTCGCGCGTGATTGATGAATACGACCGCATGGTCGAGGAGTTCGGCCTCGTCGTGATCGACGCCACGCGCCCGATCCCCGACCAGCAGGCGCAGGTGCGCGAGATCGTCGCGCAGCGTCTCGGCCTGACGCGCCGGGGAGGCAGCCTGTGAGTCGTCTGAAATTCTACGGCCCGACGCCCGAATATCTCGAATCGATCGACGTCGCGGGCAAGCTCATCGTCGTCGAAGGCACCGACGGCGTCGGCCGCTCGACGCACGTTGCGTTCCTGCGCCAATGGCTCGAGGTGAACGGCTACGCGGTCGCAGAGACCGGCTGGACGCGCTCCAAGCTGGTGGGCAAGACGATCGACGAAGCCAAGATGGGCCACACGCTCAGCCCGCTGACGTACACGCTGCTTTATGCCTGCGACTTCGCCGATCGGCTCGAAAAGGAGATCATCCCCGCGCTCCGCGCCGGCTACATCGTGCTCGCCGACCGCTATGTCTACACCGCGCTGGTGCGCTCGTTCGTGCGCGGGATGGAGCGCGACTGGCTGGCGAAGCTGTTCGGCTTCGCGCCCCTGCCCGACCTCGTGCTGTATCTGCGCGTCGACGTCGCGACCCTCGCGCGGCGCGTGCTGCTCTCCAGCGGCATCGATTACTGGGAAGCCGGCAAGGACCGCTCGCCGGACAAGGACATCTACGACGCGTTCGCCGACTACCAGAGCCGCATCCTCGCCGAGTTCGACCGGATCGCCGGCGAGTTTCATTTTCAGGTCGTCGACGCCCGCCAGCCGATCGAGAGAGTACAGGAACTGTTGCGCGCCCCCGTCCGAGCGCTGCTCAACGGGGCGCGGAAACTCGATTGACCGCGGGCGAGACGCACCGCCGTCCGTCGGCGATTCGCCGCGGAGCCCCGCCGCTCGCCCGGCACGGATGCGCCCCCATGCTCCTCTACGTCATGCGCCATGGCGTCGCGGTTGAGCGCGGCCACGTTGACTATCCCAATGACGCGGAGCGCCCGCTCACGCCGCGCGGCCAGAAGCGCACGCGCCAGGCGGCGCGCGGCTTGCGCGCGCTCGGCGTCGAACCCGACCTGCTGCTCACGAGCCCGCTCGTGCGGGCGCGGCAGACGGCCGCCGTCGTCGCGGCCGAGCTGCACCTTACGCCCGAGCGGATCCGCGAGACGTCGGCACTGGCCCCGGGTGCGTCGGCATTCGAGGTCTTCCGCGAGCTGGCCGGCGACGGGCCGCCGCACGCGGTCGTCCTGGTCGGCCACGAACCGGATTTGTCCGAGCTGATCTCGCGGCTGCTGGTGGGAGACGCGCATGCGCTGGACGCGCCGCTCAAGAAGGCGGCGGTGTGCGTCGTCGAAGTGCACAGCCCGCCGCTCGCGGCTCGTGGAACGTTGCGCGCCCTCCTGCCCCCGGGCGCGCTCCGCGCGATCGGCCGGAAGCGCAAGCCCAAGCGGACGGTCTGAGCGCACTGCGAAGCTGCGGCGACACCGCCGGGCGGCAGCGGGCGGCGGCGGCGGGCTTACGACTCCGCCATCGCGGCCGCGCCGAGTCCCAGTCCAACGCGAACGTCTTCGGCGATTCGCTCCCCGCTAAGCCCGTCGGTTGCCGTCACGAATTCGCGAAACCGCTCGTGCCGCTCCGCCCGCAGGCGCTCGATCGGCCCAAGCAGCCCCGCCGCGAGCGTCGCCCGCCCGTGCTCCGTGAGGCGGCTGAGCGTGCGGGTGAGCATGTCTTCCAGCAGGCAATGATCGTGATGGCGGCCGAGGATGTCCTGCAACTCCTTCGCGCGGCGGATCAGCTCGTCGTAGCCCGCCTGAAACGCCGGTTCGAGCAGCTCCAGGGCATAGCGAAAGCGCTTGACCGCGACCCGCATCGCGTGCAGCTCCTCGGGCCGCTCGCTGTCGCGCAGCGCGGGCGTCCGGGCGAAGGCATCGGCACTCCGCGCCTGCAAAGCGGCAGCGGCGGCGTGCGGCAGATCGTCGGGCAGGCCTGCACTCCGCACGTGACCTGCCAGCCAGCGCAGCTTGTCGCCGAGCTTTTCCAGGTCGACCTCGTCGAGCTGCTCGCTCATCGCCGACCGCTCGTGTCCGCGCCGCGCGTCGACCAGCTCGAGCAAGTGCTCGATCGCCGCCCGCTCGTCCGGTCGCGCCGCGGCGGCGTGCAGCCGCGCCAGCGCTTCGCCGTGCACGTCCCATTCGCGCGAAGCCCCCAGCAGGCGGGTGAGCTTGCGGAGGCGCTTGGCGGCCTGGCGGGCGCGCTTCGCGGGCAGATAGGGCGCGAACACCGAGAGCGCGGCCCGGAGGCGCCGCGACGCGACGCGCATGTCGTGCAGCGCCTCGATGTCCTCGCCGCTGCGGGCCGGATGCTCGTTCGAGGCCAGCGACTTCCAGCGTTTCAGGATGGTGTCGTGGACGAACGTGGAGTAATGCGCCGGCCGCACCGCGGGGGCCGGCTCGCGCGGGCTCTCGCGGCGCGCGCCCTCGCAAGACTGGATCACCGCCACACCCCGCTTTCGTCGCGTGAATTCTCTCGCGTCACTTCGCGGCTTTCGAGTAGAATCCCTTGGGGATTGTAACCGGATTCCGCGCGAGCCATCGTTCCTGCAGTTGGGCGCCCATGGGCTGGCACGATCGCGACTATTCTCACCCGGCGCGCGGCGACGGCGCGCTGGCGCGACTCGGCCTGGGCGGCCGAACGCGTGTCGCGACGATCCTGATCGTCGTGCATGCCGCCGCCTTTTTTCTGCTGCTGATGTTCCATCTCGACGGTGCACCCGGACTCGGTGCTTCGCTCGCGCTGTCCGGCGAGAGCGCCCGCCCGCTCGCGGTGCTGACCCACGCTTATGCGACCGGCAACATCGTCTCGCTGCTCCTGACCGTCTACGCACTGTGGGCGATCGGGTCGCGGATCGAGGAACGCGACGGCGCCCACCGGATGCTCGCGCTCTATTTTCTCGGCAACCTGGCCGCCGGGGCCGCGTATTACGCGATCGCGATGTGGCGACCGAACTTCGCCGGCGTCGTACTCGACTCCCCGATCGGCGCCATCGCCGCCTGGTTGATCTCGTTTCGTCGATCCTTATCGGACGAAACCATGGAGCTCCTCGGCCGAACCATCCGCCTCCCCCATCTCATCGCCGCTGCGGTCATGCTTGCAATCCTGCTGCTGATCGCGTTCTCAGGCGTTGGGGCGGCGGCGTGGCTGGGCGCGATTGCCGCCGGGGTGATGACCGGCGAATTCGTCGAGCGCCGCAGCATCCCGCGGCGCGAATCCGTCGAGCTTCCCGATGCCGAGATCGTTCCGCGCAAATCGCCGCTCCGGGCGATCGCCGCGGTCGCATCGCAGCGTTCGAAGGTCAGCGCACACCCCCAAACCACACCGGCAACGCCCACGCCGTCCCCCCTGCCCGACATCGACCCCATCCTCGCAAAGATCAGTCGCGAAGGCTTCGCGGCGCTTTCCGACGCCGAGCGCGAACAACTTGAGGCGGCGCGGCAGGCCATGCTAAAGCAACGCGGCGCGTCGAAGTGAGCTTCGCCCAATGTCGTAGTATGAAAGGGGCGTCCCGTAATCCCGGCGTCCGCTCAGCCGCAGCAGGCCGTGTTCACGGCGAGGTGTGGCCGGCGCGTACATCCCATTCCAGGTTGCAATGGCTGCGCGTCGGAACCCGATGCGCCAAGCGGCGGGACCGGCCCGGTAGTGAGTCAGTTTGATCCGGGTGGCACGGGCGTCTCGCCCGTTCATGTTGGTCTGGGTGGCGCAGGCGTCTCGCCCGTACCACCCTTTCAAATTCACGTTCTCACGAAACTGACGCGCTACCACCGGCCCCGTGCTTGGCGCACGGGGGTTTCGATCGGCAACCGCGAGCGGGATGCACGCTGCGCCGGGCAAGCGCCTCGTGCCGCCGCGTGCATGACCGCTGGCACCCACGGTATAATTGCGCACATTGCCAGGTCGAAGGGAATATGCGCCGAGCGCGCTGCCGCCTTGGGATGAACACGCGATGACGACGCCGCATGCGTCCGCCTCCGCTCGCCAGTTGCTGGTGTTGGGCGGCTCGGGCCACCGCGATGCCGCCCTTTACGCGGCCCTCGCCGAGGTCGGCGCCGTGCGACCCGTCGCCAGCGCCGCGGATGCGCTCGCGGCGTTGCGCGTCAACGCCGGCGACGTGGTCGTGATCGACGCCGCCGAGTTCCCGAAGCTCCTGCACGGCACCGGACAAGCGCGGGCCGAAGCCATCCTCGAGGGCCTCGGGCTCGGCATCTGCCTGCTCGATCGCGCCGGCCAACTCGCCTGGAGCAACGCCGCGCTGCGCAGCTACCCGGGCCGCGCGATCGAGGTCATCCGCGACGCATGCCTGCGCCTCAGCAGCGAGTTCGTCGCCGAACTCGGAAGCGCCCCCGCGCCGCGCTCGCGCCGTCGCGGCGTGAGTGTCGATCAGGACTTCTATTTCGATGTCACGTGCGCCCCACTGGCGGGACCGGACGGACAGATTCAGCAATTCATCGTCGCGGTGTCCGATGTCACCTCCACCCGCCGATTGCAGGAAAAAATCGACGCGATCGAGTCGGCGGGGCGCGAACTGGTTCGGCTCGACGCCGAGGCGCTCGGACAGCTCGACGTGGGCGAGCGCCTCGCGCTGCTCGAGGTGAAGATCATCGAGTACTGTCGCGACCTGCTGCGATTCACCCACTTCAACGTCCGTGTCCTCCACCGCCAGAACAACCGCCTCGAAACCGTACTCGCCAGCGGCATGTCCGAAGAAGCCAAGAGCCTGGTGATGTACGCGGCGCCGGAGGGCAACGGCATCAGCGGCTATGTCGCGGCGACGGGGCGCTCGTATATCTGTCCCGACGTGTCGAAGGATCCGCGCTATCTGCCGGGCATCGAGCACGCGCGCTCGTCGCTGACGGTTCCGTTGCGGCTGCACGACCAGGTCGTCGGCATCCTGAACGTGGAGAGCGACCAGATCGCCGCGTTCACCGAGGACGACCGGCAGATCGCGGAGATTTTCGGCGGTTACGTGGCGATCGCGCTGCACATTCTGCGGCTGCTGGCGGTGGAGCGTTACGCGACAACGGGGCAGATCGCGGCGGACGTCGCGAACGAATTGGCGGCGCCGCTGAACGACATCGTCACCGAGGCGTCGACGCTGATCGAGGACTACATCGGGCACGACGATCTGCGCAAGCGCCTGCACACGATTCTCGACGACGTCGATCGCGTGAAACGCTCGCTGCGCAGCGTGACCGAGGCGCCCGGCGTGCGCGGCCTGGTGCCCGAAAACCCCGACCGCGACCCGATCCTCGACGGCAAGCGCATCCTCGTCGCCGACGACGAAGACGTGATCCGCGAAACCGTGTCTGAAGTGCTGACCAAACTCGGCGCGATCACGGTGATGGCCGGCGACGGCGACGAGGCGATCGCGATCATCCACTCCCAGCCGTTCGACCTCGTCCTCTCCGACATCCGCATGCCCCAGAAGGACGGCTACCAGGTCTACTCCGCCGTCAAGCAGGCCAACCCGCACTGCCCGGTGATCCTCATCACCGGTTTCGGCTACGACCCGAATCACTCGATCGTCCGCGCCAGCAAGGAAGGCCTCGCGGGTGTGCTCTATAAACCGTTCAAGGTCGAGCAACTCGTCGAGGAAGTTCGGCACGCGCTGACGACGAACGTGATTTGAGCACGCGCCAGGTCCCGGGTTCCGAGGCGTGCGACCGTCGCGGCACGCACTCGCCGCCCCGCGGTCAGCCGCGCAGAATGTCGCCGGTGTAGAGCGCGCTCGGCATCACCTCGCACTCGGCCCAGCAGCCGGGACAGTCGTCGACCCAGCGGCGCGACGACTGCGCCGCCGACCCGCCCCAGAGCTCCTCGAACGATTGCTCCAGCAGGTTGCCGACGCGCTCGGTGTTGAACTGACAAACGGGGACGCTGCCGTCGGGCAGCAGGCGCACGTGGCTGCGCAGCGCGACACAGCGCGGATGCGGCCGCGGGGACGGCTCGTGGCGCAGCCGGGCGCGCAGCCCGCGCAGGTAATAGCGTTTGCCGATGCGCAGCAGCCGGTCGCGAAACTCGCCCACGCGCGCCAGCTCGGCGTCGACGAACGCGCCCACGTCCGCGCCCGCGAGGCGCGGGTGCAGCGGATAGCCGGCGGGCACGATCAGATGCTCGGCGCGCTTCCCGTGCAGCTTCGCGCCGTACATCGCCGAGTCGGCGTACGCGAGCACCGAGTGCGTCTCGACGCCGATCGCCGACAGCGCACGCCGCAGCCCCGCGTTGTCGGCGAGCGATTGCGGCGAAATGACCGTGTGATTGGCGCTGACTTCAATGCCGCGGCGCGCTCGAAGCGCCGCGAGCCGGCGGACCGTTTCGAACGCGGTGTCGAAGCGCACCTCGTGTCCGCGGCTCGCGTCGTGCTCCGCGCGCAGCCCATCGAACGAGACCATGAAGCGCAAGCGCTGCGGCATCGCGAAGTTCTCGACAAACGCGACGACCCGGTCCGGGAACGAGCCGTTCGTGGTGAGATGCAGCACGTCCGGCCGCGAGACGCGCCAGACCGCGTCGGCAACCGCGGGAAAGTCGTCGCGCAGGAACGGCTCGCCGCCGGTCAATCGGACGACATCGAGCCGCCCGAGCTTTCGGAAGACGAGTTCGACCTGGGCCGGCGTGAGCTCGGCGCCGGGCTTCATCCGCCACGAGTCGCACATCTTGCAGCGCGCGTTGCAGCGATAGCAGACCAGGTAGGTGCACCAGCTTGGGCGCGGGACTCCGCCGGCGCGGTTTCGCAGGATCGTCAACGCGAGCCGGGCCGGATTCATGCGACCCGCGCCGCCGGATCGACGGGGGTTTCGATCCCGGTGAGCTCGAACAGAAACCGTTCCAACGCCGCCAGCGACTCACGCCGCCCGTCGCGCGCGGCGCGGCGGATGTTGGCTGCGAACGTCTCGCGGCGGCGCAGGAACTCGGTGAGCACGGCGTCGCCGATCGCATTCTGCGTGGCACGCATGCCGATGCCCATCCGCTCGACAGCGCGGGCGTTGATGCGCTGCTCGACGCAGTCTTCAGGCACGACCAGCAGCGGCTTGCCGAAGTGCAGCGCCTCGCCGACGAGCTGGTTGCCCGCGGTGCTGATGACCGCCCGGCAGCCGGCGAGATCCTCGAGAAACCCCCGGTTGCTGGGCGGTCGAAAATCGAGATTGCCATCGACGCCGCGACGCGGCGTGCCATAGACGATGACCGGCGCGCCCGCCCGGCGCAAGGCGCCCTCGATGCGGGGGCTGAAGAGGTGAGCGCCCTTGTTGAAGTAAGCCAGCAGCGCGTCGCCGGGCGCCGCACGAACCTCGAACACTTCCGGTCGCAGCAGCGGACCGACGAAGCACACGCCGGGACGGCGTGCCGGCGCGTCGTAGAAGCTGGACACGATGACGCGCTGCGGATCGCCCATCAGGCAGCGGTACACCCACGCGTCACGCTGGCACCGGACGCGGTCCAGCGGCGCCACCGGCGGCGAGCAGTACGCGAGCACGCCGAAATGGTCGAACCCGATCCGCGGCACGCCGCGCTCCGCAGCGACGCGGTGGGTCCAGGGCTCGGCGTCGGAGATGACGGCGTCGGGCCGGAAATCGAGGAACGCGTCACGCACCAATTGAAACGCCGGCCCGTGCGCGATGAGATCGATGACGCCGGGCAGGTTGCGCGTGAACGTCAGAAGGTTTGAGCGCGTGCCATTGGCGCGATAGTGGTAGCCCAGGGTCGGGATGCGCACGACGTCGGCTTCGCCCGCCAGCGCATCGTGCGCGTCGCCCCCGGCGAGAATCCGCACTTTGTGCCGGCGGCGCAGTTCGGGCAGAACGGCCAGCGCGCGTGTCGCGTGTCCCCGGCCGTATCCATGGATGCCGTAAATCATGCGCATCGCGACCTCCGTGCGTCCCCGCGCGGAACGATCCCAACAGCGCCGTTTGAAGCCGGTGTTAACTTTCGGTTGATCTTCCCCCGCGGCGCCGGCGACGGCAAGCGCGTGGGCGGCAATCGATGGGCCGGTCCGGCGCGGTCGCGGGAACTTGCGACGCGACTTAGAATTGCCCGTTGCGGACGGCGGCGCGGCACGATTGCCCCCGGCACCCGGCCGCCTTCGGAGTCTGCTCATGAAGATCCTGATCGTCGACAAGTTCGAACGCTGGGGCATCGACCAGCTCAAGACGCTCGCCGAAGACGTCGTCATGGAGACCGGCCTGAAGGGCGACGCGCTCGCCGCGCGCATCGCCGAGTACAAACCCGATGCGCTCATCGTCCGCTCGACCAAGATCAACGCCGACGCGCTTTCGGCCAGCGATCGGCTGCGGGTGGTCGTGCGGGCCGGGTCGGGGGTGGACAACATCGACCTGGCGGCGGCGTCGAAGCGCGGCGTGATGGTCTCGAACTGCCCGGGCATGAACTCGGTCGCGGTCGCGGAGTTGGTGATGGGCCTGATCGTGGCGCTCGACCGCCGCATCCCCGACAACGTGATCGACTTCCGCGCGGGCAAGTGGAACAAGAAGGAGTACAGCAAAGCGCTGGGTCTGAAGGGGCGCACGCTGGGGGTCGTCGGGGCGGGACAGATCGGTTCCGAGGTGGCGGCGCGGGCGCTGGCGTGCGAGATGGAGCTGCTCTACTACCACCTCGGCCGGCAGCGCCGGCTCCAGGACTTCCCGCACGCCAAGCGCGTC
Source organism: Phycisphaerae bacterium (assembly GCA_050184295.1). Taxonomy (GTDB): domain Bacteria; phylum Planctomycetota; class Phycisphaerae; order UBA1845; family Fen-1342; genus JBFXAM01. The sequence continues at coordinate 11,031 of JBFXAM010000028.1, read as the reverse complement.
GAGCTCGACGACCTGCTCAAGCACTCGGACTACGTCACGGTCCACGTGCCCGGCGGCGAGGGCACCACGCACGTCATCGACGAACGCCGCCTCGGAATGCTCAAGACCACCGCCGTACTGATCAACACCAGCCGCGCGAGCGTGATCGACGAGAAGGCGCTGGTCCAGGCGCTGCGCACCGGCCGGATTCGGGCGGCGGCGCTGGACGTATTCGAAAACGAGCCGCCCGCCGACGGCGCCAGCGTCGAGTCGCCGCTGCGCGACGTGCCCAACCTGTACGTGACGCATCACATCGGCGCATCGACCGAGCAGGCGCAGCTCGCGGTGGCCGCCGAAACCGTGCGGATCGTCGCGCAGTACAAGGCCAGCGGCAAGCTGCCCAACTGCGTCAACCTCCAGGTTCAGCCGCGCGCCACCTGCCTGCTCATCGTGCGCTTCGCCAACAAGCCCGGCGGACTGGCGCACGTGTTCAACCACATCGCGCGGGAAGAAATCAACGTCGAGGAGATGGACCACGTGGTGTACGACGGCGGACACTCCGCGTGCGCCCAGATCCGCCTCGACCGCCACCCCAGCGCCGACGTGCTCAACACGATCCGCACCGGGCACCCGAACGTCCTGGGCGTCGAGCTGATGGAGGTGTCGGACTAGCGAAAGGCCTCCGGATCGGTGCACGGTTGAGCGCCGAGTGCGCCGGGCATCCGGAACAAGTGCCGGGCGAGTCGCCCGGTTCCCAAACCGTCAGACCCACTGCGCGATCGGCCGCACCGCCGCCCCGAACGCCGCCACTGGAACGCTGAGCGTCGCCCACTTCGGCGAGCGCAGCCGGGCGTGCGCGACGTAGTCGTCGAGCGGCACGCCGGCGAAGACGTAGCGCTGTTCGCGAAACATGTGGACGAGGTCGGCGGGCGGGTCGGGCATTTGCGGGTCGATCCAGTACGCAAACAGCAGCATCGCGCGAAAGCCGCTGCCAAAGATTTCCTGCCATTGCCGCAGCGCGTCGAGGTCGGCCTGGGTGGCCCAGTTCTCCCAGGTGGGGCGTCCGCCAGCCTTGCGCGGCGCCCAGCGGCGGCCCTTGATGTCGGTCAGCCAGTTGGTGTCGTGACGCGAGTAGACGATGAAGTCGAAACTCTTCAGCCTGGCGTCGCGAAAGGCGGCCTTCTTGGATTCGTCGACCGCGACATACGCGATCTGTTCGGTTTGCAAATAGTGTTCGAACGCGGCCTCATAGTGAATGTGCGACTTCACGGCCCCGATTGTAATGTCATTTCGCGCCGCCGGAGTGAAGCACCGGCGCCGTGCGGCGTCGAGCGCTTCGCGAACACGCTCACGGGCACGGCTCGCCCTCTGCGGGCGCCGCGGCCAGACACGCGACGAACGGATCGATGTCGAAGTTCCGCACATCGCCGTCGCCGTCCATATCCGCGCGGCACCGCCGACACTCCGGATTGTCGGCGCAGTGGACCGCGAGATACTGGACCTCGTCCGCGAGCGCGAGCACAAACGCGTCGATGTCGAAGTTGTTCACGCGCCCGTCGCCGTTCGCGTCGCCACGCAGGTATCCGTCGCACGCGCCCGCCGGCACGCCGACGGTGAAACGGAACCACGCCAGCTCGAACGGCTCGGTCAGCAATGCCGCGAACTGTCGCACGCCGGTGCTGTCGGTGATGGCGAACGACACGTCGTTGTCCGGCCCTGCGCCGCTGCTCAGCGCCGCGCCCGCGAAATCGAGCACAACGCCGGCGCGAAACGCGTCGTCGGCGGGGCTCGCGAGGTGATTCGCCAGATTGAACCGCCCGATCGCGAGGTGATAGACACCGTCGGCGAACTCGCGCGTCAGCGTGCTCTGGAGCACACCGCCGGCCGCGTCGTCGTTGCCGAAGCCCGCCAGCGGGTTCCCCTGTTCATCGTAGACCCACAGGTCGGTGTCGGTATTGTGGTTCTGGAAGCGCGTGGTGATCGTCAACGGCCCCGGCTCAAACGCGCCGAGGTTCGGCGCCGCAAGCGCCGCCGTCTCAAGGGTCGCGACGTACGGCTGGGTCGTCGCGGCGGCGCCCGTCACGCGGTAAACGACGGGCTCGCTCCGCCCGAAGCCGTACCACTGCACCATCCGCGGCGGCGTAGTGACGGAGCTGGCGGTGAGCGCCGCCTGGTCGTCGTTGAGGATGACACCGGCGTCCTGCGAGCGGCCGCGAAGCGTCGCGCCGTGACCGGGCGTGGCCGAGGCGAGCGCAAGACGGTGACGATACACGCCGGGAGCGAGTGGCGCCGGCGTGATGCGGAAGTAGTCGAGCCCCGCGCCGGTGTTGCTCGTGGTCAGGCCGGTGATCGTGTCGCCGGCGGCGAGTCCGCCGATCGTGTTGGCCTGGCCCTTGCTGTTGTTCGGCTCGGTCTCGGCGTAGTCGGTTGCGAGCGCGCTGCGCAGTGCGAGCAGCGCGGCACAACCGGCGAGCATCGACGCCGAGCGCAGCCGCCTGGCGACGCCGAACGCCGGGCCGAACTCCCTCCACCCGCGTGGTTGTGCAGGCGGCCCGCTTGATGCCATGCGCTGTGCTCCGTGTGCGTTCCGCTCGCGACGCGCGCTCCTAAGGCAGGCGATGCACGTTGGGCGCGATCTCGGCGGCGCGTTCGAGCGTCAGCGCGAACACGCTGCCCAGACCGTTGTGACAGCGCAGGCACACGAAATCGACGGTGACTGCGGCGCGGCCCTGCGCGTCGAGCGCGACGCTCGCACCGTCGGGCGCGAGGAACGATCGGTAGTCGCGCGGCTGCGTGTCGATGCGGAAGATGTGCGTACGGGTGTCGCCGGCGCGGCCCGCCGGGCCGACCGCATCCGCCCCGGCGGTGCTGTACGCGCGCGTCGCGAAGGGCATGTGGCAACTGACGCACGTCACCGGCTCGGTGTAGTCGCCGCGAGTGAAGACCGCGCCGTCGTGGCCGGCCAGGGTCGCGTCGCGGTGACACGCGGTGCACTCGTTTCGGATCGCGTGCGCGCGGTCATAGCGCACCGAGCGGTGCGGATCGTGACAGATCGTGCACGCAAAAGCGCTGTGTCCCCCGCTGGCGCGAAGCTCGGCGGCCTGGTTGTACGGGGCCACGTACCCATCGGCGGCGGCAATGCGCCCCGACGCGTCGCCGAGGGGCTGCGCGTGGCAGCGGTTACACGACGCGCCACCCGTGGCGTCGACGAAGATGCGGTCGGGTGCGATCAGAACCGCATCGCCTTCCGTACGAAAGTGCATCGAGCCGGGGCCGTGGCAGGCTTCGCAACGGACGCCGGGTTCGTTCCACGTGCCGCGCAAACCCGGACGGTTCTCTTGAAAAGGCGGACCGCCGGTCGAGAGCACGCCGGTCACGAGGCGCTCGAAACACTCCGAATCACACGGCGGCGCGGCCTCGAACCCGACGAAACCCGCGGCCACGCCGGTCGGTGCGAAGGCCAGATTCCACTGTGTTGGCGCGCCCGTGGCGGCGGTCGTGACGAGAAAGCCGGCGGCATCGAGAAAGCGGGCCCCGCGCCCGTGACCGCCGATGACGTACGACACATCCTGCCACGCGAGCCCCGGCGGCGGATCGGGCACACCGGCGCTGGTGTTCGCGGGATACGCGGGTGGCAATCCCTCGACGCGGTTCAGCGCGAAGTTGTGGCCGTGCGTTTCGTTGACGCGGGCAACGTCGGCGTGACACTGCCGGCACGCGCTGGCGCCCACAAAGCGGGCCGCCTGGTTGCCGGGGTCGTCGATGTTGGGGAAGTCCGGCGGGCCGTCGTTCCCAGGACCGAGCGGGCACGCCGTCGTCAGCAGCGCGAGCGCCGCCAACGCGATGAACGCCGCGCTCCACGCGGCGCGGCGCGCCCGGCGGATCGTTATGGGCGCGGCAGATCGAGATGACATTGAAAACATAGCTGCAAGTGCTCCACGCGCAGCGCCTTGTGCGCGTCGGCCGGCGCCGTCGATCGCGAACCGAGCGGCGATTCCGACCCGAACAGCTCGGGCGCATGCGGGTTGTGACAGGTAGCACAGTTCACGCGGCCGTCGCTCAGCGGCAACAACACAGGCTGCGACGCGGGCGCGTCCGCGGGCCGCGGCCAGCCGCGCGCCGCGAAAATCCTCTGCTCCGCGGCAAGCAACGTCCCAAGAATGCTCGGCGTTACGTGCGCCTCGAGATGACCGCGCGGCGCGGGGTCCGCGTGCATCGTGTGACAACCGAGGCACAGCTTCGACGTCGTGTCCCGCAGCCGCGCGTCGCCGCGGGCGACACCGTCGGCGGGCGTCGGCGGCGTGGACTGATGACAGAAGCCGCAGGATTGCCGCGGCGTGTCGCCGGCGCCGGACGCGCCGTCGTGCCCGCTGGGCGCGACGACCATGCGGTGCGGATTGACGCGCCACGCATCCGCGGCGTGGCAATTTGTGCACGACGCGAACGGATCGCGCGCGTCGAAGCCGCGCACCAGCGCCGGGTTCTCCGCGGGTCGCACCGCGGCCGCGGCGCAGTGCCGCTGAATGTCATGGCAGGTCAAACAGCCGATGCGCCCGTCGACCAACGGCCAGTCGTCCGGGGGCGCGTGCGTGCGCGGCCCGGCCGCGGGCCAGCCGATCGGATGCGCGTCGTCGATTGCGCGACGCCCGTCGTGACACGAGACGCACAACGCGTCGACGCGCTCGCGTGCGATCGGCCGCGGTGCGGCACCGTCGCCGCCGTGGCACGTCCGACAGCCGTCGGCGCGCCAATGCGGATTCTCCACTGTCGGCGCCGGCCGCTGCGCCGGGCGCCGCGCCGCCGCGACCGCGGGCGCCACGCGCGGCAGCTCGCGTGGCCCGCGCCAGGCATAGACGCGCACGCCGGGGTCGGCCATCTGCTCCGCGACGAGCACGTAGTAGTCCGGGGGGAATCCGGAGGGCAGGGCGCGCTGCGCGGTCGGCGTCGCCGTCACGATGGTGATGCCCGCCGGAATCACCAGCGCCCGCGGCCCGTCGGAGGCGTCGCCGAAGCTCAGCAACGGGCGCCCGTCGGCGGCGAAGGCGTGGACGCGCTGCGAGGCGGCGTCTACAACGAAGACGACGCCGTCGGGGCCGACCGCGATCGATTTGGGCCGTCCGAAGCGGCCGATGCGGTCGCCGGGCCCGCCAATCTCGCGCTGCCAGATCCCGTCGCGTCCCAGCACCTGCACGCGCGCCGCCAACATGTCCACGACCGCCACATCGCCGTCCGGCAGCACCGCGAGCGCCAGCGGCAAGCCGAACTCGCCGCGCCCGCGGCCGCGCTGACCGATCGACCGCGCGTGCGCACCGGAGGCGTCGAACACGTCGACGCGGTGCGCCGCGGCGTTGCTCACCCATACTTCGTCGCCGACGAACGCCGCGCCTGACGGGCGAAACGGCCCGTCCGCGGGGCGCAGCCGACGCAGCAGCGCGCCCGACGAGGCGTAGCGCTTCACGTCATTCGCCTCGGCGTCGACGACGAGCAATTCGCCTAGTGCGCCGACGCAGATCGTGGTCGGAAGCAGCGGCGGGTCGGCCAGCGGCGCCGCGGTGAGGCCCGACGGACTCGACGCGCAGCATAACACCGCACGCAGGGCTCCGTCGCTCACGCGCAGCTCGCCGTTCTGCACCGCCAGCGCAATCGGCTTGATCAGCGTGAGCGCCGGTTCCGGCGCCGCGCCGAACAGAAACTCGGCCAGCGCCACCTGGCCCGCGGTGGGCGGCGCGCCGGTGATGAGATTCCCAAGAGGAAGCACGTGCGCAGCGGGATCGTCGAGCGACCAGTCGGGGTCGGGCGCGACGGCACGGTCGAGGTGGCGCGCGCAGCCGCCGCACGCAACCAGCATGCCGAGCATCACCGCCGCCCATCGCACCGCTGAAAGCTCCCTTCGCGTCGCGCGCGTCGCGCGGCTTACAGCCGGTGACACGCCAGGCAGAGGCGGCTGCGTTCGTTGGATTTCACGAGCATGCCGGCGTGGCGCTCGGTGTTATGCGGATCGTGACACGAGCGACACTGAACGCGACCGGCGGGCAGCTTGATACGACCGTCGCGGGCGACGGACTCCGGCGAGTGATAGGTCGGGTTGTTGGTGGGATATGCGACGCCGACCGGGTGGCTCGTCAACCGCGCGCGCCCGGGACGCGCCCCGCCCGACGATCGGTCGGACCCGTTCATGGCGTGCGGCCCCGTGAAGACGTCCGGCGCCGCGGTTCCGTCGTGGCAGCTCAGACAGAGCACCGAGGAGGCGTCGAGCTCGCCGAACGCCGACTGATACGAGCGCACCGGTTGGGTCGCGGTCGGGCGCTGGACCAGCAGCGGGGCCTGGGCGGCGGTGATGTGCGGCGTGTGGCAGGGAGTGCAGAGATCGCCGGGGACGCGACCGCCGTCCGTGAAGTCGTGCTTGCTGCCGACCAATCCACCGGCGAATCCGCCGGGAAAGTCCACGGCGCGCGCGTCGCGGGCGGGGTCGCGCGGCTCGGCGACGTGCGCGTCGTCGCGCGGGTCGGCGCCCGCGCGTACTTCGCGATCAGCGACAAACCAGCCGCCCGTTGCCGCCGCGAGGATCGCCGCTGTGAGGAAAAACCTGCCCAAGGAAGGTCACCTGGTCGTGGGTCTCGCAGCGGCGCGCCCGGTCCGCGCGGTCCGGGTCATCGACCCCGCAAGCCGCCAGCGCCGCGCGACTATAGCGCGCGGCCGCGCGACCCGCAAATAGAACCCGATCGCTCCGGTAATTTTCCACGTCGGCGCACCCCCGCTCGCCGCTGGACAGCCGCCACACGCGCAAGTAGCTTTCACTGCGTTCCAATCGTCGGAATCCTCTGGCGCGGCGACGAACCCGATGCGGTGTGCTTGGCGGCGGATCGGAATCACGCGGGCGCTCGTCGCAGGGCTGCTGATCCCCGCGCCGGCGGGAGCGATCATCCGCCTGCGCGCCGACGACAGCCACGCCGGTCCCACCGCCGCCGCATCCGCCGAATCGCCGCCCACGACCGCCGCCGCCGCGGAGTCGCGCGCGCCGGCCGGTGATGCGACGCCACCGTCGAACCACACGAGCGTGCCCGCGGACGGCCCCGGCGCCGACGCCTCCAGCGCCCTCGCGCCGCCCGCCCCCTCACCGCCGCCGCGCGCCCCGTGGCTCCGGTTCGAGGAGCTGACGCTCGCGCTCGGCTTCGAAGCGGAGCTGCAACGGCGCACGACGGTCTCGCAAACCGGCCGGTGGCTGGCGCGCGAGGATCGCCAGAACAACCGCTCGCAGCGCTTCGAAGAGACGATCGGCGCGCGGGCCGAAGGCGACCTCTTCGGCGAGCGCATCGCGCACTGGTTCTTCGACGTGCGCGGCGGCTGGGCGCAGGAAGGCTACTGGGAGCGCCGCCCCGGTCGCGACCTCGGCGACACGCCCGACGGCGACCTGCTCGAATACGACACGCGCGTCACGCTGCTGCCTGCGGGAAAAATCTCGGCCAACCTCTTCGCCTCGCAGCTTGACGACCGCGTCCCACGGCCGTTTCTGCCCAGCCTCGATCGGCGGCGCGAGCGCTATGGCGTCGAGCTGCTGTACAACGACCGCGTGCTGCCGATGCGGCTGATCTACGAAGACACCCACGAGCGAATGACCAGCCGCGCGCGGACGCTGCACGACGACGAGCAGCGCGACGAGCGGGCGCTGCGCTACGAAGCGACGTGGCAGCCGAGCGAACGGCACCAGTTGCGGCTGAGCTACGAATACAGCGACGACCGGGAGCAGTATTCGGGGACGGACGCGCGCTTCGACACGACGCGGAACTACCTGACGCTGAACCACGTGCTGGCGTTCGGCGCGGAGGGTCGCAGCCGGCTGGAGACGGTGGCGCGGTTTCAGGACGAGACCGGCGACCTGGCGCGCGACGTATACGAGGTCGCGCCGCAACTGCGCTTGCAGCACAGCGAAACGCTCTGGTCGACCTACCGCGCGCAGTATTTGCAGGAGTCGTTCGAAGGCGTGACGCTGGAGGTGGCGCGTGGCGACCTGGGCGTGAACAAGCAGTTCTCCCCGGCGTGGCTCGGGTCCGCGAACGTCTACGCCCTTACCCAGGACGCCGACCAGGGCGGCGACACGACCGAGTGGGGCGCGATCGGATCGCTGCACTACAGCGACGCCAACGCCTGGGGCCGACTCGCCGCCAGCGTGAACCTCACCTTTGCCCAGCAACGCCACGACGGGGGCGACGCGAACGGCGTCGTGATCGCCGAGAGCCTCACGTTTCGCGACCCGCTGCCGGCGTACCTGGCGCGGCAGGACGCGAACGCCATAACCCTGCTCGTCACCGACGCGTCGCGCCGCCGGACCTATCTGCCCGGCCGCGATTATCTCGTTTTTCGCATCGGGCGTTACACCGCCCTGACGCGCGTCCGCACCGGCCGGATCGTCGACGGCGAGACGGTGCTGGCGAGCTACACCTATCGCACGAGCGAGGGTCTCGAACTCAGCCGCACGCGCGTCGATCTGCGCGTGCAGCAGGAATTCCGCAACGGCTGGACGCCGTACTATGCCGGCTCGATCCAGGACGAGGATCTCGACCGCGCGCGTTTTCGCACGCTGGAGGCGCGTGACGTCAACCGGCACCGCGTCGGCGTCAATTACCGCAAGCCGCGCTGGAGCGCCGGCGTCGAGTACGAGTACAACCACGACGCGATCGACCCCTATCAGGGTGTGCACCTGAACGCCGACGCGACGCTGTTCGACCGCGCCCCGCACACGCTCGGCGCGCGCGGGCGCTATTCGTATCTCTCGTTCGACGGCGCCGACGAGCTCGACGCACGCGAAACCCAACTGCTCGACCTGGGTCTGACCTATCGCTGCCTGCTCGCCGCCACGCTCGAGGCCGGCGCTGCCGCCCTCTATCGCTACGAGCACGACACGTCGTTCGGGGAGACGCACGGCGTGGACATCAGCGGGTCGCTGAACTGGAAGATCGGGCAGTTCACGGCGCTCTTCGAGGTGGAATACGATCTGCTCGACCTGCCCGGTTCGCACGACGGGACATTCGCCGCCTGGCTCAAGCTGCGGCGCGAGTTTCCGATTATTCGACGCGACGGCGAGTAAAGCGCGATGACGCGGTGTGTCATGCTGTTGCTGCTCGGCGTCGGCGCGCTGGCGGGTTGCCGCGCCGCACCGACCGGACCGGTGTTTCCGGCGGCTGGCCCGCGGCCCCTCTGGCCCGCGCCGCCGGACCCGCCGCGGATCGAATACCTGGGGGAGCTGCGCGGCGAGTCGACGCTGCGGGCGCGGCGCGCGCCGACGCTCGGCGAGTTGCTCACGGGCGAGCGCGTCGAGACGAATTTCGTCACGCCGACGGCGGTCGCCGCCGATGGTGACACGCTTTTTGTCGCCGACCCGAACGCGGCCGGCGGGCCGGCGATCCACCGCGTCGAACTCGCGGAACGGAAGCTCGCCACGTTTCGGGACGCCGGCGGCGCACCCTTCGAATGGCCGATCGACCTGACGCTGGCCGGCGACATCCTGGTGATCGCGGACGCGAAGCGCGGCGCGGTCTACCTGCTCGATCGCGCGGGGCGTCCGCAGGGCGCGCTCGGCGCCGACGTGCTGAAGCGGCCCGCGTCCGTCGCGTGGGACGCGCAACAGCGCGAGCTCTGGGTGCTCGACGCGGGCGCCCATGCCTGCGTCGTCTTCGACCTCGCCGGCGGCGTGCGACGGACCGTCGGCCGGCGCGGACTCGACCCGGGGAGCTTCAATTTTCCCGCCGGCCTCGCGGTCGCGGCGGACGGTTCGGCAGCGCCGGTCGCGATCGCGGACGCGATGAACTTTCGCGTGCAGCTTCTCGCGCGCGACGGCGCGCCGCAGCTTGCCTTTGGAAAGAAAGGCGATGCCGCCGGCGACTTCTCGCTGCCGCGCGACGTCGCGATCGACCGCGCCGGGCGCTTGTTCGTGCTCGACAACCAATTCGAGAACGTGCAGGTCTTCGACCCGGCGGGCCGGCTGCTGATGGCCTGGGGCGAAGAGGGCGCCGGGCCGGGGCAGTTCGCGCTGCCGGCGGGCATCACGATCGACGCGCAGCAGCGCGTCTGGATCGCGGACACGTACAACCGGCGCGTGCAGGTCTTTCGGATTCTGGCGGAGGACGGAGCATGAAGTCGCGCGGAACTCGTGCGTTCGATCGTGGATTCTCGATTCCGGCTGTGGGATCGAGCCGCGGTCGGCGTCCCTCGCTCGCAGGCGCCGTTCCAGGATCCAGAATCCAATGCCCCGGATCCGCGGCCGTGGCGCCGCTCATCGTGCTGGCGTTCCTCGCCGCCGCCGCCCGCGCCGATGAGAGCGTCGTCAACTCCAAGCACGACCTGTCCTCGTTCGGACCCGGGCCGGTCCGCGCGCTCGGCGAGAGCGAGGTCTGCATCTTCTGCCACACGCCGCACAACGCCAGCCCGGCGGCGCCGCTCTGGAACCGCGCGAACCCGCGCACGCACTATCGCATTTACCAGAGCAGCACGATCGACGCGCGGGTGGACCAGCCGAGCGGATCGAGCAAACTCTGTCTCAGTTGCCACGACGGCTCGATCGCGCTCGGGCTCGTGCTCAGCGAGCCGCGCGAAATCCCGATGTCGCATCCGTTCATGCCGACCGGGGCGAGCGACCTGACCACCGACCTGTCCGACGACCACCCGATCGGCTTTCGCTTCGACCGCCAGCTCGCCAACCGCGACCGCCAGCTCCGCTCGCCGGACCTCGTCGACCATCGGGTCAAGCTCGGTCCGCGCGGCGAGCTCGACTGCGTCGCGTGTCACGATCCGCACAACAACGCGCTCGGCGACTTTCTGCGCATCACGACGCGGCAGGGCGCGCTGTGCACTACGTGTCACCAGATGGACGGCTGGCGTGCCAGCGCACACGCGACCGCCGCCCAGCCGATCCCCGCGGCGCTGCGCGGCTTCGACCCGCCCTTGTTCACGTCGATGGCGGACAACGGGTGCTCGACCTGTCACGTCGCACACGGCGCGGCGCAGCACGAGCGGTTGCTGCGGGCACGGTCCTACGACCTGTGCACGAGCTGTCAC
>JBFXAM010000027.1:0-45341 GCA_050184295.1 Phycisphaerae bacterium | reverse complement strand
TCGCGCGGATTAGTTGCATCCCGGGCGTGGGGTAAGCTAGGGTTCTCGTTCGAGGGCGAGGGCGCGACCGAAAGGCCGCGAGACACTTCCAGCCTGCGACTCCCACGGGACGAGGGAAGATTTACGGGCGCACCGCGGTCGACCCGCGGGCGCGGCGCGCGGCATTTCGACGGCGCGCCGGCCAGGCGCACGCGCGGCCTGCGTCGCAGCGCGCCGACATGCGACCCGAGATCGCGGACGCGATGGGGTATCGGAGAGGAGCGCGTCATGACTCGGAACGGTCTGCAACTTGGAACGCTCACGGCCGCGCTGCTCGCGCTCGCTGCGCTCGGCGGATGTCCCACGGGGCTCGACCCCGGCGGCGGTGAACCGCTCGATGGCGTACCCGGCGACACCGGCGGCGGCGGCGGCACAGACGGTGGAGGCGGGGGCGGCGGCGGCTCCGGCGCCGAGCCCGAAAACCAACCGCCGATCGCCAGCCTGTCGTTCGCACCACCCAGCGGCATCCGACCCGGAGTCACCGTCACGCTCGACGCCAGCGGCTCGACCGACTCCGACGGCGACCCGATCGCGTTCGAATGGGCCCAGACCGCCGGTCCTGCCGTCACGCTCTCGTCGAGCGTCGACGCCCAGACCACCTTCGCGGCGCCCGACGTCGTCGAAAACAGCGCCCTGCAATTCAGTGTGACGGTGCGCGACGGTCGCGGTGGGTCGGCGTCGGCGAGCGCCACGCTCACCGTCGAGGTCGCCGCCGAGTTTGCCGGCAGCCCGCAATCCGTCAGCACCTATCGTGACTCGCTCACCAGCGACGAGGCATATCACCTTCTACGCCGCGCCGGCTTCGGCGCCACGCCGGAAGAAGTGCAGGCCGCGGTCGCGCGCGGGCTGGGTGCGACGGTCGACGACCTGCTCACGGCGAAGGCCAATCCCGATTGGCTGCTCGCGCTGGCGGACCAATACCAGGACAACCTGCCCAAGCGCTGGCTGCTCTACATGATCGACGGACCGAATCCGCTGCTCGAGCGCATGACGCTGTTCTGGCACGATCGCTTCGCCACCTCGCGGCGGGTGCTCGAATACGGCGACCGCAACCTCGCCGTCCTGCACTGGCGCATGCTGCGCACATACGCGCTCGGCAACTACCGCGAGTTTCTCGAAGCGCTCACGCTCGATCCGCTCATGCTGATCTGGCTGGACAACGGCAACAGCCCCAAGGACAACCCCAACGAGAACTACACGCGCGAGTTCTGGGAGCTCTTCACGCTCGGGCGCGACACGCTCTACACCGAGCAGGACATCCGCGAGGGCGCCCGCGCCTTCACCGGCATCACGCTGCTGCGTCAGAGCGGCCGCGACGCGCGCCCGATCTTCGACCTGCTCAACCACGACGAGACGCCCAAGCTCATCTTCCCGACCCGCACCGCGGGCGCGCTGAACTACAGCTATGACACCGTGATCGACCTGACGCTCGCGCAGCCCGAGGCGACGCGCTACGTCGCGCGAAACCTGTTCGCGTGCTTTGTCCACGATCATCCCAGCGACGCGGTTCTCGACGAGCTGGCGACGGAGTTCCGCGCCGGAAACTTCGAGATCGCGCCGCTGGTCCGCAGGATTCTCACCAGCCAGGCGCTGTTCAGCCCCGAGGCGCGCGGCAACCAGATCAGCTCGCCGGTCGAGCAGTTCGTCGGCTGGGCCCGCACGCTCGACATGCACGTCCATAGCGCCGACTCGCAGGGCTTTCAGCTCGACCGCGTCGTGTTCGACCTCTACGGCTCCGGACAGGAACTGCTGAATCCGCCCGGCGTCGAAGGCTGGCACGAGAACGAAGCGTGGCTCAAGGACCAGTGGACGCTGAACCGCGTGCGCACGCTCAGCCGCACCATGGAATTCGGCCCCGACCGCGTTTCCACGCTGCCGTATCACCTGCTGCCGCCGCGCGACACCTGGAATCAGCGCGACGTCCGCGGACAGATCGTCGACGCGATCGCGCGCGTGTTCCATCTCCCGCTCACGACGGAGGAACGCGACATCTACGTCGAAGTCCTCGACCAGGGCGGCTGGCTCGCGTTCCACCTCGGCGATTCGCGCTACCAGCCGCAGCACGTGTTCGAGATGGTCCGGCTCATGGCGATGGACGAGCGGGTCATTGGGCGCTGACGCGATGGCCGAATGGGGCAGGACGAGCGCCGGTCTACAGCGGAGCCCACGACGAGGAGTGAGGGCGTCCGTCCCGCGCGGCACGCCGAACGGCGTCGATCCGGGGTTTCCGGATCGCGGATCGCCGATGGGGGGCGTCGCCACCGGTGCGTGACAACCCGAATCCGCGATCCGAAACGCGACCAGCGACGATCGTGGTATGGAGCACCTGAAAACGGAGAGCGTTGCATGAGCTGCAAGGAATGTCAGGAACTCTCGCGGCGGCAGTTCTTCAAGAAATCCGGCATGACGCTCGGCGCGCTCGCGTTCGCCGACCCGCTGCTGCGGCTCGTCGCTTCGACGTATGCGCAGTCCAGCGGTGGTACGGGGAACATCCTGGTTCTCTGCCAGCTCAACGGCGGTATGGACGCGCTCTCGTTCCTCGCGCCGTTTTCCAACGCGGCCTACCTGGCGAACCGCCCGCGCCTGGCGCTCCAGGCCGCCGACGTCACGCCGCTGCCCGACCGGCCGGATCTCGGCATCACGCGGCAATGCCCCTTTTTCTCGCAGCTTTACGCCGGCCGCCAACTCGCCATCGTGCAGCAGGTCGCGTATCCGCGCGGCAACGGCTCGCACTTTGAGAGCCAGGAGATCTACGAGTTCGGCGTGCGCAACCTCGGCAATCCGAGCGGCACCGCCGCCACCTGGTACGAACGGCTCCGCAAGAGCTACTTCGACGAGCCGTTCGGGGTGCTCGACACGCGCGTCATCGGCGACCCGACGCGCTACGGCTATCCCGACGGCACGTATCGCCGCGCGGCGCAGGACGCGTTCGGCCGGCTCGCGCGGCTGAAGGCCGACCGCACGCCGCAGCAACAGAAGGTGCTCGAGAGTTACAACAAGATCGACCAGCTCGGCGCCGAAATCCGCACGCGCACCGCGAGCTTCACTTCCAGCGGGACCGCGCGTGGCGACTTCTATCGCGCGGCGCAGCTCGCGTCGGCGAACCTCGGCACGCAGATTTTCAAGGTCGAGTACGGCGGCTACGACACGCACGCGAACCAGCAGAGCGCCAATACGCGCCTGTTTCCGACGCTGGACGCCGAGTTTCGCCAGTTTGTCGTCGACATGGAGAACCTCGGACTGTGGAACCGCACGACGGTGCTTTTCTACACCGAGTTCGGCCGGCGCAATCGCGAGAACGGCAGCCCCGGCACCGACCACGGGCACGGCAATCACATGATCCTCGCCGGACCGCGCGTGAACGCGGGATTGCACGGTCAAGCGGTCGGCACGTCCGACCTGAACGCGGACAACCTGCCGTACTACGTCGATTTCCGCGGCGTGTTCAGCAGCGTGATCCGCGACTGGCTGGGTTTCGATCCGCGGCCGATCTTCCAGTTGCCCGGCGAGACGTACGACGAAAACGTCGGGTCGGCGTTGTTCGTGTGAGCAAAGCCGAAGGCCGAAGAATGAAGGCTGAGCGAAAGCGCATGGCCGAATACCGCGCCGTCATTCCGAGGAGCGCCGCGTCGAGGATTCCAATCGGAAACGCGCTCACCCGTTCGTTCGCGAGTCGCTCGCGCGCGGTGCGCGCGATGGCGGATCGCGGCTTCCACGGACCCGAAATCGGAGCGCACCGCGGGTTCGGCAGCGCGACCTGCGTCGCCCGCCGGCGGCGAAGCGGCGCGCGACCCTATCGGCAGCGCGCCGCGATCGCATACACCGCGGGCGCGCTGCTGGTCGCGCTGGGCGCGGCGCTCGCGCCCGCCCGCGCCGCCGAGCCGCGCGTCGCCGGCTTCGAGGTCACGATCCATGCGAGCGGCTTCGACCAGCCCACCGCGATCGAGTTCGCCCCCGACGGCCGCCTCTTCGTCGCCGAACGCGGCGGCCGCATCCGCATCGTCACCGACGGCGTCGTCAGCCCCGATCTCTTCGGCGCGGTCGAGGTCTTCACCGACAACGAGAACGGCCTGCTCGGGCTCGCGCTCGATCCCGACTTTGCCGCGAATGGCCGCGTCTACGTCTTTGCGACCGTGACGACGACGGAATCGAAGATCATCGCCTTTGTCGAGGCGCGCGGCGGCGCGGCGGACGGCGACGGGAGCGGTGGCGCCGCGACGGGCGGCGCCGCCGTCGACACGTACGTCGTGAAAGACCGCCTGCCCACGCGCGGCTCGTTTCACAGCGGCGGCGGGCTGAAAGTGGGCCCGGACGGGAAGCTCTATTTCGGCATCGGCGACACGTTCCTGCCCGAGGCGGCGCAGGATCTCACGTCGCTGGCGGGCAAGATCTCGCGCATCAACCTCGACGGGACGATCCCGAGCGACAATCCGTTCGTCACGCCGACGGGCGCGTACCGCGCCACGTTCGCGCTCGGATTCCGCAATCCGTTCCGCTTCACGTTCGCGCCCGACGGCCGGCTCTTCGTGCTCGACGTGGGCTCCGACGGCAGCGGCCGGCGCGAGGAGGTCAACCTGGTGCGCGCGGGTGACAATTGCGGCTGGCCGCTCTTCGAGGGCCGGCAGTCCGGACTCGTGACCGATCCGCGCTTTCGCGATCCGATCTATGACTATCACGAAGGCGGCGCGGCGCCGGTCGGCGCGGTGTACTACACCGGCGCGAACTTCCCGACCCGGTACCGCGACGACCTGTTCTATCTCGAATACGTGCTGAACCGGCTGTATCACCTCGATCTCGACGGCGATCGCGTCGTCGGTCACAGCTTGTTCGTGCAGGCAGAGGGCGGACCCGTCGACTTGGTGCAGGGCCCCGACGGCGCGCTCTATTATTGCGAGATCGACAGCGGCAACATCCGACGCATCGCCTACCGCGCGTCGCCCGCCGACACACCGACCGACACGCCCGCCGACGATGACGTCCTGCCGATCCGCCCGCCGTTTTTCGGGTTGTGCGGCCTTGGCGCACTGCCGGCAGCGCTCGCAACGGCGTTGACCCTGCGGCTCGCGCGCGGCGCGCGTCGTCCGTGTCGATAAGCGCGCGGCACGACCCATCCGGGCCCCAAGCGCCCGCGCGGGGACATGCGTGCGAACTGGCGCCGATTCCAGGGAATGCCCTCGCGCAGGTGCTTGAGGTTCGGGCGGAATGCTATGACGCGCCCCTGGCGGCCCGCGTCCCCGCCGCCGCCGGCGCGCTGCGGGTCAGCGCCGGCAACAGCCGACCTCCGATCGCGGCCTCGTGCTCCAGCAACCGCCGCTTGCGCCAGACGCCGCCGCCGTAGCCGCAGAGCGCGCCGTCCGAACGAATCACGCGGTGACAAGGCACGACGATCGCGAGCGGGTTCTGCCCATTGGCGCGACCGACGGCGCGCACGGCCTGCGGCGTTCCGATCGCGGTCGCGATCTGTCGATACGAGCGCGTCTCTCCCGCGGGGATCTTCGCCAACTCGCTCCACACGCGCCGCTCGAACTCGCCGCCGCGAATGACGAGCGGCGTCTCAAACGCCGTGCGCTCGCCGGCGAAATACTCGTCCAATTCCCCGCGAATCTGTCGCAGCACAGCGCTCTCACCCGGGACAATCGCGACGCCGAGCGCTTGGCGCAGCTCGCGCAGCTCGCGCTCCAGCGCCCGACGATCATGAAATTCGAGCAGCACCAGCCCGGCGTCGCTCGCGACCGCCACCATCGGCCCCAGCGGCGTCGGGATCCAATCCGCGACGAGCGCGCCGATGGCCTCGGCCTTGGACGGCGGCCGGCCGAACACGCCCGCGAATGCAGCGCCGAACCCGCTCCAGGACTCGTAGCCCGCCAGGTCCATCGCCCGCGGCAAGTCGCGGTTGGCTCGCAGGTCCGCGAGCGCCAGCCCCATCCGCCGCGCCCGCTGGTAGTTCTGAAAGGTCATGCCGCAGTGGCGGTGAAACGCGCGGCGCGCGGTGGTCGGATCGATTCCCAGCGCACGCAGGTCCGCATCGCGCACGCGCTTCTCCCCGTCGTGCTCGATCAGATCGAGCAGGCGCGCCACCAGCGGCGACGCCGCGCGCCCGCGCTCCAGCGGCCGGCAGCGCAGACAGGCCCGGAAGCCCGCCCGCAGCGCCTCGCGCGCGTCGGTGAAGAACGCACAGTTTTCGCGCCGCGGCTTCTTCGCCGAGCACGCGGGGCTGCAAAAAATGCGGGTGGTCGTCACGCCGACGACGAACACGCCTTCGAACGCGGCATCGCGCTCGAGCAGCGCCCGATACATCCGCGCGACCGGCGGGAGCGTCATGTGGTTGGTGTTCATGCCAACCAGTGTCGCGGTGCGCCCGCACCCGCTCAACCGGAAAACAGGCGCGGAATTCGGAATGCGAACGCGCCCCGGGCGTCGACTCCGGTGACGCGCAGCGCGCCGCCGGTGTGGATGTTCACGTCGTGAAGAAACGGCATGACGCCGTTGTGCCGCTCGGCGGCGTGGTCGGCGCCGCCCGCCACACGCCCGCGCGCGATAGACTCCACCACGTCACCGACGAGCAGCCCGGCGAAGCCGCGCAGCGGCGCGCGAGCGCGGGCCCGACGTTCGCTCGCGAACGCCCGACCCGCGCTCGAATGCAACTCGCCGGCCGCCCGCCGGTACGGCGCCGCGACCGATGAAACGCGACCGCGGCGGGCTACCCGCCGGTGAGCCGCATGACGAATGCGTCGATGTCGAAATTGTCGACCGCTCCGTCTGCGTTCAGGTCCGCCTGCGACAGCATGCAACCGGGGAACAGCAGCAGGTACGTCTCCGGCGACACCAGCGCCAGTACGAACGCGTCGATGTCGAAATTGTCCACGCGCCCGTCGCAGTTCACGTCGCCGTGCGGAAACGCTTCGCCGAACTCCTCGCCGAAGAGCGCGAAATGCAGGTCGAAGGACAGCCCGGTGCTCGGATCGCCGGCGGTGTTCCACTGGTCGGTTGCGCTGCTCCAGAACCGGGCGTTGTCGCCGGGTTTGCGGAACGTCGTCTGGGGAATCGAGCAGCGGATCGCGCCGATCGGCCCGGGCCGCACCGCGAGTTCCAGCCAGTAATGCCCCGGCGCCAGGATCGGCGCCCAGCTCATGTCCGCGGTCACGTGCTTGAGGGCGCGCTGCGTGTTGAGCGGCGTCGCGGCGCTGGTGCGAAACGCCTCCGTGAAGTCGGTGCGCGACGCGCGGTTGGTGAGCAGGTCACCCGCGATCACCTGTCCGCCGGCGCCCGGCGCGCCGCTCCACAAACGCAGGTACACTTCGGGAATGTCCTGATCGAAGGGCGCGCCCACCTGGTACAACGCCCACGTCACGTCGGCGAGCTGCCACGACACGCCGGGCCGAACCGTGAAGTCGTCCGCCAGGTGCTGAAGTCCCAGGTCGATCGCGTAGCCGAGCACGGTGCTCGGCGCTTCGGGCGTGCTCAGCGCCGCCTCACTGTCGGCGCCGCGATAGTCGGTCAGGTACTCGCCGTTCTCGACCAGGCGCGAGTCGGCGTCGTCGACCGCGGCGCCGTTGTCCGACTCGAATTCGACTTCGAGATTCTCGTCGTCGCTGCCGCCGAGGTCGTAGTCCAACTCGTGATTGTTCGGCAACGGGCGCGTGAAGCTGCCGCCGGCGCCGACCGGCGGAAACGCCCACGGCGCGAAGGCGCCGGTCGCGACCGACTCGGTCACGCGCCCGTCCTTGACCTGTACGCGCAGCACGCCGTTCTGAAGCGTGACCGGGCTCTCGGCCTTCATTTCGAAGAACAGGTCGGTCGCGTCGGAGTAGAACTGATCCTGCGCCCACGCGACGCGCCCGCCGCGACACCACGAGTCGATCGACAGCAGCTCGAAGGTCTGCACCACGCCCGTGTCGAGGTTGATGAGCCGCGCCACCAGCGGATCCTGCGCGCGAGAGCGCGTCGCCGGCTGCTCGGGTCGCGGCCGGCCGCTGGTCGAGTTCGTCGACACGGCCTTGCCATACGTCCACGAGCCCTTGAACTCGATCTTCCCGTCGCGCCCCATCTTTCCCGTCCGCGAACGCACCTGGCTGTACGCCGTGGCGCGCGCATAAGCGCGCCGGCCGCCGCCGGCGTCCGCGTGCGCGTCCGTGCGAGCGGCGACTTCATAGGACAGTCTGTCCGCGCTCGCCTCGAGAATATTGCAGTAGGCGTTGCCCTCGCCCATCGTGTTCCCCACCTGCGCGTTCTGGCGCTCCCACTCGCGTGCGCCCACGACGACCGGCGTGTAGGTCAGGCCCGAACGCTGCGGCCGCGGCGCCCAATCCGTGACGTCGTCCACGTTCGCATACCCGGTCGCGCGATGCACCCACTGAATCTCCCAGCCCAGCACGTCGCGCCGCGGGTTGATCGTGACCGGGTGAATCACGCAGTTGTACTCGCGCGAAGCGGCCGCCCCGTTACAAGGCGGCTCGCTCGGCGTGGGCGGCGGCGCGGGTTGCGCCAGCACGCCGACCGCCGAAAGAGCCGCGCCCAATAGCACGGCAAGCCGCTCGCCGCAGACCCGCGGACACGCGCGCCGCGTCTGGAAGTCGCGCGCGGGGTCGCGCGCAATCGGCCCCGCTCGAACGCCTGACACGCCGCCGCCCGAACTGCAACGCGGATTCATCGCTCGCTCCTTTGCAGGTTGATCCGCGCGCGAACCGTCGGCGGCAGCGCCGCCGTCGCGCGCTCCGCATGGAAGACGAACGAAGCTGCCGCGCGGCCGGCCGCGGACACGAATTCCGGGTGGTTTGCAGTCGGGACCGGGAATGACGCGCGGATTGAACCGGCGTCCTGCCGGCAGAAAGCCAGCGGACCGACCGTCGCAACGCGACCGCCGGTCCGCAACGCGGGACGTTCCTGGCGCAGCGCGCGCCGTATCCGCTACGGCCCCGTCAGCAGCGCCACGAACGGGTCGATGTCGAAGTTGTCGACCCGCCCGTCGCCGTTGGCGTCCGCATTCAGGATGTCGCAGTCCGGGTACAGCAGCGCGTAGCCGGCCGGATCGGTGAGCGCGAGCACAAACGGGTCGATGTCGAAATTGTCGACGCGGCCGTCGCAGTTCGCATCGCCCGGCAGCAGGGTGCGCACGCTGATCGCCAGGAACGCCATCTCCTCCGGAGGACACCGACCGTTGTTGACCCACAGGTCATACATCGTCTGACCCGCGCCGCCGGGGTTGCCGTTGTCACGCAGGAACTCGACGTACTCCTTGCTCGTGGATTGGTAATAGAGCCGGATCTCCGCGCGGGCCGCGCCCGCGGGCACCTCATACGTCGTGTCGTCGTGGTGCTGTCCGTCGGCGTACACCGCTCCCACCGGCGCCCCGCCGAACGCCGCATAAGCCGCGTTGGTGAATCCGCGTGGCGGGATGCGATTGTCCTTGAGAATCATGTCGTTGAGAACAAAGTGGAACTCGCTGAGGGGCGGCAGTCCGACGATCGGCGCCAGCGCCGGCGAGACCGCCGGGATGACCTCGTAGATCTTCGCCTGCGCATCGTGCGTGAGCACGCCGGTGGCCAGGTCGTACGCGCCCGATTCGCCGACCACCACGTCCTGATCATCGAAGAAGCGCACGTTCAGCCACACGCGCCGGCCCTCGGGATACCCGGTCGGGAGCTTGTGCCCCGACTCGTTCGCCACGCGCACCACCAGTGCGTCGTCCATGACGCTCGCCGTCAGCGACGCGGCCTTCGTCAGCAGATCGCGCGCCCGCAGAATCCCCGCCGCCAGCGCCGCCGTGTCCACCTCCGGATCCACCTGCGACAGAATCCCCGGCAGCCACGTGCTTCCGCCGGTCAGGTCGTGCAGCGGCAGGTCGTCGCGCACCGGCGTCCCCGGCAACACGCAGCCGGCGCCCGTCACGGCCCTCATGTGACAGTCCTGGCAGATCGACACGTATTCGCGATTGCCGCCGAACTGCGGCGCGAAGACGCCCTGAGGCGTGTTGTAGGCGCTGAAGAACCACTCGCTGTAGGTGCGTTCGACGGTGCCGATCTGGTGGCTGCCGAAGGTCGTCGCGGGCGCGTCGAACGCGTTGGGGCTGTAGGTGCCGTCAGGATTGCGGTTGAAGACCGGGTTGCTGACGTCGTGACAGGTGCCGCAGACGGCCGCCGACCGATGGAACGCCGACGGCAGGAAGTCGTGCGGCGCGACGGGGTCCACGAACGGCCCGCGCATGCGGTACGAGAACGGATCGAGCACCATCTGCCCGCTGGTGTAGTGCTGCGGGACCGCCGCCAGCTCCGCCAGGATGCCCTCGTCCTCGGCGGGATCGACGCCGGGCGTGTAGATCGGATCGACCAGCCGGTGACACTGGTTGCAGCTCACGCCGACCTTGTCGGCCTGGCGCATCTGGGCGCCGCTGGTCGGCGACGAGCGGCCTTCGAGCCACCCGGTCGCGGTGTGGCAGCGCAGGCAGAGATCGCCGGATTCGGGCGCGTCGCGGTTCGCAACTTCCAGTGCGGCGAGAAAGAGCGGATCGATCGACGCGTGCGACATCAGGCTGCCGCGCCAGTTGAAATAGGGCTCGACGGCCGGGTCGTAGTTGCCGTGGCAGTTGATGCACACGCCGGGGTCCACGACAGTCGGGACGTCGAAGGGCTGCGAGCCGGGCATGTCGAAGTCGCGCAGCGTCGTGGGCACGCGCCCGCCGGGCGCGGAGACGATCGTAAAATACGCGTCGCTCGTGTCGCTGCCCTCATTCCCCGAGCTGTCGAACGCGACGACCCGCACGCGCGCCTGCGTGGTCGGGCGATTCTGCACGAACCACTCGAACGTGCCGGTGTCCACGCCGAACTTTGACACGGGGTCGTAGTGCGCGCCGCCGTCGAACGTCACGAACACGTCCACGCGCACCACTTCCCCGCTGTTGTCGGTGGCGTTCCACGTGATGTTCTGCGCCGTCCCGCTTGTGAACGTCTGCCCGCCGTTCGGCGACAACACCGTCACCACTGGCGGCGTCACGTCCGGGCCGGTCTCGGGCGTGAGGTACGGTTGGATGTCGGCGAGCGCGACGTTCGACGTCTGCGAGCTGTTCACAAACGTCAGCCCCGGAAACGTCGGCGTGTTGCTGTACACCTGCATCGCGTCGGTGATTTCGATGCTGTTGCTGTACCCGTCGCCGTCGGAATCGATGTTCCCCAGCGCGAGGATCTCGGCGGCGCTGCGGTTCGGCGTAGCTTCGATGGCCTGCCCGTACGGATTGCGCGGCCCCCCGCCGTCGAAGTCGTAGTGACAGAGTCCGCAGTGCGCCGCATTCGACGGCACCGAGTCGAGACGGGTGCCGAGCGCCTGCGGATAGGCGGCGAAGAAGTTGTTGCGGATGGGGTTTCTCGCGGCGGCGTCGGTGGCGAGCAGGCTGAGCGCGACGAGACCGGCGATCCACGCGTCGATGTGGGTTAGCGAGCACGAGCGGAGCATGAGGTGCGCCTCCTGACAGACGAGACCGTGATCGAACTGCGGATCGCGCCCGGGCGATCCCCGTTACGCGCCGCCGCCCGAGTTGCCGTCGAACCACGTCACCGACCGGCGGCCCCCGCCGCGAGAACTGCCGCTCTTCATGCCGCCGGTGCGAGCGCGTGGACGCGCGGGACGAGTGCGTGCGTCTGAGATGACTAGCACGCGGCGTGCCAGACCCGCGATTGAGTCCGGAGGTTCGTGCGATGCCCGCGCGCGGGCCCGTCTAATGGGGCGCGTCAGATCCCATAAACCAAATCAGAAACAATACTTAGCGATGCGCGACCGCGCCGCGGGCTGCGGCGCTGGGAGCACACCCCAAACTGGGGGGTGGGGAATTTCGCGCAGGCGTGTGGGGGATTTCACGCAGCCGGCGGACGCGGGGGGCGCGCCGATCGCCACGCCCCGCGGGCTGCCCGCCCGTCGGTTCGACCCTACGCCGCGTCGATGAGCACGAGCGACTTGCCAAACAGCGCTTCGATCGCGGGGACGAGCGCCGCGTGCTCGGGGCGGCGCAGCGCCGGATCCTCGGCGACCAGCGCGAACGCGTCCTCGCGCGCCTGCTCCAACAACGCAAAGTCCCCCAGGATGCTCGCGACGCGCAGCGCCGGCAGTCCGTGCTGCCGCGTGCCGAACACCTCACCCGGACCGCGCTGCGCGAGATCCGCCTCGGCGATTCGGAATCCGTCGGTGGTCTGCACCATCGCGTTCAGCCGCTCGGCACTCTTGCGCGAGCGGCCGTGCGCGATGAGTACGCAGAGGCTGTCGCGCGGCCCGCGGCCGACGCGCCCGCGCAACTGGTGCAACTGCGACAGCCCGAACCGGTCCGCGTTCTCGATCACCATGACGGTCGCGTTGGGCACGTCGATGCCGACCTCGACGATGGTGGTTGCGACCAGCGCGTGCAGCGTTCCGGCCGCGAACTCGCCGACGACCTTTTCTCTCTCGCGCGGGCTGAGTCCGCCGTGCAGCAGCGCGACGGTGAGGTCCGCCCACGGGCCGCGCCGCAGCCGGTCGAACGTGTCCCGCGCCGTCACGAGCGCCTCGGTTGTGGTTCGATCCGCCGATGCGCGCCCGGCGGGTTGCGGCACGGTGTGGGTGGCGGGTGGGGCCGTCGCACGTTCCGGCGCGTCCGCGAGGGGAGCGTCGCCGGTGCTTGCCTCGTCGACGGCTGCGCCGACCGCGTCGTACTCCGCGCCAATCTGCGGGCAGACGACGTACGCCTGCTCGCCCGCCCGCAGCCGACCCGCGACATAGGTCATCACGCGCGCCGAGCGATCGTCCGCGACGAGCTTCGTAATGACGCGGCCGCGCCCCGGCGGCGATTGACGAATCACGGAGACGTCGAGGTCGCCGAACACGGTCATCGCGAGCGTGCGCGGAATCGGCGTCGCGGTCATCACGAGGTAGTGCGGCTTGGCGCCCTTGGTGCGGAAGTCATGTCGCTGCAACACGCCGAACTTGTGCTGCTCGTCGACGACGACCAGCCCCAGGCGCGCGAACGCCACGTCCTTCTGAATGAGCGCCTGCGTGCCGACAATCAGGTCGATCTCGCCGCGTTCGATCGCGCCACGCTGCGCCGCGCGCGCCGCCGGCGACTGCCCGCCACGCACCAGCGCGCGGCGCACGCGACTGCCGGCGAGGTATTTCTCGATATTGTTGAAATGCTGGGCCGCGAGAATCTCGGTCGGCGCCATGATCGCGGCCTGGCTTCCGGCGGCGACGGCGGCCAGGCACGCATACAGTGCCACGACCGTCTTGCCACTGCCCACGTCGCCTTGCAGCAGGCGCGTCATCGGGCGCCCGCTTCTCAGGTCGCGGACGATGTCGCGGATCGTCGCGTTCTGCGCGTCCGTCAGCGCGAACGGAAACCGCGCGCGAATCCGCCGGTCGATCTCCGGCGTCACCAGAAACCGGTCGGCGGTCTGCGTGGACAGCGCCTTGCGCCGCCGCAGCGCCATCGCCAGCTCCAGCAGCAGCAGCTCCTCATACGCGAGCGTGCGACGGGCCTGCTCATGCTCGCGCTCGTCGGCGGGCGCGTGCATCGCGCGATAGGCGCGCTCGCGCTCGAGCAGGTCATGCTTGCGGCGCAGCGCCTCGGGCAGTAGCTCCGCAACCGGCAAGCGCGGAAACGCGAGCAGGCTCAGCACCGCCTTGCGCACGAGCGTCGACTTCAATCGCGCCGTGCCGGAGTACACGCCGACCAGCCGGCGCCCGGGGTGCGCCGCCAACACGGGCGGAGCCTGCCCGGGCGGATAGACCGCGACCGCGGGCTGCACCATCGTGAGCTCGTCGTTGTAGACCTCGACCGCGCCCGTCGCGACAACCGTGCAACCAACGTGAATCCGGCCGACCTCGCGCGGCGTGTTGAACCAGCGCAACCGGATCGAATCCGACCCGTCGTGTAGCTCGATCACGCGGCCCGGCTGGCGTCCGCCGACCCGGATCACTTCGCCGGCGATGGTCGCAGGCGGGCCAGGCTGGAGGTCGGCGATCTCACAGCCGACCGGCTCGGGCTCGTGCCGGAAAGGAAAGTAGTTCAGCAGGTCGGCGACAGTGCGGACGCCGACGTCGGCGAAGAACTCGGCCCGCTTGGGGCCGACGCCCTTGAGGTACTGCACCAGCGTGTGCGGCTCGGGCACGATCATGTCGCGGCAATCCAGCCGTTCGTGTCGTCGCAGGGGCGCAAAGGACACGCGACGCGCAGCCGCCGCCGACCGCGCGTCGCGTGGACTATTCGGGACCGAGCGTGGAAACGCTCCGACGCGGGCGGCTATGGAATAATGAGCCGCGTGCCGACCTGGAGCCTCTTGGGATCCTTCACGCGTCCGCGATTCGCGTCCCAGATGCGCCGCCAGCGCGTCGAGTCGCCGTACATTTTCTGCGAGATTTCCGAGAGCGTGTCGCCTTTCTTCACCACGTACGTCCGCCCGCCGCCCGCCCCGCGCGTCGAGCGCGACGGCGTCAACGGCTCGTCCATCGCGCGCATGTTGCTCGGCGGCGGCGTGTAGACGGGCTGCATGGGCGCAGGCGGCGGAGCCGTCTCCGTCGACGCCGCCGGCAGCGGGCGCGGCGGCGGAACCGACGACGTGTCGATGCGTTCGAGCGGCTGGTAGGAGCCATCGACCGGCTGCGGCGCGTCCGCCATCGCGCCCGGCGCGGGGCCCATTTCCTTCTTCTCGGCACACGCGGTCAGCAGCATCGCGGACAACGCGATCACTGCGAGCAACGCGAAGCGGTTCACGGCGGCTCCTCCAGGAATCTCAGGGGCTGTTTCGATCCTACGCGAGGTGCATCAAACCCGAACCGCGCAGCAATGTAAAGGGCGTCCCCGCAACCGACCGTCCGCGCCGCCTCAGCGGCCGCGCGCGCCGCGCTTCCAACGGCGCTCTTCGCGCGAATCAACGTTCCGTAACGACGTTCCGCCGCGCCCATCGGAACCGGTCACACTCATCAGAACCCGCCGCGCCCGCCGGCAGGTCAGGCGCCGTGCGCGGCGCTCGATTCGCCGGTCTTCAGCGCCGCGCCGGTCGCGCGTCGGCGCACGCACCCAACACGGGCGTGCTTGCCTGATCCGCGGCCGCCCGTTACCGTCGCCACGCCGTCCGCGTCGCCAGCGAATCGCCGTAGCCGAGCGTCCATCTCCGCCGCGACGGCCGCTTCGTCGAATGAACGACCACGGGCCGAATCCTGACCGCTCGGCGACCGCCGCCCCCGCGCGCCCCGTACGCACGTTTCCCGCTCCGTGGCCGCTGCTCGCTCCGGCGCTCGCGCTCATCCTCGGAATCTGGCTGTCGGAACAAACCGGCGCGCGCGGCGCTGGCACGCGAGCCGCGCTCGCGCTCGCGACTGTGGCGCTACTGGCGTGCGCATCCGGGACCGCGATCGCCGGACAGCGCCGCGCGGCCGCGCACCTGCCGAATCCCGTGCGATCCGCCGCGCCGATTCGCATGCCACGGTCGGCGCTGAGCGCGCTGTTGGCCGTCGTCGCGCTCGGGGTCGGGTACACCCGCCACCAGCTCAGCGTCGCGCTCCCGCCGCACCATATCGCCCACCACATCGACGGCGATCGCGCGCTCATCCGCCTCGCGGGTGAAATCGCCAGCCCGCCCGTTCTGCGAGCGCCCGAGCGTCGGAATCCCTACCTGCCGACCGACCCGTCGCCGCGGCTGTCGTTCATCCTCGCCATCCGTGAAATCCGCAACGACGCCGCGGAGCGCGCCAGCGGCTATATCCGCGTCCGCGTCGACGAGCCCGACCCGCGGCTCGAACTCGGCGATCGTGTCGTCGTCACCGGATGGCTGACGTCGCCGCGCGGCCCGCGCAACGTCGGCGAAACCGACTGGGCGCGGCGCGACCGGCTCCAGCACGTGTTCGGGACGCTCGTCGCGGAGCGGGCTGCGCTGGTCGAGCGCGAACCGGGGTCGCCGGCCTGGTATTGGCAGGCGCTCGCGGCGCTTCGCAGCCGGGCGCGCAGCGCGCTGTTCGAGGTTGCGGTGCGCGATGCGCCCGAGGAGACCACGAGCCTGCTCGACGCGCTGCTGCTCGGGCAGCGCTCCGCAGTCAGCCGCCGGCTCGACGAGGCCTTTGTCCGCACCGGCTCGGTGCACATCCTCTCGGTGAGCGGATCGCATCTTGGCGTCGTCGCGGTCGCGACGCTCTTTCTCGCTCGAACGATCCTGCGCCGCAGCCGCCGGACCGCGGCGCTCGCGACCGGGCTGGTGATCATCGTCTACGCGGCCCTTGCCGAGCCGAATCCGCCGATCCTGCGATCCGCGGTCATGGGGCTGCTGGCGTGCGCCGCCGCCTGGGTCGGGCGTCCGTTCGCGACACGCAACTGGCTGGGCGCCGCGGCGATCGCGATCCTGCTCTACAACCCGCTGGAGCTGTTTCAGGTCGGATTTCAGCTTTCGTTCGTGCAGGTCTTCGCGCTCGTGACGGTTGTGCCGGCGGTCTTTCGCTGGGTGAATCGTATCCCCGCTGACCCGACGCCGGAGCAGCACGGGCGCGACGCGCACACGCTTGCCGCGCTGCTGCGGCGTCGGGCGCGCGAGGTGGCAAGCGCCGCCGCGGTCGTCGCGGTGGTCGCATGGCTTGCGTCGCTGCCGTCGGTGCTGCTGCACTTCGGCTTGTTCACGCCGTTTGGTGCGATGCAGTCGCTCCTGCTTGCGCCGCTGTTTTCGATCGCGATCGTGCTGGGATTCGCGACGCTGGTCGCGAGCGCCGCGGCGCCGGTGTTGGGACTCGCGCCGGTCGCGCAGGCGCTCGGCGCGGCGCTCGCCACATTCATGGGCTGGCTGATCCACGCGGTGGAAGCGCTGGCGGCGATCCCGAACACGCTCGTCGAAGTGTCGCCGCCGCCGGAGTGGCTCGTGCTCACGACCTACGTCCTGGCGGGCGCGCTGCTCTGGCGCGCCGAGCGGCGTCGGGAACAGGCGCGCGCCGCGAGCGCCGAACGGCGACACGACCTGTTCGCCGAACGCGCGGCACAGACCGCATCGAGCGCCGACGTTGCGGCCAACGCCTTGCGCGCCGCGGTCCCGGCGCGGACGCTTCTCCGCACGCCGCAGCGCGGGCGCGCTGTCTCCGTCGCCGCTGCCGCGGTGGTCTGCGGCGCGTGGCTGCTCTGGATCGTGACGCCGTTCCTCTTCCGCGACGATCGCCATACGCTGCATGTGCTGTCGGTCGGCAGCGGCAGCGCAAACGTGTTTGTCACGCCGGACCGCTCGAGCGCGATCTTCGATCTTGGCACGCTGCACAACTCGGACGCGTCCGCGCTCGCGCGGGCGGTTCTGTTGCGCGAACACGTCCGCCGCGTCGCGCTGCTGGCCGTGTCGCACGACGACATCGATCACTTCAGCGGTGTGCCGGCGCTGGTGCAACGGATCGCGGTGGCGCGGTTGATCACCAATGCGCACTTCTTCAGCGCGGCCCAGCGTGAGCCGGCCGCCGGCGCACTGCTTCGCCGGCTGCGCGAACGCGGGTTGTCGCTGACGCCGGTCAGCCCGGACGTTTCGCCGCTCGCGCTCGACGGCGCGCGCGTGCGGGTGCTCTGGCCGCCGGCGGCGAGCGCGGAGCCGCTTAGCGGCAACGACTCGTCACTCGTGCTGCAAATCGAAGTGCTTGGGCGGCGCTTCCTGTTGCCGGGAGACATCGAACGCCGCCCGCTCAGCGCGCTGGTCGAGCAGCACGCGCGTGGCGCGATCGACCTTCGCAGCGACGTGCTGATCGCGCCGCATCACGGGTCGATCAGCGGCAGCGCCACGGCCGCGTTTTACCAAGCCGTCGCGCCGCGCGTGGTCGTGGTGTCGGACCGCCAGGCGCGCCCGCGCCTCGACGAACTGGTCCGATCCGCGCTCGGCCCCGCAGTCCGCGTCCTGAACACGGCGCAAGTCGGGGCCGTGCGGTTGCACGTCGCGCGCGACGGCGCGCTGACGGTCGAAACGCCGTTCGCACCCGCGCCAACCCGACCCGCGGCCGAGCCGGTCGCGACGCGCGCCGGCGCGGCGGAGTGAGCGCTGCGGCAGCGCGATGCCGCAGCATGCGTCCGCGTTATTGCGGAATGGGCGGCGAAGTGCCGCAACCCGGTCCCAGCAGAATCGCATTCACCACCAGCCGGCGCGTCGCCCGCCACGCGGCCCGCAGGTTGGGCTCATACGCGAACAGAATCACCTGTCCGTTGCCGACGCGCTCGACGGTCGCGACCGCCGCCCCCTCCAGACGCGCCGCGGCCTCCGGCCAGAGCAGCCCGCTCAAGCGCAGCTGCGCCCGCTGGGCAAACCGCACCGGTGCCGCGACCGGCGATTTCGCCAGCAGCACGCTCGATCCCTCGACAAAGACGGGCAACGTCGCGCCGCACCCGAACGTCAACCAGTGCTCGCGGTTCGACGCGGCGCGCGCGATCGCCCCGACCGGCGAGAACACGCGCCGCCACTCGTCCTGGGCGCGAGCCACGCGCTCCGACTCGCTCGCTTCCGCGGGCATGGTCGCCGGAAAACGCTCCGTCGGCGTCTCCCACACTTCCGCCGGCTGCACCGGCATGCGACCCGCCGATCGATCCAGCGCCGCCGCATACAGGTACTCGTCGATGTCCTTCAGCACGTCCGGCCGGCGGCGCACGGCGCTCAAGCCGAGCTTCTCATCGGCCAAATAGTCCGCGGCGCCGTCGAGCGCGATGAGCGTGCCGCCGGCGTTCACCCACACTTTCACGTCGTCGATCAGCGGCCCGTACGCCGCCGCGCCCCCGCCGTTCGGGCTCGGCAGAATGACCACGTCATAGCGCCGCAGGTCGAGCGCGCCGCGCGCCGCAACGTCAAACAGCGACGCCGGCAGGCCCAGCTCGTGATCCAGCAAATGCCACATCTGCCCGTATGAGTACGTCGACACCGCGCTGCCGCCGAAGAGCGCCACGCGCGGCGTGCGCAGCAGCAGGAAGTGTCCGCCGCCGAGATCGGGTCCGTCGTCGGGGCTGCGGCCGGTCGTTGCCGCGTGAATCGCCGCGCCGCTCTCCGCCGCCACGGCGCGCAGCGCATCATCGAGGTTCGCGTCGTTCTCGTGCCGGCGGATCAGCAGACTGCCGCGCTCGAACGATCGCCCCGCGGCGTGAAAGTCCTTTTCCGCGACGCGCACCCGAACGCCGTGCATCAGCAACTGCGCGAGCGCGCGCTCGACCGTGTCGTCCGCGCCGTCGATCAGGTGGGCATAGACTCGCGGCTGGGTCGTGGCCGGCGTGCCGACCGGCGGCGTCGCGGGCGCGCTCGACGCCGCATACGGTGTTGCCGCCGCATCGAGCACCGCGCCCGCGGGCTCCGGCTCGGGGACATACGTCCGCGTCTGAAAGCCGGTCGCCGCGGTGCACCAGTACGACTCCAGGGCGTAAGCCATCGGCAGCGACCACGCGGTGATGTCGTAGATTCGACTCTGCCGTTTCGTCTCCAGCTCGCGGCGCTCCTCGTTCAGAAACTCGGGAATCATGCGCGGATCGAAATCGAGCAGCGTCGCCACCAGTCCGCCGCGCGGCTGCGCGCGTCGCACGATGATCGTGCCCGCGGAGAACTCGCGTTCTTCGAAGCGCTCGCCGAACGCATCCATGCCGCCCGCCGCCCGGAACGACTCATTCGCGATCTCGAGCTCCGCGCCCTGGTTGTGCAGGAGTTCCAGCAACCGCCGCTCGCGCGACGCATTGGCCCCGCGCGGCATCACGAAGAGCGGCGGCGCATCCGCCGGCGGCGTCAGCCACGCCCGGTGCTGATGCAGAAAGTCCGTCAGCACACCCTCGCGATTCGCCCGCAGTGTGCGCAGATTCGTCAGACTGCTCACCGACTGGCGGTGCACCGCCTCGCGATACGTCAGGATTTGCCCCGTCTCCTGGCGGATGGGTCGGCCGCCGGTTTCCGCTTGTTCATACAGAATCCCGATCGCGCCGTGCAGCACGCCATACGCGTCGCTGTAGCCGGGATACCAGAAGTCGGCCCACTCGCGCGTGTAGTAGCTCCACCCGAAGCGATCCAGGGCCGCGGCCTGGTCCGCCGCGAACTTCATCCACCACGCCCGCACCTGCGGCCGCACGTTTGGATTGATCGGCTCGCGCGGCGGATTGAACAGGTAGGTCTCGTGCGGGCCCATCTCGTGCGAATCCACCAGCAGTTGCGGATGCCATTCGGCAATCAGCCGCTGGCGCCCGCGCGTCTCGGGCTGCGTGCCGAAGATCCAGTCGCGATTCATGTCGAACAGATAGTGATTGCCGCGCCCGTAGGGCCAGCGACCGGCGTGCTGCACGGCAGCGGCGTCGAGATTCGGGGTATAGCCGTTGACTTCGTCGAGTTGGCGGATGATGCGGTCGCGTCCGTCGGGGTTCATCAACGGATCGAACACAATCACGAGCTCGTCGAGCAGGCGCGCGATCTCCTCGTCCTCACACGCGATCAGGTGGTGCAAGACGACCAGCGCGGCATCGCTGCTTGAAAGCTCGTCGCCGTGGATGCTGTATGCCATCCACGCAATCGCGGGCGTGTCGCGCGCGATGGCGGCGGCCTCGGCGTCGTCGCGGAGCTTTCGGGGGTCCGCGAGCTTGCCGATCGCCGCGCGAATCTCCGCGAGCCGCGCGTGGTTTTTCGGCGACGTGACGACGGCGAAATACAGCGTACGGCGCTCGTGCGTCTGTCCATACGTGTGCACGCGAAGCCGCGGCGAGTCCTTCCATGTGTTCAGGCAGCGCTCGATCTGTGCATGTGTCGCCGGCCGAGTGCCCACCGGAAACCCGAGCACCGCGTCGGGCGTCGGAAGCGCCGGATCGAGCGCGCCCGGCGTGAGCGGCGGCGCCGCGTAGCGATATGTCGGCGGCAGCCACGCCGGCTCGCGCGGCGCGACCTGCGCCATGCTCGTGCGCGGCGACAGGAACGGAGCAAGGATTGCGGCGACGATTGGCGCGGCGGCGGGGACGCGCGAGTGGCGACGGAACACCATGACGTTTCAGTTCCTGCTGGCGAGGATGCGAATCTCGGTCCGAAGCCGGGGATCATACCGCCGCCCGAGCGGGCCTCGACCGCGCCGCCGTGGCGCGCAACGCCCGGCGGACTACACTATCCGGCACGCCGCGGGCGCGCTCTTTCCCTGCGGCGCGGGAGCCCGCATGACCCCGCTGGTCGGCATCATCATGGGTTCGACCTCGGACTGGGAAACGATGCAGGAGGCCGCCCGCGTTCTCGATGACCTGGGCGTTCCGCATGAGGTGCGCGTGGTCTCCGCCCATCGCACACCCGACGAGATGTTCGCCTACGCCGCCTCCGCCGAGGCGCGCGGGCTCGAAGTCATCATCGCGGGCGCCGGCGGCGCGGCCCACCTGCCCGGCATGACGGCCGCCAAGACGCTCCTGCCGGTGATCGGCGTACCGGTCGAGTCGAAGACGCTCCGCGGCGTCGATTCGCTGCTGTCGATCGTTCAGATGCCCGCCGGTGTGCCGGTCGGCACGGTCGCGATCGGCCGTGCCGGCGCAGCCAACGCGGCTCTGCTCGCCGCCGCGATCCTGGCCAACAAGCACGCGCAAGTCCGCGACCGCCTGCGTCAATTCCGCGAGCAGCAGACCGCGGCCGTGCAGCGCCAGCCCGACCCGCGGGAGAGCGGGCGCGCGTCCCCGCCACCCGACAATCCGAAATCCCACGTCCACGGTTTGAAATCGGAACGGCGCGCCGCGCCATCCGCAAACACGACGGCTGCAAGCTCCGAACCCCAGGCTCCGAACACGCCCGTCACCAGCCCGAACAATGAAGGACGCCCCCCCGCATGATGGTCGGCGTGCTCGGCGGCGGTCAGTTGGCGCGCATGCTCGCGCTCGCGGGCTATCCGCTCGGGCTGCGCTTCCGCATCTATGACACGCCGCCCGAGGCGCCCGCCGAGCACGTCGCCGAGTATGTCCAAGGCGACTTCGACGACTGGCCGCGAATCCGGGCATTCGCCGAGGGGCTCGATCTCGTCACCTACGAATTCGAAAACGTGCCGGTCGAAACCGTCGCCGCCCTCGCCGACCGGCTGCCTGTCTGGCCGCCGGCGGTCGCGCTCGCCACGAGCCAGGACCGCCTGCCCGAAAAGGAACTGTTCCGCCGGCTCGGGCTGCCCACGCCGCGCTACGTCGCCGTCGACTCGCGCGAGTCGCTGGCCAGCGCGGTCGAGGCGATCGGAACACCCGCGATTCTGAAGACCCGCCGATTGGGATACGACGGAAAGGGGCAATTCCTGCTCCGCACGGCCGGCGACGTCGACGCTGCCTGGCAGGCGCTTGGCGGGCTGCCGCTCATCCTTGAGGCGTTTGTACCCTTTGATCGCGAGCTGTCGATGATCGCGGTCCGCACACCCGATGGCGTCTGCGCGTTTTATCCGCTCATCGAGAACCACCACCGCGCCGGAATCCTCCGCGAGTCGCGCGCCCCCGCGGCGGCCGCGTCTGCCGGCCCACCGGTCACGAGTGCGCCGCCGTTCGGCTTGCCCGACCGACCCGCCACGACGCCACCCGAACCGACTGCGCGAGCTGTCGCGGCGGCATTCGGTCCGACCGCGAGCCCGGCGGCCCCGGCGTCCGGCCCGAGCGGCGGAGGTGCGTCATCCGCGGCGCTCCAGGCGCAGGCCCAGGACTATGCCCGGCGCGTGCTGGAGGCGCTCGGCTACGTGGGCGTGCTCGCAATCGAGTTCTTTCAGGTGAGCGACGAGCTCTACGCCAGCGAGATGGCTCCCCGCGTCCACAACAGCGGGCACTGGACGATCGAAGGCGCGACGACCAGCCAGTTCGAAAACCACCTGCGCGCCATCGCCAATCTGCCGCTCGGACCCACCGACGCCGTCGGACACTCCGTCATGATCAACCTCGTCGGCACGCTGCCCGACCCGCGCGCGATCCTCGCCGTCCCCGGCGCCCACCTGCACCTCTACGGCAAGCAGCCCCGCGCCGGCCGCAAGCTTGGCCACGTCACCGCGTGGGCCCCCGACGCCGCAACGGCGGAACAGCGCGCGGCGGCGGTGCGGTGCCTCGTCCCTTGACTGTTGCCTCGCTGGATCGTTCAATGGAAAGGGACTGTCGGCGATCTAGAATGTCGTCTACCGAGAACCGCAACAGGTCGTTGCGTGCAGCGAGCAGGTAGGCTCGATGCCCGACTGGTGCCGCGATTGAAGAGGGCCGGCCCATGCCGAAGGCAGCCCGCGAGGCATTTCTGTCCGAGCTTGCAGCCTCATTTGGGCCACTGAGGAAGCTCGACAAGTCTCAGTCCATGTATGATGTCTGCAATGGACGCGCCCGACTCTATATCCGATACTCGAAACGACATGGAAAAATACGCACGTTTTATGGTCTCCGCTCGTTAGACCTTCGAGAGCTCGAGGGCCGTGAAGCGTTCATCTGCTTTTTGTGGGACGGGCAGACCGCACCGCTCGTCGTACCGATGCGGGAGTACGAGGAGGTCTTCAATTCCGTCACGCCAGCTCCAGACGGCCAGTACAAGTGCCAAGTACTAATACGACCCGATGGCGCCGATCTCTACGTCGCCTCGGCGGGTCGATTCAACGTTGATCGCCATGTCGGCTGGGGCGATCTGGAAGCGCTGCGCGACGCTACGCCGTCGGCGTTGCTCCCCCCGCTCGGACACCCTCAGATTCAGACTCTCTTGGCTGCGATCGGGCGGTTGAAGGGGTTTGACATTTGGGTTCCAATGAGCGACCGATCGCTTATGGACTGGACATTAACGTCCGAATTTGAATGCCGCGCTTCGCTACCAGCACGATACGCACCCGTATGCGGAGTACTGCGCGAAGTCGATGTGCTTTGGATCGGACGTGGATCAGACGAGCTACGCGCGCTCTTCGAAGTAGAGCACTCGACACCTGTCTACTCGGGATTACTGCGACTGAATGACGTGCGACTCACCGCCCCGGAATCGCAGGCCACGTACAGCATTGTCGCCAGCGACGCGCGGCGCGGTCTCTTTGTTCGCCAACTGAATCGCCCGACTTTCCGCACGAGCGGGCTGAGCGAACGGTGTGGTTTCCTGGAATACTCCGACGTGTACGGCTGGCATCGACGCACGGCGACTCACGGCAACGCGCTGAGGTCTTCGGAATGAACATCCGCTCAATTCACTCTCATCTTGGCGGTCATGAGTGGATTCACATGCGTCGTCGGCAATTGTGGGGATCGATTATCCGCAGCATCGAAGACACCCGGCCATATCGCCCTTGTGATGGGTATGAAGACGCGGCGGCGGTGTTGGCTCGCTCACTGCGACGTGTGGCATCAAGGTTCAAACGCACACAGGCCGAACGCTCGTTCGAAGTCCGTCGAGGCATCGAATCGGTCATCGTGCAACGTGTATGCCTCGGAATCGGCTTGATTCACGACGAGAGGCCAACGATCGATCTCGCGGCCCACTATCTTTCCCTTTACGTCGGTGACGTGATTGATGTTGGCGTCGAAGTTCTCCCCATGAAGGAGATGCAGGAGAATATGTCGTCCGGTCCGGGCTACTACGAGGGAGCGCTCTACGACCTCGCGCGACAAGGGCGCGGCGTGCCCGCCGTCCCGCTCGTGCTGATTGGGGTCAGGCCATAGGTCACCCGATCCGCTCTTTCCCCCCAACAGCCCCCCAGCGTATCATTCCTGCCCATTGGCCGCCCGGGCGGCCGCACCCGCAAACGCGACCAACCCGCGCCGATGCCCGAAAGGAAATTTGCATGCCGACGCATTCTCCCTCCGCACCCGCCGAGGGCCGCCACAAGATCACACTCATCCCCGGCGACGGCATCGGCGTCGAGGTCAGCCAGGCGGCCGCCCGCGTCGTCGAGGCCGCCGGCGTCGATGTCGAATGGGAAGCGTGCGAAGCCGGGGCAACGGTCTTTGAGCGCGGGCTCGCCAGCGGCGTGCCGAAGGAGACCATCGACTCCGTCGCCCGCACGCGCGTCGCGCTCAAGGGCCCGCTCGAAACCCCCGTCGGCTTCGGCGGAAAAAGCGCCAACGTCACGCTCCGCAAGCTCTTCGAGCTGTACGGCAACGTCCGCCCGACGCGCGAGCTGCCCGGCATCCAATCGCTCTACACCGGCCGCAAGATCGACTTCGTCGTCGTCCGCGAGAATGTCGAAGACCTGTACGCCGGCATCGAGCACATGCAGACCCCCGGCGTCGCGCAGTGCCTGAAGCTGATGAGCTGGAAAGGCTGCGAGAAGATCACGCGCCTGGCGTTCGAGCTCGCCCACGCCGAGGGCCGCAAGAAGGTCCACTGCGCCACCAAGGCCAACATCATGAAGATGACCGAAGGCCTGATGAAACGCGTCTGCGAGACCGTCGCCGCCCAGTATCCCGAGATTCAGCACGAGCACATCATCATCGACAACTGCGCCCACCAGCTCGTCCGCTGGCCCGAGCAGTTCGAGATCATCGTCACCAGCAACCTCAACGGCGACATCATCAGCGACCTCGCCGCCGGACTCACCGGCGGGCTCGGCATCGCCCCCAGCGCCAACATCGGCAACGACGTCGCGATGTTCGAGGCGGTGCACGGCAGCGCCCCGCAGATCGCCGGCAAGGACATCGCCAACCCCACGGCGATGATCCTCTCCGCGGTGATGATGCTGCGGCACATCGGCGAGTTCGCCGCCGCCGACAAGATCGAGCACGCGATCGCCATCACGCTCGAAGAAGAGAAGGCCGTCACGATCGACCTGACCGACCCGGACCACGCGGTCGGCACGCGCCGCTTCACCGATGAAGTGATCGCGAATCTCGGGCGGCGCTGCGACAACCTGTTCGCGCGCGAGTACAGGCCGATGCGCCTGCCCCAGGTGCTCAGCCGGCCGGACCTGGTGCAGGTCCGGCGCCGCCGGGTGGCGGGCATCGACATCTTCATCGAGTTTGCCGGCACACCCGCCGAACTCGGTGCGAGCCTCGAACGGCTTTGTGCCGACGGACCGCTGAAACTGAAGACGATCTCGAACCGCGGCGCGTGTGTGTATCCGGGCGAGACGTCGCGTGTCGATTGCGTCGACCACTTCCCCTGCCGGTTCATGCTGCGCGACGACGACGCCGATCTCGCGGACGCGCACGTCGTCGATCTGCTCCAGCGCATCGCTGGAATCCACCGCTGGATGCACATCGAGAAGCTGAGCGAGTTCGACGGCGAGCGCGGTTATTCGCTGGCCCAGGGGGAGGATTAGCCCTCGGGAGACAAGGTCAGCGTCCGCCGGGCGCGGCGCGTGGCAGGAGCGAAGCGACATCGACGCCGAGCGCCGCGGCGATGCGCTTCATCGTGCGAATCGTGGAGCGATCGGGATCGCGCTCGATGCGCGAGATTTGCGATTGCGGGACGCCGAGGCGCTCCCCGAGCTGCCTCTGGGTGAGCCCGGCGCGGCGGCGTGCGGCGGCCAGTTCGCCGCCGGCAATGATCAGCGCCGCGGCTTTATCGTCGACGTACTCCGACGCGGGCGCGGAGAGGCGTTCGAGCAACTCGCAACGTTCCAACGCGTCGCGCATGCGCTCGTACTCGGCGACAGGCACCAGGACATGCAATTCCGAGTCGCCGCCGCGCTCGTCGGCGACCAGCACGCGCCGCGGCGCGCGTCGGCGCCGGGATGCTCGGATGCCTAGGGGGCCGCGACGGCGTTTCCGTCCGCGCGTTTCGCTTCGTGGCGACTTGGTCGTGCGAGTCGGCATGCCCCATAATCCGCATGGTGTTTTCGGCCGCATCGTAGCGCACAATCGCGACCTTTGCGCGACCGACGCCGAATTCGAAAAACCGCAGCGCGGCACCCGCCAGAACAGGATCGGCGGTCGGGCGTGTTCGCCGAATCGGATCCTCCGCGACCCAATCGCGTTCGACCGCAAAGCTGCGCTTGTCCGCAAAGCTGAACGGGGCCAGGTCTCACAGCGCCCGCACCAGGTGCTCCGTCTTCGCGCGCATTCACGCTCCTTGCCGGGGAACCCGGGGAAGTGTGCTTGGCGGAAGACCGCGCCCAACTCCCACTCGCGCGCGCCATCCCATTTCCGAACACCACGACTCTCAACCTTGCGAGTGCGGCGCGCACCGCGGATCCCCTCATGGCATCGGCGCGCTCATCGACCCCTTGCGGGGGTCGACTATGAGTAGCTTAGTACATTTTTGATATATCGTCAAACAGCGCAGCAGATATTCATGTGCGCCCGGGGGGCGCTGTCTTCAGCGGCGCGGTGCCCAGTTCCGCGCCCGCCCGGGACGTCGGGCGTGACGCGGCATGCGCCTGGCGCACCTATCGGAGAGAGCTCACACCTGCTTGCGTCCGCGAAAGGCCTCTTCGAGCATGTATCGATTCGCGTGTTCGAGCGACCCGCCGGGCGCCAGGCCGCGCGCCAGCCGGGTGATCGTCGCGCCGGCGCCTGCCAGCACCTCCGTGATGTGCAGCGCCGTCGCGTCGCCCTCTACAGTCGGATTGGTCGCGAGCACGACCTCGCGCACGCCGCCGGCGCGGACGCGCTCCGCGAGCGCTGTGATCGTCAGGTGCTCCGGCCCGACGCCCTCCAGCGGCGCGATCCGCCCCATGAGCACGTGATACACCCCCGTGATCAGCCCGGTCGCCTCCAGGCTGATCACGTCCTTCGGCTGTTCGACGACGACGATCACACCCGGATCGCGCCGCGCATCGGCGCAGATGTGGCACAGCTCCTGCTCCGCGAGATTGAAGCAGCGCGCGCACGGCCGAATCTTGTCCTTGATGTCCACCAGCGCCTGGGCCAGCGCGAGCACTTCGTCGCGCTCCGCCTTCAGCAGGTGGAACGCCAGCCGCTCCGCCGACCGCGGGCCCACGCCGGGCAGCTTGCGCAGCTCGTCGATCAGCCGCTGCAAGGGGCCGGTCAGACGCGTCTCGCTCACGGCCTGGGTCCGCCGAGCAGGTCGGACATCCCCGGCAGGTTGAGCATCCCGGCCATCGCGCCCATCTCCGATTGCAGCCCGTCGCGGCTGCGTTGCACGGCCTGCCGGATGGCGGCGCACACCAGGTCTTCGAGTAATTCGTGGTCGCCGGACTGCACCAGCCCCGGCGCGATCTTCAAGCCAACCGGTTCGCCGCGCCCGTCGACGGTCGCCTGCACCTGCCCACCGCCGGCCTCGCCGGTGAAGCGCGCCGCGGCGAGGCGCGTGTGCACCTCGTTCATCGCGTCCTTGAGCTTTTCGGGGTTGCGCAGCAGGCCGGCGAGTTGGGCAATCTGACCGATCGAACCGAACATGAGCTACTCCGCGTTTTCGAGCGCCGCGCCCAGATCGTTCGCGGCCGCATGACCCTTTCGAACGTCCACCACCACGCCGTCGAACAACTCGATCGCCTGGCGCACCAGCGGATCGGCGAGCACCACCTCGCGCTCCTCCGCGGAAGCCGACACGAGCACGCGCGGCGCCACCTCTGCCGTCGACGGCCGCCCTCGATCCGCAGCACGTCCAGGCACGCGGGCGGGCGCACTCGGCGTCGACACCGACGACGGTGCGACGGCCGCGCGCGGTGAAGCGGCCGGCGATCGCGCGGCGGGCTGTGGACGCGACGCCGCGCTCGGCGCGGCTGTCTGCGTTCGCAGGTCCGGCATCGGCGGCTGCGCCGCACTCGTCACGCCGGCGGGTGCGACCGAGGCGGCGGTCGCCGCGGGTGCTGGGGGCAGCGCCTCAGCGTGCGACGCGCCGTCCGGGGGAGTCAGCGGGGGCTTTTTTTTTTCGCTGGGGTCGACCGCCGCCCCGCCGCCCGACACGCGGCCCAGCAGTTGCTCGACCGACGACCACGACCGCAGATGCGCCAGCCGCACCATCAATGCGTCGGTCAGCGCCCGTCCCGCGGCGCTGAAGCGGACGTTTCGCCGCAGTTCTTCGAGCATCGCGATCATCTGCACATACTGCGAAACGTCGAACCGCTGCGCGAGCGCGACATAGTCGTCGCGCGCCGCCGCCGGCAGGTCGACGATCGGCGCGTCCGGGCCGCACACGCGCACCAGCATCAGCGAACGCGCCACCTCGATCAGGTCGCCGCAGAATACGTCCAGCCCGCGCCCCCCTGACAAGAGCCGATCGAGCGTCGCCAGCACGCCCGCCGCATCGCCCTCTGCCGCCAGCGTCAGCAGCGCGAGCACCTGCTCGTCCTGCGGCGGCGGCAGCAGTTCGTCGAGCAGCGGCAGCGTCACCTCTTCGCTGGTCACGGACAATAACTGGTCGAGGATGCTCAGGGCGTCGCGCATCGATCCGTTCGCCAGCCGGGCCACGCGCCGCAGCACCGCCGGCTCGGCGCGGGCGCCCTCCTGCTTGCAGATCGCCGCGAGGCGCTCCGCGACCGCGTCAGGCGCGATGTGGCGAAACTGGAACTTCTGACAGCGGCTCTGGATCGTCGCGGGAACTTTTTGAAGCTCGGTGGTCGCGAGGATGAACTTCACGTGGCCCGGCGGCTCCTCCAGCGTCTTGAGCAACGCGTTAAACGCGCCCGTCGAGAGCATGTGAACTTCGTCGATGATGTAGATCTTGAACCGGCTCCGCGCCGGGCGATACGCCGTGTTGCTCCGCAGCTCGCGGATGTTGTCGACGCCCGTGTTGCTGGCCGCGTCGATCTCGACCACGTCGATGTCCTGTCCTTCGCCGATCGCGACGCACGCCTCGCACTTGCAGCAGGGAGTTGCAGTCGGCGCGTCCGTGCTCAGGCAGTTCAACGCTTTCGCGAGAATCCGCGCCATGCTCGTCTTGCCCACGCCGCGCGTGCCGGTGAACAGATATCCGTGGTGGATGCGTCCGGACTTGATCGCGTTCGTCAGCGTCGTCGCAATCGGCTCCTGGCCGATCACGTCGTCGAACGAGCGGCTGCGATATTTTCGAGCGAGAACCGTATAGGACACGGCGCACCTGCGAGACGGCTGGGGTTCGATTGCTCTCGGCCCGTCGCGCCGACGCCCCGGCGGCGAGCCCGCGCCGCGAGTCCCGCCGTCCGGCCGCCGAGCATTCGGCCGCCGAACGCGCCGCGTCGCGCGGGGCATGCTATCCCGATCGCGCGGCAGCGGCCAGTGGAGCGCGAATCGGTGCTACCGCAGGCGTGCGTGACCGTTTGGACGGCCCCGACCGAGGCAACGGGTGTCGCCACGGGTGGAGCGAGGCCCGTGTGGGCACAGCGGAACGCGTGGACAAGGTCGCGCGGGTTCGTGCGACCGCGGCAGGGGCCGAGGCCAGGCGGATCGTTGCCGCACGCATTCCTCCGCCCCTTGCGAGGGGTAGTTACGTTTCAGATTTGCGATCCACGGGTTGCGCCGCTTGCGCGGCTCCACCCGTGGCGACACGCCGTCGCTCCCGTTGGGGCGAAATTTCGCGCCCGCCAAACCTGTCACTCACCCCTACCCCGGCGGCAGCTCGCGGGCTGGAACTCCGAGCAAGACCGCGAGTTCGGCGAGCGCAAAGGGCTTCTCGATGTGATTCGTCGGCCGCGGCGGCGTGCCGCCGGTGCGGCGGACGCGCGGGCCGGCCGCCGCCTCCGGTTTCGCCACGCGCCCGTGCGCGGTCGCCCGGGCGGCCGTCGGCGGCGGCGGAAGCTCATCGACGCCGGTTCCCGTGCGGACAATTCGCATCGCCGGATTCGCCCGCCGGGCGTGAACCTCCAATTGCCGCGCCCCGTCATCGGGCAGCTCGTCGGACACGATCAGCGCGCTGACAATGTCGCGATCCAGGAGCTGGTGGGCCGCGTCGACGGTGTCGGTCAGCAGCACGTCGAACCAGCGCTCGAGATACGCCATCATCGACCAGCGCATCAGCGTGTCGGCCTCGACGACCAGCACGCGGGCGCGTCCCCCCGGTGCGCCGGGGGCGCCGGCTCCGGTCTTCAACGCGGTGTCAGGGGTTCGCCGTTTCATGCGCACCAGTCCATCCTGAGGCAGCCTTGCACGCGGCGTGCCAGCGGGAAAAATTACGCCCGGGACGCGAAAACCGCCGCGGCCGGGCGTTTGCGACGCGTCGAATCGACTCGGACGTGCCCGGTTTGGGGGATTTTCCCCAGTCCGCCGGGGGAGATTCCCCACCCCCCGGTGCGCCCACGCCACGTCGCGTGGGCATTCAAATCCGGTTATAGAATCTGCCGCCATGCCCGAATCGCTGTTTGAAGAGCTGCGCCGCTACGTGGGCTTCACCGACGCCGACGCGCTCCGTGTCCGCGCTCTCGGCCCGCGCGTCGCGCCGGCGTTTCCCGCCGCCATCGAGCGCTTCTACGCCGTCATCGAGGCCCACGCCGGCACGCGCGCCGTGTTGGCCGAGCCCGGCCAGATCGACCGCCTGCGCGTGTCGCTCCATGACTGGCTGCACACGCTGGTGGTCGGGCCGTATGACGACGCGTACTTTCTCAGGCGGCAGCAGATCGGCCGCGCTCACGTGCGCGTCGGTCTTTCCCAGCATTACATGGTTTGTGCGATGGAGGTGCTCTGGCAGAGCCTCGCCGCCGCCGCCCGCGTGCCGCCCGACGCCGCCGTCGAACCCATGCTCGACTCGCTCCACAAACTGTTCACGCTCGAGCTGGCGGTCATGCTCGACAGCTACAAGGACAGCTATTCCGCCCAGGTCCGCGCCGGCGAGCGCGAAGCCGTCCACGAGCGTCTCACCCGTGCCG
Organism: Phycisphaerae bacterium; assembly: GCA_050184295.1. GTDB lineage: Bacteria > Planctomycetota > Phycisphaerae > UBA1845 > Fen-1342 > JBFXAM01. The sequence continues at coordinate 13,709 of JBFXAM010000027.1, read as the reverse complement.
AGCACCTCGCGCACATCGGCCAGCTCGCCGCGTCGCTCGCGCACGAGATCAAGAATCCGCTGGCCGGTATCAGCGGTGCGATCCAGGTCCTCCGCGACGGTCTGGCGCGCGACGACGACCGCCGACCGGTCCTTCACGAAGTCCTCCGCCAGATCAACCGCCTCGACGGGACCGTCAAGGACCTGCTGGTCTACGCCAGACCCAAGCCGCTCCGCACGCGCCCGGTCGACATCCCCCGGCTGATTGAGCGCGTCCTCACGGTGCTCCGCGAAGAGCCCGACATGCAGCGCGTCCGCGTCGAGCACCATCCCGCCGACGTCCCGCCGGTCGACGCCGACGAGGACCGTGTCGAGCAGTTGCTGATCAACCTCATGCTCAACGCCGCCCAGTCCTCGCCCGAAGGCGCGGTCGTCCGCGTCTCCGCCACCCGCACGCGCGACGCCGTCCGCCTGCTGGTCGAGGATCGCGGCGCGGGAATGTCCCCCGACGTGCTCCGGCGCGCCACCGAGCCGTTCTTCACCACCAAGGCGCGCGGCACCGGACTCGGCTTGCCGATCTGCCAGAAGATCGCGGACGCCCACGGCGGGCGCCTCGAAATCCGCAGCGTCGTGGGCAAAGGGACCACTGTGATCGTCGTGCTGCCGCTGGGCGCGCCGCCGACGCGCCCGGGAGGATCGAGCGAATGAGCGTGCGCGTACTGATCGTGGAGGACGAGAGCTTGATCCGCTGGTCGCTGCGCCAGAAGTTTCAGGAGCGCGGGTTCCGCGTCACCGAGGCGGACACCGGCCAGCGCGGGCGCGACGCGGTTGAGAACGGCGTCTTCGACCTCGTGCTGCTCGACTACAAGCTGCCGGACGTCACGGGGCTCGAGATTCTGCGCGCGCTGCGGCAGGCCGACGCGGACGCGGTCGTCATCATGATGACCGCGTACAGCACGATCGAGTCGGCCGTCGAGGCCATCAAGCTGGGCGCGTACGACTACATCAGCAAGCCGTTCCAGATGGACCAGCTGATGTTCACGGTCGACAAGGCGCTGGAGACGACCAAGCTGCGGCGCGAGGTGCGCGAGCTGCGCCGCCACATGACCGAGGAATACGGCATGGACGCGATCATCGGCAAGCACCCGTCGATGATCCAGCTCTTCGACACCATCCGCCAGGTGGCGCGGACCGGCGTGTCCACCGTGCTGCTGCGCGGCGAAACGGGCACGGGCAAGGACCTCGTGGCGCGCGTGATTCACCAGCAGTCGGAGCGCGCCGCACGGCCGTTTGTGAACATCACCTGCACCGCCATCTCCGAGACGCTGCTCGAAAGCGAGCTGTTCGGGCACGAGCGCGGCGCGTTCACCGACGCCAAGGCGCAGAAGAAAGGGCTCTTCGAACTCGCCGACGGCGGCACGGTCTTTCTCGACGAGATCGGCGACATGCCCGCCAGCCTGCAAGCCAAGCTGCTGCGTTTTCTGGAAGACCGCCAGTTTCGGCGCGTGGGCGGCACGCGCGAGATCTCCGTCGATGTCCGCGTGATCGCCGCCACCAATCGCGACATCGAGGACGCCATCGAAGCGGGCCGTTTCCGTCGCGACCTCTTCTATCGTCTCAACGTCGTGAGCGTCATCCTGCCGCCGCTCCGCGACCGCGGCGACGACCTGCGGCTGCTGACGAGCGCGTTTGTGGCCCGCTTCGCGACCGAATTCAAGAAGCCCATGACGCGCGTGCTTGACTCCGCGTACGAGAAGCTGCACGCGTATCACTGGCCCGGGAACGTCCGCGAGCTGCGGAACGTGATCGAGCGGGCCGTGCTGCTGGCGAAGTCGGACCGGCTCGGACCCGACGATGTCGCCATCATTCCGACCGGCGCGCCGTCCAGCATGGGGGATTTCGATCACATGAGCCTGCCGCCCAACGGCTTCAATCTCAGCAAGCTGCACGATCTGGAGACGCGCCTTCTGCGACAGGCGATGGAGCGGAGCAACAACAACCAGACGCAGGCCGCCAAGCTCCTGCACATGTCGCGCGATCGCCTGCGCTATCAGCTTCAGAAACACAAACTCGCCTGACGGCGCCGCGGCCGGCCCGCCGCGCGTCAGGCCGCGCGGTCCCGGCGCATCGGCTGAAGCGCCCCGTACGTGAGCGAGCGCCACAGCCATTCCATCGGCCCGAAGCGAAATCGCACCAGCCACGCGTGGCTGAACACGACCTGCGCCGCGAACAGCGCGAGCGCGATCGGCATGCAGCCGGCGGGGCCGATCGTGCCGTGCAGTCCGAGCCCGTAGCCGTAGAAGAGCAGCGAGCACACGAGCGACTGCGTCAGATAGTTCGTCAACGCCATCCGCCCCGGGGCCGCCAGCAAGCCCAGCGCGCCCCGACCCGCCGCCGACAGCCACACCAGCACGAACGCGGACGCGTATGCCAGCATGAGCGTCGGCGACGCCACGAATCCCAGCGTCAAGACGAGCATGAATGCCGTCCACGCGTCGTCCGGCGTCTCGGCGACGGGGCCCGTCGTCGCCGGCACCGGTCGCGGCGTCGCTTCGTCGGGCGCCGTCGAGGCGCCGGATGCTGCCGGCGCACCCGTCGAGTCGGCCGGTGAGTCGGCCGCGGCGGTCGCAGGAACCGGCGCCGCCTCCGTCGACTCCGAGGCGTCATACAGACGCTCGAAGCTCGACGCGCTGACGACGTTCGCCGCCAGCCCCAGCGGCCCGGCGACCAGCACGACGCGCCACAGCAGCCGGCGCCAGGCCGCCGGCTCGTGCAGCACGCGCATTCGCGCCAGGTAGAGCCCGAGCAGGAACATCGCCAGCACGTCGCCGCAGATCATCAGCGTGAATGCGTATACGCCCGATAGATCGTCGATCCGCTGGGCTGTGACCTCGCCGAACGAACCGCTCGCGTAGACCCGCAGCGCCTGGTCAAACTGCGCCCGCGACTGCGCTTCGTGCTCCGCGAACTCCGCCGCGCCCTCCGCTGTTCCCGCCGCGAGCATCATCAGCCCGCCCAGCGTCAGCCCCACCAGCGTCATGAACACCAGCAGCGAACCGGCCCAAACCAGCAGGGTCTTCGGCCGGCGGTTGCGAAACAGCAGCAGCACGCCGCCCATCACCGCGTACGTGACCAGAATGTCACCCGCCCACAAGAGCGTCGCGTGCAGCAGGCCCATCACCAGCAGCACGAGCAGGCGACGCAGGTAAACCGGAACAAACGACCGGCCACGCGCCGCGGCGCGCTCCATCTGGATCGCCATCCCGAAGCCGAACAACGCCGAAAACAACGTGTAGAACTTGCCGTACACGAACGCAATCAGCAACCAGTCGACGACGATGTCCTGCGGCTGGCTCCAGAACCGATACCCGATCTGGTCGACCTGGAACGGCGTCGTGAAGTAGCGGATGTTGGCGATCAGGATGCCGAAGAGCGCAAAGCCGCGCAACGCGTCGATGACCTCCAGCCGCTCGCCCTCGCCGACCGGCGCGAGGGGCGCCGGCGGCAAAGCGGGGTACGCCGCCGCGACCGGGTGCGCGACGACCGCGTCGTCCGGACCCGCGACATCGGCCTCCGGAGGCCGGACCGGCGTCTCGTTGGAGTCCGTCATCCTGGCGAAGGCCCTCTCGAATGCACGACCGACTCGGTTCCGGTCGACGCGAAGTGTGCCGCGGCATCGTGCCGCGGCCGTCCCGATCGCATCGCAACGTAACACGCTCGGCGGGCCTTGACCATCCCGCGCTTGCTGAGGGGCGATGCCAGCGCCCCGATTCAGCCACCAGGTGCGGTGGCTGGCGGCCGCAGGCCGGGCGGGGGGACCGCAGTAAGATTCTCTCGGCTGGCACGCCGCGTGCAGGGAGATTCTGAAACAATTCTGCCGGTCGTGCGGCGGGTTTCGGGCCGAAGGGTTGTTGAACCGGAGGAACCGAATCATGCTCTCTGAATCGCAAGTCGCGCCCCCCCCCTGTAGTTACGAATCACGCCGGGTTCAAGGCCGTTCTGAAATGCCCTCAGCGACACTGTCGGCTGCGAGCGGCGGCGTGGGTCGGGGCGGTCGCCGCGGCGTGTGTCTGGGCGCTCGCCGCCGCGTGTTTCTGCTGGTTGGCGGGGGCTTCGCCGGCGTTCGCGGCGGATCCGTTCTGGGCGTTCGTGGGCGCGGACAGCAAGCCGCGGGAGCCGACGATCGGCGTCGGTCCCGCACGGATCATTCAGACGACCAACTTCGCGATCACGGCGTATGATCGAACGGGCACGCAATTGTGGCAGGCGGCGCTCGATCCGAATTTCGAGCCGTTGCCTTTGTACTTCTGGGATGGATTTCCGAGTCCGCCGCCGAGCGACACGATCGGCGACCCGCGCGTGCTTTACGACCACTTTTCAGGTCGATTCGTTGTGATCGCGCTGCACTTCAATGCCCGCAAGTTCATGCTCGCCGTGTCGCGCGACGACACGCCGGACTCATATGGCGGCTCCGACTGGGACAAGTATTATCTCGACGGTCGCGTGGACGGTGTGACGACGGGGATTATCAACTGGCCGGGCTTGGCCGTGAATCAGAGTGCGATTTACCTCGTTACCGTAATGCCTACGGACGCGGGGGGCCGCCACGTCGTGCAGATTCTGGAACGGCCGACGCCGGGCGACGCGGATTTCTATACGCGGGCGGGGAATCATCAACGGTTTGTACTGTCGCTTGTTGGGGGGCAACCCGATGATTTCAAGGATCGGCTGCCGATGCCGGCGCTGTTTCGGCAGGCGATCGGTTCCGACACGATGTACTTTGCGCAACTCGAACGCCGCGGCTTGACGGACCCTCCGCTTACGCCACGGATTCGAGTGGTCGCACTGCAGGATCGGGCGACGGAATTGAGTTGGTCATTTGACGATGCGTACGTAGCCGCCGATGCTCCCGAAATAGGAACGCTGTATCAACTGTGCGATGCGTCCGATCTGGTTCAGGCAGACTTCCGCAATGTCCAGAACGCCGTACTCGACAACGGTCGGCTGTATCTGGTTCGGCAAGAGCCTCGCACGCAAGTGAATGACGGTCTCGATCTTCCCGGCCGGTGGACGGCGCGCTGGTACGTCGTCGATCTCCGCGGCTGGCCGTCTTCGGGACTCTCACCGGTGCTGGAAGACGACGGAGTGCTCGACTGCGGACATTCCTTCGGCGAAAGCGAGAAGGACGACTGGGTTGTCCACGCGAAGTATCCGCTGATCATGCCAACGACGAATGGCGACTTTGCGATCTTCTTCACGCGATTCTCGCGACGCAGCTACTTCGACCTCTGCTGGACGGGGCGTCGTGCATCCGACCCGCCGGGGGTGCTCGGCGCCCCGGTCACAGTGATGACGGCCGGCAGCGCGGCGATTTCCGATCCGGGCCTCCTCGGAGATTACGAAGGCATCGCATTGGACCCGCTCGACGGCACTCGCACCTGGGGAACGAGTGAGACGGGGCGTTGTTTCCTCGAGCTCGATAACCCTTGCCCCTCCTGCACAGTTGGAGTGCGGCAGGATTACAAACACACGTCTGTCGGCAGCTACGTCGTTTCTGGCGGACCACTGCGCACGCTGACCGTGGCGAGAGCGCTTGGCAACCAACCAGACGCGATCAATGTCAAGCTGTCGCCCTCCGACGTGTACGCCCGAGCCGACGCCGAACTGAACGCCGGCGAACCGAGCTTCGCGCGCAACTTCGGAGACGGCGCGCCGGTTACCCTGCTCGCGCCCGAGATTGATGGCTGGACGTTCTTCGGGTGGATCATCGACATCGAAGGGGATGGCCCGGCCGCGCCTACGAGTCGAATGACCACCGTGACTCTGAACGCGAACCGCACGGCGACGCCGTACTACACTCAGCCGTAACAAGACGCTACGGACGAGCGGAGCTTCAGCCATGATTGCGACAACCGTTCTCTTCTGCCTATTCATCGCGCAGACGCACACGGTCCGGCTGTGGTTTTCGACCACGGGTGTGGATGAGAATCAGCCGATCGCCGGTACACCGCCCGAGTACATCTCACCGACGGAGGGCACCAACCCCGTCATTCAATCGGTTGACGGCGTGCAGCGCCTATATCTCTGGGCCACGCTGATGACGCCGGACTGGACGGATGTCACGGGGTTTGAGATCGATGTGGCTTTGTATGCCGATCGCGGAGAACTTCGCTTTGTTGACCGCCAGATGTATAACTATCAATCGGGAGCCTATCGGCGGTGGGGCGGCGTCCTGCCCGGCACGCTGACGCCGAATCGAATCTCGCGGCTTGGCGCCGCGCTCGGCTCGGGACTCGACGACTTCACGGGGCCGCTCGACATTCAATACGATCCGGAGACGTTCACGTATCTGTTGGGATCGATCGACGTACAGGCAAGCGCCGGCGCGCAAGGCGCCGTATTCCTCGTGGCTGGCGCGTTCGGTCACCGAGGCCCGCCCTTTGAGCAATTCTGGCACTTCGGCTGGGGCGACGCGCCCATATCGGCAAGTACTTGGCCGCCCAGCGTGCAGAGCGATCTGCCCGATGTGACTTTCATCCCCGAACCCGCGACGGTGATACTCCTTTTATTCGGCCGCGCGGCGGTCCGCTCCAACGTCCGCCGACACTTGTGACCGCCCGGCTGAACGCCGCGCGCCGACCGGGCAGACTGCACCGGTCCGCCCCGCCGCGCGAGGCTCAGTCCGCGCCCGGCGGGCGCCGGCGCTGCTGCTTCACCTCGCCGCGGCGGCGCTTGTTGGCGACGCGGCGGCGCTGCGACGCGCGCGTCGGCTGCGTCGCCTTTCGCACCGCGGGCGCGCGCGTCGCCGCCGCCAGCAGCTCCATCAGCCGATCCTCCGCCGCCCGGCGATTCGCCAACTGCGAGCGCTCCGACTGCGCCACGAGCCGCAGGCGCCCGTCGGCCGACATCCGCCGCGCCAGGCGCTGCCGAATGCGGCTCTTCTGCGCGTCGTTGAGCAAGGGGCAGGCGGCGAAATCGAACAGCAGCGTGACGCGCGTGCTGACCTTGTTGACGTTCTGCCCGCCGGGGCCGCCGCCGCGGTCGAACTGCTCCTCGATCCAGGGGGCGAGGTCGTCAAGCGTCAGGTTCATCGGGTCGCTTCCTCGCTCGGACCGCGCGATTCGCGCGTGACGAATCGTCTCGAAGCGCGAGCGGATCGCTACTCGCGCGGCGTCGTCGGCGGCGTCGATGTGCCCGGCGCGAACGGCGCGGTTGGCGCAGTTGTCGCGGTCGGCCCAGTTGTCGCGGTCGTCGTCGGCCCGGTCGTCGTCGCCGGCGGCGGCGCGATGAGACGCACGTCGAGCCAATCGGCGTGGTCGTGGTCGATTCCGTCCTCGCCGCACAGCACGCGGAGTTCCAGGAGCTCCACGCCGCGCACGTCGACGGTCGCCGGCTTCGCGGTTTCGCCGCGCCGCATCGGCCCGCTTTCCCAGAGCTTCCGCCCGTCGCCGTGGACTTCGAAGAGCACCTCGGGCTTCGCGTCGGCGAGAATCTCGTCATCGATGCCGACGCGCGTCTCGAAGCGCTCGAACGCGCCACGGATGCGATACGCGATGGTCGCGTCGGCGTGCGTGCCGAGTCCGCGCGCCGCCGTCTCGCCCGCCACCGTCAGCGGGTTGCCATCCACGGAGCGGTCGCGCTTCAGCGACCCCCACCCCTGTCGCACCACCTCCGGCTCGATCTCCGACAAGTGAACGCTCGCCGGCGGCGCCACGACAAATTCGCGCTCGATCACCTTCTCCGACACCGACCCGTCGTACCAGACCGACCGCACGCCGACCATCACGCGCTGTCCCGGCGCGAGCTCGCGCAGCACAGCCCGGCGATGAAAGCTCACGCCTGCGGGAGCGCCGTCGATCTCCACGCGATGCGCAGCGCTGCTGTGATATTCCGACGACCAGCGCGCCTCGGCGTCGAACAGGCCGCTGGGCTGCACCGCCAGCCCCGCCGGCGGCTGCACGGGATAGACGTACGGCGTCGCCGGCGCGAAGCGCAGTTCCCACTCCACCTCCTGCGACCCGGCGCTGCGCAGCGCGACCGTCGCGGCGCCCTGGTGCGCCCGGCATTCCACCCGCACGTCCCCGCCGCTCAGCCCGCGCGCGCGTGCGTCGCGCAGCGTCCACGTCGGCGCCGCACGCGGCAGTGCGAACGTCAGCACATAGGGCTCGTGCGCGATCAGTCGGCTGCGGCCGCGGAGGCGCGGCGTGCCATCGACCTCATCGCTCACGACGTCGAGCACGTCAATCCAACCCTGCGTGATGTGCCGGCTCGTGCTGAGCAATTGCGGCCGCGCTTCCGCCGGCATGATCGTGAGCACACGCACGTCTCCCGGCGGAACCTCGACAAACAGCCCCTGCTCCCAGCAGCCGAGATACACGCCGCTCCAGTAATCGAACACATGATGAAGCACCGGGCCGTCGCGTCCCAGCCGCACCCACGGCAGATGGATCGTCTTCGTGTGTTCGCGATCGAGATTGAACAGCCCGACGACGTCATACTCGCGTCGCGCGCCGCTCGGCAGCTCCTGTGCGACTTTCAGAATCCACGTCGATTTCCGCGCCGGCTCCGGTGCGTGCAGGTCAAGCGGGCGGATGTCCACGGGCGGATAAATCGCCTTGAGCAGCGCCACGCGCGAAGCCGGCAGGTCGGGCAGACGATCGCTCGTCAGCAGCGCCTGCCCCGTCAATCCCTGAATCGTCGCCCACGCCCGCGCGGCGCCGTCGCTGAGCGGCGGCCGCACCATCACCACGTCCGGATCGCAATACCACGCCACGTTGTGTAGATAGTTGAAGTTCTGCACGGCGTCGAATGCGACCAGGAAGCCGTCGAAGCCCGGCACGATGTCGCCGGCGGTGCGCGAGCCGTTCATGATTCCGACGCCCGCAAGCGGAATTCCCCAGCAGCCCAGCAGGTACGATCGTTGGCCGATGGCGTCGCGGATCGATCGCAGCGTCCCGCGATAGTCGCGCTGCGCATCGGCGACCTCGTCGCTCGCCGCCGGCGCCGCGTCCGGCGGCGCGCCTTCGTCCGGCGGCGGCGGGCGCGTGCCGCGAAAGAACTCGCGTTTGGACGCAAACTCGTCGAGCACGATCGGCTGGCCGTCGATCTTGAAGTACGTGTAGCCCCAGCCGTGCAGCTCGCGAAACAGCTCGGCGAGATATCCGGCTGCCCGCGGCGCCGACGGATCGACGAGGAACCTGCCCTCCCACGTGTCCGACGCGCTCGTGCCGTCCGGCTTCCATAGAAACGCGTCGCGCCGCGCCGCAACGAACTCCGCATTGCTTTGCCCGTGCGGCGCGATCCAGATCCCCGCCTCGAGCCCGAACTTGCGAATCTCCGCCGCCAGGCCTGCCATCCCCAGCCCGCGAAACCGCGCGTCGATCGTGCTCCAGTCGCGGTTCTCGCCCAACCCGCGCCCTACGCCTTGCCACCCGTCGTCGATCTGCACATAGCGCGCCCCGTGCGACGCGAGATGTCGCGCCATCCACCCCGCGTTCAGCAACACCTCCTCCGGCGTGATCTCCTGGTAGTAGTAGTACCACGAGCACCAGCCCGCCGGCGGCGTCGGAAAAACCGACTTGTCCAGCGGCGTGAAATACCGCACGCCCAACTCGCGGCGGTAGTAGCTCTCGATCGTCGAACCGTCGCGCCGCGTGACGCGGTCGGCAACCGGGTCGTACACGCCCTCAGCCAGCGGCGTTTGAATCTTCCCCAGCGTCATGATGAGCAGATCGTCGCGCCCGGCAGGCTTCAAACGCACCGGCACCGGCGCCGGCCACGCGCCTACCGGCCCGGCCGAGGAATCGGCGCGCCCGCCGGCATCCGCCGCCTCGACCTCCATCCGACCCTGCGCCATCGCTGCACCAACCCAACCCGCGATGATCCACGCCGCCGCGCCGCGCATCGTTCAGCTCCTCACCGAACCACACCCGCAGCCATCGTAGGTCGCGAATCGCTTCTCGGTCCAGCCGCACCGCCGCGTGCAAACGCGTTTCGCGGTCCGACTTCACCCCGCCCCAACCCTCCACTATCCTCCCCCCACGGATGACCCCGACCCTCTCGCACTCGGCCGACCCCACCGATCACCCGCCCCGACCCGGCGACCTGCCGCGCACCATCGGGTTCTTCGGCGGGGCCGCGATCATGATCGGGGTCACGATCGGCAGCGGCATCTTTCGCACGCCGACGAGCATCGCCGGCGAGCTCGGCAGCCCCGCGCTGATCCTGCTCCTCTGGGCGGTCGGCGGCGTACTCTCGCTTTGCGGCGCGCTCGCCTATGCGGAGCTCGCCGCCATGTTTCCCCACTCCGGCGGCGTCTACGTCTTTCTGCGCGAAGGCTTCGGCCGCGTCGTCGCGTTCGTCTTCGGCTGGACTTACCTGCTGATCACCAAGCCGGCCGCCGCCGCCGGCATCGCGATCGTCTTTGCCGAGCACCTCAACCCGCTGCTGGGCGTGAACTGGAATCCGCGCGTGACAACGACCGTCGTCCTGGTCGCACTCACGCTCGTGAACACGTTTCGTCTCAAGCTCGGCGCCGGCGTCGCGATCGTGCTGACGGCGCTCAAGATGCTCGCGCTGACGATGATCGTCGTGCTGGGCGTCGCGCTGATGAAAGGCGACGCCGCCAATCTCGCCGCCATACCGGCGCCGAAATCGCTCCTGCTGGCGCTCGCGCCGGTGATGGCGGCGATCCTCTGGACCTATGACGGCTGGAGCGACATCGGCTCGATTGCCGGCGAAATCAAGAACCCCCAGCGCCGGCTCCCGCTCATCTACTTCGCCGGAACGGGCGCCGTCATCGTCCTCTATCTCGCCGTCAACGCCGTTTACATGTGGATGGTCCCGCTCGAGGAAATGCGCACCACCGGCACCATCGCGCCGCTGGTCATGCACCGCTTGTTCGGCCCCGCCGGGGGCGTGCTCGTAAACGTGCTGATTCTCATCTCGACGATCGGCGCCACACACGCCGCCATCATCACCGGCGCACGCGTCACCTTTGCTCAAGCGCGCGACGGTCTGCTCTTCCGCTTCCTCGGCCACGTCCATCCCAACTTCGCCACCCCCGCGGTCGCGCTCTGGGCTCAGCTCGCCCTCAGCGTCACGGCCATCTGGGTGCTCCAGACGTTCGAACGCATGGCCGGCACGTTCGTCTTTACGATGTGGATTTTCTACGGCCTGGCGGCGATGGCGCTCTTCGCGCTCCGCCGCACGCGCCCGGACCTGCCGCGCCCGTACCGCTGCTGGGGTTATCCGCTCGTCCCGGCGCTGTTCATCGCGGCCGCCGCCGTCATGACCGCGCTCTCGATCTGGCAGGACCCGCGCGGCACGCTGCCGTGGATCGGTTTGCTGGTTGTCGGCGTGCCGGCGTATTACCTCTGGCAGCACGTCACGCGCGCCGCGCCCGTCGGCGACCGCTGAACGCCTGCACGCCTCCCGAGTGCACGACCGTGCGCCACCACCGATCGCGGACGCAATTTTCGCGACGGGTGCCGTGGCAACTGCACGGGTGCCGCAGCGACAGCCCGTGCGACGGCGAACACACGGGTGCCGTGGCGACAGCCAGTGCGACGGCGAGCACACGGGTGCCGCAGCGACAGCCAGTGCGACGGCGAGCACACGGGCGTCGTGGCGAACACACGGGCGTCGTGGCGAACACACGGGTGCCGTCGCGACGCGGGCGCCGTGGCGAGCACACGGGTGCCGTGGCGACGGCTCTTGCGTCGCCACGTTCCCGTCCGTGGCACGACCGCTCCCCAGACCGGTCTCGGGAGCGTGCGCCGGGCTGCGTGCCGACGCGCGGGCGTGCGCCCGCAGCTCTGAGCCCCTTTTCCCTCGACCCCACTTTCCCTCGTCGCGCTTTCGCGCTCTCGCGGCCGACCGTTCCGGTTTGACACAGGCCACGAAAACGACTATACTTTCGCGTCTTTGTCGCTCCGAACGCCGATCTCTTGCATCGGGAAACCGCGGGGGTCGCGCGAGAGCGGGCGATCGCGCGTGCAGGAGTCGTTTCGTGGCAGCGAAATCCGGCAAAACTCGTCGCGCTCGGCCGCGCGTCGCCCGACAGGTTACGACCAAGGCGCGCGCCGCAAAACGCGCGGCCGCGAAGTCCGCCACCCGCCGCGCGCCTGCCAAAGCCGTCGCGCGCAGCGCCAAGCCGAAGCCCGCCGCGCGCGCCGGCCCGCCACGCAAACCCGCAAAAGGCGTCGCGCCTCCGGCGCGACCCAAGCTTGTGCGGCCGCCGGTCGAATCACGCCAGAGCGCACCGCCCGCGGCGCAGTCCAACGGCCGCAAGCCTGCGCCGGCGCCGGCGCTGGTGCTGCCGCCGCGCCCGGCGCCGTCCGGCCGAGGCACGCGCGTCACGATCGCGGAGACGAATTGCCCGGCGGCGTCGAATTCGCGACCGGCGGCGTCGAACTCGCGGCCGGCTCCTCCGGCCAAGCCTGCGAGCGCCAAGCCCGCGGCGGTCACCCGCCCCGCGCCGGTTCTCGCGCCGCCGCCGATGCCCAAGTCGTCGAGCTATCTGAACAAGAAGGACCTCGCACAGTTCCGCGAGATGTTGATGGCGAAGCGCGCCCAACTGGTCGGCGACGTCACGACGATGACCAAAGAGGTGCTCAGCCGCAACCAGCGCGAGGCGTCCGGCGATTTGTCGAGCATGCCGCTGCACATGGCGGATCTGGGCACCGACAGCTATGAACAGGAATTCACGCTCGGGCTGATCGAAGGCGAACAGAATCTCCTCCGCGAGATCGACGCCGCCCTGAAGCGCATCGAGAACCAGACCTACGGCATCTGCCTCGCGACGCACAAGCCGATCGGCAAAGCCCGCCTGAAGGCCAAGCCGTGGGCCAAGTACTGCTACGAGCACGAGCTCGCGCAGGAGCGCGGGCGGATGCGGCGCTTCTAGCGCGTGCGCGCGGCCCTTCGGTTAGCATCGTTTCGTCGCGCCGCCCCTTCGCGAAACCACCCATGACCGCACCCGACACGACTACTACCGCCGGCGCGACCTTCGCAGCCGCGCCGCCGGCGGGCGCCGCATGCGGCCGCCGCGCCGCAACCTACTGGCCCGCGCACGCGCGGTTCTGGTTGATTGCGGTGGGCGGCCTGACGCTCGACCTCTGGTCGAAGGACTGGGCCTTTCATACGCTCCGCCAAGGCGGACGCCAAACGCTCATCCCCGGCGTGCTCGAGTTTCAGACGATGTTCAACCCCGGGGCGCTCTTCGGCATCGGGCACGGACTGACCGACCTGTTCCTGATCGCGTCCTTGCTCGCGCTCGCGCTGGTGCTCTGGATGTTCACGCAGAGTTCCGCGCGGCGCTGGGGGCTGCACATCGCGCTGGGCGGGATCTTCGCCGGCGCGCTCGGCAACATGTATGACCGCATGTTCGTGCGGCTGGTGCCGCAGAAGGTCGACGGCATGGTGCGCTACTTCGACGTGCGCGAGGAAGCGGGCGGGCTGGCGCTGCGCGAGTATCCGCCCGACGGGCGGGGGCTCGAACGGCTCCTGCCGGAAGAATTCCGCGAGCGCCTGCCCGAGGCGTATGGCTACGTACGCGACTTCATCAAGATCGACACGACCGTATACGGGCGCGAGTTGTGGCCGTGGGTATTCAACGTTGCGGACATGCTGCTGGTCGGCGGGGTCGCGATCCTGGCGATTCAACTGCTGCGCGAGCGAAGCGCGCCGAGCGAATCGGCCGCGGCGGCCGCGACCGCCGGACCGGCGCCG
>JBFXAM010000026.1:0-47055 GCA_050184295.1 Phycisphaerae bacterium | reverse complement strand
GGGTTGATCGCGGCGTCGGTTTGCAGGAAGTCCTGGTACGCGATGGGCAGGTCGCTGATGTCGTTGCGCCCCTTCGCGCTGATAATGCCGTGCGTGACCGTCTGCCCCAACCCGAACGGCGCGCCAATCGCGAGCACAAAGTCGCCCACCTCCATCGCGTCGGAATCGCCGAACGGCAGGGCGTGCAGGTTGGTCGCCTCGATGCGGATCACCGCCAGATCGGTCTTGGGATCGGCGCCGACGAGCGTTGCGTCGAACTCGCGGTCGTCGTGAAGCCGCACGCGAATCTCGCGCCGCCCGCCGACGACGTGGTTGTTCGTGAGGATGTAGCCGTCGTTGTCGAGCAGCACCCCGCTGCCGGAGGAGCGCGTCATCCGCCCGTGGCGGCGAAGCCACTGCTGGAGTTCGTCCTCGTCGAGGTTCAACCGCCGGCGCAGCTCCTCCAGCATCGTGGGATCGAGCTCTTCGGCCGCGCCGCCGCTGACGCGAATCTGCACCACGCCGGGACGCGCGAGCTTGGCAACGCCGCGGAAGGCGCGCGAGAGATCCTGTACGGTCTCAAGCTCGTCGGCGGTCGCCTGGAGCTTGCCGCGCTCCAGCGCATACGCCCAGTTGGCGACGAAACGGTCGCCGAAGGCCGCCAACAGCGCTGCGAGGCCGACGGTAAGGAGCAGCAATGTTCTGAAACGAACGGACGGCTGCGGAGTCATTCCCGGATCTCCTGTGGCCCGCGTGGGGCTCTCGCGCCACGCGCCGGGCGATAAGCGGCTCGGCGTGGCGATCGACTTCTCCCGTGCGCCGGCGGAGGACGCTCGACCCCGCGCGGCGCTGCTGATTGAGACGTTCGCGGCGCTGCCGACACGTCAACTCACGCGTCGATTCCTGTCGGCGGCGTTATTATCGTCCCGCTCGGGCGTGTCCATCCCGGCGTATCTCCAAGCCGATGGCTAGGATACGATATCCGTCAGCCGCTGACCGGGCGTGGCGGCGTGCGCGCCCCGCGCGCCGCAGCCGGGGATGATGCGTCGCGCCGACGCTTGGGCGCGGCTTCCTATTCGGAGGTGGAGCATGTCGACGATCCAGGCCCGTCCGACGACGCCCGCGCCGCACACGACGCTCGATCCGCAGTCCGCGATGGACGTGCTACGCTCACGGATTCTCGTCGACGGCTTCAAGATTCTGCTCGACCTCGAACGGAGCCGCGGGGCGTACCTTTTCGACGCGCTCACGGGGCGCGAGTATCTCGACTTCTACTCTTTCTACGCGGCCCAGCCGCTGGGATATCAGCATCCGCGCATGAGCGAACCGGAGTTTCTGGCCGATCTGGTGCTCGCGGCCGGCACCAAAGTCGCCAATCCGGATGTGTACACGCGATTCTACGCGCGTTTCGTGCAGACGGTGGACGAAGTCGCGGGCCTGCCGGGAATGAGCCACTTCTTCTTCATCGACGGCGGCGCGCTGGCGATCGAAAACGCGCTCAAGACCGCCTTCGACTGGAAGGTCCGCAAGAACCTCGCGGCCGGGCGCGGCGAAATCGGCCAGCGCGTGGTGCATTTCCGCAAGGCGTTTCACGGGCGCAGCGGCTACACGCTCTCGCTGACGAATACCGCCGACCCGCGCAAGACGATGTACTTCCCGACCTTCGACTGGCCGCGGATCGACGCGCCGGCAATCGACTTCGCGCTGCCCGAACCGCGGCGAACCAGCGACGTCGCCGCGCGCGAGCAGCAAGCGCTCGCGCAGATTCGCGACGCGATCGCGCGACACGGCCACGATCTGGCGTGCGTGATCATCGAGCCGATCCAGGGAGAAGGCGGCGACAGCCACTTCCGGCGCGAGTTCCTCCAGGCGCTGCGCGAAGTGTGCGACCAGCACGAAATGCTGCTGATTTTCGACGAGGTCCAGACCGGAATCGGGCTAACCGGCCGGATGTGGTGCTGCGAGCACTTCGGCGTCTTGCCGGACATCCTCTGCTTCGGCAAGAAAATGCAGATCTGCGGGCTGATGGCGAGCGGACGGGTGGATGACGTCGACAGCGTCTTCAAGGTCAGCTCGCGGATCAACTCGACGTTTGGCGGCAACCTCGCCGACATGGTCCGCGCGGCGCAGTACCTGCGCATCATTCAGGACGAGGATCTCGTGAGCCGCGCCGCCGAGACCGGCGCGTATCTCCTGAGCGAGTTGCAGCGCCTGGCGGCGAAACATCCGCACATGACGGCGCCCCGCGGGCGCGGGTTGATGTGCGCGTTCGACCTGCCGGACGGCACGCGGCGCGACGCGTTCAAGAAGGCATGCCAAGAGCGGTCATTGATCATTCTGGGCTGCGGCGAGCGATCGATCCGGTTCCGGCCGGTGCTCAACATCGAAGCTTGCGACCTCGATCGCGGATTGGCCGTGGTCGATGAGGCGCTGGGGACGGTGAAGTAGAGGTTTGATCCGCGCGCCGACCCGCTACCACCCATCCTCAGCATCGTCGCCGGTCCTCGGGCGTGCGGGCTGCGTGGCGGCCTGGGTGGCGGCGTTCCGTGCGGCGCACGCCGGACAGGCGTCGTTGGCGCCCGGCGCGGTTGCGAACCAGCTTCGACAGGTCGGGCAGAGCTTCGCGCGGTAGACGCCTGGGGTCGCACACTTCTCACAGACCATCGGCCACGCCTTGAAATCAATGTTGGGGTGGGCAACGTAACTTGCGTGGCAATCTGGATTTGTACACGCGACGTGAATGGTGGCCACGATGGTCGCCGTCTCGCCGCGCGGTTCCGAACCGGAGCCGATCGCCGGCAGGCAACTCCGCGCCACGACGACGATGATCACCGCCGCGATCGCGAAGAGCGCCAGCCGCACGACCGGCGAACGGAGCGGGGCCCACGGCTCGGCGCGCAGATCGACGATCAGCTCACCGGCGGCGTCGCGTGCGTCGCGCGCGCGACGGCGCAGGCGATCCGTCAGCCGCTCGTGATTCGGGCTGCGTTCGTCGGCTCTCATTCGCGCTCCGGGCGGGGTGAGGGTGGCGCGGGTCCGCGTAAAACGCCGCCCGCAAGAGGATAGGCGGGGATTCGCCGGCGCGGGTAGTCGATTTTTGCTTTTGACAAGCGCAGGGGCACCCTTAGAATGCTCAATCCGGTTTTTTCGGCCGGACCGCAGGCGCAGTCTGCCCGCGGCGGGCGTCGCGACGCGCGCCTGCCGGGCTTGGTGCTGCTGTAGCTCAGTTGGTAGAGCGCGTCCTTGGTAAGGACGAGGTCACGGGTTCAAATCCCGTCAGCAGCTGTGGTGTCGCCGCGGACGCGTAGAAGTCCTGCGCAGGACGCGCGAATCGAATGGATCGGCCGGGCGGAATCCCGGCGCTGACGTGATCGGCTACGCACGACGAGCTGACGGAGATCAAGGAATGGCCAAGGGAGTATTCGAACGTACCAAACCGCACGTGAACGTCGGCACGATCGGCCATGTCGATCATGGCAAGACGACGCTGACGGCGGCGATCACGGCGGTGCAGGCGACCAAAGGGCTGGCGACGTACAAGCCGTACGACGAAGTCGCCAAGGCCTCTGAAAAAGACGGTCGCCGCGACCCGACCAAGATTCTGACCATCGCGACTTCGCACGTGGAGTACGAGTCGCCGAAGCGCCATTACGCGCACATCGACTGCCCGGGCCACGCGGACTATGTGAAGAACATGATCACGGGCGCGGCGCAGATGGACGGTGCGATCCTGGTGGTGAGCGCCGCGGACGGCCCGATGCCGCAGACGCGCGAACACGTGCTGTTGGCGCGGCAGGTGAACGTGCCGGCGCTGGTGGTGTTTCTGAACAAGGTCGACCTGGTCGACGACCCCGAGCTGCTCGAACTGGTCGAGATGGAAGTCCGCGAGCTGCTGAGCAAGTACGACTTCAAGGGCGACAGTGTGACGTTCATTCGCGGCGCCGCGATCAAGGCGCTGCAAGGTGCGGTCAGCAAGGACGCGTCGGCGATGCAGTGCATCGGCGACCTGATGGACGCGCTCGATAAGGACATCCCCGAGCCGCAGCGCGAGCAGGACAAGCCGTTCCTGATGCCGATCGAAGACGTCTTCAGCATCAAGGGGCGCGGCACGGTCGGCACCGGGCGCATCGAGCGCGGCATGGTCAAGGTCGGCGACGAAGTCGAGATCATCGGCCTGCACGACAAGAAGGACTGGAAGACGGTCGTGACCGGCGTCGAGATGTTCAACAAGACGCTCGACAGCGGCATCGCCGGCGACAACGTGGGCCTCCTGCTGCGCGGCATTGAAAAGACCGATCTCGAGCGCGGCATGGTGCTGGCGAAGATCAAATCGATCACGCCGCACACGAAGTTCCTGGCCGAGGTGTACGTGCTGAGCAAGGAGGAAGGCGGCCGGCACTCCCCGTTCTTCCCCGGCTATCGCCCGCAGTTCTACTTCCGCACGACGGACGTGACCGGCTCGATCACCGAGCTCGTGGCGCGCGACGGCGGCAAGGCCGAGATGTGCATGCCCGGCGACAACATCCAGATGCGGGTCGAGATCATCAGCCCGATCGCGATGGAGGAGGGCCTGCGGTTCGCGATTCGCGAAGGCGGCCGCACGGTCGGGTCCGGCGTCGTGACGAAGGTCATCGAGTAAATGCAAGCGCGCGCCGGCGCCGGCGGCGTCGCGGCGGGATTCGTCCCGTCGCGACGCCGTCGGCTCCCCGTGGCGCGGTGTAACAGGTGATGTATGGCGAAAGCCGCGAAACGGGAGTGGGTCTGGCTGCAATGCACGGAGTGCGGCGATCTGAACTATCGCACGCAGATCAACGTGCAGACCAGCGCCAAGATCCAGCTCAGCAAATACAGTCCCCGGCTGCGCAAGCGCACGATGCACAAGATCAAGCGCAAGTAGCCGGGAGCGCGGCGGGTCGCCGGCCCCCGCCGGCGTCGTCGGCAGAGCCGGCAACGGAGGAGCGTAGCTCAATTGGCAGAGCAGCTGATTCCAAATCAGCAGGTTGGGGGTTCGATTCCCTCCGCTCCTGATGCGCGCGACCGGAATCGGATTCGTCGGCCGGCCCGCGGGCGGCCGAATACGTGGAACCATGGCAAAGAACGACGCGAAAACGGAAGCACTCGTGCATAGATCGCAGGCTCCCCAGCCGGACGGCCCCGAGGATCGCGACGACGAGCGACGAACGGCGTCGCGCGGCGGTCCGCCGCCCACGGAGCGCCGCGACGCCGCGGTCTCGCCCTTCCACGTCTACAAGCCCGGACAGGGGCAGTACGTGCGCTGGTGCACCGCGGTCGGCGGCGCGCTGATCGCACTCGGGGCGGCCGCGTTCATGTACGCCGAGCTGGAACGCCTGCCGTTCGAGCAGAGCACGCTTTTCACGATTCGCACGGTGGCGGCGGTTCTGGTGCTGGTGGCGGGCGCCTGGGCGAGCTTCTGGCTGGTGGGTCAGCACCGCGGCTCGGTCGAATTCATGATCGCGACCGAAGGCGAGATGAAGAAAGTGAACTGGTCCACGCGGCGCGAGGTGATGGGCGCGACCAAGGTCGTCATTGTCACCGTGCTCGCGCTGGGCTTCGTCCTCTTTGTGGTGGATCTCGGATTCATCTTCTTCTTCGATTCGATCCACGTGCTGCGGATCAACATCCTCGGGCGCATGTTCGGCGGAGGCGAGTCGTGACGAACACCGACGCCGCCCAGACTCCGCCGCCCACGACGGACATGCGGTGGTATGTCCTGCGCGTCGCCTCCAACCAGGAGGACCGCGTGCGCGACGCGCTCGAACGCAAGATCAAGATCGAAAGCCTCGAGGAGCGCGTCGGCCGCATTCTGGTGCCGACCCAGAAGGAAAAGCGGATGCGCGGCGGCACAGCCCGCGTCTACTACCGCAAGCTGTATCCCGGCTACGTCTTCGTCGAAATGGCCACCGAACCCGACGGCAGCATCCCCGAGCACGTCTGGTTTGTGATCAAGGAGACGACCGGCGTCGGCGACTTCATCGGCTCCGGGGGCAAGCCCTCGCCGATGAACCCGCCGGAGGTCGAGAAGATGCTGGCGGCGTCGACCAAGCCCGACGAGCAGCAGGCGGTCGTTCCGCTCGCGTTCAAGAAGGGCGACAAGGTCAAGGTCCGCGAGGGCGCGTTCGAGAATTTCGAGGGGTCGGTCGACGAGATCGACACGCACAAGGGCCAGGTGACGGTGATTCTGACGATCTTTGGGCGCGCCACGCCGGTGAATTTCGAATACTGGCAGCTCGAAGCGATGTAGCGCCGCGATCATCGCGCGGGCGGCGGCCTTTGCGGCCGGCGGCGCGCGAGTTTATTGAAGGCAGGACTGGGACATGGCAAAGCTCGTCGTCGCAAAAATCAAGCTCCAGGCGCCCGGCGGAAAGGCCACACCCGCGCCGCCGATCGGTCCGGCGCTCGGGCAGCATGGCGTGAACATCGGGCAGTTCGTCACGCAGTTCAACGCCGCCACCAAGCACATGGACGGCATGACTTGCCCGGTCGAAATCACGGTTTACAAGGACAAGTCGTTCGAGTTCATCGTCAAGAGCCCGCCGGCGGCGGTGCTGCTCGTCAAGGCGGCCAAGCCGCTGGACCCGAGCCTCGCGCTGGTCGAAAAGGGCTCCGGCGAGCCGAACAAGAAGAAGGTCGGGCGTGTGACGCGGGCGGACGTGCGCAAGATCGCGGAGACGAAGCTGAAGGATCTGAACGCGTTCGACATGGACGCGGCCGAGCGCGTGATCGCAGGCACGGCGCGCTCGATGGGCATCGAGGTCGCGGACTGAACCGCGCCGCGGCGCAGATCATGCGGTGCAAGCGGGACGAAGAGACATGGCCGAACTGGGACCGCGGATCAACAAGTATCAGTTCTCGGCGACCTTTCGCGAGAACGGCATCGAGTGGACGCTGATCGTCGAACTCGACTCGCGCGAACGCTATGTCCTGCCGATCCGCGATGGCGCCGACGTGCCGATCCTCTCGGAGATGTTGCGCGGCGACCAGTCGGTCTATTTCGATCCGAGCGGCCGGCGTTTGAGCACCGGCTGGAATGACCCGGGCACGTCGTAGGCGCGCCCGGCATCGAGAACCCAAGGCCTGACCACGGGCCGGTACCCCAGTGGGAGCATCCTGGATGCGAAAACAGTTCAGCAAAAGATTCCGCAAAGACATCGAGAAACAGCCCAAGAGCGCGCTGAAGCTCGACGAGGCGGTGAAGCGCCTCAAGACCTTCAGCAAAACCAAGTTCGACCAGACGGTCGACGTCGTCTGCCACCTCGGCATCGACGCGAAGCAGGCCGACCAGATGATCCGCGGCTCGCTCAGCCTGCCGAAAGGCATCGGCAAGAGCAAGAAGGTCATCGCGTTCTGCAACGAAGGCGAAGTCGCGGCGGCGCTGGCGGCGGGCGCGGTCGAGGCGGGCGGCGACGAGCTGGTCGACAAGGTCGCGAAGGGCTGGACCGACTTCGACGTCGCGGTCGCGCACCCCTCGCTGATGGGCAAGGTCGGCAAACTCGGCCGCGTACTCGGCCCGCAGGGCAAGATGCCCTCGCCGAAGAGCGGCACGGTGACACCGGACATCGCGACCGCGGTGAAGGAATACGCCGCCGGAAAGGTCGAATTCCGCAACGACGCGGGCGGCAACGTCCACGCGCCGGTCGGCAAGCTCAGCTTCGCCGACGACGACCTGCGCGACAACATCCAGGCGTTCATCGAGCACATTCGCCGACTCAAGCCGCAGGCGTCGAAGGGCCACTATCTCAAGAAAGTCTGTATTTCCGGCACAATGACGCCGTCGGTCGAGGTCGACGTGGCGTTCGCGGCCGCGACGGAGCAATGACCCATGAGCAAGATGGTCAAATCGCTGATCACGGACGAGCTGCAAGCGCGCTACACCCAACTGGACAGCGCGCTGTGGGTCGAGATTCTCGGCGTCGACGGCATCACCACCAACGACTTCCGCCGCGCGCTGCACAAGAAGGCCATGAAGCTCGAAGTCGTGAAGAACGCCCTGCTCCGGCGGGCGTGCGGCGACGGGCCGCTCGCGCCGCTGGCCAAGACGCTCGCCGGCCCGGCGGCGCTGATCACCGGCGGCGAATCGGTGATCGAGGCGGCGAAAGTGGTCGAGGAGTGGCAGCCGAAGATGAAGGGCCTTCGGCTGCGCGGTGCGCTGCTCGAAGGCCAGCTGATCGACGAGAAAATGGTGCAGGGCCTCTCGAAGATGCCCACCAAGCGCGACCTCCAGGGCCAGGTCGCGGCGGCGGCGCGTTCGCCGGGCGCGAAGCTGGCGAGCGCGATTCTCGCACCCGGCGGCGGCATCGCCGGCTGCCTGAAATCGCTGATCGAAAAGCTCGAAAAAGGCGAAGGCGCCGTCCCCCCGCCTCCGGCCGAAGCGGCCTAGGGGCGCATTGCAGGGATATTGGATTTCCTCGGCGCGTGTCGACTGCTCCGCCATGGCGGCGGATCAAATGAGACCAGCGGGGTCTCGGCTATCGACGCGGCCGCGTGTCGCAGAGGATCGCAGATTTCCGTCGTCGCGCGCGGGCGAACTGCCCCCACGCGCCGTCCAGCCGACGGCGCCGCGACGGGCGCAATGACGATCCGCAGTCGAATGGGAGTGCAGTGATGTCGGATTCGGCCATTATGGACTTGGGCGACAAGATCGCCGGCCTGACGCTGATTCAGGCCAAGGAACTGACGGACTACCTGAAGGACAAGTACGGCATCGAACCGGCCGCGGGCGGGGCCGTGATGATGGCGGCACCGGCCGCGGGCGCCGGCGCGGCGGCCGCGATCGAGAAGACCGAATTCAACGTCGTCATCAAGAGCGGCGGCGCGAACAAGCTCCAGGTGATCAAGGTCGTTCGTGCGGCGCGCGCCGACCTCGGCCTGAAGGAAGCGAAAGAACTCGTCGACACGGCGCCGAAGACGCTCATCGAGGGCGCCAACAAGGCCGACGCCGACAAGTGGAAGAAGGAGCTCGAAGCCGCCGGCGCCACGGTCGAGATCACGTAGCCCGCGGAGGCCGTCGCACGCCGGCCCTTGTCGTGCGTGCGTTCCGTTCGCGTCCCGGGGCGCCCGGCTGGACGGCGTTGATTCAACGCCCTGCCGGGCGCCCTGCTTCTATTCCGCCCGTTCGAGCCGCGCATGCTGAACCGAGTCCGCGTGGTTCTGGTTGAGCCGGCCGGCCCGATCAACGTCGGTGCGGTGTCCCGAGCGATGGCCAACTTCGGCCTGCGCGAACTCGTGCTGGTCGATCCGCGCTGCGACTGGACCGGCGAGCAGGCACAGCTGTTCGCGGTTCACGGACGTGCGGTCTTGTCGGCGGCCCGCGTGGTTCCCGACATCCCGTCGGCGCTGGACGGTTGCATCGCCTCGTTCGCGACGTCGGCGCGCCTCGGTCTCTATCGCCGACAGAACGCCGCCCCGCCGCGCGTCGCGGTCCGCGACGTGCTCGAGGCCGCGGGCGCCGGGCTCGTCGCAGTGGCGTTTGGGCGGGAAAACAACGGATTTCACGACCGCGAGCTGCTGCAATTCGATCGTATCATCACGATTCCGGCGGACGAGTCATATCCGGCGCTGAACCTGGCCGCCGCCGTGACGGTGATCGCATACGAATTGTTCGGCGCGGCATTGGCGCGGCGCGGGCAGCCGCCGCTGCCGACCGCGCTGCCCGTCGAGCGGGCACGGGACGAACAGAAGCGCGTGATGTTCGAGCGGCTGTTCGACGCGCTCGACGGCGTGGGGTTCTTCTTCGGGCAGAATCCCGATCACCTGCGGTTCGCGCTGCGGCACATGCTCGGGCGACTCGATCTCAGCGCGAACGAAGTCGATATACTGATCGGGCTCGCGCGGCAGATTCGCTGGCACGTGGATCATCATCCCCGGCGCGTCGACACGCCGTCGGAGTGACCCGGCCGGTCGGAGGTGTCCCATGTTCCTTTTACCATTCCGCCGCGCGCTCGTTTGGCCGGCGGCCGCACTGCTGGCGGCGGCGTTTGCCGCGCCCGCGCGTGCGGATTCCAAAGAGCTTCGCGCGCTGCGCGATCTCGCGACTCGGCAAGGCGCCCGCCTGTCCGCCGACGACCTGCGGAAGTTGCTGGCGGACATCGAACGGCTGCGCGCGGCGCCGCAGAACGCCGCGCCCGAGGAGCGCGCGATCGGCCTGCAAGCCGAAACGCGCGCGGCCGCGGCGAACGGCGACGCACAGCGGGCGCTGAACTGCGCAAGCGAGTTGCTGAGCGACCCGCAACCGACGCGCGAGTCGCTGGAGGCGGCGTATGTCGGCGCGGCGGCGGCGGGCGACGCGAAGACGGCCGACGAAGTGCTACGGAAGCTGGCCGACGTGCTTCCCGCGGCGGAGCGCCGCACCAACACGAACCGACGCCGCTGGCTCAAGCAGGTTGGCGGGCTCGCGCCGAGCGAGTTCATTTCGACCGGCGCCGCGGCCGGAATCAGTCCCGCGAACCGCGACGGTAAGGTGCTGCTGATCGACTTCTGGAACGTGCAGTCCGCGCCCGCGGACGAGGACGTGCGCGCACTGAAGGACCTGGTCGCGTGGTTCGGCGACGGTGCGAAGCTGGAAGTGGTTGGGGTGAACGCCGACAGCGCGGCCCGCGTCGAGCGGGCGCGCGAATTCGTGGAGAAGGCCGGCTACGCGTGGCCGCAGTGCTACGAAGAGCAGATGACCAACGCGCCGATCACGCACCGCGCGTTCAACGCCGGCAACCCGCCTTGGCAGGTGGTGATCGACCGCGACGGACGCATCCGCGCCGTCGGATCGGCGCGCGACGCCGCGTTTGTGTTCGCGCTCCGCGCGGCGGTCTCCGAGGCCGCGGGCGAACGTGCGATCGTCGTTCCGCGCACGATTGAAGGCGAGCGCGCGACCGGCCCGGCGGCTGTCTCGGGCGCCGGCGGGCCTGGCAGCGCGGCGGGAGGCGGCGCGAACGCGGCCGGCGCGCCCAAGCCGAGCGATCCCGAAGCTGCAAGCATGCTGCGACAGGCCCGGGCATGGATCAAGACCGGCCGGCGCACGGACGCGAAGCGGATTCTCCAGGAGATCATCGCCAAGTACCCGAACACGCGCGAAGCCGAGGACGCCCAATACATGCTTTCGGGACTCTGATGCAGGACGCCGGACGCGAACCGCGCCTGCCGCCGGCGAACGGTCCGATGCGGGTCGGCGGCGCGCGATCGCGATGAACCACTACCGCCCGAGTTTCGACGAGTTCGCTGCGCTCGCCACCGGCCGCACGCGCGTGCCGGTGTATGCGACCCTGCTCGCGGACGAGCTCACGCCGGTCAGCGCGTTCGCGCGGCTCGATGCGGCGGCGGGCGGCGGTCGCGCGTTTCTGCTCGAAAGCGTGGTCGGCGGTGAGTCGGTGGCGCGCTATTCGTTCGTCGGCGCCGACCCTGTGCGCACGCTCTGCGTCCGCGGCGACAGCGTGGAAATCACGGACCACGCGCCCCGCACGGCCGTGCATCCGCGCGGCTCGGGCGCGGCGCAGCGCGTCCGCACCACCGATCCGCTCGCTGTTCTCCGCGCTCAGCTTGCTCCCTATCGCGCCGCGTCGCTGCCCGAGCTGCCGCACTTTCTCGGCGGATTGGTCGGCTACGCCGGCTATGACACCATTCGGTACTACGAGCGGCTGGGCGACGGACCGCCCGACGACCGCGATCTGCCGGTCCTTTCGTTCGACCTCTACGAGTCGCTCGTGATCTTCGATCACGCGCGCAAGACCGTGCTCGTCGTGGGGCACGCAGACGTGAGCGCGGCGCGCGACCGAGCAGCGCAGCGCAGCGCGTACGAGGCGGCGTCCGCCGGCATCGATCGCGTCGTCGCGGCGCTGCGTTCTCCCAGCGCCGTCTCACCGGTCCCGATCGACTGGCCGAGCGCACCGGCGACGACGTTTTCGAGCAATTTCGAGCGCGCCACGTTCGAGGCGGCGGTTCGCAACGCGCAGGAGTACATCCGCAGCGGCGATATCTTCCAGGTCGTGATCTCGCAGCGCCTCAGCCTGGCGACGGCCGCGCGCCCGCTGGACATCTACCGCGCCCTGCGCGTCGTGAATCCTTCGCCGTTCATGTTTTATCTCCGCTCGCCGGAGGTCACCTTGGTCGGTTCGAGCCCGGAGATTCTGTGTCGCGTGGAGCACGGGGTCGTGACCAATCGTCCGCTGGCGGGCACCCGGCCGCGCGGCGCGACGCCGGCGGACGACGAACGGCTCGGCGCGGAATTGCTGAACGACCCGAAGGAGCGGGCCGAGCACATCATGCTGGTCGACCTGGGGCGCAACGACGTCGGGCGCGTGTGCCGTCCGGGGAGCGTGAGAATCCCCGAGGTGATGAACATCGAGCAGTACAGCCACGTGATGCACATTTCCAGCACGGTGACCGGCGACTTGGCGGAGGGGATGACGGCGTTCGACGCGCTGCGCGCGACGCTGCCGGTTGGCACGGTGAGCGGGGCGCCAAAAGTGCGTGCGATGCAGATCATCGACGAGCTGGAGCCGACGCGGCGCGGACCCTATGCGGGCGCGGTTGGCTATGTCGATTTCTCCGGCGACATGGACACTTGCATCGCGCTGCGCACGATCGTGCTCACGCCGCTGGCGAACGGTCGCTCGCAGGCGTACGTGCAGGCGGGGGCCGGGATCGTGGCGGACTCCGATCCGGCGCGCGAGTACGAGGAAACGCTCAACAAGGCCCGCGGCCCGCTGGCGGCGATCGCGCTCGCGGAGCGGAGTTTCGCGTAGGCGCGCGAATGTCGCCCCGCGCCCGCTCGGCGGCATGCGCCGGTCCGCGCCCGCGTCGCGGCCCGCGCGCGTGACGCCGCCTCAATATGAACACCTCGCCGCTCAGCGCGGTTCGGTTGCCAGCGGGCGGTCGGGCTCGATGGCCCTGGGCAGTTCCCACTCGCGCGTCGTCGCGCTCTCAAGGCGGATCGACCCGCCGATCGCGGCGTCGGGCTTCAACTTCAGCGTCGCGCGGCGATCGCCGAGGCGGGCGTGAATCGTGAGCGCGTCGGGGGCGCGCTCGACCGTCGCGTCGGGGGCGAGCCTGCCGGTCGCTTCGTCGGTCACCAGCAGCGTCACAAACACCGTCGCACCGCCGCGTGTCGCGGGCTCGATCTCGAGTCGTCCCCAATGCGGCTGCGCCCCGAAATGAGGGCCGAGGACGGTCGGCTGCCCCAGCGAAAACCACGCATTGCGAGCCTGGTGGCGCTCCGCGGGCACGATGATGCGCTCGAAGCCCGCGGCGCTGCCGCCGATGTACTCGCGGCCGGCGAACATCCCGCGCGGCACCGTGCGGCGCTCGGCGGGTCCGCCGACGACGCGGACGCGCCGCTCCAGCGGCGCGAGCGGAAGGCACCAGAGCGCGCCGTCGTGATCCGCCCAGCGTAGGTGTCGTGCGCCGTCCACGCGCCAGACGCCGCTCTCATTGTCGCGGCCGCTGACGTGGTCGTCGGCCGCGAGGGCGCGCTCGTCGACGGTGGGTCGCGCCGGCGCCTGCAACACCCAGGTCGGCGTCATGCGCTCGCTCGCGACCTCGATGCGGTCGATGACCAGCAGCGCCTGATCCCAGAAGAACACAAACTCGCGCGTGTAGCGCGCGAGCTGTTCCGGCTGATACGCCGGCTTGAGGTCGAGCGCCAGGTACGCCGCATCGTCGCCCTGGCCGAATGCCAGTTGGCGAGCCGTGCGGCGACTGCTGGACTCGAGCGCGATGGTGAAGTCCGTGCACGTGTCCTCGATCAGGCGCTGCCCGCCGACGGGGCGGAACAACTCGCCGTACCAGCGCGGCGCACGCGCTTCGTCCCACACGACGATCGCGTTGTGCGCAATCGTTGCGACGGAGAACTGCGCGAAGTCGAACGTGCCCGGCTCCTCCCCGAGGCGCATTTCGCCACCCTTGCTTCCCACCGCTTCGAGCGCGACGTCGGCGCTCGCCGAGCCCGCGAGGTGTCCGCGCCGCCGAATCAAGAAGTGCCCGGCGTCGAAGTGCTGGCTGCGTCGCAGGTACGGCTGCCCCGCTTCGATCCACACGACGCTTTCGCGGGGCACGTCGCCGCCGCGAAAGACGACGGCGCCGCCCAGGTTTCGGGCGCGCGGCAGGCGCGTGAGATCGGCGCGGGCGATCGGCCGCAGGTCGAACGCGAGCGGAACCCAGCGCCACGCGGCGCGCTCGGCGGCGCCGCGCTCGTCGCGCAGGCGCGCCTCGATGCGGTCCGCAACGCGGGCCGCGGCCGGATCGCGCGTGCGCGCCGCGAGCAGGTGCGCGGTCAGCGGGTAAAGCGAGTCCCAGGACGGCGCCGGCGTCAGCGCGGCGGCGTTGCAGTCGTCCCGCAGGAACTGGTGATGCAATGCGGGATGAGTGACGTCCGCCAGGAGATAGTGCTCCATCCAGCGTCCGATCGATTCGTGATACGTCGGCCAAACCGCCAGCTCGAGCGCCGCGCCGGCCAGCTCGACCGCCAGCACGGTGTCGCTCTCTTCGGCGGCCGCCGCCGCGGGCGACGTTGGCGCCAGTCCGCGCCAGAGCACGTAGAGCGGAAAGGTCGTTTCAAAATAAGTTCGTCCCGCGGTGAGCAGTTCGCGGCGGAGCGAAGCCCACGCCGCCCCAGGGTCGTCGCGCTCGCTCACCGCGACCGCCAACGCCAGCGCCGCCAGCTTCTCCCGAAACACGCGCGGCTCCAGTGGGCTGTCCGCAGGCGTCAGCGGGCGGGCCCGTTCGCGCGCGGCGAGCAGGTACTCGCTCCGCACATCGCCGGGAAGCGCGTCCCACGCCCAGTCGAGCGCGAGGACCGCCTCCAGCGGATCGCGCGTCACCCAGTCGGGCTGCGAATACCAGGCGCCGAGAAGCGCTCGCACCCGGCCGCGCGTCGCTTCGTGATCCTCGATGCGATAGAGGAATGCGGCCCCGAGCAGCTCGCCGGGCAACACGATCCCGCCGGGATGGGCCGAGAAATGCAGGCGCAGCGCGGCGTAGTGGTCCGCGCCGGCGCCAAACTTCCCGAAGCCGGCGGCGTCCGGCGCCGGCGAGCCAAGGCCGCACGCATGCCGGACGCGCGGCACGTCTTTGGGGCGCAGCAGCAACCGGGGACGATCGGGCTGAGCAATGACACACGGCGCGAGCGCACCGCATGCGAGCAACGCGACCCGGAAGAACAGTCCCCGACGAACGGGCGGGAGGTTCGGGCGGAACATGGCCGGATTATACTGACGGATGCTCGCGCCGCCGCCCGCGACCGACCGATTGGATGAATCGGGACCACCGTGCGGCGCGCCGCGGCACCTCGCGCGTCCCGCGGGGGGCCGGCGGAATCGGTGACCGCGTACGTCGATTGACTGAAATGCGCAGCCTGAGGCCATCATGTACGGAACATTCAACAGCGTTCTCGAGACCATCGGCCGCACACCTCTCGTCCGGCTGAATCGTGTCGCCGAAGGGTTGGCGTGCCCGATCTACGCGAAGGTCGAGTTTTTCAATCCCGGCGCCAGCATCAAGGACCGCGTCGCCCGCGCGATGATCGAGAAGGCCGAGCGCGAAGGGATGCTGAAGCCCGGCGTCTCGACGATCATCGAAGCGACGTCGGGCAACACCGGCGTCGGGCTGGCGCTGGTCGCGGCGGTGAAGGGCTATCGCTGCATCTTCGTGATGCCGGACAAGATGAGCGACGAAAAGATCCGGTTGCTGCGCGCGTACGGCGCCGAAGTGGTGATTGTGCCGACCAACGTCGCGCCGGACTCGCCGGACAGCTACGCCGGCGTCGCCGCCCGCCTGCTGAACGAAATCCCCCACGCGTGGCAGCCGAACCAGTTCACCAATCTCGCCAATCCCGAGATTCACTACCTCACGACCGGACCCGAAATCTGGGAGCAGACCCAGGGGCGCGTCACCTGTTTCGTCAGCGGCATCGGCACCGGCGGCACGATCAGCGGCGTCGGAAAGTATCTCAAGGAGCGCAACCCCAACATCCGCGTGGTTGGCGCGGACCCCGAGGGTTCCGTGCTCTCCGGCGGCAAGCCGGGACCGTGGTTGGTCGAAGGCATCGGCGAGGATTATGTCCCCAAGACGTTCAACAGCCAAATGGTCGACGACTGGGTCCGCGTCTCCGACGCCGAGTCGTTCCTCGCCGCCCGCAAGCTCGCCCGACTCGAGGGGCTGCTGGTCGGCGGCTCGTGCGGGACGGCGGTCGGCGCCGCGCTGCGTTATGCCCAGCGATTGACCGCAAACGACCTGCTCGTCGCGGTTCTGCCGGACACGGGGCGCAACTACCTGAGCAAGATGTACAACGACGATTGGATGCGCGAGCACGGCTACCTGGACACGGGCCGCAAGCTGTTCGTCGCGGCCGACCTGCTGGCCATGGACCCCGAGCGCGAGGTGCACCATTTGTCGCCGGAGCACTGCATGCAGGACGCGATCGATCTATGCCGCGACACCGCCATCTCGCAGGTGCCGATCCTCGATCACGGGCGTTCGGTCGGCGCGATCCAGGAAGTGACGCTGGCGCGCCTGTTGCATGAAGGTCACGACCCGCGCGCCGTGAAGCTGCGCGACATCATGGCCCGGCCCCTGCCCGAGGTCGACGACGCGACCAAGGTCGACGAAATCTACCGGCTGCTGCTCTCGGGGAACACCGGCGTGCTCGTGCGGCGCGGCGGGCGGATTGCGAGCATCATTACCCGGATCGATCTGGTGAATTTCTGGGATCGCGCGAACGCCGCCGCCGCGACGCCGGTCGCGGGGTGACGCGCGGCGCTCGACCTCGCCGCAGACGGTAGACGAACACCGCTGGAATCGCCATGGCCGTTCCGGAAGCGACCGACTTCGCACACGTTGTGTCGGTCGACCGCCGGCGCGGCCTATGCTCGCCGACGCTTGGCGAGAAAGCGCTGAGCGAACTCAACGCGGCCTGGCGCGCCACGCCTTGGTATCGCGACCCATGGAGCTTTGCGAAGTTCCGCGGCGCGGCGCTCGACGTGATGTTCCGCGGCGCCCCCGCCGGACTCGCGTTCATCGGACGCGGGGTGCGCATCGAGCCGCCGCCGCCGTTCACCGATCCGTTCGAGCCGATCGAGTTTGGCAGCGGCGATGACCAGTTTGACGTGTTGTCGGGTCCGACGCCGACGCGCGAGGAGCGGGTGGCCCGCTTTGCCAAGTGGATCATCGGGATCATCGGCGCGGCGGTCGTCGTCTCGCTCGGTGTCGGCTGGCTCGTGGGCGGGGATGATCGGATCGCAGCGGCCATGCTGTTCGGCGCGCTCGCGATCGCAGCCGTGGTCACGGTGGTTGCGCTGCTTGGCGGACTCGGTGGAAAGTGGTTTCTGCTGCCCGGTGCGATCGCGGTCGTGAGGGCGCGC
Source organism: Phycisphaerae bacterium (assembly GCA_050184295.1). Lineage (GTDB taxonomy): Bacteria > Planctomycetota > Phycisphaerae > UBA1845 > Fen-1342 > JBFXAM01. The sequence continues at coordinate 29,713 of JBFXAM010000026.1, read as the reverse complement.
GGCGAACCGCGGGCAAGGCTGCAACTGTACACGCGGCGCGACTCGTGCGCCGTGCTGCGTTATGTGAGCACCGGCAAGACGGTCGTGCTGATGCTTGAGCTCTGGTCGACGCGCGGACGCCCGGCCCGTCGGGCCGTCACCGAGCGCGAGGCGATGGCATTCCTCGCGGCGTGGCAGAGTCCGCTGCCGCCGCCGGAGCGCGACCGGCTCGCCGACATCATGGCTGCCTGATCGGCCGGGGCGCGGCGGCGCTCACGCGAGCGCCGGGCGCGGCACGTGCGGTCGCGTGAAAAACGCGAGTATTCCCAGCGCAATTGCCGGCGTCGCAAGCAGTGCCTGGGCGCCGGGGTGCGGGAAGTACGTCCACGCCGCGGCTCCCGCCGCGACCGCCAGCGGTCCGCCGACTGCGGGCCACCGCCAGGCGACGAGCGCCACCGTGACGACCCCGCCAACGATCTTCGCGACATGTGGCAGGGCCGCGGCGCCGTCGGACGCGCCGGCGGCGATGGCGAACCAGGTCCAGAATGCGGCCCACACGACAAGTCCGGCGCGCGCGATCCAGCGCAGCGCAACACGCGTGGTGATGTTCATCCAACGTTCTCCACGAAGCCTCCTCTCCAATTATGTAAGTGTACACTTACAATGTCAAGCGCGGGGGGGATTTTTCCACGGCCGCGGCCTCGGCCAGACCGACCGGCCCGCTCGTTCGCGCGCTCGCCTTTGCGGCGCGGACGCCCTTGCGGCACGCTGGAAAACCTCGATTTTCTGTTGGGGCCTTGGTTGGCGGGGCACTGCGCGATGCCGTGCACACCTACACGGTCATGGGCAACCCGTGCGACAGCGTCGTCGCCGGCTGGATCGCCGCGTTCGAGAGCCAAATACAGCGCGATCGGGCGCATCCCGCGAACGAGTGGGCTACGCGCCCCGACGGACTCGAGCGTTGGCAGCGCGATTTCCCGATCGGGGCGAACCGGCTGACTTACTCGTGCGCGGCGGCGCCATCCGCCGCCCTGCAACAACCGTAGCGGGTGTTCGACCGGCCGGCGTGGCGCCAGCGGCACGGAACGGCGAATCTCCCGCGGCGGGAGGTCCATCCGCGCGAGTTGTCACTACAATACGCCCGCCAGGCCGCCGTGGCACTCCACGCCTGTGGCAGCGGCCGGTCCGCGGAGCCGGAGCATGACGAGCACGCCCAACGCCGCGTCCGCGGCCGCCGACGCCTATCTGAATCCGATCAGCGAAGCGACGTTGTTCGACTCCGCCGGCGTCATCGCGATCGACCTGCCCTGCCGCGGATGCGAATACAACCTGCGCGGCCTGCCGCGCGACTCGCGCTGTCCGGAATGCGGCATCCCGTGCGGGCTCTCGACGCACGGCGATCTGCTGCGCTTCGCCGACCCGGACTGGCTGCGCAAGCTGAGCCGCGGCATCTCCTATTTGCTGTGGGGGATTCTGGTCGCGGTTCTCGCGAACGTCGCCGGCGGCGCACTCGGTGCGGTGACCAGCCCGGTGATGGCGGCCGTGGTCGGGATCGTGGGCAGCCTGCTGGGCGTGTACGGCGCCTGGCTCGTCACCGAGCGCGATCCGAGCGGGTTGGGCGAAGATCGCTATGGGCGCACGCGACGGATCATTCGCTTCGCGCTGATCGTCGGCCTGTTCGCCGGCGTGATCCAGGTGCTCGCCCACACCCTGCCGCTGACGACGCCAATCCTGATCCTCCTCGGACTCCTGGGGCTCGCCTGCGGGCTGATCGGGATCGTCGGCGAATACTGCAAGCTGGTGTACTTCGAGAAGCTCGCACTACGAATTCCTGATTATGGGCTGTCGAGACGCGCGTCCGTCGTCCGCCGCTGGTTGATCGTCATTTGGGCTTTGATGCTCATCGCGGGCGCGGTCGGGGCGCTGTTTGCGATCGCCGGTGGCGCGCGCCGGGCGACTGTCGGTGTGACCGTTCAGGGCGGCAACCTGGTCGTGCAGACGCCAACGGGCGGGACCGGCCGGACTGCGCCCGCGGCGACCGCGCCGATCGGCGCCGCCGGGCCGCGGGCCACGACCGCGCCGGCAACGCCGGTCGCGAACATGCTCCCCGCGTTCGGGTGCGTCGGCGCGACGGTCGGTGTCCTGTTCCTGGCGGTGATGCTGGCGTACATCCGGCTGCTGCTCCGGCTGCGAAAGTCGTTCTGCGAGCAGACGGATTTCGCGCGGGCGACGTGGGCGGCGGCCGGAGAGCCGGTTTGACGCGGCTCGCGCGGACGATTCCGGACCCCGGGGACTGGTCCGACGCCCGGTCCGTGTATTCAATCATCTGGCAGCGATCGGGCGTGCGCTGACCGGCGGCTCTCTCCGCCGGCCGCCCGATGCGCAGACTATTTGAAAAATCCTGGGCGCCCACGATGAACGAGGCTCCGACGACGCTGGAGTTGCGCGGCGATGCACTCTCAAACCTGGTTGTCAACGCGCTGCGCACGCTGGCCGCCGGCGTAACGCGCGTGGTCGACTTCGCCGGCGGGCCCGGCAACGTCGCGCCCGCCGTCCGCCACGTTCACGACCTGCTGAGCGCGCTCGCCGCCGAGCCGCCGCGCCCCGGCCGCGCTCCGCACCTGCGCGAACAGCTCCTGCCGCTTGTTCGGCTCCACGGCGCCAGCGACGATCCCGCGCAGGTGCAGTTGTGGCGCGACCTGCGGCGCTTCATCCACGACCTCACCTATCTCGACGTCGTCGAGAACGGCGGGCTCGAAGCAATCACCGCGCTGCTCAACGAGCGGCTCGCGACGCTGCGCTCCAGTTCGCTCGATGCCGCCCAGTCGCCGGAATCCGCCGCCAAGCTCAACGATGTGCTTCGCCGCGCGATTTACCTGTTTCCACATCTGGCGCACGGCGTCGCGGTCGAACTCGCACCCAACCCGGCCAACGTCGAGTCGCAGCTCGAGCGATACCTGGGAAAGCCGCGCGTCAACCGCGCCGAGTTCGCCGCCCTCTGGAAAGCGACGGGCAGCCCGATGCAGAACGGCAAAGTGCTCGCGCACCTGCCCCTGCCGTACGCGTTCACCGCGGAAACGGACGAGGCGCGGCGCAAGGCGCGGCGCGAATCGTGGGAGGACGTCGTCTTTCTGCCGCACCGCCTGGTCGTGCGAGAAGACGTCGTCGGCGCATCGGCGGAGGCGATCGAGCACATGCGCGTCGAGATTCCGCCGACGCTCGTCATCCGCACGGCGTTCGATCGCGATCTGGGACTCTCGCGGGTGGCGTACTTTCTGGCGCGCGAAGTCGTGCGACTGGAGTTCACCAGCGCGGGGCCGTTTCTGAAGGCCTACAACGCCAAGGTCGAGCACTCCGACCCCAGCTCGCGACCGGATCCGCTCACGCATTACATGGTCTTCCGCGATTTCGGCGACATCGGCCAGAACGCCCGCCTCGCCAAGGCCCTGGGAATTCCGCAGCTTGCAGAGCGATCGCTCTTCGAGCCCGGTTACACGACCGGACTACTCGACGTCGGCGACGACGAGGAAGGCCGCCAGTGGCTGGAGCGCGGTTTCGGCTATCTGGCGCTGATGGGGCGCGGGCACGCGGCGCCGCAATTGCTGCGGTTCGAAAACGTCGAAGTGCGCTACGACGACGAATCGCTCCAGACCGGCAAACATTCGCCGCTCCAGCGAGCCCTCTACCAGGCCGCGCTCGAACCCGACGACCCGCTCCGTGCCCACGCGACCGTCATTGAGAAACCCGGCATCATCGCTGAACTCATGCAGACGCCGGTCGCACCGCGCGGCGTCGAACATGCCTGACGCGGCGGGGCGCTTCCGACCGCGCCCGACACCGCCACCGCGGGGTCAAGCCCGGCAGAGTTTGCGCCCGCTCACGGGGCGCGGTGAGTGCGCGCAACGGCCCGGCGGGGCGTGGAAGTATCGCGCGCCGCAGCCCAGCGTCGCGAATTGCAGAGGGGGACCGCGTCCGCCGCGGGTCGGTCCGAAGCCTCTGATCGCTGACGTGATCCAGCGCTGCCGATAAGATCGGAGATTGCCGTGGGCCGCGGCGCACCGGTGTGCGTGTGTCCCGCACCGGAATTTCGGCGTTTGGAATCGACGCGATGGAATGGCTCGAGTCCGCCACCGGACCACTCATTCTGCTCGCCGAGCCGCTCCTGCCGTATTGGGACGGCGCGAACGAGCCGAGCGGCGGACGCGTTGTCTTCGCCCCGCCGGCCGCCGCAGAGGACGCCGATCCCGATCGACCGGCGACCGATTACGACCGCGCCTGCGGCGTGCGCGAACTGGCGGCGCTGCTCGACGTCGGGCCGGGTGTTGGACTCGTGCTCGGCGACCGGCCTTATCCCGCCACGTGCCTGGAGGTTGACGGTCAGCGCGGCGTACTGATCGCGCGCTGGGTTTATGGCGCCAGCGACGGGGAGGTGGACGAGCACCTTGCACGCCTGCCGGACGAGGTCTTCGAGCGCGGCGATCTCGCGCTCAACGTGCCCGAATCGCCGCTGATTCTGTTCGATGCGTCGCTGAGCGGCCGGAGCATCGCCGCCGACACCGAGCGCATTGTGCTCGAGCTGCCGGCGGGGCAGTATCGGCTCCGAACGACGGCGCTGGAGCCGGACGAGGAAACCAGCCTGGTGCTGCACTGGTTGGGCTACGTGGCGCCCTGATGACTGGTTCGCGCGCTCTCCACCGGCAGGTGCGCTGCGCCCTCCCCGAATCGTCCGACTGATTATTCCAGCGCGCGAATCACCCGACACGGGTTCCCCGCCGCCACCACGCCGGCCGGGATGTCCCGCACCACGACGCTGCCCGCGCCGATCGTCGTCCGCGCCCCGATCGTCACGCCCGGACAGACGATCGCGCCGCCGCCGATCCAGCACTGCTCCCCTACCGTGATCGGCGCCGCCCGCTCCGGGCCTTTCGCCCGCTCGCGGGCGTCGATCGGGTGCGTCCCCGCGTAGAACTGCACATAAGGCCCCACCAGCACGCCGCGACCGAGGCGCACCGCCGCGCAGTCGAGCACCACGCATCCGAAGTTCAGGTACACCTGGTCGTCGAGCTCGATGTTCTCCCCGTAATCGCAATAAAACGGCGGCTCGATCCAGACGCCCGCGCCGCATCGGCCGAGCAGTTGCGAGAGCAGCGTGCGGCGGCGTTCGGATTCGTCCTGTCGCGTTGCGTTGTAGCAAGCGGTCAACTCGCGGGCGCGGGCGCGCCGCGCCAGCAGGTCGGGATCCCACGCCTCGTAGAGCTCGCCGGCGAGCATCCGCTCGCGCTGCGTGCGTCCGTCGACGGTTGCCATGTCGCGTTCTCCTCTGCTCGTGGGATGATCGCGGAGCCGGCGCGTTACGCGCAGCGGCGGGCCCGGGCGCACGCGCCGGTTGTGGCGCCTGGTCCCGTGCATGGCGCACGGCGTTCCGATCCGCAACCGCGCGCGGGATGTCCCCTGTCCCGTGCAGCGGCTGCCGCGGCGCGAACACACGCCGCGTGCGTCGGGTACAATTTAGGCAAGGCGCGAATCGTGGGTTTGCGCTGCGTCGGCCCGCGCCAACACAAGGGTCGTATCCGATGAGCAGTTCGCCTGACCGCCCCCCCCGGCGCCCCCTGCGGCTCGACACGCTCGACGACCTCCTCGCGGAGATCGACCGCATCGTCGTTGCGGATCGCGCCGGAACGCTGCGCACTTGTGGAAACTGGACTCCCGGCCAAGCCTTCGGACACCTCGCGACGTGGATCAACTACGCCTACGAGGGCTTTCCCATTCGCGTCCCGTGGTTCATCCGCATCCTCATCCGCAGAAAGCTCAAGTCGTACCTCCGCGACGGCATGCCCACCGGCGTGCGATTGCCCAACGTCGCCGCGGGAACCTACGGCGTGGACGTATTGCCAATCGACGAAGGCGCCGATCGGCTGCGCGCGGCGGTGCGCAGATTGCAGAACGGCGAACCGTCGCGGCACGACAGCCCGGCGTTCGGACCCCTCTCGCTCGAAGACCGGATCGCGCTCAACCTGCGCCATGCCGAGCTGCACCTGAGCCACCTGCTCTACTGACGCCGGCTGCCCGCTCAGCGCCCGAACCGCAGCAGCAGCTCGGCGCACGCGACCAGGTCGCGCCGGTTGTGTTCCAGCACCGGGCGCAGCGGCCGCGCGTTGCCCGTTTTCATGAAGTGATGAAACAGGTCGGGGATGTCCGATCCCGGCACGTCACCGACGCGCTTGCGGCCCAGCACACGATGCTCGAGCGTCTCCAGGCGGCAATCGGGGAAGTCGCCGCGCCAGCGCCGCCGCGCGAGGTGCAGCAGGTCGACGTGCGTTCGTGGGCGCGCGAGCGCCACGCGATGAAGCGTGGCGCGGTCGCGAAGGAACGGCTCGTCGAACGACTTTCCGTTGAACGAGAGCCACACGTCGCGCTCGTCCGCGAGCGCCGCGAAGCGCGCCAGGATCGCCTGCTCCTCGCGATAGTCGCGCGCCAGCCACTGCACGACCGCCGGCGGATCGTCGTCGAGCCGCACGACGCCGATCAGGAACACCGGCGCGCCGGCGAGCCCGCCGGTCTCGATGTCCACGAGCAGCGCCCGCCGGAGCAACACGCGATTGCCCGGCTCGGACGGCGCGAGCGTGAAAGCCGGCGGATCGGAAGCGCATCCGCCGGGCGCCGGCGCACCGCCCGGCGTCGGGTGGATGGGCTCACGTTCACCGGTCGGGAGCAGCGCGTGCAGCACCCGGCCGGCGGGCGTGAGCTGGTACGTGTGTTCACGGGCGACTCCGCGAAAGGGAACGATGATCTCCCACACCCGCAACTCGCGCAGCGTGACTTCGGCACCACCCAGCGCCACCGCGACGCTCTGCGCCGCGGGCGGTGTGCGACTCCGCGACGGCGAACCCGCCGGAGCGGCGTTGACGGCGGACGACGGCGCGATCGCGGGCGTCTCGATCGACGCCGGCTGCCGCCCCGCGCTCGATTCCGCGGGCTCATCGCGGCGCGCCGGAGCGGGCGCCGGCGGTGTCGCCGCCTTGATGCGATCGAGGCGTTCGGCCAGGTCGCTCACGAGTGTTCTGCTCCGGATCGTCGTGCCTTACGCGGGCGCCTCGCTCAGCAGCGGCGTCCTCTCCGGGGCAACGGGCGCGACCCGCTTGCGATGCCACGCGACGAGTTTCGCCGCGATCGCGAGCAGCACGGCGCCCAGCGTCTGATGCGCCGTGGTGATTGGCGCTTCGACGGCCCGCGGCACCGTGCTCACGCCCACGCCCGCCCCCGTCGCCACCAACGCCGCGATTCCCAGCAGCAGTTGCACGACGACCAACGCCGCGAGCGACGCACCCAGGCGCGACAGCGGCCGATGCCCGTCATAGAGCCCCCAGCAGCGCAACCCAAACGCCGCCGCCAGCGACGCCACCACGACCGCCATCGTGATGTGCAGGTGCAGGCCCCACACGACGTGCCGCTGCAACGCCCCGAGAATCAGCTGCGCCATCAGCAGCACCAGCAGTGCCGCACCCAGCGTGCGATCGGTCGCGGCGGCCGCGACCTGCGCCGGCGCCGGCGCACGACGCCAAGGCGCGGAGACCGCCGCGTGCAACACCCACAGGCCGGCGAAGAAGAGCTGGGCCAGCACGCCGTGGAGGATCGCCAGCGTGAGGTCGCGCTCGGTCACGCGGAGTCCGCCGAGCACGCCTTGCACGATCACGGCCAGGAGCAGCCCGCCGGCGAGGGCGCGAACGGCCTTGTTTTGTTCGACGAACTGTAGATAGATCGCCAGGACGAGCATCGTCAGCCCGACGAGCGATCCCAGCAGCCGGTGTGCGTGCTCGAAGAACACGCCCTCCTTCATCTCGCGCAGCGGATAGAGAAACATGTAATAGCCGAACGAGCCCGGCCAGTCGGGGACGGCGAGTCCGGCCTCGAAAGCGGTGACCAAGCCACCCGCGACGATCAGCGCGAGCGTTGCCGCGATGGCGACCGTGACGAATGCCGGCCGCCACGTATCGGCCGCGCTCCCGGATTGCGGAGTTGAGCGGCGCTTGCGAGCGGCGGCGCCGATGGTGCCGGCGAGCGCGGCGATCGCGATCGTCGCGCCGATCGAACCCGGGATGTACCACAGCTTGGAATGCAGGATCTCGTTTGGCGCGTCGCCGCCCAGCAGACTCGCGAGAATCAGCAGATTCAGCCCACCGGCGACCAGCCCCACCCATGCGCCGCCGCGCCAGCCACGCTGCGTCCGGCGTCCGGCCAACCAGCCGCCGGAAAGCACGGCAATCAGCAGCCCCGCCGACAGCAGCCAGCCGGGTGCGTGCACGCCGGGCATGAGGCACACGTACGCGAACAGCCACATCGCGACCGCCACGCCGAAACCCAGCGCGAGCACGTCGGCGGGATCGCGCGCGGTGCGAGAGTGGTCGAGCCCCATCGAGTCGGTTCCATGGTGCGGTGACATTTCGCGGATTTTACCCGGAAACTGCGCGTCTGACCGCGCAGCCGCGGCACGCGGCGATTCGCCGCGCCATGCGCCCGTTCGCGATTCCCCCGCCACGGGACGCGCCGACCGGGTCCATCGGGCGGCAGTGGGTCAGGTTGATCCGGGTAGCACGGGCGTCGCAGGTTTCTTAGCGGGCCGGATGCGACTACAATGTGCGATTCACCCGCAGGAGCAGTGGCTTGAACATGGCTTCCCTTCCGCTCGATCTCGCCGCCGAGCCGTGCGCGCCGGTTGGCGCCCGCCGCCACACGACAATCGGCGACTTCTGCACGCTCGCCAAGGCGCGACTGAGCGCGCTGGTCGTCGCGACCAGCGCGGTCGGCTATCTGATGGCGGCAAGCGGCCCGATCAGCGGCGCGCGCCTGCTCATCACCGTGCTGGGCACTGCGCTCGCCGCCGCCAGCGCCAACGCGTTCAACCAGATTGTCGAAGTGGAGCGCGACCGGCGCATGGTCCGCACGCGCCAGCGCCCGCTGCCCGCCGGACGCTTGACCCGCCGCGCCGCGATCACGTTCGCAGTCATCACCGGCGTCGCGGGCCCGCTGCTGCTGGCCGGCCTGGTCAACATGCTCACCGCTGGGCTCGCGTTGCTCTGCCTTGCGATCTATGTGCTGGTGTATACGCCGATGAAGACCCGCAGCCCGGGCAACACGTTGGTGGGCGCGGTGTGCGGCGCGCTGCCGCCGATGATGGGCTGGGCCGCGGTCACCGGCGGGCTCGAACTCGGCGCGTGGCTGCTGGGCGGCGTGCTCTTTGTCTGGCAGATTCCGCACTTCCTCGCGCTCGCGTGGCTGTATCGCGACGACTACGCCCGCGGCGGCTTCCGCATGTTGCCCCTCTATGACCCCGCCGGGGGGCTGACGTGCCAGGTCACACTGCTTTACTGCCTGACGCTCATCCCGCTCGGCTTGATGTTCACGCTCGCGGGGCTGAGCGGCTGGTTCTTCGCCGCCGGGTCGGTCCCGCTGGCCGGACTGCTCGTCGGGCTGTCGCTGCGGCACTATAGGGCGCGCGACGCCGCCGCGGCGCGGGCGCTTTTCCGAGCCACGCTTCTTTACCTGCCCCTGTTCAAGTTGCTGCTGGTTCTCGACCGTCCGACGCCGCCGATCGTCGACATTCGCGTCATCGACAGCGGACCGACCGAGGTCGGCGCCGCGCCCGCACTGCCGGCGATCCATCCGACCGACATCGCCGATTACGCCGCTTCGCCGGCCGCGTCCGAAATCGCGCCGCGCGCGTCGAAGTCGCCGGAGTAGCGGCGTGGACGTCGCCGATCCCGCTTCACGTGCTCGTCCGCGCATGCTCACATTCTCGAGCGGCGGATGGGTGCTGCTGCTCGCGGGAGTCCTCACGCTCGTGATGGCGGCCGCGCTGCTCTGGCCGGCGCTGGGCGGCGGCCGGGCGATCGGCGACGGTGTGGACCCCGCGAGCTATGGTTTCGACCTGTCCAATCTGCGCTTCCCGCGCGACCTGCTCGTCGCCGGCGGAATTCCCAAGGACGGCCTACCCGCGCTCGTCGAACCGCCGTGCGGCGACGGCCGAACGCTCGCGCCCGACAAGCCGCTCAACGGCGTGCGGCTGCTGCGCGCGAACGATCGGGTCGTGGGGTTATTCACTCAAGGCGAAGCCCGAGCGTATCCCCTGTGGATTCTTACGTGGCACGAAGTCGTCAACGACACGATCGGCGGACGCCCCGTCGCGATCACCTTCAGCCCGCTCGCCGACGCGGTCGTCGTCTTTGATCGCCGGATCGGCGGCGAGACGCGGACCTTCGGCGTCAGCGGGCTGCTCTACAACTCCATGCTGGTGATGTACGACCGGCGCGACGACCACGCCGCAGAAAGTCTCTGGAGCCCGCTCGCGCTGGGTGCCATCGCCGGTCCGGCTGCGGCCAACGGGCTGCGGCTGGAGCCGCTGCACCACGAGCTCACGACGTGGGGCGAGTGGCAACTGCGCTACGGGGCGACCCGCGTGCTGATGCCCGATCCGGCGCGCAAACGCGTCTACAAGCGCGAGGCGTACAGCAGCTATCTCGGTTCCGACGAGCTGCGGTTTCCCGTCGCGCCGCTTCCCAGCGCGGCCGAACGACCGCTGAAGACGCCGCTGCTCGCGGCCCGTGTAAACCACGGCGAGTGGACCGCCTGGACCCTCCCGCTGATTGCAGAACGAGTCGACGCGAACGGCGTGTGGCGGACCACGGTCGACGACGCGCCGCTGACCATCCGGTATCGCCCGGAGCCGCCGACCGCGTGGATCGAAGCGGCCGACGCTCCGGCGGGGCTGAGCAACGTGCACGCCTTCTGGTTCGCGTGGCACGCATTTCATCCCGAAACGACGCTGGAATAGCGCAGACGGGCGTGCCCGGCGACCCGCGAGATCGCTCAACACCGGCGCGCCCCGGCGGCGGACGTCAATTCGTCGCCGCAAGCACGCCGTAGAGTATCAGCCAGACCACATCCAGGAAGTGCCAATACGCGGCGCAGTGCCGCACACCCGCCGCGCGCGCCCGGTGATAGCGCCGACGAAAGCTGCTGATCGTAACGACCATCATCGGCACAAGGCCGCCGAGGACGTGCGCCGCGTGCAGCGCGGTGAGCAGATAGAAAAAGCCATAGCCGGTGCGCGCGAATGCGAGCCGCTGAACCGCGGGCTGGGTGGTGAGCGGCGGAATGACCTGGATCGCACGATGCAGATCGACCCAGTTGAGATACTGCAACAGCAGAAACCCGCAGCCGAGCACGAGCGTGGCGCTCATTGCGCCCGCGAGCAGCGCGAGCCGGTCGCGCCGGACCGCGAACGTCGCCAGCGACATCGTCCCGCTGCTGATCACCAGGATCAGCGTGCTGATCCACAACCCGCGCGGCAGCACGGACGCGCCCTCGTGCGCCCAGTCCGGCGACGTGACGCGAAAGTAGGCGTAGAGGACGAGCGTCGCCGCGAAGAGGATCGACAGCGACAGCAGCAGGATGCGCATGCCGAGCCGACCGGCGTCGTACCCGCCGGAAGCGCCGGCGGAGTCGCCGCGCCCGGTCGTCGAAACCAGCCGCAGCGGCGCGAAGATCACTGGCGTGTGGTCGCCATCGCCGGGGCCGGTCCGCCGACCAGTTGGGGTTGATAGGCCTTGGTGTCGGTGAGCGCGAGCCCCACGAAGAGCATCACGAACACGAGCGACGCGACCAGGATGATGCCGTTGAACGGCGCGTCGTACCGCAAGTGCATGAAATAGAGCACGACCAGCGCCGCCTTCACGACGGCGATGAGGAGCGCGATCCAGAGATTCAGCGGGCCAAGATCGACCCACGTCACCGCGACCGTGACGACCGTGAGCACGAGCAGCACGCACGCGATCGCGAGCAATAGCCCCGTCGGAACAATGTGGCCGACGCCGTGGTGCCCGGCGTCCTGCGCCGCCGTCGAACCGTGATTGCTGCTCATAGAACCTCGCGCCTCTTTCCGCATCGCGCCGCCAAGCGGGCGGCGCCTAGTGAATCAGATACAACAGCGGGAACAGGAATATCCAGATCAGGTCGACCAGGTGCCAGTAGAGGCCGCCCAGATCGACCGGCGTGAAATACTCCGGCCCGTACGCGCCCTGGAACGATTTCCACAGAAGGAACCCGATCACGCCCATGCCCGCCAGCACGTGCAAGCCGTGCAGCCCCGTCATCGCGAAGTAAATACTGAAAAACAGGTGCTGGTTGTGCACTTCGTCGTGCGCCGCGGTCGCCTTGCTCACGCCGCGCGGTCCCACCGGCGCCAGCGCCACCGCCGACGGCTCGATCGGCAGCAGCGTCGGATCCGCGGACGTTGCGTTCCTACCGGGCGCGGTGCCCGGGGTCGCAGCCGGCGCGCCGGCGGACGCCGCCGTGGGCGCCGCCGGGGTCGCGCCGGGCGCGTGCGAATCGCTCGCGGTCGTCGCGTGGGAGTTCGCGGGCGGCGCGGTCGCAGGCGCTGTGGCGGCGCCGTGCGCGTCTCCGTCGGCGGCGCCGTGGTCGGGCGCGTGCTCACTGGGGTGGTAGTACTTGCCCCACAGCAGCCCGTGCTCGATCTTGGCCTTGTACTCGATGTACTTGATGCCCATGAATCCGCAGCCGCCGAGCAGCGTCAGGAACAGGCCGAGCTTGAGGCCGAAGTTGTTGCCACGCTGCGAGCACGTGACTGCCCACGCCATCGTAAAGCTGCTCAGGATCAGAACGATCGTGTTGATGCCGCCCATCACCTTGTCGAGATGGTGATGCGCCGCCATGAACACCTCGGGGTGATTCGCGCGATACACCGCGTAGGCGCAGAACAGCCCGCCGAACAGCAGGATTTCCGTGGACAGGAACAGCCACATGCCCAGCTTGCCGGCGCTGAACTGCTGCCCCAGCGAATCAAAGTGATGCGCCAGGAACGGCGAATGGCCGTGTCCGTCGCCGTGTGCGTCGTGCGTGCCGCCGTGTGCTACGTCCGCCATCGTCTTTGGTCCTTCGTCGCGGCGCGGGAATCGTCGCGCCCGTGTCGTCGTGCGTACCCAGCCCCTGTGCGACGCGCTCGCGAAGCGCTCCGCACCATCGGCTGCGCCCGGGTGCTAGTGCGCGGACGCCGCACCCTCGGCACGGCCGCGCCAGACATAGCCGCGCTCGCGCTCGTCGTACTCCCAGCCCGCGTAGTCATACGGATCGGTCGCATGCGGCGGCGTGAGGAAGTTCTCGGTCGGCGGCGGCGACGTGGTCTGCCACTCCATCGACGCGCCGCCCCAGGGATTCGCGGGCGAGTTCTGTCCGCGGAAGAGCGACCCGAGCAGGCACCACAGCAGGGTCAGCACGCCGGCGGTCATGATGTAGGAGCCCATCGACGACACGACGTGATAGACCTGGAACTCGGGGAGGTAGTTGTAATAGCGCCGCGGCATGCCGTGGGCGCCCATCAGGAACTGGGTGAAAAAGGTGACGTTGAACCCGACGAACAGCAGCAGGCACGACAGCCGCCCGAGGTTTTCGTTATAGAGCTTGCCGGTCATCTTGGGCCACCAGTGGTGCACGGCGCCAAAGAGCACGAAGATCGTGCCGGCCATGACGTAGTGGAAGTGGGCGACGACAAAGTACGTGTCGTGCAGGTGCACGTCGACGGAGAGCGTGCCGAGAAACAGGCCCGTGAGGCCGCCGATGCCGAAAATCCACATGAACGACAGCGCGTAGAGCATGGGCGCGTTGAGCGAGATCGAGCCTTTGTAGAGCGTGGCGAGCCAGTTGAACATCTTCACCGCCGACGGAATCGCCACGCTGAACGTCAGCGCGCTGAACACCATGTTCATCAGGCCGCTCTGGCCGCTCGTGAACATGTGGTGGCCCCAGACGAAGAAGCCGAACACCGCGATCGCAATGCTCGAAAAGCCGATGAAGCTGTAGCCGAAGATGTGCTTGTGGCTGTGGACGGCGATGAGCTCGCTCATCGCGCCCATTGCCGGCAGGATCATGATGTAGACCGCCGGGTGCGAGTAGAACCAGAAGAAGTGCTGATACAGCACCGGGTCGCCGCCCAACGACGGGTCGAAGATGCCGATCCCCAGCAGCCGCTCCACCGCGGCGAGCACAACCGTGATGCCGATGACCGGCGTCGCGAGCACCTGGATCAGCGCGGTCGCGTAGATCGACCACAGGAACAGCGGCATGTCGAACCAGCCCATGCCTGGATGTCGCAGCTTGTGGATCGTCACAATGAAGTTCAGCCCGGTGAAGATCGAGCTGAATCCGAGCACGAACACACCGACGAGCGTCGGCACGACGCCGGGCATGGCGCCGCCCTGGGCCCGCGTGCTATAGGGCGTGTAAAACGTCCAGCCCGTGTCCACGCCGCCGAAGATCAGCGAACTGAGCAGCAGCAGCGACCCGCCCAGCCACATGTACCAGCTCGCCAGGTTCAGCCGCGGAAACGCGACGTCCTTGGCGCCGATCATCAGCGGCAGCACGAGGTTGCCCAGCGCCGCGGGAATCCCCGGGATGATCACGGTGAACACCATGATCGCGCCGTGCAGCGTAAAGAACTTGTTGTACCAGTCGGGCGTCGCGTAGGTCGGCCCCGGCGTCAGCAGCTCCGTTCGCAGCAGCACCGCGAACAGCCCGCCGAGCAGGAACATGATCGCGATGCCGATGATGTACAGGATGCTGATGCGCTTGTGATCGAGCGTCAGAAACCAGGACGCCAGACCGCTGCCATCGGTGAGATACGACGCGGCCCGGGGCGGCGAAACCGCCACACCGTAGCCGGCCCCGAGCGGCGGATTGACTGAAGACATCGGACCATCCCTCTGCGGCACAGGCCGCTCGCGGCGGATTCACGACAACCGGAAAGCGGTTGTCCGGCGGAGGCCCGTCGCGATTGCGCCCGCCGCGTTCCTTCGCTCGTGCCGCTACTTCTTCTCGGCGTTGAGCGACTTGATGTACTGGATGATCGCGTATATCTCGCGATCGTTGATTCGGCCCTGGTACGTCGGCATCGAGCCGGGGAATCCCTTCACGATTCGGGCGAGCGGGTTGAGCACCGACTCGCGCACGTAATTCTCATCGACGGTCACCGTGGACCCGTCGCTCATCTCGTGCTGCGCGCCCCAGATGCCGTTCCACGCCGGCCCGATCACGACCTTGCCCTCGACCGAATGGCACTGGTTGCAGCCCTTTTTCTGGTAAAGCCGCTTGCCCATGTCGAGCGGCGGAAGCAGATTCTTGGTGTCGGGGTGTTCCCGGATGAACTTCTCGGGATCCGCCTTGTATTGCTCAAACTGCTCGTCGGTCATGTTCGACGGTCGGAACGGATCGGCTTTCTTGAGCCACTCCTCGAACTCACCCGCCGGCAGCACGTGCACCTTTGCGAGCATGTCCGAGTGATTCGTGCCGCAGTACTCGGTGCAGTACAACTGAAAGACACCCGGACGCGTGGCGTTGAACCACAGCTTGGTGAAGCGGCCCGGCACGGCGTCCATCTTTACGCGGAACGCCGGAATATAGACGCTGTGGATCACGTCGACCGAGTTGAGCACCAGCCGGACCGGGGTGTTCACCGGCACGTAGAGGTCGGAATCCTGGTGGCCGTTGGGATACGCGAAGCTCCAGACCCACTGCTGTCCGGTGACCTGGATCTCGTAGGCGTTCTCGGGCGGCGTCGCCATGTCCACGTAGCTCTTGAACCCGCCCCAGAACATCGGAATCACCAGCAGCGTCGGGATGATGGTCCAGGTGAGCTCCATCGGCGTGTTGTGCGTCGGTCCGCCCGCGGGAACGCCCGAACGCCGCCGATACTTGGCCATGAAATAGAACATCAGTCCGACGATGAGCACAAAGAAGAACAACGAGATGTAGAGGATGAAGTCGAACCAGAAGTCGACCGTGGCGGCGTGGGTCGACGCGCGCGTCGGAAACCACCACGCCGCGCCGCTGCTGTCCGCCAGCAGACCGGAGAGCGACCCTGCGAATCGCACGCTTGCGCTTGCCAGCACGTCCACAAACTCCTGACAGATTCCGCACACCGGCGCGGCCCGCGGCGCGGGCGTGCGCTAGCTTCCCGAGAGCGCTGCCGACGCGGGCGAGCGCCGCCGCTCGCGCACCCAGTAGCCGCCTACCACGCCGCCCAGCAGCAGCAGCGTCGCGACGCCGCCGAGCCGCATGATGTTCATGACCGCCGGCGTGTAGCGGCCGGCTTTTGCGTCATAGTGAAAGCACGTGAGAAACACCGCGTCCCAGAACGACCCCACCTTGCCCGCCGACGCCTCGACCAGCGACAGCCGCAATACGTCCGGCTCGTAATGCAGCCCGCCGAGATACCGCGAGATTCGCCCGTCGGGCTTGCACACGACCAGGACGGCATCATGTGCCCACAGCTCTTCCTCTTGATTCCAGCGGTAGCCGAAACCGACCGCGCCGGTCAGCGCGCGGATGCTCTCCTTCGAGCCGGTCAGAAAGTGCCAGCCGCGCTCCACGCCCGGTTGCCCGAGTTCGGCGATGTACGCGTCCTTCTTCAGCTTCGCCAACTGCGCGTTTTCCAGCGGATCGAAGCTTACCGTGACGATCTCGAACTTCTCGCCGGGCGCGAAGCCGGGCATCTGCTTGAGCGCGTCGACCAGCCCATTGAGCTGATAGTTGCACAGGCTCGCACAGCGGAAGTAGTTCAGCGTGATTGCCACCGGGCGGCCCGCGCGAAAGTAATCCCCCAGCTTCACCGGCCGACCGTGCTCGCTGAAGAACGGCGTGTCGAGCGGCAACTGGGCATCGAGCTTCTGCGTCACACCGACGCCGCGCAGCTCCGCCGGAACCTCGTCCGCGTGGACCTGTGCCGGCGCGGGCGCCGCGAGCGCCGCCAGCAACCCGACCGAGACGAGCGGCACACCCGCCGGGAGCCGGCGCCGGCGCACCGCATGCGCCGTCGCGCGTCGCCCCGCGTCGTGTCCCGCTTTGCTTCGCATCGCGTCCGTGCTCCCTGGGTTCCAATCGTCTCCGCGTCGTCGCAACGCAGCGACGCCGGCGGGGTTTCATCGATCGCGCACGCGACGACACCGCCGCGACGCGGGCGCCTTAGGGGTGCGCCGCGGCAGGCGTCGCTGCGCCGCGCGCCGGCCGATCGCGCTGCACCGCAGTCCGGTTCGCGTCGGCGACGAACAGGTCGATCGCGCGCTCGATTCGCGGGCCCTGGCCCGGCTGACCGCCGTCGCTCCAGCGCACCGGCGCGTACAAGATCGCCTTCTGCTCCGACTCGAGCTTGATCGTGTCGGCCCACCTGGCCTGGTAGATCTTCGCGTCGACCTCCTCGCGCTCCACGCCGAAGTACAACGCGCACAGCGCGATGATCAGCGCCGTCGCGAACAGCCCGCCGGCAGCGCCGTAGAATACAATCCCGCCCGCCTGCGGATCGCTGCGGTCGATCGCCGGCAGGTCGGCGTGCGGGTCGACAGGCGGTGCGTGGGACATCGCGGCGCCCTCCTAGTAGTTCTCAAACGCGAGCGACTCGACCAGCCGCGGGTCGCGCTCGGGGATCAGCGAGTGCCGCGCCAAGCGCGATACCGCGGCGCCGACGAACACGCCGCCGACGCCCACGAAGCAGAGCGCGTCGAGAATGTGCCACGGGCTGCCGACGACGTCCTTGGGGAACATCGGCGGCATCACCAGGTAGTACATGTCGAGCCAGTGCAGCAGCAGAATCCACACGGCGCCGATCACCAGCAGGCCGCCGCTGCGTTTCGGCCAGCGCGAGATGAGGCACAGGAACGGGATCACGAAGTGGCCGACGAGCAGCCCGATGCTGATCCGCGTCCAGTCGCCGGTCTGGCGCACCAGGTACCAGTGCGTCTCCTCGGGGATGTTCGCGTACCAGATGAGCATGAACTGGGAGAACGCGATATAGGTCCAGAACACCACGAACGCGAACATCAGCTTGCCGACGTCGTGATAGTGCTCCGTGGTCAGCACGCGCACCAACCGACCGTTGCTCTGTAGCCAGTACATCGCGATCGCCAGCAGCGAGAAAAACCCGACCGCCGCCCCCGCGAAATAGTAGACGCCGAAGATCGTGCTGAACCACATCGGGTTCAGCGACTTCAGAAAATCGAGCGCCGCAAACGTGACGGTGAACGCGAAGAGGAACAGCGCCGGCGCGCTCATCCACTGCATTCGCGATGTCAGGTCCGGATCGCCGGTCTCGTCCTGCTTCAGCGACAGCTTCAGGAAGTAGTTCGCCAGCCAGATCCACACCCCGAAGTAGACCGCGACGCGCAGGTAAAAGAACCACGGCGTCAGGTAGGGCGCTTTCTTGTGCACCAGCTCGGACACTTCGTGCGGCGCGTCCGCCATCGCCCACGGATACAGCTTCGACAGGCCCGCCAGAATCGGCAGCGCCAGCAACAGCAGCACGGGCATCGTGCTCGCCACGACCTCCGCGATCCGGCGCACGAGCACGCTCCAGCCCGCGCGGGTGACGTGCTGGATCAGCACGAAGAAGAGCGCCCCCAGCGCCAGGCTCAGGAAATACGCGAAGCTGACCAGATAGCTCTTGAGAAACTGCGTCCAATTGCTGAACGCAATCGTCAGGACGACCGCGACGACCAGCGTCACGATGCCGATCCCCAGCGCGCCCTTGGCGACCGCGGGACCGATGTCGTCGATCCGCCGGTTCTCGCCTGCGATGTCGATGGTGTGTCCGTGCGCCATAGTCGTTACTTCTTCTCCGCGCTCGCACCCGCCGGCGCCGTGCCGTCCAGGCGCTGCGACAACTGAAGCGACCGCACGTAGGCCACGATCGCCCAGCGATCCTGCGGCGAGAGCTGGTCGCCGTACGGCGGCATCGTGCGGATGCCGTGCGTGATCGTGTGGAACAGGTGCCCGACCGGGCGCCCGCGGACGTCCTCGTCGTGCAGGCTCTTGGGCGGAACCCAGCCGAGCTCCTTCTCGGTCGACAGCGCTTGCACGCGGCCGTTGCCGGCGCCGTCGAACCCGTGACTCGCCGAGCTGTAGATGTTGAATCGATTCTGTCCGCGGAGCACCAGCGCCCGCGTGAGCGAGCCGTCATCGGTGCCCGCCAGCGCTCGCAGCTCGTCGCGGTACATCGGAAACGTCGTCATCCAGCGATCGCCGCCGCGGCCCTCGAAATAATGCGTGTCGCGCGCCAGGTCGCCGCGCGCGATCGTTCCCGCGGGCGCCGGCCGCGTGGCGCGCCCGTCGGCGAACATCGCGCTGGTCATCTGCTTGCCCGCGAAGCGCGGCTGGTTGTCCATGTCCTGGATGGGGTGAATCCGCGGCTGGGTCGACTTGTCGACGCGCATGTACGCGACCACCGCGAGCGGAATCAACAGGGCGATCGCGGCGCAGATGGTTGCCTTTGGAATCCATGCGGGGGGCGACAGCGTGCCGCGCTCCACCAGCTCCTCGACCGCGACCGGATTCGTGCCGTCGAGCAGCTTGCGCGTCAGCTTGCGGTCGAACCGCGCGTCGCGCGAGTCGATCGCCAGGAAGAACCGGTCGTCCGTCGCCCGCCGAAACCGCGCGCTGTGAAACAGCGGCGAGTAATACTCCGGCAGGTTGTTGCGCATCAGCATGCCGAGCACGGTGCCGAACGCCGAGAGCAGCACGGTGACTTCGAACATCACCGGGATGAACGCCGGGAGGCTGAAGAACGGCTTGCCGCTGATGATGAACGAATAGTCGATCGCGTTCATCCACCACTGCATCAGCAGCGCCAGCCCCGCGCCCGTCAGCCCGCACGCGAATACGAAAAGCGGCAGCCGCGTCCGCACGATCCCCATCGCGCCATCGATGCCGTGCACCGGATACGGCGTGTGGCAATCCCAGCGCGAAAAGCCGCTCTCGCGCACGCGCCGCGCCGCGGCCAGCAGCGCGTCGGACGTCGTGTATTCAGCGAGCAGTCCTGCGAAACGCGTTGCGGAATCCGCGTGGTGCGGCGACTGCGCGGGACTCGCGACCGTTGTGACCGGGCTCATCGCGCGCCCTCCACCGTTCCGTGACCGTGGTCGTGATGAGCCGCCGCGTCCGCCCCGTGCTGGTTGTGGTGCGGCAGGATCGCCTTCACCTCGGCCATCGCGACCATGGGCAGGAAGCGGCAGAACAGGAGGAAGAAGAAGAAGAACAGCCCGAAGCTGCCGAGCATCGTGACGATCTCGACCCAGGTCGGCCAGTAGGTGTCCCACGCCGACGGGAGGTAGTCGTTGCTGAGCGAGCTGACGATGATCACGAAGCGCTCGAACCACATGCCGACGTTCACGAGGATGCTGGCGATGAACATGATCGTGAGGCTCGTGCGCGCCTTCTTGAACCAGAAGATCTGCGGCACGAAGACGTTGCAACTGAACATGATCCAGTATGCCCACCACCACGCCCCCGTCGCGCGGTTGATGAAGGCGAAACGCTCGTAGTTGCTGCCCGAGTACCACGCGATGAAGAACTCGGTGATGTAGGCGTAGCCCACCATCGAGCCCGTCGCGAGGATGATCTTGTTCATGTTGTCCAGGTGCCGCAGCGTGATGATCTCCTTGAGACCAAACAGCTGCCGCGCCGGAACCGCCAGCATCACCACCATCGCAAAGCCGCTGAAAATCGCCCCCGCGACGAAGTACGGCGGAAAGATCGTCGTGTGCCAGCCGGGGACGAGCGACACGGCGAAATCGAACGACACGACCGAGTGCACGCTGAGGACCAGCGGCGTCGAGAGCGCCGCGAGGATCAGGTAGGCGCGCTCATAGCGATGCCAGTGCCGCGCGGAGCCGTTCCACCCGAGCGCGAAAATCCCATATGCGATCTGAGCGATACGATTCTTGGCGCGGTCGCGCAGCGTGGCGAGGTCGGGGACCATTCCGACATACCAGAACATCAGCGACACGGTGAAGTAGGTGCCGACCGCGAACACGTCCCACAGCAGCGGGCTGCGGAAGTTCGGCCACATGCTCATCTGGTTCGGCAGCGGAAACAGGTAATACGCGAGCCAGACTCGCCCGATGTGGATGCCCGGAAACAGGCCCGCGCACATGACCGCGAAGATCGTCATCGCCTCGGCAAAGCGGTTGATGCCCGTGCGCCATTTCTGGCGAAACAGGAACAGAATCGCCGAGATCAGCGTGCCCGCGTGGCCGATGCCGACCCAGAACACGAAGTTCGTGATGTCGAAGCCCCACCCGACCGGGTTGTTCAGACCCCACACGCCGACGCCGGTGAAGATCAGGTACGCAATCATCGCGCCCAGGCCGGCGAGCAGCAGCATCGAGATGGCCATCCCGACGTACCACGCCGTCGGGGGGCGGCTGCTCTCCGCGACGCCGCACACCGTCTGCGTGATCGTCGACAGATTCTGTTC
Source organism: Phycisphaerae bacterium (assembly GCA_050184295.1). Lineage (GTDB taxonomy): Bacteria > Planctomycetota > Phycisphaerae > UBA1845 > Fen-1342 > JBFXAM01. The sequence continues at coordinate 8,424 of JBFXAM010000026.1, read as the reverse complement.
ACCGATGACGAGCGGCGCGCGGCGCCGCGGATCGTCGAACGTGTTGTCGTATTCAAACGGGATCGACGCCATTCCGTGTCATCCACCTGCCACGTTGACTACCCGTGGTGTTCGCCGTGATCGGCTGGCTTCGCCGGCGCGGTCGCCCCCGCCGGGTTGCGCAGCTTCGTGAGGTACAGGGTCCGCGGACGGTTGTTGTACTCCTCCAGCAGCACGTAGGACCGCGCGTGGTCCTGGAGCTTTCGCACGCGGCTGTTCGGATCGTTCAGGTCGCCGAACACGATCGCCTCGGTGGGACACACCTGCGCGCACGCCGGCGTGATCGTCCCGTCCGGCACAAACGGGCTTTGCGTCTTGCCCGCCACCACCGCGTTGCGATGCTCGATCTTCGCGTGGTTGATCCGCTGCACGCAGTACGTGCACTTCTCCATGACGCCGCGGCTGCGCACCGTGACCTCGGGATTGAAGCGCAGCGTCTCGACGTCCTCGAGCTGCTTTTGCCGCAGGAAGCCGGGCTGCTTCGGATTGCCCGGCGACACCGTGCCCGCCGCCTGCGAGCGCGGGTGATACGGTCCGTGGTGGTTGTAGAACCAATTGAAACGCCGCACTTTGTAGGGGCAGTTGTTCGAACAATAGCGCGTCCCGACGCAACGGTTATACACCATCACGTTCAGGCCTTCGTGGTCGTGGACCGTCGCCGCCACCGGGCAAACCGTCTCGCACGGCGCGTTCTCGCAGTGCTGACAGTTCACCGGCTGATGGCAGATCTCCACGTGCGGATCGGCCGGATCGCCCTTGAAATAGCGGTCGATGCGAATCCAGTGCATCTCCCGGCCGCGCTCGACCTCGCGCTTGCCCACCACCGGGATGTTGTTCTCCGACTGGCACGCGACCACGCACGCCGTGCAACCCGTGCACGCCGTCAGGTCGATTGTCATGCCCCACTTGAACCCGTCGTATTTCACCGGGTCCTGCCACAACGAGATCAGCGGCAGCGAGTGCACAGCGTGCTTGCCGAACTTCGGATCGGCCGCGTATTGCGCGAGCGTTCCGTCGCGGAACACCTCGAACATCCGGCGCTGCTTCTCGTGCTCCCCCACCGCCGTCGTCATGACGTGGTGGTCCTGCGTCACGGCAATGCGATAGTGCTCGTTCGCATTGGTGACCGTCGCCCCGCCGGCGAATCCCATCGCCGCCCGCGTGCGCAGCTTGCCCACCGCGAAACCCGCGCCCTCCGCCACGCGCCCCGCCGCCGTCCGACCGTAGCCCAGCAGCAGCGTGATCGACTCGTCGCCGTGACCGGGAAGGATGTAGCACGGCAGCTTCACCGCGCGACCCGCGAGCTCGATCTTGAGCATGTCGCCGTAACGCTTCAGCCCGAGCCGGTCGGCGGTCCTGGGTGAGAGCCAGGCGGTGTTGTCCCAGACCACCTTGGTGAGCGCGTCGGGCAACTCCTGGAGCCAGCCGTTATTCGCATAGCGGCCGTCGTGCAGTTTGTGATCGGGCGCGAAGACGATCTCGACGCCGGCCGCCGGCTTCGTCTGCCACTTGGCGGTCGCGCCCGACAACCAGTCGCTCTTCGGCGCCGGCTGCACGCGCGGCCAGGCGGTCTCGGCGATGACGCCATCGTGCAGGGCCTGCTCCCAGGCCGCCCCGTCGCCCTCCACGAGCTGCGCGTGTGTCCGACGCACCAGCTCGTAACCACTCAGCTTTTCGCCGAGCACCATCGCGAGCATCTCGATCGGCGAGTAGCTCTCCCAAAACGGCTCGATCAGCGGCTGCACGAGACTGATGGTGCCGTCGTACGCCCGCGCGTCCCCCCACGTTTCGAGATAATGCGACCGCGGCGCGAACCACGTGCACAGCGCTGCGGTCTCGTCAGCCGCCGGGGCAAGCCGGATGCTCGTCTTCACGTTCGCCAGCGCCGCGGCGAAGTCGAGATCGCCGGGCGCGTCGTACACCGGGTTGCCGCCCAGAATCAGGAGCGTGTCGACCTGCCGGTCGTTCATGCGTCCGACCAGTTCGGCGAGCGCGGCGATGTGGCTTTGTCGCTCCGGGAGTTCCGTGTAGCTGACGGTCTTGCCGACCGCACCGAGCGCTTCGTTCGCGAGCGCCGCGAGCGCGTGCACTTCCGCCGGCTGACGCGGACCCACCGCGATCACCGCTGCGCCGCGATTCGCGAGCAAATCCCTGGCGATGTCGCCGACGAATTCGAACGCGTTCGCATCGCCCAGCGCGCCAAGCGCCGCGACCTGTCCCGCGGCGTCGCCGGGCAGCGTCGCGCCGCCCGCGGCCAGCGCCGCGACCAGACGCCCCAGCACCGCGCCGACCTGCGCGCTCGGGACGGCGTAGCGCTGATCCGCGTTGCTGCCAGTCACCGAAAACGTGCTCTCCACGGCGTAAAGCCGGTTCATCGTGCCGTCGTCGGCGCGGCGGCCCTTCGCCCAATCGCGTGCATTCCGGACCGCGGCGGGATGGCTCTGCAACACGTCGGCGTCGAGACACACGATCGTCTTCGCGTGGTCCAGCGCGAGATGCACACGATACGGCTTTCCAAAGACGAGCCGGGTGCCTGCGGCCTCCTCGTCGTGCGAAATCGACTCGAACTCGTACCAGCGCGACTGCGGGAATGCCTCGGACAGGCGGCGGCGCATGTCCGCGAGCGCGGGCGAATTCGACGCCTCGCACAGCACGCAGAATCCGGCGCCCTGGCTCGACTTCAGGGTCGCGAAGTGCTCGTTGATTGCCTTGACAAACGCAGGCTTCTCGACCGGCTCGAACCGTCCGCCTTCGCGCCGCGCCGCCTGTTGCGCGCGGTCGGGGTCGTACAGATCGAGGATCGTCGCCTGCGTGTGCGCGTCGGTCGCGCCGCGGCTGAAATCGTGCAGCGGGTTGCCTTCGATCTTGATCGGCCGACCGTCGTAGCTGGTCACGAGCAGGCCCAGCGCGACGCCGGCGCGTTCGTACGCGGTCGCGTAGCTCACCGGCACGCCGGGCGTACGGTTGCCGGGCTGGCGCGCCGCGGGCACGATGTTCTCGCGCGGCCAGCGGCACCCGACGAGCCCACCGAGCGCGAGCGACGCGCCCATCAGTTTCAAGAACTGTCGCCGCGATGGCGCGCTGAGCAGGTCCGGCGCCAGGCTCGGAAACTCGCGCTCCACGAGTTCGCGGAAGCGCGGCGTGTCCGCCAGCTCTTCGAGGCTGCGCCAATAGGTCTTGCCGCCGCCGGGGGTCAACGATGGCATGTCGAGCAGTCCACGGAGGGATTGATGTTCAATTCACGGCGGAGCTTCGCGCCAAGCTCGGCCTGCGTCAGGCCCAGGTCCGCCGACGCGTCAAAGTCCATCTTGGTCACGAACTCGACGGGCCGCAGGTGCGGCTCGGGATTGCGGTGGCACTCGAGGCACCACGCCATGCTGAGCGGCTGCTTTTGATAGACCACTTCCATGCGATCGACGCGGCCGTGGCAGGACACGCAGCCGACGCCGCGGCTCACATGGGCGCTGTGGTTGAAGTAGACAAAGTCGGCGAGATCATGCACGCGGACCCAGTTCACGGGCAAGCCGGTGGCGAAGCTCTGCCGCACCGCCTCCAGCCTGGGGCTGTCGGCGCGGAGTGCCGTGTGACAGCCCATGCACGTCTGCGTCGGCGGCACGGCGGCGTGCGCCGCCGTCTCTACCGTCGTGTGGCAGTAGCGACAGTCCATCCCGAGCTTGCCGGCATGCACCGCGTGGCTGTAGGGCACCGGCTGCGTCGGCATGTACCCGACGTCCGTGGCGGCCGGCGAGAACCCGTACGTCACGATCGTGACGGCGAAGATCGGCAACACGACCAGTCCCGCGCCGGCGGCGTACTTGATCGTGTTCGTCCAACGCGGAAAGACAAAGGGATTGATGCTCGGCCTCCTGCGTGCGGGACAAAAACGAGTCGCCCAAGGTAGGGATCGCCCGCACAGGGTCAAGAGCGATTCGGAAACCTTTCACACTTTTTTGAAAAACAGAACGCCATGCCACGCCGCTGCACGACCCGGCGGACATCGCGCGACGATCGCAACCGGCCCACGAACGCCGACCGCCGCGGGATTGTCCGCGCAAGTCGGCGCGGTGACAACGCCAAATCGTACTGGAAAAGAACGGATTCGTCGCCTTCGACAATCCCCGCGTTACGCCCACAGCTTTCGTCACGGTTCAATCGCGCCCCGCGGATGTCGGTTTCTGCCACGCCCTCGCCGAGTGCATTGCCCCAGCGCCCCGCCGTTTCTAGAATCGTTGCGGCTTCGCTGCCGCCGAAAGGCCCCGGAACGGTCGATGCTCAACCGCTGGATCGGCATCCTCACGCTCGCGCTCATGCTCCTCGCGAACGCCGCGCTGATCTTCCGCGATTTCGTACCCGCGTGGCTTGCCGGCGATCCCCCCGAAAACGATTACTACCTGCTCTCCCGCGGCGAAAAACGCTGTGTGCAGCTCGGCATCTACGACGCCGGCGACCGACGCGTCGGCCAAAGCTGGACCGTCAGCCACATTCTCGGCAACATCCTCACCGTCGAGAGCTGGCACCTGCTCGAACCGATGAGCCTTCCCAACGGCGTGCGCACGCCGATGATCCGCGTCCAGATCCAGCTCCGCTACCAGGAGCGGGCCGTGGTGGACGACCTGAAGCTGATCGTGCATGGTCTGCCCGTTCCGGTCACGCTGTCCGGCGAGTTCGTCCCGCCGGGAGACTTCGCCATCCAGTGGTCGGTCGGCGATCACCGCGGCAGCGTGCTGCTCAATGCCCAGGCAACCCGCGCCCTCGGCGACGTGATCCGCCCGTTCGATCACCTGCCGGGGCTCTATGTCGGCCGCACATGGCGGCTGAAACTCTTCGACCCGCTCGCCCAGCTAGTGCCGGGCTGGGCCGGCCGCGATCTCACCGAAGACGCGATGCTCGTGCGCGTCACCGCCCAGGAATCGCTCGACCACCGCGGCGAGACGCTCGACGTCTTCCGCATCGAGTCGCAGCGCGCCACCGCCTGGGCGACCACCGACGGGCGCATCGTGCGTCAGGAGGTCGACGTGCCGCTGATCGGAAAGCTCACGCTCCGCGACGAGCCGTTCGACGAAGCCGGGCTCCGCACCGTGCGCGGCCTCGACTTGAGCGAAGATTGACGGCCGGGTCGCGCGCCACGCTCGGCGACAACCCGCACGACGTTGCGCCCGGGCCGAATCGGCGCGGCGTCTCGGGCGAGCCCGGCGCTGCGGCACGTTGGGCGGCGATAAGATGCGAACGATGACCGAAATCAATAACGGCGTTGACGCGGGTGCGGGGACCGTGCGACTCGACCGCGTGTCGAAGTCGTTCGGAGCCAAGCGGGCCGTCCGCGATCTGTCGCTGACTCTCTACCCCGGCGAGGTCTTCGCGTTCCTCGGCCCCAACGGCGCTGGCAAGACGACGACCATGAAGATGACGACCGGGCTGCTCCACCCGGACCGCGGCGCGGTCTGGATCGGCGACTACGCGATGAGCCACCAGGACCGGGCCGCCAAGCAACGGCTCGCGTACGTGCCCGATACGCCCTTTCTCTATGACAAACTCACCGGCCGCGAGTTCATCGCGTTTACGCGCGAAATCTACGGCGTGCCGAAACGCCTGGCGGCAGAGCGCCTCGCCGGGCTGGCGCAGCGGCTGGACATGGAGGACTTCCTGGATCAGTTGACCGAACACTACAGCCACGGGATGAAGCAGAAGGTCGCGCTGGCGTCGGCATTGATCCACGAGCCGGCGGTGCTGATCGTCGACGAACCGATGGTCGGCCTGGATCCGCGCACGATCCGGGTGATCAAGACGATCTTCCGCGAAGTGGCGGCGCGCGGGGGAACGGTGTTCATGAGCACGCACACGCTGGAGATTGCGGAAGACCTGGCCGACCGAATCGGCATTCTGCACGAAGGCCGGCTCGTCGCGCTCGGCACGATGTCCGAACTTCGTCAGACCGCCGCCCACGAGGGACGCCTCGAAGACGTTTTCCTGCGCCTGACCGCGGAACGCGACATCGTCGCCTCGTGAACGCCCGGTGATGCCCGCGGACGCGTCCGCCGGACGCGCCGCGCCCGGCAACTTCGACACGCCGCGCCCGCCGGATTTCGAACGATCCGACCGAACCCGCGGCTCCCCGCCGCGGTGCGCCACTCCGCGACCGACGCGACTTTTCTCGGCCCCGCCGCGCCCGCGGCCGGGCGTTGGCCAAGCGTCGCCCGCGTTCGCCCGATTCACCGATAGATGTGGACGACCGTCGCTGCGACGGCGGCGGATGAGGTGCAACGACACGCGCGGAGCGCTGGGCATGCCGGTCTCGGAGGCGCAGGATCGACCGCCGTCCGTCACGCCGGCCCACCCCATCGCCGCGTCGCGCCGCTCCATCCGTCTGGTGCTGCTGCTGCCGGTCGTGCTGATCGGACTGGTCGGGATCGCGCTCCACACCTACTCCGTGTATTCGTCGACGCTCGACGGTCTTTATGCGCGCTACCACTCGCGCGTCCGGATTCTGGCATCCACCATCGCCGCCGTGATCGACACGCGGCGACTGGACGAGTCCGATGACACGCTCAGCGCTGTCGTCGCGCAGATCGGCGCGGTCGAGCACGTCGCGTGCGTCGCTGTCATTCGCCGCGACCCGCCGGCGATCCTCGCGTGCTCCGACCCCGCCCGCTGTGAGTGGCTCCGCACCGCGGATCCGAGCGCCCTCGCACGCCTGCAGGACGTGCGGCACGAATTCAGCGAGCGCCGCGCGAGCGGCGCGGAGCTCGAATACGTCCGCAAGGTCGCATTGCCGACCGCCGCGACCGCGCCGCCGCACGACGGCCTGATCTACTTCCTGCTCGATCTCGCGCGGCCGATCGCCGAAGCCCGGGCCGCGGTGCTCCGCGGCGCCCTGGTGCTTCTCACCGTATTCGTCGGCACGACGACCCTGCTGTTCGTCATGCTTCAGTTCGCGGTGCTGGCGCCGATCACGCAGATCAACCGCACCATCGCACGGCGCCGCGCCGGCGACGCGAGCGCGTATGTCCCGTTGCACGGCAGCACGGAATTGGGTCAGCTCACGCGAAGCTTCAACGACATGCTCGCGGACGCCGACGCCCGCGAGAAGGAAGTGCGCAAGCTCGCGCTGGTCGCGTCGCGCACCGAGAACGCGATCATCATCACCGACGCCGCCGCGCGAATCGAGTGGGTCAACGAAGGCTTCACGCGCATGACCGGTTTCGCGCTCGCGGACGTGCGCGGGCGCCGACCCGGCGCCCTCTTGCAGGGCCCGAACACCGACCCCGCGGTGGTCGCGCTCATCCGCGGCCGCCTCGCGCGGGGGCTTGGATTCAATGCCGAGCTGGTCAACTACGATCGCCACGGCCGCGAGTACACGGTCTCGATCGAGTGCCAGCCGATTCGCGACGGCGCTGGGCAGGTGACCGGCTTCATGGCCATCCAAAGCAACATCACGGAGCGCGTCGCCGCCTACCGCGCCCTGCGGGCCAGCGAGTCCAAGTTCCGCTCGCTCGTCGAGAGCATTCCGGGCGCGGTCTACCGCTGCCGCTTCGATCAGACGCGCACGATGATCCACCTCAGCGAGGCGTTTGCCGAGCTGAGCGGATACGCCACCCGCGATCTGCTCGACGAAGCCGTCCGCACGTTCGCGAGCCTGATTCACCCCGAAGACGTTGCGTACGTCGAGTTCGTCATCCGCGACGCGCTGGCGCGTCGCGCTCCGTACGCCCTCGAATACCGCCTGCTGACCGCGACGGGGGAGCTCCGCTGGGTTCACGATCGCGGAAGGGCCGCCTTCGACGGGGACGGGCGCGTCATGCATCTCGACGGCGTGATCATCGACATCACGGAGCGCAAACGCGTCGAGGAGGAGCTGCGCGACGCCCGCCGCGCCGCCGAGGGCGCCGACCGCGCCAAGAGCCAGTTCCTGGCCAATGTGAGCCACGAAATCCGCACGCCGATGACCGCGATCCTTGGCTACACCGAGCTCTTGCTCGAGTCCGAACGATTCCGCGGCAACCCGCCCGCCCGAGGCGACGGCGCCACCGACCCCGACGATGCGCGCGAGGCGTTGCAGACCATTCTCCGCAACGGCGAGCACCTGCTCTCGGTCGTAAACGACATTCTCGATCTGTCCAAGATCGAGGCCGGCCGCTTCGAGGTGACCGATTTGGAGTGCGACCCGCGCGCCCTCGTCGAGAACATCGCCGCCGACCTCCGCGAGCGCGCCGCCGCCAAACGGCTGAACCTCGAGCTTGCGTTCGAGGGACCCTTGCCGCGCCGCATCCGAACAGACCCGCTCCGCCTGCGCCAGATTCTCATCAACCTGGTCGGCAACGCGATCAAGTTCACCGATCGCGGCGGCGTGCGACTCGCGCTGCGTTTCCGCGCAGGCGCCGCGGGCGC